>NZ_CP186327.1:1268375-1902563 GCF_049332655.1 Sinomonas sp. P47F7 | reverse complement strand
CGTCCCGGCACCCACTGGGACCCGGTGCCGGCGGTGCTCGCGCACGACGCGCAGGTCAGCGGGGCCGGCGTGACCACGGTCTTCGACGCTGTGCGCATCGGCTCGATGACCGGGCGCGAGGACGACGGCACGGCTCTGGCCCGAGAGATCGCCGAGGCGATCGGCTACGTGGCGGCGGCCAAGCTCACCCGCGCCGAGCATTTCATCCACGTCCGCTGCGAGGTCGCGGCTCCCAGCACGGTGGCCGAGTTCGAGTCGCTCAGCGAGGTCGCCGAGATCCGCTTGGCCTCGCTCATGGACCACACGCCGGGCCAGCGCCAGTACGCCGACGTCGAGGCTTTCCGAACCTACATGGTGGGCAAGGGCAAGCTCACCAACGAGGCGTTCCTGCCCTACGTCGACGAGCTCAAGAAGGTCGCCGAGGTGCACTCGGTGCCGAACCGGGCGGAGATCGCCCGCCTCGCGAGCGAGAGCGGCATCGCGCTCGCCGCGCACGACGACGCGACGATCGAGCACGTCGAGGAATCGGCAGGCTTCGGCGTCCTGATCTCGGAGTTCCCCACGACGCGCGTCGCCGCCCAGGCCGCCCGCGAACGCGGACAGCTCATCGTCATGGGGGCGCCGAACATCATGCGCGGCGGCTCGCAGTCCGGCAACGTCGCGGCGACCGAGCTGCTCGAAGCCGGCCTGCTCGACATCCTCTCGTCCGACTACGTGCCTGCGAGCCCCCTGCAGGCGGTGTTCCTGCTCGACGCCGAGGGCGCATTGCCGTTGCGCGAAGGGGCCAAGCTCGTCGCGGCGAACCCAGCACGCGCCGTCGGCCTCGACGACCGCGGCGTCATCGAAGCCGGCCTCCGCGCCGATCTGGTGCGCGTGTACGCCCACGACCTTCCGGCGTACCCGAATCGGCCGCAAGGGCACCGCGTGCCGGTGGTGCGGGGCGTGTGGCGCGAGGGGGCGCGGGTCTCGTGAGCTTTCCGTTCTCCTCGGGCACGGACGTGCAGAACCTCGTTCCAACCCTTGGGCCCGGGCCGTTCCTCGCCGTCGTGGGCGCGAGCGGCGTTGGCAAGGACGCCCTGATCTCCTACGCGCGTGAGCGTCTCGACTCCCGGGCGGCGAGCTTCCCGAGACGCGTCATCACCCGGCCGGCGAGCGCCGGCGAAGACCACGAGCCGGTCGCCGAGGAAGCCTTCGCGGAGGCCTGCGCGGGAGGTGCCTTCGCCGTGTGGTGGCGCGCGCACGGGCTCGGCTACGGCATTCCGGCGGCGGTCGACGACGAGATCCGTGCCGGGCGCGCCGTCGTCGCGAACGTCTCGCGTGGCGTGCTTGGCGCGCTCGCGGCGCGCTATGAGCGGTTCGTCGTGGTGCGGGTGACTGTCTCCGACGAGGTGAGGGCGCAGCGCCTTCGCGGCCGGGGACGCGAGGCGCTGCACGATATCGCGCAGCGCCTCGCGAGGGCCGACCCCGCTCCCCTTCACCCCGCGGACGTGGAGATCCGCAATGACGGCACTGTGGCCGAGGGCGGACGGGCACTCATGCAGGCGATCCTGGGCGCGGGCGACTAGCGGAAGACGCGGCGCATCCAGGTGGCAATGCCCTCGACCACGAGCACCGTGACAATCACCATGACCACAAGCGTCGTGACCTGGCCGTGCAGGGTGAGCACGGACGAGGCGTTCGTGAGGTAGAAGCCAATCCCGCTCCCGCCGACGATCCCGAGGATCGTGGCCGCGCGAATGTTCGTGTCGACGAGATACAGCGAGTTGCCGATGAGCGAGGGGACGCCCTGCGGCCAGGTCGCGGAGAAGTAGCGCTGCGAGCGGGTAGCACCTACGGCCGTGAGCGCGCGTTCCGGTCCGCTCGGCACCTCCTCGAAGGAGTCGGCGATGAGCTTCCCGAGCAGGCCGATGCCGCCGAACGCGAGGGCGACGACGCCCGCCTGGTTTCCGAGGCCCGTCACCATGATGAGGAAGATCGCGAGCACGAGCTCGGGAACGCCGCGGAAGATCACGAGGATCACACGGAACGTGTTCCGCACGGCCCCCGTCGGGGCCACATTGCGCGCCGCGAGCGATCCGAAGACGAGCGAGAACACGAGCGAGAGGAGGGCCGAGGCGAACGCGACCTCGATCGTCACGAGCAGCGCCTGCCCGAAATCGTCGAACGTGTACGAGCCGAGGCTCGGCGGCCAGAAGCTCTCGATCACGCGCGGCACGAACTGCCACTCCACCTGCGTGAAGTCGATGTCGCTCACGAACCACGCGACAACGATGACCGCGATGCCGATCACGGCCCACGAGGTGTCCCGCACGCGCTCGGGCGTCCACGGGCGGCGCAGCATCGCCAGGACCTCGGCGTCCCCGCGCGGGCCTGCCGCACGCGGAGCGGTCCGGGCCGCCGCATCCTGCTCAGCCGCTCGGTGCGCCGTGCGGTTCTTGGTGGCCGCGCGGACGATCCGGTCTCCGAGGCCCCTGCCCGTCGGCGCGACGCCGAGGAGATTGCGGCGGATCGTCGAGGAGGCGACCTCGAGGACCACACACATCATGAAGATGACGCACCCGATGCCGAGCCCGCGACCGTAGCCCTCCGGGAACTGGGCGAACGCGACCTTCATGGCGTACCCGAGGCCGCCGACACCCGCGTAGCCAAGGATCGCGGAACCGCGCAGGTTGATGTCGAAGCGGTGGAGCGCCGTCGCGATCCACGAGGGCAGGACCTGAGGGAACACCCCAGCCCAGAACTCCTGGGCGCGCGAGCCGCCCGCCGCGCGGATCGCGAGGCGCGGGCCGTCGTCGGACTGTTCAATCGCGTCGGCGAAGAGCTTCGAGATCATGCCGATCGAGTGGATGCCGAGCGCGAAGATGCCCGGGAGCGGGCTGCCGAGGGCGAACGTGAGCGAGAACGCGAGCGCGAGGACGACGTCGGGAACGGCGCGGGCGACGACGCCGAGCGCACGGCCCACGGGACGCAGCCACGGGGCGGGCGTCGTGTTCGCCGCCGCGAGCACGGCGACGGGGATCGATAGGAGCGAGGCGACGAGCGTGCCGAGCACCACGATGCCGAAGGTGATCCCGATGAGTGTGAACAGGTCCCCAGGTCCCGGGAGGCTCACCGGGTCCATGTGCGAGAAGACCTTGGTGGCGTTCGCGAAGCTCGTGGCCATGTTGTTCCACGAGAAGTCGAGGGTCGAAACCGACCACACGCCGAAGACGAGCATCGCGATGAGCAGCACGACGGCGGCGGTGCGCTCGAGCGGAAAGGGCCTGCGGGGCGCACGGCCCTCGATGTCGCGGGCGCCAGCGCGGGAGCTGGTGGGCTCGGCTGCGGTCGCCGTCACCGGAGGCCCTCTGCCCCGAGGCCGCCGCCGATCGCCCCCGAAGCTTCGGCCACGAGCTGGGCGTCCTTGAGCTCGCTCTCGATCGCATGAAGCTCGGCGGTCGACGTCGCGACGCGGCCGTAGATCTCCATCACCTGGTCCTTGGACAGGCCCACGGCTGGGGTGTCGAGGACGACCTCGCCGTGCCGGAGGCCCACGATGCGGTCGCCCCAGCCGAGGGCAAGGTCGACCTGGTGAAGGCTGCACACGACTGTCAGGCCGTCGTCGGCCGCGATCTCGCGGATGAGGCGCATGACCGACTCACTCGACTCGGGGTCGAGGCTCGCGACGGGCTCGTCCGCGAGGAGGATCTCGGGGCGCTGCATGAGGGCGCGGGCGATCGCGACGCGCTGCTGCTGGCCACCGGAGAGCTGGTCGGCGCGCTGGTACGCCTTCTCGAGCAGGCCCACGCGGTCCAGGTGCGTGAGGGCCTCGAGGCGGAGTTTCCTGGGGTAGGCCCACAGGCCCAGACGCGGGCCCTTGAGCTGGGCGAGGGCGCCGGTGAGGACGTTCTCGAGCACCGTGAGGGAGGCCACGAGCTCGAACTGCTGGAAGATCATGGCCATCCGGGCGCGCATCTGGCGCAGTTCTCGGGCCTTGAGGGCCGGGACGTTCCGGCCGAGGACCTCGACGGAGCCCGAGGTAGGCGTCTCGAGGCCGTCGAGATGGCGCAGGAGGGTCGACTTGCCGGACCCCGAGAGACCGAGCAGCACGACGACCTCTCCACGCTGGACCGTGAGGTCGACGCTGCTCAGGGCGCGCGTGGAACCGAAGTCCTTCGTGACTCCGGAAAGCCGGACCACGGGTGAAGCAGTAGGAGAGGTCGTCGTGCTGTTCATGGCTGTGGTTCCTTACTCGGTGACTACTTCGAGCACTTCGCGGCAGGGATCTGCGAGCACAGGTCCGTGATCGTCTTGTAGTAGTCGACCGTCTCCGGCTGGACACCGAAGTAGCCCTTCGAGAAGCCGGCCGTGAGGGTTGCACCGGACTGCTTGATGGCATCGACCGAGGCGCTCTGGAGGGCGTCGGTGACCTTCTTCTTGGCGTCAGCGGGGAGGCTCGTCGAGACCGAGAACGGGCCACCGGGCACGTACTCCTTGGCGAGAACCTTGACCTCACCCTTCTTCGCGCCCTCCTCGGCGACCGAGTCCTCGGCGAGGCCGATGTCGCACTTCTTGGCCGCGACCGACTGCTCGGACTTGTCGTGGGCGCCCGCGAAGACGGCCTTGAAGTCGGCGAACGTCGGGTTGCCCGAAGCGTCCTTGCCGTTCGACTCGACGCTGAGGCCGGCCTTGTGGAGCTGGTAGAGGCCGAAGAGGAAGCCAGAGGTCGAGTTGGGGTCGACGAAGCAGACGGTCTTGCCCTTGGCCTCGGAAATGCTCTTGAGCGGCGAGTCGGCCGGAACGATGACCTCCGAGTAGTAGCCGGGGTCCTTGACCTTGTCCGAGTTGAGCTGGGCGGCAACCGGCTCGATCTTCGCGCCCTTGTTGACGGCCATGACGTACTGGAGGGCGCCCGAAGTGATGACGTCGACCTTGCCGGCGACCGCCGCGGCGATGAGAGCCGTGTAGTCGGCCGTCGGGTAGTACTCGACCTTGTAGCCGGTGACCTTGGCGAGGTAGTCCTCGATCGGCTTGACGTTGGCATCCGAGCCCGCCTGGTCGGGGGTCGCGCCGAAGACGATCGTGCCGCTCGTCTTGGCCCAGGTGCCGTTGCTGGAGGCCTGGTCGGAGACGGAGGTCGAGCCGGACGATGAGCAGCCCGCGAGGGCAACTACAGCGACGAGGGAAGTGACGAACGTGGCGACTGCGCCGAGGCGCTTGGTGCGAGACAGGAACATTGGAATGGAGCCCCTTCGGTTCGAGCGCACGTGCTTGGATAGAGGTGGGTTCCTGTGCGCGTCACGATCAAAGTAGGGAACCCGCGGTACAACGCGGCCACTACCGGGTGACGAGCAAGTTAACTTGTCTATACACCTAGACAGCCTCGAGCGGGCGGCGAAGTGTCCGCATCACCGTCACCGCAAGAATTCGGGCTGCGGCTACTTGGAGATACATGTTGGGCGGAAGGCAACGCCGCGGAGGTCAAGGGGCGGGCTTCCGCATTCTGGGCAGGAAAAGCAAAACTCTGGCGAGAAATGGGTTCGCGATGACACAAAGGGCGATCTCCGACGACGGGCAGTGGTGGTGGGACGGCCAACGCTGGCTCCCCGCCCTCAGCCCCGACGGGCGATGGCGGTTCGACGGACGAGCCTGGCGCCGGACCAGCACGTGGCGGCAGCCCTCCCCCGCAGTGCTGATCTCGGCCGCGGTCTGGGTCGCCACGCTTGCGCTCTGGGGTCCGACGTTGGTGATGGTCCTGCCTCCAGTCCCGAACGTCGCGCCTGATCCCGGCGTGGAGGCGGTGCTCATCACTGTGTTCGTCGTGGTGGTGGTCCTCGCGACCGCGGCCACCGGTTTCATCATCGGAGTCGCGGCGCAGCTCCGGTGGCTCTGGCTCGCATCCGTCATTGGCGCCGGGGCTCAGATGGTCGGATACGTGGCGTCGATGATCATCGCCGATACCCAGTCAGGAGGATCCGCGGATGATTTCGCGGCCGTCGGCCTGATCATGCTCACGGGGCCGGTTCTCCTGGGCATCACGGCCCTACTTTGGGCCGGGGGCGGGCTGGGCGCGCTGGCCCGCATTGCAAGTCGCCGTCTGGCGAACCGCAGCCAATAGACGCCCACCTCGAGCGGGGCGAGGTCCTCGGGGGTTTTTGATGGCTTTCCGATGGCCGGTTCAAATCTCACCAACGCATAAACCACAGAAAACCTAAAGTTCCCGCGGCTTCGTGGTCGGGCTGACAAGATTTGAACCTGGGACCCCTTGGAGGATTTTTGTATTCTCCGGAAGGCTGCGGAAATCTCGCGTTTTCCCTGGTCAGACGGGGAATCGGGCGACTCCCCCATGTGAATTCTACCGGGTTATTCCCGGTCGGTCACGGGTGTTTTCGATGGGTATCTGATGGACGACGGGCCTGACTGGTCCGATGGATCCGTCGTCATCCGCACGGTCATCTCTTGAATTCAATCAGACGGGAGTGGGTCCGTCATCGGGCGTCATTATTGACCACCGAGACGCCCTGCGTAGTTGTTACGGATTCCCTAGACCTTCACGGAAGCCGTTCCATAGAGTCCTGACCAAGGATCAAGAGCCCCGGCGCAAAGCTCTGGCTGGCCGGGCGGCAACCCTCTCCCGTGGCGGGGTGCCCCAGATGAGGATCCGGCCGCGGTGGACATCCGCGGCAAGTACGGCGCCCAGTCAGGGCGTCCGGTGTGAATGCTGAGGAACAGCGATGACCGTGACAACTATGCAGAACGCCGTCAGCGGGGCGGAGCTCCGCCGAGCCATGGGCCACTGGGCGACAGGCATCGCGGTCATCACGACGGACCACGCGGGCAGCATCGCGGGGCTCGTGAGCAACTCGTTCACATCGGTCAGCCTCGACCCTGCCCTCGTCTCGTGGGCGGTGGACAAGCGATCCTCATCCTTCGATGTGTGGAACACGACTGACAACTTCGCCGTGCACATCCTGTCCGAGTCGGACCGCGACCTCGTGCAGCGGTTCGTGGCGAAGGGGACGGAGAAGTTTGCGGGACTGGCGTGGGAGCCCGGCGTGCTGGGCTCGCCGATTGTGGCCGCTGAGGTCCCGCGCATCGAGTGTCGCCTCTGGCAGCGGGTGGACGCAGGAGACCACGTGATCCTGATCGGCGAGGCAGTCAGCGTCTCGGATCCGGAGAGCTTCCGTCCCCTGACCAACCACGTCTACTGGGCCAAATAACCTTCACGACCTTGTAGCCCTGCCGAGCCGCCGCCCTGGGCGGAGGGCGCCTCACGCCCGGGCGCGGCGGATCGCTACACCCGTTTTCCCCGCAATTCCCCGCCTTTCACCATGCCGAGCGCACACCCGGTCCGTTCGGCGTGCCCTCCCGGCTGCCTCCGTGCGGCCACAGAACCCCCAAGGAACTCCCCCATGAAGAAACTCACGTCCATCGTTGGCGCGGCGGCCGCCGTCGTCGTCGCCCTGGCCGTTTCGGCCTGCTCAGGCACCGCCGCCGCCACCGGCGGGGGCCAACAAACCACCGAACTCCGGTACCAAGGCTCCGCGAACAACGTCACCCTGCCCGAGCTCGCCCAGGAACTCGGATTCCTCGGCAACGTAAGGCTCAAATGGGTCGGCAATACGACGAGCGGCCCGCAGGATATCCAGTCCGCCGCGACTGGACAGACGGATTTCGGCGGCGCGTTCGCCGGCGCCGTCGTCAAGCTGGTCGAAGCGGGGGCGCCCGTAAAGGCCGTGGTGAATTACTACGGCGAGGATGAGAAGACCTTCTCGGGCTTCTACGTCAAGAACGAGAGCCCGATCCACGGCGCGCGCGATCTCATCGGCAAGAAAATCGCGGTCAATACGCTCGGCGCGCATTCCGAGGCCGTCATCGACACGTGGCTCGAGAAGAACGGGCTCTCGAAGGACGAGATCAAGCAGGTGCAGCTCGTGGCCCTCCCGCCGAATGACACGGAGGAGGCTGTTCGCCGCGGCCAGGTCGACGTCGGCTCGCTGAGCGGGCCCCTCCAGGACCACGCCATCGCGGCTGGCGGCCTGCGCTCGCTCTTCAGCGACTACGGGCTGTTCGGGGCGTTTGCGGGCGGCCAATACGTGTTCCGGAGCGATTTCCTCGCCCAGAACCCGGATACCGTGCGCACGTTCACCTCCGGCGTCGCGAAGGCCATCGAATGGGAGCGCACGACTCCACGCGACCAGGTGATCCAGCGCTTCACGCAGATCATCGAGAAGCGCAATCGCGGCGAGAGCACCGCGAACCTCCAGTACTGGAAGAGCGTCGGCGTGCCGAACGCGGGAATCATTTCCGACGCTGATTTCTCCCGCTGGGACAAGTGGCTCAACGAGACGGGAATCCTCAGCAGCCCGATCACGCCATCGAAGTATTACACCAACGAATTCAATTCTCTCGCGAAAGGGTGAGACATGACCCCGAAAATCAGCCTCCGGGACGTCAGCCAGCATTTCTCGGTGCGCGGCGGAACCCTGACCGCGCTCGACAGCCTCACGCTCGATATCCGTGAGGGCGAATTCCTCACCTTGGTCGGCCCGAGCGGCTCGGGCAAGACCACGCTGCTGGACCTGCTCGCGGGCCTCACGAAGCCCACCTCGGGCCGGGTCCACGTCAACGGCCAGCCCGTCACGGGCCCGGGCCCCGACCGCGCCGTCGTCTTCCAGCAGTACGCGCTGTTCCCCTGGCGCACGGCGTCGCAGAACGTGTCAATCGGACTCGAGGGCACGGGCCTGGGCCGGCGCGAACGCGCCGAGAAGGCCAGGCACTATCTCGACCTCGTGGGCCTCGCGGGCTTCGAGGACCGCTACCCGCACGAGCTCTCGGGCGGCATGAAGCAGCGCGTCGCGATTGCCCGGAGCCTCGCGTTCGAGCCGGACATCCTCCTCATGGACGAGCCCTTCGCCGCGCTCGACGCCCAGACCCGCGAACAGCTCCAGGGCGAGCTCCTCAAGATCTGGCGGGCCACGGGCAAGACGATCGTCTTCATCACCCACGGCATCGAAGAAGCCGTCTACCTCGGCCAGCGCGTCGCCGTCCTGAGCTCCCGCCCTGGGCGGCTCAAGGCGATCGTCGACGTCGACCTCCCCGCGTACGACGACGAGGCCGACATCCGCTCGCACCCCGCCTTCGTCGAATATCGCCACCGCGTGTGGGACCTCCTGCACGACGAGGTCCGCCGCGCCCAGGAGGCCGGCCACCGGAAGATCCTTCCCGACGGCTCGGCCCCCGACGAGCCGGCCGCCGCCGTCAACGACCAGCACGAAAGGAACCTCGTCAATGTCAGTGCTCGCTAGCTCTCGCATCGGGCCCGCTCCCCACGCCCCCGAAGCTGCCACGGCCGCCGCCCAGCCAGCCGCAGGGGAACAGGCTGCCGCCGGGCAGGTCGTCGGTGAGCAGGTTTCGACAGATCAGGCCGCGGCAACCCACCGCCACGGCGCGGGCCGCGGGCTCCGGCGAGCCGGCGCCGTCGTCCGCTCCTCCCTATGGAAGTCCGCGGCGATCCTCGCGTTCCTCGCACTGTGGGAGGTCGGGCCGCTGTGGTTCGCGCCGCCGTCGACCCGCGTGTTCCTCCCGCCGCTGCACGAGGTGCTCGTCGCGGCGTGGAAGCTCCTCGCCAACGGCGCGCTCGAAGGGCACCTCGCCGCGAGCCTGACCCGATCGGTCGCGGGGTTCGCCGTCGCCGTCGTCCTCGGGGTCGCGGGAGGCCTGCTCGTCGCGTGGTACCGGCCGCTCAACACGTTCATCACGCCGCTGCTCGAAGTCTTCCGCAATACCGCGGCCCTCGCGCTGCTGCCCGTGTTCACGCTCCTGCTCGGGATCGGCGAGGAATCGAAGATCACGATCGTCGCGTACGCCGCGTTCTTCCCCGTGCTGCTCAACACGATCGCGGGCGTGCGCACCGTCGATCCGCTGCTCGTGCGGGCGGCGCACTCGCTCGGGCTCTCGAGCCTCGCCCTGTTCCGCAAGGTGATCCTGCCCTCGGCCGTGCCCACGATCTTCACGGGCATCCGGATGGCCGGCACCGCATCCATCCTCGTGCTCATCGCCGCGGAGATGGTCGGAGCGAAGGCCGGGCTCGGATACCTGATCGTCAACGCGCAGTCGAGCTTCCTCATCCCGGACATGTACGCCGGAATCCTCACCGTCTCGCTCCTGGGCCTGGCCGTGAATTCCCTCCTCGTAGCCCTCGAACGCCACTTCTCACGGTGGCGCGGCGAGGCCCGCTCTTAATCACTTCTCACGAAAGGCACTCCAAAAATGAGCACCGTACTTGAAACCCAGCTCGAATTCACCAAGCTCGGCTCCCGCATCGGCGCCGAAATCCGCGGCCTCGACCTCAGCCAGGACCTCTCGGACGACGTCATCGCCCAGATCCGCGAGGCCCTCAACCGGCACAAGGCCCTCGTGTTCCGCGAGGCCAACATCCGCACGGACGAGGACCAGGTGCGCTTCGCCTCCCGGTTCGGCCCGCTCACCAAGGCGCACCCAACCGTCGCGTCGGTGGACGGCGCCGAGAACGTCCTGCCCGTGGACAGCGAGGACGGCTCCGCGAACACGTGGCACACAGACGTCACGTTCGTGCTGAACCCGCCGCAGGCCTCGACCCTCCGCAGCGTCACGGTGCCCGCATACGGCGGCGAAACCCTCATCGCGTCCTCCGCCGGCGCGTACCAGGACCTCCCGGCCGAGCTCCGCAACTTCGCCGACACCCTCTGGGCCATCCACACGAACGACTACGACTACTCCGTGCCGAAGAACCTCGAGCACGAGAACGCCGAGGAGCGCCGCAAGGTCTTCACCCGGATCAAGTACCAGACCGCACACCCCGTGGTCCGCGTCCACCCGCTGACCGGCGAGCGCGGCCTGTTCATCGGCGGCTTCGCCCAGCGCCTGCGGATCGTGGGGCTCTCCAACACGGAGTCGAAGGACATCCTGCGCCTCCTGCAGGCCTATGTGACCCGCCCCGAGAACGTGGTCCGCGTCAACTGGGAGCCGAACCAACTCGTCCTGTTCGACAACAGAATCACCCAGCACTACGCGCCGTCCAACTACGACGACCAGCCGCGCAAGCTCAACCGCGTGACCGTGGCCGGGGACATCCCGGTGGGCGTCGACGGCACCCGCAGCCAGTCCATCGAGGGCGACTCCTCGCACTACTCGGAAATCGTCGAGCAGGGGGTGTGAACGTGGCCAGGAAGCTGCATCTCAACGCGTTCCTCATGAGCACCGGCCACCACGAGGCCTCGTGGCGGCTCCCCGAGAGCGATCCGCACGCCGGCACGAGCCTCGCCCACTTCACCCGGCTCGCCCAGACCGCCGAGCGAGGCAAGTTCGACTCCGTGTTCTTTGCCGATTCGCCCGTGCTCTGGGGGTCCGTGGCGCGGCGGCCCTCGAGCGCCGTCGAGCCCACTGTGCTCCTCGCGGCGCTCGCCGCAGCAACGGATCGCATCGGGCTCATCGCGACGGCCTCGACGAGCTACAACTCGCCGTACAACCTCGCGCGGCGCTTCGCATCGATCGACCACCTCTCCGGCGGCCGCGCCGGCTGGAACGTCGTGACGACGGCGGGGGCGGACGCCGCCCGGAACTTCGGGCTCGACGACCAGCCCCTGCACCGCACCCGGTACGAGCGCGCGGCCGAGTTCCTCGACGTCGCGTTCAAGCTGTGGGACTCGTGGGACGACGACGCCGTGCTCGCCGACAAGGCGGCCGGGGTGTGGGGCGACGACAGCCGCGTGCGCGCCGTCGACCACGTGGGTGCGCACTTCTCGGTGCGCGGACCGCTCGACATCCCGCGGTCGCCCCAGGGGCGGCCCGTCATCGTGCAGGCGGGATCGTCGGAGGACGGCAAGGAGCTTGCGGCCCGCTACGCCGAGGCCGTTTTCACGGCCCAGCAGACCCTCGAGCAGGCACAGGCGTTCTACAACGACCTCAAGGGACGGACTGCGGCCGCGGGGCGGGATCCCGAGTCGATCAAGATCCTCCCCGGAATCGTGCCGGTCCTCGGCGGGACCGAGGCCGAGGCGCTGCGGCGCGAGCGCGAGCTCGACGAACTCATCCGCCCCGAGTACGCCCGGGACGAGCTCGCCAAGACCCTGCGCGTCGCACCTGAGGACCTGCCCCTGGACCGCGAACTGCCCGCGGACCTGCCGGACGAGGACGAGATCGAGGGGGCGAAGAGCCGCTACACGCTCATCGTCGACCTCGCCCGCCGCGAGCGGCTCACCGTCCGGCAGCTCATCGGCCGGCTCGGCGGAGGCCGGGGCCACCGAACCTTCGCCGGCACGCCCGAACAGGTCGCCGAGGCCATCGAGTCCTGGTTCCGCGCCGGTGCGGCCGACGGCTTCAACATCATGCCCGCCGCCCTGCCCTCCGGCCTCGACGAGTTCGTGGACCACGTCGTGCCGCTCCTCCAGGCCCGCGGCCTGTTCCGCGAAGAGTACGCAGGCACGACCCTGCGCGAGCACTACGGGCTGCCTCGGCCCGCCGGCCTGCTCAGCGCCGCAGCCGGGCCCCCGCACGTCTCCTGACCGACCGCCCATCACCGCGCAGGCGATGGCTCGAGGGGCCCTCGGGCGGAGCGCTTCTCACAGAAGCTCCCGCCCGGGGCCCCTCACGCCCGACCAGCGCCCAGCATCCGGAGGATTGCATGAGAACAGTCCAGACCCCCGTCCCGACTCGCCCATCGAACGCGACGCCCCCCATCCGCGAGCACGACGTCGGGCCGGCGTCACCGCCGTCGCCCTCGCCGGCGTCGTAGTCCTCGGACTCACGGCCTGCAGCGACCCCAGCGCACGGGCGGCCGACAGCACGAGCCAGCCAACAGTCGCTGGGAAGAGCTTCAACCTCACGCCGCAGCAGAACCGCATCCAGGTGCCACAGGACGATGCCGCAGCGTCGCTGGTCCCGGCGGACGTCAAGGCGAAGGGCAAGCTCGTCGTGGTGAGTTCGCCGTACGCGGCGCCGCTGTCGCTCTACGCAACGGACAACAAAACCCTGATCGGCAACGAGGTCGACCTCGCCTACGCGATCGGGGAGACGCTCGGGCTCACGGTCGAGGTCTCCCCTGTAGCGTGGGCGGACTGGCCGCTCGGCATCGAGTCGGGCAAGTACGACGCGATCCTCTCCAACGTGACCGTAACGGAGGCGCGCAAGGAGAAATTCGACTTCGCGACGTACCGCAACGATCTCCTCGGCTTCTATGCCAAGAGCGATTCGACGATCACCTCGGTCACGGAACCCAAGGACGTGGCCGGGAAGCGGATCATCGTCGGCTCCGGCACGAACCAGGAGGCGATCCTCCTCAAGTGGGACCAGCAGAACAAGGCCGCCGGGCTGCCAGGCGTCCAGTTCCAGTACTACGACGACGACTCCGCCTCCTCGCTCGCCCTCCAGTCGGGCCGCGCGGACCTGACGTTCGGCCCGAACGCGACGGCGGCGTACAAGGCTGCCGCGGACGGCAAGACGAAGCAGGTTGGGACCCTCAGCGGGGGCTGGCCGCTCACCGCGCAGATCGCCTTCACGACCAAGAAGGGCAACGGCCTCGCGGCCGCGGCTCAGGCGGCGATCAACAGGCTCATCGCCTCGGGCACGTACGGACGGATCCTCGACCGGTGGGGCCTCTCCTCCGAGGCCGTTCCGCGCTCGGACCTCAACCCGCCTGGACTGCCGAAGAGCTGACCACTCGCCACTCGAGAGGTGGCCACTCGTCCGAACCTTCGACGAGTGGCCACCTCTCGCACACCACAGGGTCAGATCCTGCTCAGGTCCCACGCCGACGCGGGGAGCTCGAGCCCCAGATGCTCGCGAAGGGTCGTCCCCGCGTACTCCGTCGGGTAGACCCCGCGGTCCTGGAGCTCGGGCACGAGCCGGTCGACGATGTCGTCCAGGCCGCTCGGCACGAGCCAAGGCGAGACGTTGAAGCCGTCCACCGCCCCGACCCTCGCGTACTCGGCGAGCCTGTCCGCGACCTCCGTGTACGATCCCACGAAGCTCCGCGACGCCCGCGAGTTGCGCTGCCGCACGAACTCGAGGATGCTCCATCCCTTCTCCGACGCCTCGGCACGCCACGAGGCGGCGAGCTCGCGCGCCTTTGCCCCGTGGAAGCCGCTCCCCCGCGTCTCGGAGGTCGTCTCGACTCCGGGGTCGACGTCCGGGAGCGGCCCGGCAGGGTCGTAGCCGCCGAGCGGGAGGCCCCAGAATTGCTCGAGGTAGGCGATGGCCTGCTGCGGGCCGATCTGCAGCTCCCGGAGCCACGCGAGCTTCTCGCGCGCGGCGGCGGGCGTCTCGGCGAGGACGAATTCGCTCGCGGGCATGATCTTGAGCGACTCCGGACGCCGTCCCGCGCGGAGCGTGCGGTCGACAAGATCGCGCCGGAACTCGATCGCGTCCTCGAACCCTGGGTGCGCCGAGAAGATGACGTCGGCCCGCCGGGCCGCGAAGTCCCGTCCCTCGGGCGAGTCTCCAGCCTGGAACAGCACTGGCCGTCCCTGCGGGCTGCGTGGCAGGCGCGGCGTGTAGTCCACGGTGTAGTGGCGCCCCTTGTGCCGGACCCTGCGCACTGAGTCGGGCGCGAGCCAGCGGTCCGCCGTCGTCCGCCCTCCGGTGTCGGAGGCGAGGGCACCCGGCCGCCACGAGTCCCAGATCTCCTGGGCGACCTGCACGAACGCCTCGGCGTGACGGTACCGGTCGGCGTGGTCGAGGTAGCCGCCGCGGCGGAAGTTGGCTCCGGTCCAGGCGTTGTCCGTGGTGACGACGTTCCATGCGGCCCGGCCGCCGGAGAGGAGGTCGAGCGAACCGAGCCGGTGCGCAAGATCCGCGGGGTCGTTGTAGGTCGTGTTCTGTGTCGCGACGAGCCCTATGCGGGCCGTGACCGCGGCGAGCGCGGCGAGCATGGTCTGGGCGTCGGGACGCCCGGCGACGTCCAGTTCGTGGATCCGGCCGAGGTGCTCGCGCAGCCGCAGCCCCTCGCCGAGGAAGAAGGCGGCGAACAGGCCGCGCTCGGCCGTCTGCGCGACGCGGCGGAATGACTGGAAGTCCGTCTGCGAGCCGGACTGCGGGAGCTTCCACACGGTGCCGGAATTGACGCCTTGGAAGAAGACCCCGAACTGAAGCTGGCCGCTCGGTGTGAACTCGGGATGGATGCTCATGATGATCAGGTCCTCAGATGATGGAATCGGCGGCCGGCGCCGCATAGAACGCCAGCGGGCCGCCGGCATAGCGGCTGGGCGGGCGGCGCAGGCCCAGCCGGTGCCGGAACGAGGTGTCCGCGACGGTCGGGGCGAGCAGGCCGCGGCGGCGCAGCTCGGGCAGTACGAGCTGCGCGAGCTCGGGCAGGTCGAGGTCGATGACGGCCGGGTGGAGACGTACCCCATCGGCGACGCGGAGCAGCTCGGCGAGGCAGTCGGCGAGTTCGGCGGCGCCGCCGACGAAGAGCGTGTGCGGCGAGCGCCACGTTGACGTGAGGTCGAGGGCCGTGAGCCGCTGGGCCCCGCTCTGGCCGCGCGCGTCGAGAACGAGGTCCAGCTCGGCGACGACGAGCTGCCCTGGGTTCTCATCCCGCACGAATGCGGCCTCGGCGAGGAGGAGGTCCCACGCGGGGGCCGTCACGAGCAGCACGTCGGCCTCCGCGGCGGGGACTGCACCGTACGGGGCAAGGACCGGGAGCTGACCCTGCGGTGGCCGGGGGACGATCGAGGGGCCTTTGACCGAGAACGCGCGTCCCCGGAATTCCGCGTAGTGCACCCGCGAGGCATCGAGGTAGCGCCCCGTGGCGACGTCGCGGATCTCCGCCCCGTCCTCCCAGGTGTCCCAGAGGCGCCGGGCCGCCCCGACGGCGTCGCCGCCCTCGGCAAAGGCTTCCTCGGGGTCCAGCGGCTCGCGCCCGACTGCCGCGCGGCGCTCTGGCGAGCCGTCCGCGGCGACGAGCCAGCCAGCGCGCCCGTAGCTGAGGTGGTCGAGGCTCGCGAGCTGCGTCGAGACGTGAAACGGCTCGCTGGCCGTGGTCTCGACCTCGGGCACCAGTGCAATGGTCCGGGTCAGCGGGGCCGCGTAGGCCGCACGCTGGACGGCGTCGAGCCGCCCGTGTTCGTCGGCGCCGCGGACGGGCAGGGGGTCGGAGAAGGTTGCGAAGTGGAAGCCCGCGGCTTCGGCGTCGAGCACTCGCCGCAGCGAGCGGTCGGCCCGGAAGGCGGACGACGGCGGTGCGGCCGCGAAGCGCCAGCCAGAGGGGTGTGCGTCGTCGAGGTCGAGGCCGATGAGGCCGTTTGCCTGTGTCATGCGGCGTTCTCCCGGTGGTGGTCGTGGTCGCGGTCGATTGCGGCGGCCGCGTCGGGTTCGGTGGCCCCGTAGGCTTCGGGCCGGCCCGCGTAGGGGTCGCCGTCGCCCCACAGGGTGGTCGGGGCGGCGGCCCGGACTGCAGGGATGACCTCGAGGGCGAAGCGTTCTAGGACATCGAGCTGCTCGCCGAACGGCAGGACAGTTGGGAGCGAGACGGACTGGAGGTCGTGCCCGTAGAACTCGTGGTAGGAGAGGATCTTCTCCACGACCTGCGCGGGGCTGCCCACGAGGGAGGGGCCTTCGGCGATGGCCTGGTCGATGTCCCGGAACGGGGTGTTGTTGCCGGGGACCTCGCGCGCGGCGGTCAGGGCCTCGTAGACGGGGCCGAAGCGCCGCTTGGCCTCCTGGGTCGTATCGGCGAGGAAGATCCCGCCGGCGCCGCTGCCGGCCCCGAGGTACGCGTGGCGAGGGTCGTGGCCATGGGCCGCGTACTCTTGGCGCCAGTGGTCGATGAGCACCTTGTAGTTCTCCCGCGGCTGGATCGCGTTCGCGGTGAAGAGCGGCTCGCCCCAGACCCCCGCGAGGGCGCCGGAGGCGAGGGACGTTGCGCTGCCGTGCCAGATTCGCGGTGCGCCCGCGAACGGTCGCGGCAGCGTCGTCGTCGACTGTTCGAGGGGCGGCCTGAAGCGCCCGCTCCAGGTGAGGCCCTCTTCGCGCCACAGTCGGCGCAGAAGCCCGTGCTTCTCGGCGAGGAGGTCCCACTGGTCGGCCAGATCGAGCCCGAAGAGCGGGTACTGGAGCACCTCGTTTCCCTTGCCGATGGTGATCTCGAGGCGCCCGCGGGAGAGTTGGTCGATCGTCGCGTAGTCCTCGGCGGCTCGGACTGGGTCGAGAACGGACAGGACTGTGACGCCGGTGTGGAGGCGGATGCGGGTGGTCGAGACGGCGATCGCTGCGAGCACGGTCGCGGGCGAAGAGGAGAGGAAGTCGCCCGCGTGCCGCTCCCCCACGGCGAAGGAGTCGAAGCCCAGCTCCTCCGCCCGGCGCGCGGTCTCGAGGACCTGCGCGAGCCGCTCGGCTGGGGAGGCCTGCTCGCCGGTGATCGGGTGCCGCTGGTGCGGGATGATGTCCAGGAGTTCGAATCTCATCTCATTTCCCCGCCTTCTGCGCGAGCGTCTCCGCCGTGACGGTCGCCGACTGCGGAACGGCCTCGTCGGTGAGCCCCCAGCGGGCGAGGACCTTGGCGTAAGAGCCGTCCGCGATGGCCGAGTTCAGGGCCGCCGTGATGGCCTCGGCGAGGCCGTTGCCGCGCTTGGTAGTCGCGGCCACGAGCGTCTCGTTGGGCCAGCCCGCGTTGACCTTCCCGACGACCTTGAGGTCGTCCCGGGTCGCAGCCCGGTAGACCACCGAGGGGTAGGGTGCGAGGTTCAGGTCGATGCGGCCGGCGGACAGGGCCAGGATGGTGTCAGCGTCCGAGGCGAAATACTGCAGCTCCGCCGGCGCCTTGCCGCGGGTCGCGAGGTCCTTGTTCCAGGCGAGCAGGATCTTCTCCTGGTTGGTTCCCGAGCCGACGGCGACCTTCTTGCCCGAGATGTCGTCGGCGCCGCTCACGGTGAACGTCGCGGTCTTCTTCGCCTCGAAGCCCATGTAAGCGGCGCGGTAGGTCGAGAAGTCGAAGAGCTTGGCACGGTCCGAGTTGATGCCCACGTTGGAGAAGACGGCCTCGTAGGCCCCGGACTGGGTCTTCAGCGGCCAGCTCTCCCACGAGGTCTGCTGGAGGTCCAGCTCGAGGCCGAGCTTGTCTGCGACGAGCTGGGCGATGTCGATCTCGGAGCCGACGAGCGTGCGGTTGTCCGTGGCCTGGAAGCTCAGCGGGATCGAGCCGCCGGTCGTTGCGACGGTGAGCTTGCCGTCGGCCGAAACCGTGGCGGGGACCTTGGCCGCGGCGGCCGGGTCCTTCTGGTCGCGGATGCGGTTCTGATCCGGTGAGAGGTTGTACTGCGCGCCGTTCGAGGGCGTCGCAGAGGCGCCACCCGCGGCCTGGGCGCCGGGGTCGGCACAGCCGGCCAGGACCACGAGGACGACGGCGGAGGCGGCCCAGGCGGGCAGCGGACGGTAAGGGCGGGTGCGAGGCACTGGGTTCCTTTCAGATCTGGAAGGTCGGTTCGATCACTTTGGAGAGGAAGGCTCGAGTGCGCTCCTCGCGGGGCGCGCCGAAGATCTGAGCGGGCGTCCCCTCCTCGACGATCGCGCCGTCGTCCATGAAGACGACGCGGTCGGCGACGTCGCGCGCGAAGCCGAGCTCGTGGGTGACGACGATGAGGGTCGTGCCCGAGGAGGCGAGGTCCCGGATCACATCGAGGACCTCAGAGACGAGTTCGGGGTCGAGAGCGGAGGTGGGCTCGTCGAACAGCACGACTTTCGGGTCGAGCGCGAGTGCGCGGGCGATCGCGACGCGCTGCTGCTGCCCGCCCGAGAGCTGGCGGGGGTAGGCGCCCGCGCGCTCGGCGAGGCCGACGCGGCCGAGCAGCTGCAGCGCCCGCTTCCGAGCCTCGACCTTGGGCCTGCGCTGAGCGTAGACCAGCGCCCCGGCGATGTTCTCGAGGGCGGTGAGGTGCGGGAAGAGGTTGAACGCCTGGAAGACGAAGCCGATCTCGGAGCGCTGCTTGAGTACGTCGTGCTCGGAGAGCTCGTGCAGCTTCCCCCGGGACGGACGGTAGCCCACGACCTCGCCGTCGACGGCGACGTACCCACCGTCGACCCGCTCGAGATGGTTGATCGTCCGCAGGAGCGTCGACTTCCCTGAGCCGGAGGGCCCGAGGATCACCACGACCTCCCCAGGCTGGACTGTGAGCGAGACACCCTTGAGCACCTCGTGCGCGCCGAAGGACTTCCGCACGTCGACGACCTCGACGAGCCCGCGCGTCATCGGATCCCCCTGGCGTGCAGCGAGCGGAAGGCCCGCACCCGCTGCAGCGGCGTCGGTGGGAGGGTCCGCACGGCCCCCTTCGCGAAGTGCAGCTCGATGTAGTACTGCGCGACGCTCAGCACCGAGGTGATGACGACGTACCAGACCGTGGCCACGAGCAGGAGGGGGAGGACCTGCTGGGTGCGGTTGTAGATGACCTGGACGGTGTAGAACAGCTCCGAATACGCGAGCACGTACACGATCGAGGTGCCCTTCACGAGCCCGATGATCTCGTTGAACGCGGTCGGGAGGATCGCGCGCATGGCCTGCGGCAGGACGATGCGGGTCGAGCGGCGCCACGCGGGGATGCCGAGCGCGGCCGCGGCCTCGAGCTGGCCGTGGTCCACGGACAGGATGCCGCCCCGGATGATCTCCGCGGAATAGGCGGCCTGGTTGAGGGTCAGGCCCAGGATCGCGGCGGCAAACTGGCTGATGAGCGACGTCGTGGGGGCCTCGAAGAAGCGCACGTCGGTGAACGGGATGCCGAGGCTGATCTTCTCGTAGAGGTAGCCGAGGTTGTACCAGAGCAGGAGCTGGACCAGGAGCGGAGTCGAGCGGAAGATCCACGAGAACGTCCACGCGACCCCCACGAGCAGCGGCGAGGAGGAGAGGCGCATGAGGGCGAGGACGAAGCCGAGCAGGAACCCGAGCGTCCCAGCGATCACGGTGAGCTTGAGCGTCTCGGCGAGGCCGGTGATGACGGACTGGGCGGTGAACCATTGGGCGACGACGCCCCACTCCCAGCGGGGGTTGGTCATCAGGCTCCAGGCGATGGCGGCCGCGGCGAGGGCGACGACGGCCGTTCCCGCCCAGCGCCAGGGGTGCCGGGCGGGAACGACAGCGTAGCTCGCGTAGTCCGGCCTCCCGGCGGTCGGCGCCTTGGCGACGCCGGCGAGTGATGATGCAGCGGACATTGGATCCTTCCCCTCGGACAGTTCAAACGTGTGGAGTGGGCCTCAATCTAGGAGCGCCCGAGGGGGCCCTCAATGCCCTGGGTCTCGGAGGGTCACCCGCCGACGTGAAGCGTCACGTTCGGAAACACGAGGACATGATGACCTCGCGCGTCCCGGCATGAAGGTGTGTGGCGAGCGCGTGGATCTGCCGGTGCGTGGCTTCTACCGTGGCTGCTCCGAGGGTCGGAGGCGCCGGCCCGTCACCCCTGGAGGACCCCGTGAAGCCAGCCGTCCTCGCCGTCGTCGGCGGTGGGCCCCGCGCCGCGATGCTGCTCGAGCGCCTCGCCGCGAACCTGCCGGAGTTCCCCGCCCCGCTCGAAGTCCACGTCATCGAGCCGCACTCCCCTGGCTCCGGGCGGATCTGGCGACGCGGGCAGTCCCCCCTGCTCGCGCTCAATTCGCGCGCCGCGTACGTGACGATGTTCACGGATCACTCCGTGCAGTGCGGCGGGCCGGCTGCCGAGGGTCCGAGCCTGGCCGAATGGGCCCGAGACCTGAGCGGACCGTGCGCCTTCACCGCGGACGACGCCGAGCTGTGGCGGGCGCTGGCAGGCGCACCCGAGCTTGCCGGCGAGGCACGGGACCTCGCACCGGATTCGTTCCCGACGCGGCGCCTTCAGAGCCTGTACCTCGAGTGGTTCTTCCGCCGGGCGGTTGACGGGCTCGGCCGCCGCGGCGTGACGGTCACCGTCCATCCGGACACGGCCGTGCGCGTGAAGGCGCGAGCCGGCAGAGACGGGGCGGTCGTCAGCCTGGCCTCGGGCGGGAGCATCGCCGCCGACGCCGTGGTCCTTGCCCTCGGCCACACGGATGCCACGCTGCCGCCCCAATCATCGGAGCTCGCCGACTTCGCCCGCCGCCATCGCCTCGCCTATGTCCCGCCCGCCTACACGACGGACGCCGGCCTCTCCCGGCTCGGACCCGGGGAGGACGTGATCGTCTCAGGCCTCGGGCTCGCGTTCATCGACCTCGTGGTGCTCCTGTTCGAAAGCCGCGGCGGCCGGTTCGTCCCCGACCCCGAGGCCGGCCCCGAGGAGGGCGCCCTGCGCTACCTGCCCTCGGGGCGTGAGCCACGCCTCCTGGCCGGATCGCGGCGCGGCGTTCCCTACCACTCCAAAGTGCGGGGCGGACTCCACGGCGAAGCCCCGGGGCCGCTGCGGTTCCTCACCGTGGCCGCCGTCGCCCCGCTCCTCCCCCGGCGCGGAGAGATCGACTTCGTCGAGGACCTGTGGCCGCTCGTCGCGCGGGAGGTCGCGTGGGCGTACTACCGCGAGCTGTTCACGGGCCACCCGGGCCGCGTCCGCCTCCCCTGGCCCGAGTTCGCCGAGCGCTTCGCCGCCGCTCCGTGGGGCAGCCCAGAACTCGACACGCTCGTCGCCGGGGCCGTGCCGTTGGAACCGGACCGGCTCGACCTCGCCCGGCTCGACCGCCCCCTCGAAGGGCTCGGCGGCTCACCCGCTGAGGTGCATGGCGCCGTCGTGCGCCACATAAGGGAGGATCTCGCGCTCCGCGACTCCGGGGAGCACTCCGAGACGCTCGCCCTCTTCCTCGGCCTCCTGCGCGCCTACATGGAACTCGGGCGCCTCGTCCCGCTCGACCAGCTCACCCCGGCCTCGCGCGACCTCGTGTGCGGCTGGTGGCACGGCTTCTTCAGCTTCGTCGATTCGGGCCCTCCCGCCGGGCGGCTGCGGGAGCTCCTCGCCCTCGAACGGGCGGGTCTGGTCCAATTCCTCGGCCCTGGCCTCAGCGTCAAGGCGGACGAGGCGGCTGGGGTGTTCCGGGCCTCGGCCGCCGGCGGGAGCGTCACGGCGGACGCACGCGCCTTCGTCGAGGCGCGGCTGCCAGGCCCGGCGCTCGGCCGCTCGGCGAATCCCCTGCTGCAGTCACTGGCCGCCGTTGGGCTCGCGCGGGAAGACCGCTCGGGTCGGCTCGTGGTCGACTCGCAGGCCCGCGTAGACGGGCCGGCACGCCGGTGGCTCTTCGCCGCCGGAGCAGGCACCACCAGCTGGGCCGCCGGGGCATTCGCCCGCCCGCGCAGCAATGCGGCGCCGTTCCGCGAGACCGATGCGCTCGCCCGCAGGCTGCTGGCACAGCTCACCACCCCACCGCCATCCGAGCTCGGGGCCGCCCTCGCGGTCGTCCACGGCCTCGCCCATTGACCGAAAGGATCCGTGTCCCGATGCCCGCACCGACCGCCCAGTCGATCCTGGCCCTTCCCCTCGGCGATGCCCGCGTGGCCCCGCTGCTCGCCGGCTTGCTCACCGAGTACACCGAGAGGTACGGCGATCGCTTCGGAGGGGCAGCGGGCGAACTCGCCCGGTTCCCGGCGGAGGAGTTCACTGCGCCGCACGGGACGCTGCTGATCATCCCAGAGGCCGGTGAGTCGATCGCGGGCGGTGCGTTCCGCAGGTACGACGCCTCGACGGCCGAGCTCAAGCGGATCTGGACGCACCCCGCTCACCGCCGGCGAGGCCTGGCCAGGACGGTGCTCGAGGCGTTGGAGGCCGAAGCCCTTCGCCGCGGCTACGAGCGGATCTATCTCACCACCGGACCGCGGCAGCCCGAAGCGAAGGCCCTCTACCTTGCGGCCGGCTACACGCCTGTTCGACCTCGCCTCCAACCCCGAGGACGTCGGGCATCTTGCCTTCGAGAAGCCGCTGGTTTCGGTTGCTCGTCCCCGACATGACGTGGGATGAAGAACGGCGAACGCCCGTGACGGGCCTATTGGCCCGCGATCGAGCCCTTCCTAGGCTCTCCCGCAGGAACACCCCCATCACCTCCCAGCACCCATCACGAGGACATCCACCATGAGCAAGAGCCCCATCCCGGAGAGCGGGACGCAGAGCGTCCGCATCACCTCCCAGACGGACACGACCACGTCAAAGCGGGGCCGCGGCCTCAAAATCGGCGTCGGAGCCGCCGTCGTCCTCCTGCTCGGTGCAGGCGCCGCCCTGGCGACCGTCAACGCGAACCAGCCCACCCAACGGGCCGTCGCGCCCGTAGGCACGCCCGCCGCGCAGCTTCGCCTCGGCTACTTCGCAAACGTCACGCACGCCCCGGCCGTTATCGGCGTGAGCCAGGGGCAGATCGCCAATGCGCTCAAGGCCGCCGGCACGAACAGCCTCACGACCCAGGTCTTCAACGCCGGCCCGGCAGAGATCGAGGCGCTCAACGCGGGCGCAATCGACGCCGCCTACGTCGGCCCGAACCCGGCGATCAGCTCTTTCGCCCAGAGCAAGGGCCAGTCGATCGTCGTCGTGGCCGGCGCGGCAGCCGGCGGGGCGCAGCTGGTCGTGAAGGCGGACATCACCTCCGCCTCCCAGCTGAAGGGCAGGACCCTCGCGAGCCCGCAGCTCGCCAACACCCAGGACGTGGCGCTGCGCGCGTGGCTGGCCAAGCAGGGCTTGAAGACGAGCCCGAACGGCGGCGGAGACGTCACGATCAATCCGACGGACAACGCCCAGACCCTCAAGCTTTTTCAGGACGGAAAGCTCGACGGCGCGTGGCTGCCCGAGCCGTGGGCCTCGCGCCTCGTGCTCCAGGCCGGCGCCCACGTCCTCGTGGACGAGAAGACGCTCTGGGACGGTTCCCAGACCGGCAAGCCGGGCCTGTTCCCGACCACGATCCTGATCGTGAACAAGAAGTTCGCTGCCGACCACCCCCAGACGGTCGAGGCACTCGTGAAGGGCGACGCCGCCGCAATCGACTGGCTCAACAAGGCCAGCGATGCGCAGAAGGCCCAGGCGGTCAACGACGGGCTCAAGGCCGCGGCGGGCCAGGCGCTCCCAAATGACGTCGTCGTCCGCGCCCTCTCCAACATCACCTTCACCACCGACCCGCTCGCCGGCGCGTACCCGAAACTGCTCCAGGACGGCGTCGACGTCGGCGTCACGAAGCCTGCAGACCTGCACGGGCTCTTCGACCTGAGCATCCTCAACCGCGTCTCGGGAGGGACCAAGGTCAGCGCCGCAGGCCTCGGACAAGAATGAACCAGCGGTTGCCTGCCATGGCCCGATCCTAGGAGCGGAGCCAGGCGACGATCGGTTCGGGGGCAATCGGGATGCTCAGGCTCCCTCGCGGGAGGTGTGGAGTGGCTAGGTTCCGTAGATGAATTCCTCGGCGTGGGCGACGGCCTTCTTGAACGAGTCGTTGCGGAGGGCGATCGCGTGCTCGGTGGCTGTGGTGCCGTTGGCGACGGCCTCGATGTAGCCGGTCAGGCCTGGGGGCCGCAGGACCCAGATGCCTCCGTGCGGGGGGAGGTAGAACACGGCGAACGAGCGGGCTTCGGGGTCGTCCTCCCAGACGGGGACGACGGCGACCGCGGCGCCGGTGTCGACGTTGATCCACTGGGCGCGAGGCCGGGGCTGGTCCTCTCCATAGACGCTGGGATCCAGGAACGGCGCCGTCCCAGCCCCCCACTTCTCCTCGAACCTCTCATGGAACACCGGGAACAGGGTGTTGTCGTAGCGGCGCCACCCGCCGCTTACAGCGCTCACTTGCTCGTCCTCCTTGCACGGTTCCCCGGTCAGGGGTACCACCAGCGGAACAGGGTCCGCAGGATCTCCGGATCGTCGAAGACGGACCAGGCGCGCCGGAGCGGCGCGACCCGCGAAGGGAAGTCCGCCCACAGCAGGGAAGTCGCCTCGGCCCGGCGCAGCGCCTGGTCGTAGGCCGCCCGCCGGTCGGGGCTGCCCAAAACCGCGTATGCCTCGAGCACCTCGCGCAGCCGCTCCGGATCGGCGCCCTCCCCGGCCTGCCCGTCCGGATGGAGTTCGCGGACAAGGCGGCGGAAGGCCCGGCGGATCTCCTCGTTGGTGGCCGTGCGTTCAACGCCCAGCAGGGTGTAGAAGTCAGCGGAACGCATCGCTGCCTCGCCGGAGTATGGCCTGCTGCCCCGGCCGGACCCGACTGGGCGGCCCGGCCGGGGCAGCGAAGGCTCAGGCGGCGATCTCCTTCTTCTCCTTCTTCGTGGTGACGCTGATCTTGCGCGGCTTCGCCTGCTCGGCGACCGGGATGCGCAGGGTCAGGACCCCGTCGGCATAGTCGGCACTGACCTTCGACGTATCCAGCGCATCGCCCAGGATCAGCTCACGCCCGAACGTGCCCTCCGGCCGCTCGGCGGCGACGGCCTCGGCCTTCTCCGGGCGATGAGAGCGCCGCTGCGCCCGGACTGTCAGGACGTTGCGCTCGACGTCGACATCGATCGTGTCCGGGTCCACCCCCGGAAGGTCGAACTCGACCACGAACTCCCCGTCCTGGCGCCAGGCCTCCATCGGCATCGTCGTGGGCCGGGTCGTCGTACCGAAGACCTGCTCGGTCAGGCGGTCGAGGTCGCGGAAGGGATCGGTTCGCATCAGCATCACTGCCACCTCCAATGGCTCGATGGTTCGGATCACAATTAGTGTTTCGTGATCGGCATATGATCTGCCTCTCAAGACACAGATATAATAGATCAGCACGGGTAGGTCAAGGCAAGAGGAATCAGGTGGTGGCATGGCCCGCAGGCGCGACTCATCCGACGGCGTCTACGCGATCTCGGTGGCCGCCGAGCTCTCCGGCCTGGGCCTGTCCAGCCTGCGCCTGTACGAACGCAAGGGCCTGCTTGCCCCGTCCCGCACCGGCGGCGGGACCCGCCGCTACAGCGAGGACGACATGGACCGGCTCGGCCGCATCAGCGAACTCGTCGAAGCCGGGCTGAACGTCGAAGGCATCCGCCTCGTCCTCGCCCTCGAGGACGAGAACGCCAGCCTCCGTGCCCAGCTCGCCGAAGCACGCCCCGCCATCGGTCGCTGACTCCAGCCCCGCAGAGGCCGTCGCCGCGCAGCCGTTCCATAATCGCAAAAGCCACGGGAAACGTAGAGTTCCCGCTGACAGGATTTGAACCCTGCGACCCCTTGGAGGATTTTTGAATTCCCCGGAAGGCTGCGGAAATCTCGTGTTTTCCCTGGTCAGACGGGGAATCGGGCGACTCCCCCATATGGATTGTACCGGGTCATTTCGGGTCGGTCACGGGTGTTTTCGATGGGTATCTGATGGGCGTGACGACTTCGTGAGTTCTCTCGTGCCCCGTCTTCAGAAATCGGCGGCCTTGCTGCCCTGACCGTGGCCGTGGTTCCTAGGGACTGGGGACGGCTGGGGCGGCGCTGGACGCCGACTTTGCCTTATGGACAAGAAGTCGGAAGGGTGAGGCGGTCCATGGGCGCAGTCTTCGGGATCGCGTCAAATGGTGCGACCGCTGTCGGAGCGCAGGCCTTGCTGACGGGCTAGTGCAGCGTGTCGTTATTAGATAGACACTTGCGTGTTTGGGAGGATTGGCTATGGCCAATCGTCCCGCACGTGCGCTGGCCCTCCGGGAGGGGGACCTCGAAGAGCTGACCCGCCTGACCCGTTCGAGTTCGGTGCGCGCGGGCGTGGCGCAGAGGGCGCGTATCGTGCTGCTGGCGGCCGAGGGGATCTCGAACACGGCGATCGCCGAGCGTGTCGGGGTGACCCGGACGACCGTGATCGGCTGGCGGGACCGGTATGCGGAGTCCGGACTGGACGGGCTGGTGGACCAGCAGCGGCCCGGCCGGCCGCGCAGGGTGGACCACGCGCAGATCGTCGCGGCGACCCTGGCGCCGCCTCCGAAGAAGTATGGGGTGACGCACTGGTCCTCCCGCCTCCTCGCGGACAGGCTGGGCATCGGCAACGCGACCGTTGCCCGGGCGTGGCGGGAGTACGGGGTCCAGCCCTGGCGGTCCGGGACGTTCAAGTTCTCCACGGACCCCGAGCTCGTCGCGAAGGTCACAGACGTGGTCGGCCTCTACCTGGCGCCCCCGGAGGACGCGGTGGTGCTGTGCGTGGACGAGAAATCGCAGAT
This sequence comes from Sinomonas sp. P47F7, assembly GCF_049332655.1. Taxonomy (GTDB): domain Bacteria; phylum Actinomycetota; class Actinomycetes; order Actinomycetales; family Micrococcaceae; genus Sinomonas. Next base: position 1,875,511 of record NZ_CP186327.1, on the reverse strand, counting down.
CCAGGCCTTGGACCGCACCGCCCCGATGCTGCCCATGCAGCCGCACCTGATCGAGCGGCGCACCCACGACTACACCCGCCACGGCACCACGACCCTGTTCGCCGCTCTCGAGGTCGCCACCGGCCAGGTCACCGCGGCGGTGAAGCCGAGACACCGCAGGGAGGAGTTCCTCGCGTTCCTGCGCCAGGTCGACCGGGCCTACCCCGGCCGCGAGCTGCACCTCGTGATGGACAACTACGCCACGCACAAGACCCCCGAGGTGAAGGCCTGGCTGGAAGCCCACCCCCGCTTCAGCGTCCACTTCACCCCGACCTCCGGGTCGTGGCTGAACCTCGTCGAGGTCTGGTTCGGCATCATCGACCGCCAGGCCATCCGCCGCGGCGTCTTCACATCCGTCAAGGACCTCAACGCCAAGATCCGGCAGTTCATCACCGGCTGGAACGACCGATGCCACCCCTTCATCTGGACCAAGACCCCAGAACAGATCCTCGCTAAAGCGAACCGTCCGACCACTTCAGAAACGCGACACTAGGACATGAGGGGCGCTTTTCGGCGGCGGAGGAACCCTTCTAGACTCAATCGACCTAGGCGAACACGTCAGCGAAAAGGGCGGCGGGAACTATTGAAATCATTCTATTAGCGCAATTGCAACCGCTATGTGCTTAGATGGCAGTCCCGGATGGGAGCCGAAGCAGCAGGCGACTGCTCCCGCTTCCGTGTTGCTTTCATCGCTTCGGGCGCGTTGTGGATCTTTCTTCTGGCGATGGCGACCATCGCCGGAATGGCCGGCGTTCTTTCTCTCGGGTACGCAGCCTTCACGCTCATATTCGCGATCGCACTCCCCTTGATGGTCTACAGCTGCTTCCCGCTGTATCACGCGAGCAGGCTCAACAAGGCCAAGTATGGAACCCGCAACGCGAAGTCCGTGCGCCTGCCGCTGACAGCCCTCGCAAGACCAGAAGTTCGCTGGGTTCTGGGACGGATGTCGGGGTACTTGGGATTCTCGGCCCGCAGGATGATGCCGCGGGCGGTGAGGTGGAGGCGTTTGACCGTCAGCTCGCCGTCGAGCACGGCCACGACGACGTCGCCGTGCCGCGGCTCGAGCTAGCGGTCAACGAGGAGCTCGTCGCCGTCGCTGATCCCCGCCCCTCCATCGAGTCCCCCACCACCCGGACGATGAACGTAGCGGCCGGATCCATGACCAGCTGCTCCGTGACGTCGATCGGCCCGTCGCAGTAGTCCTGCGCCGGCGGAGGGACTACCGGCACGGGCGCCCTGTGGAAATAAGGGCATGGTCAGTCCTACGATTCCCAGCCAGTCCCAGCCCCCCGCGCTCTCCACAGCGGCCCGGGACGAGGAGTCAGAGTCCAAGTCGGGGCTGGGGTCCGGCGCACCATACTCACCCGGCTTTGCGGGGCAAATCTAGTCGCTGCAGGGCCGCTACGAGCGCGTCCATCCGCGCTTCCCCGAATAGCTCGTCCGGTCCTGTCGGGGCGAGGTCGTTAAAGGGCGGCTCGTACAGGGCACCCACCGAAACGGAGCCGTTCTCGCACAGCTGGTCCACGATGAGCCGCAGGAAGTCGAGTTGGCGCGAGGATAGCGAGGAATCGCTGATGAATTCTGTCAGGGCCTCCTCGACGGCCTCGCGCTCAAGCCCGACCAAGGAGCGGACAAAGGCCGGCAGGCCGCGCTCTGCAGTATCCTCGAGGTCTTCCGGGGTGGCGCCGCTCTCGGTCAGCATCCGCTCCAGCTCCACGAGATCAAGCTCTGTCAGCGGCTTGTTCCGTCGCAGCCGTTGGAGCGTGGCCGAATCAAGGTGGGCGCGCAAGTACGCGCGGGCTTTCTCGCGATATCGCTCGAGCGACCCATTCGGCGACACGATGCCTCCGAGCCCGACTTCTTCCACGTCGCCGAACTGGTCCTCGAAGTTCGAGTACACGACCTTCCGGCGCTTCTTCTCGATGAGGCGCACGAGTCCTCGCAACTTCACCCGGGCATCCTCGAGCCAGTGCACATCCACGGATTCCCATTCGTGCGGGTCCAGCAGCGCTTCGATGAGCGGCATCTGCGTCGCGATGGCCGGGATGTTTGGCTGGTCCCGAAGTGCGGCGGCGACCTCCTGTACCTGACCGCGGAACGTTTCCAGAGCGCCGGCGCCGCCCCAGGACGCCAGCTGGGTCATGAGCATGAGCAGGTCGAAGCGCTTGGCCTCCTCGGTGTCCTTCCCGTCCTCGCCGAGGCCCGCCACGCTAGCGATTGTGCGTTCCAGCAAGTCGGCATCGGCCTCACTGAGCTGCCGCCAAGGTTGGGGAACAGCGAATCGCTCGACGTGCTCGAGGTGGCGCCTCACCAGAAAGTTGCTGTGGGGGAGCCGGACTACCTGGGTCCGTAGCCTGTTGGCGAGGTCCGCCCGCAGAGGGTCGTCTTCGGGCAAGCCGGCCGCAATCGTTGCCCGCAGCAAAGCGACGCGGGAAGCGAAGAGCGCCTCGCCCAGCGACTTCCCGAGCGAGCCCTCGTTGCCCTGGAGCCGGGCGTTGAAGAACTCGACGTTCCCGCAGACGTCGAAGATGAAGAAGTCTTCCTTGCTTTGGCCTGGTCCGTAGAGGTCTGGGCAGAGTCGGGTCCCGCGGCCCACCATCTGCCAGAACTTGGTCTTGGAGCGGACCGGCTTGAAGAACACGAGATTGACGACTTCTGGCACGTCGATGCCGGTGTCGAGCATGTCGACAGAGATCACGATACGCGGATGATCGTCCTTGCGCGCAAAGGCATCGATGAGTGTGCCGGCGTACTCGGTCTGGTAGGTCACCACCCGTGCCAGGTGCCCCTTGAACTGCGGGTAGTTCTTGTCGAACTGCTCGGCGATGAACTCTGCGTGCCGGTTGTTCTTAGCGAAGATGATCGTCTTGCCGATCCGGTCCCCGCCTTGGACCTTGTGCCCGCGCTCCATCAGGGTCTCGAGGACCTTGTTGACGGTGTCGGTGTTGAAGAGCCAGGAGTTGACGACGGCGGGATCGACGGCGCTGGGGATCTCACCGTCGTTGTCCCATTCGAGGCTGTCCCACTGCTCCTTTTCGTCCTCGGAGAGCTCGTCGTAGCGGATTCCCCGAGTTGGAAATCTGAGCGGCACCTGTACGGCACGGGGCGGGACCAGATAGCCAGCTGCGACGGCCTCGGGCAGCTCATAGGCGAAGGTCGGGACGTTGTCCTCGATGTCGAACAGGGAGTAGGTGTTTCGGTCGACTTCGGACTGCGGCGTGGCTGTCAGCCCCACCAGGTAGGAGTCGAAGTATTCGAAGATCGCCCGGTACTTCCGGTACACGCTGCGGTGGGCCTCATCGATGACAACGAGGTCGTAGTGGCCAACACCGAATCCCTGCTGCACCCTGCCATCGTCCGCCCGCGCGTTGATGAGGTTCATAATCGTGGGGTAGGTGGCCACATGGACACGGCTGTCGGCTGCAGTGTCGCGGCCCAGCACCACAGGGCCGCTCCCGGGCAGATGCGCCTTGAACGCCCGTGCGGCCTGATCCACGAGCGCCACACGGTCGGCCAGGAACAGGACGCGCTTGACCCAATTGGCTTCCATGAGCAGCTTGGCCAAGGCAATGACTGTGCGGGTCTTCCCCGCCCCAGTAGCCATTACGATGAGGGCTTTGCGCTCTCCCTGCCCTTCGAACGCCTCGGTGACGGCCCGGATCGCCTGATGCTGATAGCCTCGCTCGACTACTGAGCTGTCGATCTGCGCGTCCGCCAACGGACGCCGCGTCTCCCGGCGGTCCACCATCAGCTGCAGCTCGTCACGGGTATGGAAACCGCTCACCTCACGATCCGGATATGCGGTGTCATCCCACAGCCAATGACGGTAGCCATTGGTGTAGACGATGACAGGTCGGCGGCCGTACCGGCGTTCTAAGGCATCGGCGTACAGCTTGGCCTGCTGCTTGCCGACGTGCGGGTCCTTCGTCGTGCGCTTGGCTTCGACCACGGCCAGCGGCAGTCCGTCTGCACCCCAGAGGACATAGTCGACGTAGCCGACGCCGACCAGGCGACCGTCGGGCGCCGGCATGGTGTCCACCTGGAATTCGCGGTCCTCCGGCCTGTCCAGCCTCCAGCCGGCCCACTGCAGCTCGAGGTCGATCAGGTGCTGGCGAGTGAGTGCCTCGTCATAGTCGTGTTTGTCCGGGACGCGCTCGTTCCGACTCTTCGCTGCCGCGACCTGCGTCTGCAGTTCCTCGATCTGTGCCTGGAGCGCCGAGTTGGCCTCGGCCGACTCGCTGAGCTCGGCGTCCTTGGCCTCCAGCTGCACGGAGAGTTTGGCCAGGTCCTCGGCACTTGCCTGAGCAGTGACACTGGAGGCAGGAGCCAGGAGCGCCGGATCGAACTGCAGTGAGAGGCTTGGGAGGTTAGCCTCCTGTCTCGTGTACGTCCGGGCTAGCCAATAGCAGCAATGGAAGAGCTCTTGAATGATGTACTGCGCGGTGGTGACCGCCGGCGGCTTCGAGTCATGGACGGCGTGGTTGCCTGCCTTACGCAGCACGTTGATCTTTTGCCAAACCTTGGCGTCGACCAACTGTTTGAGGGCTGGCTCGTGCAGCAGTGAGATGAAGTCAGCCTTGTAGGGCCTCTCGATATTCTCCGCCGCGTAGAGCCATCCGACCATGAGCTCGACGGTGCGACGAGCGTAGAACAGGGCGGTCCGGGGGTCTCGGCGGGCGTAGTGCTCGGCCTTCACCGCTTCCTGGGCTAACTCCGGCCATTCTGGCGGCAGGAAGCTGAAGTTGCTGACCATTGTCCCCTCCATGATTGGTTCGGTCGTTGCTGCTACGGCATCTTCCCACGGCTGGAACTCAATCCTTTTCCTTCAGATGCTTTATTCCCCCTCCTTAGGGCCCGCCTTCACTTGTGATGGAGACCATGGAGACCGGAAAGGGTCAGTAATCACAGGCCCCCGTTGAAGGCTCGGTGCTGGAGGGATGCGCGAAGGCCTTCGAGTCCCTTCATCTGCCCACTTAGCCTCGATCGCATGTCTTCGATGAACTTAGCCTTCCGTGCGAACTGGTCCTGTTGGTCTACCGGGACATCGATAGCCAGCACTCCCTCGAGCGCCGACTTGCTAACAAGTCCTTTCATCCCGCCCGTCGAAGCCGCCTGAACGGAAGGCTTCAGATTCCTCAGGAGGGCGTGCCAGTATAAAGCAGGTCCGTTATGCGGCGTAAAGGCGTTGATTTGTTGATTGAACGCGATGCGACGATCGGTTAGGGCGACGTTCCCTATGACTCCGGGACTGCCAGCTATGCATGTCATGAGAATCGAACCGGCATCGACGATTCTGGCCTTCCGGGCACCCGACTCTGATAGCCCCTCCGCGGCAGTCGAAAGGTACGTTTGCGGAGGATTGATGTTGTCGGATTTAATCCACTCGATAAAGCCGCCAAAGTTTGTGAGATCGATTCGGGGAGGTGTGTTTCCAGTGGTTACCTTGCCGAGCTCCCCCAATTTCTTCATTCCCCAGCCTCTTCCTCGGCCGGCCGGATTCCCGAACATTTCCTGGAAAAGCGATGTTGCGAGAGATTCCAGCTGGCTGATGACCTCTCGACGCTTTGCGCAGAGGGTGTCGGCCTTTTCCAGGATGGCGGCGATCCGGCGCTGCTCATCAAAGGAGGGCAGCGGGACCGGCATCTCGGTGAAGACTTGGTTCGGCAGTGACCTTCTTCGGGCAGTCGAGCCCTTGAGTCGTGCGGAATAGAATTTGATGGCGGATTCAGAGCGGAGATATCGTTCTAGGTAGGACGGGTCGGTCCCATCCGTGTCGATCAAGTCCCACACGCCGTAAGCTGGGCTGACAATTCCGTGATCCGTCAAATTCTGAAATGCAAGCACCCCTTCATCTATTGGAAAGCCAACGACGAGCTGACCCCGGCGCACGACGCGGTATTGGCTGAGGTCGTTTCCCGCAACTCGCTTCTTGAAACGCTCAGATTGTGGAACTAACCCATCCCGCATTGTCATAGACAGAATCGGGAATTCGCCGTCTGCGGCTCTCACGGTCGCTGCTGGCCTGATTATTTGCCCCAGAGGAACCGTTTTCACTGAAGCATCTCCCGCAGTTCCTTGATACCCTCTGCAATTTCGGCCTCGAGGGCGTCGAGTTCGTCGAGGAGTTGCTCCGGCAATGGCAGATCGACGTCCTCGCGTTCTATCTCCTTGTATCGATTGATCGAGAGGTCATAGTCGTTCGCGGCGATCTCTTCCCGTGGTATGCAGAAAGACTGTTCGGTGCGCGCCCGCGCAAGCTCCGTTGTGGTCCGCAGCCTCCAACGCTCGCGTACGTCGCGAAGATCTGAACCCCCGACGGGCGCGCGTTTGTCGTCGAGGCTGAAGCCGTCGTTGCGGATGTCGTAGAACCACACATTTTCCGTCCCGCCGGAGTTCGTCTTGGTGAAGAACAAGATGGCGGTTGAGACACCCGCGTAAGGCTTGAAGACACCCGAGGGAAGCTTCACGACCGCATCGAGCCTGTGGCCGTCGACGATAATCTTGCGCAGTTCCTTGTGTGCCTTGGTCGAGCCAAAGAGAACGCCGTCGGGGACGATGACTGCAGCGCGCCCGCCCGGCTTGAGCAGCCGGAGGAACAGCGCCAGGAAAAGCAACTCGGTCTTCTTGGTCTTGACCAGGCTCAGCAGGTCTTTCGCCACGTTGTCGTAGTCGAGGCTACCGGCGAACGGCGGGTTGGCGAGGATGATGTCGTACTTCTCCTCTTCCGAGGAATGGAGGTCTGCGAGTGAATCGCGGTATGTGACCTCAGGGTTCTCGACCCCGTGCAGTAGCAGGTTCATCGCACCGATGCGCAGCATGGTGTTGTCAAAATCGAAGCCGTGGAACTGCTCCTGATGGAAGAAGTGGAGCGACTTAGCGTTCGTGAGAAAGCCCGTGTGCTCGCGGCGCAGGTGCTCTCCAGCTTGGACTAAGAAGCCGGAGGTGCCCGAGGCTGGGTCGCAGATCGATTCCAGGGGACGGGGGTCGATCATTGCGACCATCGTGTCAATGATGTGTCGCGGCGTGCGGAACTGCCCGTTGGTGCCGGCGGTGGATAGCTTCGAGAGCATGTACTCGTAAAGGTCGCCCTTGGTGTCACGGCCGTCCATGTTGATTCGGTCGATGATGTCCACGACCGTGCCTAGAACGTTCGCGTTCGGGACTGTGAACCGAGCGTCCTTTAGGTGCTGGGTGTACGAGGACTCCTCGCCGGTGCTCTGCTTCGGGAGTTCCTCCCGCAGCCACCCGAAGATGTGGTCGCGGAAGAGCGTGAACAGCTCGTCACGTGAGAACCCCGTGAAACGTGACCAGCGGAAGTCCTTGTAGCTACGACCCTTAGGGTCGAAGCCCGCGGGGAAGATTGGGTTGGCAACCGGCTCGCCGAGGCGGTTTGCGCGGCTCTCAGCGCGCTTCTGCTCGTCGTCGAGCCGCTTGAGGAAGAGCAGATAGGTGATCTGTTCGATGACCTCGATCGGATTGGAGATGCCACCCGACCAGAAGGTGTTCCAGATGCGGTCGACTTGAGACTTGATTTCGCCGGTGATCACGAAGGTTGAGTCTAATTGCTGCTCCACGGCCTGGACTCGCGATGGCGCGCGTAGGGTGTGCCGCTGGTCAAAAACGGTCGTTTCTGCGGCGGGTCAAGGTCGAGACGCGGAGCGGTGCGACACGCCGTTGCCTTGCCGAGACGCCGGGGAGGGGTTCCACGGCTGGCCTGCGGAGCCGAGTCAGCTCTGCGGGGCCAGCGACCCTGGTCGGAGGTTCCCGCCCCGACGCAGCCGCAGCTGTGCCACGCTGCGGCCGTGGCGAGCTCGGCGCTGCCGACCCCTGTTCCGCCTGCGTCCCGGGTGGGAAACGCAGCTGCTCGTTGTCTCTTTTCCGTGGTTCCGGACGTACCGGAATCACTCCCCGTCGCCGCGATCGCGCCTAACGGATGCGTCCCGAAAGCTGTCCCAAAAACCCGCGACGCGGACCGGCGTCCATGGTCAGGTTCCGGTACGGTTCGGACCGCACGCTGGAGTGATGGGCCTGGCCTTTCGGCGTCGTGCCTGACCTATTGTTGGCTACGACGCCAGGAGCCGCCTGGTTCCCGGTCAGGCAATGTCGCAGGCCTCGTTAATGTGCCGCTGACAGCATCAGCGAACCAGTTCAACCAGCGGTCGTGGAACTCGCTTGGGTCCTCCCTGTCGATCTCCGTTACTGGCCAGGCGAGCTTCTCTGTTCCGATGGCACCTGAGAACGCGATTGCCGCCGACTGGGCATCACGGGCGTACGGAACGACTCGTTCTGCGTGGTGAGAGAAGGCAAAGGGCATAAACGCGAGTTCGTACCATCCGAAGCGGCCCGCTTCCTTGGGGTCGCAGTACCAGAGGGAGTGGCTTCTGCCGAGCCAGCCGTCCCCATCCTGCCGTGACCGATGGACCGTGATAGCGGCATTTGCGATCACGGTGAAGGGCCCACCCCATTCGTCGGGGGCCTGGTACGGCCGAGTGAGCGCCAGTTTCGCCCCCCGCAGAGTCGCGAGGAAGAGCGGGTCTCCGCTGTCGTTCTTCTCCATCGAAACCGTAGGGGCGTCGTCCTCGAAGAATGCGAGGAGAGGCTGGGCGATTGACTCGAAAATCCGGCTGGCCGAGTTGAAGAGCCGTTCTCTGCGCGCGCCCTCATCCTCAGCCGCCCCTTGTTCTGCCTGTGCCTGTGCGCGGAGCGACACTTCTTCCGCATTCAGGATCGCGAGCCTTTGGGCACCCGTGAGAGCCGGTACCACAGTGACTTTCGCAAGGCGGGCGAGGATGCTGGCCGCCTGAGGCCTTGCCTCGGGAGCCTTGTCCATACAATCCATGATGAGGCTGCGCAGCCGGTCTGTACCCGCGGTCGGGGTAGGAGGTGGCTGCATGAGATGCTGCTCACGAAAGTCCGCGGCCAGGGGCCCGGGGAACGGCAGCCTGCCTTCGAGGATCTGGTAAGCCATTACCCCAAACGCGTAGACGTCTGTCGCTGCTGTGGCGTGTTCGAGCCGCCACTGCTCAGGAGCAGCGTACTCGTGCGTCACCCAGCCTTTTCTTGTCTGAGTCGCTGTGGCGGCATCTGCGTATTTGGAAATGCCGAAGTCCGCGAGGCACCATCTTCCGTTCAGGAGCAGGACGTTGGCCGGCTTCAGGTCTCGGTGCACGATGCTTCCGTCAAGGCTCGCAAGGGCTTGGGCGATGTCGGTGAGGATGCGCACGCACTCCGCGAGTTCAACTGGCTCGGTCTGGTGGAGGCGCTGCTGCAGCGACATCTGCGCCCGCGGCATTATGAGGACCCATTGGCCGTCGTGCTCGCCCGAGTCCAGAACTGGGATCACGTTGGTCGAATCCGGCAAGGAAGCACCGATCAGAGCCTCGCGTGTGGCTCCGGGTTCCTGAGTCACGAACTTGGCAACGGCGGGTTCCCCAGCCGGGCCACAGGCCGCAAAGACCTTGCCGAATGCCCCCGTGTCGGCATCGAGAGGCTCTCCAATGCTCCAAACCGCCTTTTCGAGTCTGATCTGCATGCTTGTGGCCGCCTCGGACTGCCCTTCCTGGTCGCCTGGATAATGGTGTGTCGGAAGGATCAGAGTCTCTGCGACCTGACGGATGTAGGTCCCTGCTGTCTCAGTCGTCAGGTACTTGCGGAGACGAGTCCCGCCGAGCTGCACGACCCAGCGGTCGCCGACGTGGACGACTCCAACGCTTTCCCTCTGCAGGACTTGGCCAACTGACTCCACGGAGGTCGCATAGGGCCGGTCCAGCCGCGGAGGTTCAAACAAACGGACGAATTCGTCGAGATCGCGGTCCGCATCGGTGTCGCTCTCGCGCCGGATCCGGTTGCTCTCCTGGGCCAGCGTCTGGATGACCTTGACCAGTTCATCGGCGAAGACCTGAACATTCGGCCTTCTGTGGCGGGCGAGTTGGACGAGTCCTGCGATCGTCAGCCCGACGAGTTCGTCGTCCCTGGGGCTGGGGCTTGCATACGGGCCCTCCGAACGCCACACGAGCCCGTATGACGACATGACCCCGCGCATGTCGTAGGAGGGCATCTCCTTGAAGACCTCCGCCGGGTCTTTGCCGTTCATCTCGAAGAAATACTGGTCGAGGCGGCGCCAGGAAGGCCAGCTCAGCCCTGCTCCCCTGCTGGAATCGCCGAGGAGCGCGACGTACCAGATCGCCTCCAGAAGATCCACTTGGTCCTTGTCGAGATCCGTGAGCAACAACCATGAATGGTCACCCTGTCCCAAGCGGTTCATAAGATCCTCAGTGCCGGTCATGCTCGCTCCCCTCGTTGGCCTCCCGGCCAAAGTGAATCACAATGGGGGCCTCGAATGCTGCGCCCCAGATCCATGATTCCGGGGACGTCCCGTAAGCCCGGCCCGCTCCCCAGCCGCGGACAGACAGAAGCTTGGAGGTTACCGGACAACTGGCCGTTATCCAGTAGCCTCGTCTCCGTCGGGAACGGTGTCGGCCGACGGCCTCCCCGACGTCAGTGCGACTCGTGCACGTTATCCGGTAGCTCTCAGAATCGGCGACGCCGGCCGCGCCTCAGGTTCGGAGACGGCCGGGCGGCGAGCTCCTCGAGCAGCCGACGCCGGCCGGACAGATGAGGCGGATGGACGCCGCGGCCGAGGATGGCCGGGACGATGGGGTGCACCCCATAGCACCGGCACACCTCCATTAGGAGCCGCCCCGGTGGTGTCGCTAACGGTGATGGTCTGCTCCGCAGTCGCCTCGACCGCCAGACGGCGCGACCCGGACGAGTGGCGTCTTGCATACTGGCAAGATGCGGGTGGCACGCGGGTGGCACGCGGGTGTGGACCATCCGCAGGGCGCCGAATTGGACCATGCTCGTTGTCGTGTTGCTCCAAGTGACCGTCAGGAGGACCTGTTGGCTCCATGGCCACGGCGACGTCGGACTTCCGCCCCGGAGGCAATTGCATTGTCACGTATTCGAGCGGCGGTAACCGCAGCCTCAGGCGTTAGTCTTGTTCCATGCCCGAGGACATTCAAGAAATCGGTCGGCAAGGGGCCGCCATGCTGAAGCGATGGCTTGAGGCCACGACTTACATCGAACTCCCCTTTGACGCCTACAACAACAAGATAGACTGTATGGTTGAAACCTTCGGGGGTCAAAAGCAGTTCGATCTAGTCGGATACATGGTCGCGGGCGAGAAAACTCCCGTCTACGTCGAATCCAAGAGGTACACTTCCGCCTCCGGGCAGTACAAAGAGTTCAACAAGTTCTTGTCAATCGCCTACAGCCACACAGCTAGGGAACAAGACAAGTTCGGCACTAATCGCAAATCCTCTTATTTTTGGGTAACGTTTCACCCCTTCAACCTCGAAAATTGGTCCAAACTGGAAACCCTCGACCACATGAAAAAAGCGCTTGGAGAGCACACAGAACACCTTGGCGGGCATGCCATAGACGACGATCTAGCCGCCCAAGTATCCAGTAGAATTGCCGTCCTTGTCTTCAACCCGAAACAAGAATCTTGGACTCTCACGCGCGCTGAGCTCGAACTTATTCGCCCGACCCTCGCCAGGAAGGTTGCAACGCTTTGAACAGCTTGATGCAGGCACTCCAGGAAATTCGAAGCATCTATGTTCGCGACGAATATGCAAACAAGGTGAAGGCAGCCGTTCGAGAATACCTCGAAGAAATGGAGGGAAAGACTGCGGAAGTCGAGGACACACTCTACTTCAACCACAGTGCAATTCCCGATTTCGTGATCCGCTGGGATGGAGGGCAGAAACGGCGCGACTTCTATATTCGGGCATCATACGCTGAAATTGTTGCGGCCGACGAGGTGGTGCAAATTCGTTCGGGCGATCCTGTATTTATGTCAATTGATACTAAACAAAGTTTCCAGGAAGCGGGCTTTGAGCTAAGCCCGGTCAGTCTCGCGCATGAAGCGCGAAAGTCGGGGCACACTCTGCTCACAGACCCTTCGGCTATATCGGAAATCTCATCTTCAGCTGACAAAGTAGATCCTCTCGCCACTCTCATGAAGTCCAACTTCCTGCGGGGCGCAAGAGGCCTTGTAGACGAGCCGGTCGCCGAAGCCCTCATCGGAGCGCGATCTCGGCTCGAAGAGGGTCGGGTTGGCGACCTAATCAAGGAGAAATTCTTTGAGGATGCGGCATTCCGCATGGAGCGAACGGCTGCAATAATGCAGTGGGCAAAGAGCGGTTCCGGACAAGATGGCCCCCTAGAGTCGGTGCTTCATGGTTCAATGTCTTTAGAAGAACTGCAGAGTATCTTGCCTTGGATTCTACGGGAAAGTCGCGCTCCACATGACCCAAATTTCTGGAGTCAGCTTGGCGGCATGATGACGCTGGAGCAGCTGGAAGAGATGGCCGCTGACATCGAGGGCATGAACATTACCCCGCTGGTACAAGCAAATGCGCATCGCTGGTCGGCCAAACGAGGCTATCTTGGACTGAATATCTCAAATGAAGAAGCTCCGAGAGATGGATACTGGAGCTTCGATCATGGAACATTGGGACTCAACCTGCAGGGTTTGAGGATCAGGCTTAGCGTGAGCGGACACAAACTCAGAAGCCGGCCTGGAAGATCCTCTCTGCGATGGGAGAGTGTCAAGCAGGTTTTGCGTGACTATCGGCTTCAGTCTGTAAGCTTGTCCGGTATCGAGCGTTCACTTGCTATTGAAGCAAAAGCAAGCAACGACCTAAACGCTGATGTGTCCAAGATTGCCGATTCGGTGGAGGATGATTACTTTATCGACCGAGTTGCTTTGCAAATTCCGAGTCCGGGACAGGAGGAACCAGCTTCGGTCGACGTCGATTTCGCCGGGTCGCTAGTCACGGCAGACAGGCCCGCCGAGCTGGCTTCTCTAACGCGTGTTGTGCTTGACGTTGTAGGTGTCGAGTACAAAGAGGAACGGTTGTCTGCGATGCTTGATCGCGCTACGTCGATTCGCTACACATCCGAAGTGGAGCCGTCGGTCCTTGACTTCAGGCTTGGCGCCCGCGACGATTACGAACATCCCTAAAAGCGGAATCGTTCTGGATTTCTGAGGGCATAGGTAGAGTGCACGCGTGAACCGCCGCTTCGCTGACTGCCGCTTCCCATAGTGGCTGTTCAATTGCGGCGAAGATTCTGCCTAGGGATCCTCCGATGGTCTTCCAGGAGATACCGAGTGTTCCTAATAAGGCGGCAACTACAGATAGCAGTCTCGTTTCTGCCGGGATGCCCGTCTGCAGAATGGCCCAGATGAAGAGGGCGACTGCCGGCAGCATCAACAATATGAGCGCGTACCAATGTTTGGAGTATTCGATTGCGGTGGCGCCGAAGCGCTGTGCTAGCGCGGCCGAGGCCCGCACGTAGTCGGAACCGGTCAGCTGATCTGCAACAGCCGTCTCTCCGCACAGGAGTCGTCTCCAAAGTTCGCCCTGTTTACGGAGCCTTCGGGTCAATGCTTCGGTGACTTGCTCGGCATCTATTTGTGATGCGCGCTTCTGCCATTGATCGAGGGAACCGATCACGGCGGCTGCGGCACCGGCCGGTAGTTGGCGACGCAGCTCCTCGAGCCACCTCTGGCCGGTGTCGATCCTGTTCTCCTCGAACGACGTCGCCAGCTGCTCTGGATTTTGGGATGTGGGAAGGTAGACGGTATCAGCGAGCATGCGCCCAAGACCAAGCGCAGTGACCAATCGGCTGTCTAGTCCGGCCAGCTTGATGTGCTGCTTGACGAACAACTCGATTAGAGCTTGCTTATATTGGTCGGAGCTCGCGGTGTCCCAGCTTTCAAATAGAGACTGTAATGCGTCGCCAAGACCAAGTCGCTTGACGTCACCTTCAATCTTTCCCCGTCGTACCGCCGCTACTTCAGCTGCCGTAAACGATGAGAAACCGGGAAGGTGGTCACCTGGGTGAGATGAGGAAGCGGTCGTGGGAGACATCGGCGGGGGGTTCTGGTATGCGATTGCCATGTTCCATCCAAGACGGAGTGCGGCGATAACGTCCTCGTCCGGGAGCGTACCTGAACCCAACCGCTCTTCGACCGGATGGCGGCCCAGCCCCGAGCTAGCCGTAGTGTCCTTCATGCCCACACTTCTATCAGAAGCGCTCTTGAAAGTCGGGCACATACTCCGAGACATCATCTGCATTTGAGTGACGAGCAACACGATGCCGGTTAGCCCGGATCGTTCACGGGGCAGCCGCATGATCGGCACGTAGAAATACGGAAGTGCCCTCTGGTCAGGGAAGACTTGGGATTGCGATATCTCAAGAAGTCCCGAATGGATGGCACTCCGTAGGTGAAGCGTACTTCGTGGTCGGCCGGTCTGCATGTCACGGCTGACGGCGCCCGCGTGGTGGCGCACCCGGACAGCGCAGCGAGCCGGGCGATCATCGACCCGATCTGTTCACGGAGGCGTTCCTGAACAGCGGGAGGCAGTCCCTATACAAGAGGATTGCACGGACAACTCCCGGTTGCGTCACGGTGATCGACAGGGTCTCACCTGGCCGCTCACCGGGCGGACGGTGATGAAGAAGCTTGTTACCTCTCACGGCTCGAACAATGCTGACTGCCGGGCGCGCAAACGTCGCGCCCCCGTACCGTCGTCCCGTTCGCTGCCTTGCTCAGAGGCTGCGATCACGAGCCTCCCGCCCGGATGCGCGCCCACGCATGGTCGGGCGCTGGGCTTCGGCCTGCCGAGCCTTGCCGGCTGCGACCTTCTGCGCCTCGGCTGCATGGGTGCGCTCGATGCGGGCGACGGCGTCGAGAGGGGTGAGCGACCTCAGTGCCTCCGCCTCGGTTCGTGCGTCTTGTGCGGTTTTTGTCCAACGCCGGGCTTCGCGGTCAGGGTTGGCGCGCTCGTACTGCGCAGCCGAGCGGCGGACCTGCTCGATGCCGAATACGCGGGCCATCGCGGCCAGTCTTTCCTCCCTGGGGGATGGTATCGGGCGGCGTGCGCCCGGCGCGGCGAGGAGGCCAACGACCCGGCCCCACTGGGTGGCTGTGCGCTCGGCGGCGTCGGCACGGCCGGTGAGGGCGGCGATTTCGTCTCGGACCCGCCTGGCTGGACCGTCGTGGACGAGCCCGCGGATCGCCTTCGCCGCGCGGTCGGTGGCGACGGCCAGCCCGCGGTCGGCGCGGTCGCGTTCCATCGCGGCGGTGAATTGTTCCCGGGCATCGGGGAGGTTCTCGGCGACGACGTGCAGCAGGTTGGTCTGGCGGCCGCGGGTCATGCCGACGTAGACGGCCGCCGCGCTCGTCTGGTCGGTGAGCAGCGTGTGCGACGCCGTGACGGTCGTGCCCTGGACGCCGTAGGCGGTCGCCGCGTAGGAGAGGTGCGCGTGCTCTGCCACGTAGTCGGCGGGGAGGCGGGCGCTGGTGTTGTGCTTTCGTCCCGTGTCGGTCTCGCGTACCCAGAGCGATCCGTCGGCGTCGACCTGCTGCACGGTCCAGGTCTGCCGGTTGGCGACGCCAAGTCGTGTGTCGTTGTGTCGGGTTTGGATCAGGTCGCCCGCTCCGATGCTCAGGCCGTCGCTGCCGGTGGCCGTGCGGGTGCCGTCGACGATGCCCTGCTCTACTCGGCAGGCGCGGATGCGCTCGTTGAGGACGGTGGCTTCCTCGATGGTCGCGACGGTGATCGCCTCGCCGTCGCGGGCGGTGCCGGCGATGTGGGTCTGGGCGTCGTCCTCGCTCGCGTGGATCCGGACGAGACCGAGTGTGGCGAGCTGATCGAACAGGTCGCCGGGGTCGCGGCTGTCGCGCATCGCGAGTGTGAGGTTGGCGTAGGCGGGATCGGCGAAGCGGTGCACGCTGGTCACCTGCCAGACGCGACCACGGAGCTGGGCGGCCATGTCGAGCGCTCCCCCGCGGCCAACGGCGGGGAGCTGCGCACGGTCGCCGACCAGCGCGAGGCACGCTCCCGATTCCGCCGCGAGGGTGAACAGGGCGAGGGCGGTGTCCTGGTCGAGCATCCCGGCCTCGTCGACGACGATCCGCTCGCCACGGCCGATCTGCCCGGCGGGGCGCGGCCCGTCGTAGCGGCGTCCGGTCTCGGGGTCGATCGCGCCGGGGGCGAGGCGAGTCCAGACGCCGTCGTCGTTCCATCGCCAGCCGTGCGCGTGCACGAGGGCCGCAACCGAGTCCGCGGGCACGCCGAGTTCCTCGGCCGCGACCTGTGCGGCCTTCTTCGTCGGGGCGAGAACGCGCACCCGGCGCCCCTCGCGTTCGGAGGCGGCGATCGCGGCGGCGAGCATCGTCGTCTTCCCCGCACCGGCAGCGCCCTCGACGACGACGAGCGGATCGGTCGATGCAACTGCCGCGGCCGCTTCGCGCTGGTCCGGATCGAGGCTCTCGGCCTGGGCGAGGCCGCCGAGGCTGGGGCGCTCGGGCTCGACATCGGCGACGCGGGCGGCGAGAAGGTCGCGGAGCCTCGTCTCGGCTTCGATCACATAGACGCTCGTGAGGTGCGCGACGTGCTCCGGTGTGGGTGCGCCGGGCGGAAGGAGCGAGAGGCAGTCCTCAACGGCGAGTCGGGTCGCGAGCGCGACGAACTCCCGCAGCTCGTCGCCGGTTGCCCGCGCACCGTACTCGGTCACCAAGCCGGTGACGTGCTCGGTGACCGCGTGCATGGTCCATGCAGAGGCGTGGGCGGCGCAGCGGTCGAGGGCGCGGGACGCGATCGCCTCGATCGAGAGAGCGTCGAGCGCAACCACCGTGGGAGGTGCCGGTCGCTTCAGGGTTGCAGGGTCGTATCCGGCCTGACGGAGTTCGGCGATCCACGAGACCTCTTCAGCGAGGCTGGTCGGCTTCTTCGCCGGCCGCTCGTAGGCCCATGCCTTCTCCTGCAGCCGCGCCGTGACCGCCGGCCCGGGTGTCTCGCCGGGGTGGGCGGCCTCCCATTCGGCGCTCAGGCGGGCGAGGTTCCGCTCCACTTGGACGGCCCGCTTGCTCATCACTGCGTTGAACGGCTGCAATTCGGCCACCTCGCCGGTGACCGGGTCCAGTGTGAGCCCGTGCCGGTCGAGCGCTTCGGCGAGCACGGGATGGGCGGCGATGACGGCGGTGCCGAGCGCGCGGATTGCGCCCTGCTGTGCGAACAGTGCCGCGGTGTCGAGGGCGAGCCAGGCGCCGGCCGCGCGCACGCGCGTGCCGATCTGGAGGTGAATGTGGCGGTGTGGGTCCCCGGCGCGGCTCGTGCGGTGCGTGACGGCGACGGTGTGCAGTTCCTCGGCCGGCACGACCTCTTGCGCGCCGCGCGGTCCGACCCTTGTCACCGAGTGCCGGGCGAGCCAGCGGCGGATCTCGGCGGCGGCGTCCTGCTGTGCGGCGTCGAGCGCGGCCGACACCTCGGGATGCAGGGCCGCGGCGATGGAGAGGGACTTTGGGGCGTTGATTACCATCTCTGCGAAGCGCGGCGATCCCAGACGGCCATCGCCCGCCTGGCGTGGGGCACCCAGCCGTTCCCCGGTGATCGGGTGCGCCCAGTCGACCCACGCGGCGTACGCATCCGGGGCGAGGTCACGGATGACCGTGACCTCGCCGTCGCGGTCGAGCTGCACGAACTTCGCAACGGCCACGTCGCCGAGGTAGTAGTCATCGGCGCGCGACCGGTCGGATTCGACGTACCGGCGGGCGGCCGCGCCGTCCCCGCGGAACAATGTCACACCGCCCTTCACGCCCGCCTCCCTCACCTCTGTGAGAGACAGGTGCGCAGCGCCTACCGGCGGTAGCATGCGTCCATTCAGAAGAAGCCTGTGATGTCTCAGGACACTGGTGACAGTTCTGTATCAGGACATCAGTGACACTTCATGTCTCATGACATCGGTGACAGTTCGGGGTCTGGGCCGCTGGGCTCGAAGGTCGGGAGTTTGCGGGCGTAGCGGCGGTATCCGACGTGCTTGGTGCCGGGGTCGGGGATGGGGTGCTCGGCGATGATCTCTCCGGTGTCCGCATCGCAGAAGGCAACGGTCTCGACGTCGACGACGGCGTGGACGCGACGCCCGACGTGCTTCTGGCCGAGCCCGTAGACGACGTTGCGGATGCTGACCCGCCCGTCGGGGCGGACGGTGCGATGGTATTCGCCGGGCGGGGTGCCGGTGCCGGTGCTGCGGATGACGTCTCGGATGTCTTCGGGACGGGACGCGCCGGAGCCGCGGGGCCGGCCGTTGCTGACGTGCTTGGTGCCCGGTGCCGGCCAGGGGTGCTCGATGAGGAGCTCGCCGCCCTGACCGTAGAAGGCGACGCCCTCGTCCGAGGTGGCGACGTAGACCTTCTCTCCCGCCAGCTCGCGGGCGATCTGATAGGTGACGCCCTTCACCGCGATCACCCCGCTGCTCTTGACTCTCGCGGCCCGCATGTTCTCGAAGTCGAGGGCTGTGCCGGGCGCTTCACCCGCGGGGTGGAGGAGAACAGGGCGGGGCGGCACCGGCCGGGGCCGGGGTGGTTCGGCGACCGGGGTCGCGTCCCAAGCACGCTGCGGGGTGACCCGTCCGGGCAGGCCCTGGTGAGGGCGCTCGGTGTTGTAGATGCGGTCGAATTCGTCGACCTGCTCCTGCAGCCGCTCGATCGTCTCGGCGATGGGCTGCTTGTCGAGCCAGCGGAACAGGGTCTGGTGGAAGCGTTCGTTCTTGCCTTGCGTGGTCGGCTTGTAGGGCTTGCCGGTGATCATCTCCACCCCGAGCGCTCCCCCGTAGGCTGCGAGCTGGCCTTCCCAGCCCCGGCGGGCGGGGTTCATCGCAGCCCCATTGTCGGTCAGGAGCCGTTGCGGGACGCCGCGCTTCTCGATGCCCTTGCGCATGACGACGATCGCGTCCGCGCTGGTCTCCCCGGTGGCGACGTGGGACGCGACGGCTAGACGGGAGTGGTCGTCCTCCAGCTGGAAGATCACGCACTTGCGCCCCTGCGCCAGGACGTACTCGGTGGCGTCGAGCTGCCAGCACGCGTTCGGCGCCGGGTAGACGAACCGGCGGTAGGAGGCACGGGGCTTCTTCCGTGGCTCTGCGCGGGCGACGCCGGCCTGTCGGAAGATCCGCGCCAGCGACGCGACCGACGGGGCTACCAGGCCGAGGGCGATCATCTTGTCGTGCACGCTGATCGGCCCGTGATCCAGCCCCGATGCCTCCAACGCGGCCCGCACCTCGATCGCCTGCTGCGATGCATCCTCGGTGATCCGGCTGGGGCTCGTCCTCGGGCGGCGTGAACGCGGCTCCAGTACCGCGGCCTGCCCCTCGTCCCGGGCTCGGGCGCGGAGGGCGTAGAACGTCTTGCGGGAGATGTCGTGCTCGAGGCAGAACGTCGTCACCGACCCGCGCGGGGCGTCGTCAGGCCACCGGGCGATCGCGAGACGGACACGAGGATCAACGGGATCGTTATTCTTCTGCACCCCCCATCACAACGGGAGAAGCGTCACCACGAAGAACCCCGGAACTGTCACCGATGTCCTGATGTACGAGTGTCACCGATGTCCTGAGACATAACACATTCAGAAGAAGCCTCTTAAGAACCGGGGACCTGTTCGGCAGGCGCTAGACCTCAACGCAGCGTGATCACGACGACGTCCGCGACGACCTCGTGTGCAGCTCCTGGCCCTCATCGGGCGTTCCAGTTGAGGCACTCCTTGCGTGCATATTCATCGCGCGGGTCCTACGTGCACACCCCTCGCCAGCGATCTCAACAACCGGCACTTCCTCAATCAGCACACGCTGATGGGCCGGCTTGCGCACAGCTCCGACGGGCGGCGATGGGAGACGACGGACCGTTCGACGGTGAGGTCGTCGTGGAGCGCCGGCGCCCGGCCCGCCTCCTGCCCCTGGCCAGCGTGGCCCTCGAGCCCTGTGGACGAGGATCATCGGGACCAGGCAGCCCATGCCCGGATGAGGCCGCCTCGATCCGGTGATGGGGATCGCAGCCCCCGCCTCGCCTACGATCCATGCATGGGCGAAGGCGCACGAGGTGAGCCGAAGCGCCGGTGGGTGCGGTGGGTTCTCTGGATCGCGCTCGTACTCGTTGTCGTGCTCAGCGGCTACACCGGTTACGTCGCGATCCAGGCCGCGCAGCCGGTCACGCTGCCTGTTCCGACCGGCCCCTACCAGGTCGGTCGGACCCTCGTCGAATGGACCGACAGCACCCGCACCACCAGCTCGCCCCGCAACCGCGTGAGTCACGCGAGCTCTCGGTCTGGCTCTGGTATCCGGGCGTCCCCGGCCCCGCCGGGCAGCACGCGCCCTACACCCCGGGCGCCTGGGCGGGATTGCATCTGAGCGGTCCGGCCGGTCTTGGCGAAACCAGCTTCGCGGACGTTCGCGACCACTCCTACGCCGACGTTCCGGTCGCCGCGGGCCAGTTCCCCGTTGTCGTGCTAGAACCAGGCATGGGCCTCGCCGCGCCGCAATATACGACGCTCGCGGAAGGTTGGCCAGCCACGGCTACCTGGTCGCCGGCCTCACCCCCACCTACAGCGCGAACCTCACCGTCCTGAACGGACAGACCGTATCCGCCACGGGAGGCTGGTCAACCACCGGCGACCGACACCGCGAACGAGCACGCCGGCGAAGCACAGGCCGCCGGCGACCGGCTGGTCGCCATCTGGGCCGCCGACGACCAATTCGCCGCCACCCACCTCGCAGCACTGAACACCAGTGGCCGCTTCGCCGGTCACATAAACGCCAGCACGATCGTCTACGCCGGCCACTCCTTCGGCGGGGCCGCCGCGTTGGAGGCATGCCGCACCGACCCACACTGCGCCGGCGCGGCCGACCTCGACGGCACCCAGTACGGCTCGGTCGTCCATACCGGACTCGCCAAGCCGATGATGCTCATCGGCAGCCAGAACTCCTGCATCACCGGCACCTGCCAACCGGCCGGCGCCGGCGACCAAGCCAGCCGGGACACCGCCCAGGCGCTGCTGGCCGCCAGCACCGACGACGCCTGGTGCCACCAGATCACCGGAGCCGGGCACTTCAATTTCAGCGACCACGGCAGCTACTACCTCGCCGCCCCCATGCGGTCCCAAGTCCCGCTCGGTCCCATCGACGGCACCCAAGCGCTCACCATCACCAACGCCTACCTGACCGCATTTGTCGACCACGTGACCCAGGGCCGGCCCGAACCGCTGCTGACCGGGCACCCGCCATATCCCAAGGTCGACGTCCAGCACACCCCATCCTGAGCCGATCAAAACCCACTCAGCGGCAACTTGAACGCACGAGCGTCGAAGTCCGGTCCGCATTTCGACGGCTGCCGGGCTGAGAAGTCCGCCCGCTCGCTGGGGCCAGGACTCCTCGCGTCCGGAACCCTCACCACGATCATCCGCGAGGGCCCGGGTCTCCGGGTCCCAGCGCCTCTACTCCGATGTGGAGTCCGTCTCCCGGTCGGTCTTCGGCCCCGCCAGGGCAACTCCACCTCCCAGGTTATCCGGCCGTGCTCGCCCCCCGGCACCATCGTCCCGACCTCGAACAAGCCCTACGTCATCGACGCGACCCGCCTGCCCCGGTCACTGAAGGGGAACACCGTGCGGCAGACGGAGAAGGCGAGATCGTTCCGCCTTGGGTAGCGCGCGGGGTCTGAGGGATCACCGGTGATAGCGAAGAACCCGTGACCCTCCGCCGCCTCGCCGAGGACTTCTACGAAGGCCTCTGCGGGCTCCCGGCAGAACAGATCCCGCCCCATACGGTTCTTGCCACCACAGTCAGTTCTCTCCGCTATCGGGGTGCCAGCCTGGTTGGCTGGAGACGCGGTTGCTAATGTTCGACCAGAGAAGGAGGCCGACATGATGTACGGGCGAGACGAGCTGGAGTGGGACGAGCTCGTCGACGAAGGCCACGAGTTCCTGATCGAGCGTGCTCGGCTGGGAAGGACGACCACCTACACCGAACTCAACACGGTAGTCAGAGAGCGCACGCGGTTGAAAGGGTTTGACTTCAGCAGAGACGCGGACCGTGCCGCAATGGGATACCTCCTCGGCAGGATCGTCGACAAGGACAGGGAAACGAATCCCGAGCTGATGATCTCAGCACTAGTCATATATCTGAACGCTACTGACGCTGGGAGCGGCTTCTACGCGAAGGCAAAGGAGGTCGGCCTTCTCAAGGACGGCATGGACCGGCTGGAGTTCTGGGTCAGGCAGCTCCAACAGATTCAGGACCGGTATAGAAGAAGGCAGCGCACAGCAGCAGGCACCACCCCAATGAATCCATGACGGAATCGCCCCGATGGGGCGTGGGGAACTTGATAAGCGCTTGATGCGCCGTCCCATCATGAGCCGGCCCTAGGATGAGGCCAGAGCTTGTCTAATGGAGGGGTAGCAACCGCGTGAAAGCCGTCGAGTCCAACCTGCTGAAATTCCTGCAGGCATCGCCGCAGTTCGTGATCCCGATCTACCAGCGCACGTACAGCTGGACGATCAAAGAATGCCAGCAGCTCTGGGACGACGTCATGCGCGCTGGCAAGGACGACCGGATCAACGCGCACTTCATCGGCTCGGTCGTCTACATCCAAGAGGATCTCTACCAAGCCTCCCGCCAGTCGCCTCTGCTCGTGATCGACGGCCAGCAGCGTCTGACCACTGTCTCGTTGATCCTCGAGGCCCTCGCCCGGCATGTCGAAGGAGAGCCGATCGACGGGTTCAGCGCCCTCAAGATCCGGCACTACTTCCTGCAGAACCCTCTCGAGTCAGGGGACCGAGGGCACAAGCTCCTTTTAACCCAGAACGACAGGACGAGCCTGCTCGCACTGGTGCGCCAGCAGCCACTGCCCGACCAGAGTTCGATCCGTGTAAGGGAGAACTTCGAATTCTTCGACCAGATGGTCGAAAAGCTCGGTTCGGGCCTGTACGCCCTGTGCCGGGGCCTGCTCAAGCTGATGATCGTCGATGTGTCGCTCAGCCGCGGACAGGACAATCCGCAGCTGATCTTCGAGAGCATGAACTCGACCGGCCGGGAACTGAGCCAGGCGGACCTGATCCGCAACTACGTCCTCATGGGGCTCGACCCGGAGCACCAGACGCGGCTGTACGAAGCGCATTGGCGTCCCATGGAGGTACGCTTCGGCCAAGAGTCCTACGGCACCCACTTCGACCGCTTCATGCGCGACTACCTGACGATCAAGTCCTCCGAGATCCCGAATGTCAGGGCGGTCTACGAGGCGTTCAAGGAGTACGCCGCCCGCAAACCTGTCGCGGAAGCCGGCGTGGATGCGCTCGTGGAGGACATCGAACGGTTCGCCAACTACTACTGCGCCATGGCTCTGGGGAGAGAGCCCGACAGGCGCCTCGCCGAAGCCTTTCAGGACCTTCGGGAGCTCCGAGTCGACGTCGCTTACCCGTTCTTGCTGGAGGTCTACGCCCGCTACGACGAGGAGCGACTGAGCAGAGACGACTTCCTCTCGATCGTCCGGCTCGTCGAGGCCTACGTGTTCAGGCGTTCGGTCTGCGCGATCCCGACTAACTCCCTCAACAAGACCTTCGCGACCTTCACACGCGGTCTGGATGACGACTCCTACTTCGAGAGCGTCCAGGCCGCCTTCCAGCTGTTGCCCTCCTACCGGCGCTTTCCAAACGATGACGAGTTCCGACGGGAATTCGAATCACGCGACATCTACAACTTCCGCAGCCGCAGCTACTGGCTCCGACGGTTCGAGAACGACGGCCGCAAGGAGCGGGTGCCGGTCGACGAGTACACGATCGAGCACATCATGCCCCAGAACAATGACCTGCCGGCGGCATGGCGGAACGAGATAGGACCAGACTGGGAACGCGTGCACAAGACCAAGCTCCACACCCTCGGCAACCTCACCCTCACCGGCTACAACAGCGAGTACAGCGACAACCCCTTTGCCGAGAAGAGGGACATGCCCGGAGGGTTCCGCGAAAGCCCCCTACGCCTCAACGCCGGCCTCGGCACGACTGCCCGATGGGATGAGGAGGCAATCGACAGGCGCGCTGCAAAGCTTTCGGAGACCGCAACGGGAATCTGGCGCGCCCCCCGCCTCCCCTCCCACGTTCTCGACCGCTACCGACCGGCCAGCAAGCCGGCAGCGACCGCCTCCTACACCATCGAGGACCATCGAAGCCTTGCAGCCGGGACTCTCACCCATGACCTCTTCGAGCAATTCCGCAAAGAGGTCCTCTCCCTCGACCCAGCAGTGACCGAGGAGTTCCTGAAGCTGTACATCGCCTACAAGGCAGAGACCAACTTCGTCGACGTCATCCCCCAGACCTCTCGCCTGCTCCTGTCGATCAACATCCCCTTCCACGAGCTGAATGACCCCCGGGGCATGGCCCGCGACGTCACCAACCTCGGCCGATGGGGCAACGGTGACAGCGAAGTAGTCCTCGACTCCAGCGAAGAACTCCCGTACATTCTCAGCCTGGTCGGGCAGGCCTTCGAGCGACAGATGGGCAATGATTCGGCATAGCCCAGGCCTGGCTTAACCCTCGTGTGCGAGGGACAGACTCGCTTGCAGCCTCGAAGCAACTGGCAGGTCCGGAGCGTGCTTACGCCGCCGGAGGCATCCACTGGCAGAGGGAGGCTTAGGCTTGTTCCGGATCCCCGCGAATTCGTCTCTAACCAAGGGGCCGCACTAGTCGAAGGCCATCTTCAACTGATTGATCTCGCCGGAGTCGATCCCTTCGACCAAGTATCCAGGACAACGAATTCATGTGGGATGACTCGGCCTGCTACGTCGTGCCGCCCCTCAGGACCTGTGAAACCCAGCGCCACCTTCTTACCGACACGGCGGCAGACTTCGGGCTCATCCTCAACGCCTGAGAAGACGTAACCTGTCCCGGTGACTGATCCCCGGTTCCGCACCAGCGCACCCCACGCTGCCCCTGCTCCAATCCGATCCGCTGTGCCTCTTACGCTCGGGAGCGTGCTGCAGGCCGAGGGTGCGGCGCATGACCCGATCATCCGCCTTGGAGAGATTCATGCTCTCCGGCACAGCTTCCGGCAGGGCGGCCACGAGGAGATCCAAAAGCCCGAGGATCTCTATGACCCCAAGAAGCTCCTCGCTTACACGCGCGCACAAGGCACCAGGCGATTCCCCGCCGATCCGCCGAGATACTGGGCCGTCTTTCTTGCGGACGGCGGCCGCCGGACGCGCCTCCACTGTGTCTTCGAGAATCGCGGCGAAGTCCGCATCGAGCGAACGAACACCTATCGGTACTACGACCTGCGCCCGAGCAGCTTCCTCGCCCCACTGGCGGACCGCCTCGTGATCGAGTGGGGCAGGGACACCATCAACTGGAACCGTCCCGCGGCCGAGGTCGCGCACCTGCCCGTGCTGGAACGCCGGGCGTAAGGAGTCATCCACAGCCAACGAGACGCCCACCTCCGCCAATTAGCCAGCCATCTTCGTTGAGATGACCGACCGCTCGCACCCATGGCGCCGGTGTCAACCTGCTAACGGGAGCTGCGAAATACCAAAAAGACGACGCCTCCGGGCCTCAGCCTCGGCGTCCTTTTCGGTCACCGGAGAATGCTCGCGTCGAGTGAATCTCTACCTGCCGGTCCACGTATGGATGCGACGATCATGCCCATGTGCTGCGCAGAACTTGTTGACCTCCTCGACAAGTTCCAGACGCTCTTGGTCTACTTCTGCTGCTGCGGAGTGAGGTAGGAAATTGTATGGCTCCAGGTTCCGCTTCACGATGCTCGCCATGCGGCCGACATGGGTGTCGATGTCTTCGAGGATTTGAACGTATGGCGTGTCGTAGAGCGATAAGGCCTTCGCTTGGATTCGGGTTCCTTTGACGCGTCCCTCGTTGATTACCTGCTTAATCTGCCGCAGCGCGTCAAGCATGTCACCGAAATTGCCTTCGACTTGGGTCATGTGTCTGATGGCATCGCGGTCGAGGACACCAAGAACGACGTCAAAGCAGTGTCGATCCGATTCCTGTGTGAATCGGTCCCAAGAGATGCTCTTTGCGAGCCGGTCATCTAGAGCCCACAGTTGAGCCAAGTCTAGGTTTTCGAGATTCAGAAGCTGGCTCTGGGTGAAGAGTTGTGCCCATGGCGCCAGCTGCTTCGGTGACTTTACCGATTTTACTCCGACGAAGATCAGACTGTCGTATCGCGCGCTGAGCCCGTGCCGCGTGAACGTATCCTGGGTCTGGACGATCTTCTTGTTGTCGCACGTGGCCGTGACCTGGACGGCCACGCGCCGTCCTACGTCGTGGAGATCGACGGCCGGGAAATTGCGGCTAGGGAAATTGGTCGATGCGAGGTTCCACCCACGCGTCAGGTTGAGGACCTCCCTGTAAAGAACCTCAAGCGCCGAGGTCACGTCGGTGAGACCATGCGCGACTCGCCCAGAAACATGAGATTCCAGAATACTCATGCGATCGACAATCCGTTCCTTGACGACAATTTCGTCCAAGTGATTTCCCTTCTACTGATCGACTCCGGGACCGAAACATATTTTGAGCTTAACCTCATCCACTCGCTAACGCCGCGATGAGCGACCGTGAGGTCTCACCATGGCCAGAACCGTCGCCTGTCATCTCAGAGGCCGTCTATCAAGTCGGATCATGCTGAAGTTACTTTTCCCTGTGCTTCAGCACCGCTAGGGCGAAAGATAGCCGGGCTTCGGGGTTTCCTCCACCCACTCGCAAGGTGGCCGTTCCTTCCCCAGCGTTCTCAATTTCAGTCTCCAATGAATCAGAGACGCGCCGCTGCCCAATCAGGCTCTTCATGACGACAACCGCGCCGGTTCGTTCTGGGCTCGAAGGGCGTTCAACCTGCCAACCACAGACGAAACGCAGGAAATCCTATCCAATCGGTTCAAAGTATGATGTCTGCGGCGAGATTGAATCAACGTTGAGCCATTCTGTGGTCCATGACTCTAGTCTGCCCCGGCTTGCCGACCACTTCTTGGAACTGCAGCGCTTGGGTCTGCATGTCCCAAACCGTCCCCCTATCAACTCCGTTGCCCTTGAGCGTAATCGACGTGTCCGTAAGCCAGCCGTCCACCGGACACCGCACGACGGTACCGTGCCCAACAGCAGAAGCCAGGAATTCCGGCTTTCACGATTCCCGTATGACCCGCCCGCAAAACTGCCCGATCACGGTACCCTAAACGCTACGGTTCTGGACATGCTCATCGGCTACGCTCCGCGTCTCGACCAGTACTCAGGACCTCACCGCCCAGCGAAACGCCGTGGTCTAACGATTTCGAAAGAAGTCCGCTAGTGTCGCGTTTCTGAAGTCGTTTTAGGTTTGGCTTTGGCGAGGATCTGTTCGGGGGTCTTGGTCCAGATGAAGGGGTGGGCGCGGTCGTTCCAGCCGGTGATGAACTGGCGGATCTTGGCGTTGAGGTCCTTGACGGAGGTGAAGACGCCGCGGCGGATGGCCTGGCGGTCGATGATGCCGAACCAGACCTCGACGAGGTTCAGCCAGGAGCCGGAGGTCGGGGTGAAGTGGACGCTGAAGCGGGGGTGGGAGGCGAGCCAGGCCTTCACCTCGGGGGTCTTGTGGGTGGCGTAGTTGTCCATCACGAGGTGCAGCTCGCGGCCGGGGTAGGCCCGGTCGATCTGGCGAAGGAATGCGAGGAATTCCTGCCTGCGGTGCTTGGGCTTGACCGCGGCGGTGACCTGGCCGGTGGCGACCTCGAGGGCGGCGAAGAGGGTTGGTGGTGCCGTGGCGGGTGTAGTCGTGGGTGCGCCGCTCGATCTGGTGCGGCTGCATGGGCAGCATCGGTGCGGTGCGGTCCAGGGCTTGCACCTGGCTTTTTTCGTCCACGCACAGCACGATGGCGTCCTCGGGCGGGGCCAGGTACAGGCCCACGACGTCGGTGACCTTCCCGACCAGCTCGGGGTCGGTGGAGAACTTGAACGTCCCGGAACGCCACGGCTGGACGCCGTACTCGCGCCAGGCCCTGGCCACTGTGGTGTTGGAGATCCCCAGGTGCTTCCCCAGCAGCCGGGAGGACCAGTGCGTCACCCCGTACTTCTTCGGCGGCGGGGCCAGGGTCGCCGAGACGACCTCGGCGTGGTCCACCCGCCGCGGGCGCCCCGAGCGCCCCAGGTCGCCGAGCCCCGCCAGCCCGGACTCCGCGTACCGGCGCCGCCACGCCAGAACGGTCACGACGCTCGCACCGACGCGCTCGGCAATCACCGTGTTCGCCACGCCCTCGGCGGCCAGCAGCACGATCCGGGCCCGCTGCGCGAGCCCGGCCCGCACCGACGGGGAGCGCGTCAGCCGCCTCAATTCCTCGAAATCACCATCACGAAGGCCCAATGCGGGCGCGGGACGATTGGCCACAAGGCCATCCTCCCAAACACCCAACCATTCAGAGACTAACGCCACGCGACACTAGGTGGCGGCCAGAGTACGTACGATGCATGCCACGTGCTGGCCCCAACCGTGGGCGCCTACCGCCCCACGGGTGGGCGCACATTTGCCCGGGAAGATCCGTACTGCGCCCGGTAAGGGGCTCCCGGCCTGTCTATGGCATTGAAGCAAGGCCGAGGGTTCAGTCTCGGACCAGACGAAGCATATTATGCAATGCGGCCAGCGCGTCACCGAGCGGCACGCGTTCCTGTTCGACCCTGATTGGGTGCGGTCCGGAGGGATCCGTGAGCATTCCGTATGTGATGCGTTCGTCGTCGTTCAGGAACGGCAGGGGCTTCCTCGGAGAGCGCTTCAGAGCGACTCCCCTGTCGTCGGTTTCTGCTTTGAACTGGGCAAACCGCGTCAGCGTTGCCGGGTCCATGAGGATCGTCTCAATCTTGACGCCGTAACGGCGGTAGTCGTTGACGATTTCGAAGCCGCGCGCGTCCAGGTCTCCCCAGTAGAAGATGCGAGGCGCCTGGCTCAGCCATTCGACCTGGCTGATCAGGCTGGGCCCAGCGGCACCATGGCCCTGCACACTGATCGCCCCGGGCACTAGGGGGAAGAGCACCGAGGTGTCCTTGTTCTCGGTGATGATGACGATCTCGGGTACGTATTCGGGCCGCATCCAAGAACCAGGACAGACACTATCGTGGAGTCGCCCGCACCCCTGGCGGTGCCCGGGGTCGATGTAGGTGAAGTGGACGGGGTTGGGACGGACCTCGACCAGTCCCAGGCTCTCCACTCCAGCGAGAGCCAGAACGTGCTGTCGGTGGCCGTTGAGCCACTTCGAATGAAGTCCCACAATCGGCACCTGCCGTGGCGAGAATCCCGACCCCTGGTTCTGTTGGAACCAGGCGGCGGCGGTGCAGAGGAGCTCGAAGTCGACTTCGGGATATCTGTCCGTTGCCCTCACGATTTCCCATGGGTCTTGGATCGAAGGGAATCGAGTGCGGATGTTTTCCAATCTGCGGCGTCCTCGCGCCAAACGCGGGCGCCACTCTGATCCGACAACTCGGGCTGCCATATCGATGTCCGGCACCTTCACATGGGAGGGGAGTTCTTGCTGAGTCGCCCCAGCCCGGCGGGTCTGGTAGGCCAGATCCAGATGGTTCGCGCGAGCCCAGTCCTGCCATTCGAAGGACCAGTGCTGTGCAGCAGCAAAGTCTCCGTCCAGATCGGCTCTCGTGGGTTTGCCCAGCGGGAACGAGTGCGGCCAGTGCGATGTATCGCCGCCCAGGGCGAGGTGCCATGACTTGTCCAGGCGCCGCTCGATCTCTCTGACGACCTGAGCCGGTGTCTTCATGCGGTCTCTCCCGATATCAGTTCGGGGGCGTCTCGGAAGGAAATGACGAAGGAGTACCCCGTTGACTGGTTCTTGGTCACCAAGAGGTTGAGGTCCATGTGCGGCTCCAGCGCGGTCAGCTGTCCTGTCGGTGCCCCGATGATGAGCTGGAAGCCGAGCCCGCGCCATGCCTGGACCGAACGTGCTGTGAACTCGCCGTCGGACTTCACGAAGCCCTCGTCCAGGAAGACCGGGGCAAAGCGTGGCTTGGTCCTCGTGTCATCGCCCAATTGGTAGCGCAGGGCCGCCCCGACGATGAAGGCCACGAGTTCTTGCGACTCGCCGCCGCTCTTGCCGCCGAGGGCCGAGTACATGCTGATTACCTGTCCTCGCGTGTTCACGCAGTGGGCGGTGATCTTGATGTGCCTGCGCACGTCGAGCAGCTCGTCACGTCGAGTGGAAGCCCCCGGTTCGGGTTTTGCCAGGCGGGTCATGAACTTCTGGAGGCGGTGGAAGCGCTCTTCGGTCTGCTCGTCGGACCAGTCTTGGGTAACGTTCGAGGACAAGGCTCTCAGTTCCTTGTGGAATGCCACCAACTGCTCGGGGTTGAGGCGTCTCAGCACGATTTGCAGCCGATTCTGCTGGGCCCCGAAGGGCAAGCCGGCCAGGATGTGGTTGACCGGCTCAAGTCGCTCCTCGATGTCGGTCAGCGCCCGTTCGTAGGCGTCGTTGAGCAGTTTGAGGTCGTTGCCGCTCCACTTCTGGAATTGGCGTTTGAAGGCTTGTCGGCGTTCGAAGAGCCCGTGCCTCACGATGTCGTCGTGGATCATGGCGAACTCCGGATATGCCTCAACCGAGGAGCCTCGGTTGGGGTCGGACCACTTCTCGTTGAACTGGGCGAAGATGCCCGAAAGGGTATCCGCTGTTCGGGAAGCAGCCTTCCACTCGCGCACGGATTCGTCTCTCAGGGCTTCCTTCAGCCGGTTCGCCGCAGTCGCGAAGCCCCGGTGGTCGACTTGCGGGTTCAGTGCGTCGAACTCTTCGTTCAGGTGTTCTTCGTCCTCATCGGAGAGGATGACGCTCCCAAGGCGTTCCAGGCCGTCCCGCTCTTTCGACACCTTGTCCTGGAAATCGATGATCTCTTCCCAGGAATCCATGAGTTTCTCTACCCGGTCTTCACTCCGGATATGCTCTTTCCTCCACCCTTTGAGGCGCTCATCCACGCTGTCGTGCTGACGCTCCAACTCGGCCAGGAGATCGGACTTCTCAAGCAGGGCCTCGCATTGATGAGTCAGGTCAGCGATAGCGCCTTCGACTCTGGCGAGGTCGATGGACTCCCACTCCGTGTCGATAATGGCTTGGAATGCCTTGGCTCCTGCACGGAGCCGCCCGATCTCCTCATCGAGCGCCCTCATAGCCGTCTCGTGGCCGTCGAGGTCGTCCCGGATGGCTCCGGATTCTTTCTCGATCTCCCTCAGTCTGGATTCGTTCGAGAACCCGAGTACGCCTTTCTGGTCACGGTTCCAGCCATGAGCGCCGCGTCGGCCTCGTGTGGTCTGCCCATTCACGGTGACCTTGGGGTTGGCCCCACCCAACTGGGAGGGGTCTCCGACGCACAGGTGGTCGGTGTTCTGCTGGGCGACGCGTTGCTTCACCCATGCTGTGAAGGGTGATTCCTTGAAGATGAGCCGTCCCGAGATGTAGCGGGCGTCGGAGGGTTCAGCGGCCTCAAGGGTGAGATCGACGCCCTCGAAGTTGATGCGCTGATCAAGGTGCAGGGCGTCAACGGTCTCGCGGATGTGCTTCTGCCGGCGCTCGTCGATGAGCATCGTTAGGCCTACTCCGCCGAGGGTTACCTCGGCTGCTCTCCGCCATTTCTCGTGGTCTGGGTGGACGTCCATGAGCTCCGCGGCGAAAGGCAGGTCTTGAGGACGGATGCCGCACGCCGCTGCGATCTGGTTGCGTGCCTGGTCATGGCCGAGGGGGACGCGTCCGTCACGCCTCTTCAGAGACCTGTGTTCTTCGACCAGCTCACCCAGGCGCCTCGTCAATTCGGGCACCGCTGCCACATGGCTGTCCCTGCCATCGGTGAGCGACCGTTCTTTCTCCGCGGATGAGGATAGGAATTCTTTCGCAGCGGCACGGGCGTCGGTGAAGGTTTCCTCGTCCGGGCATCGAAGCGCCAGCACCTCGGTGTTCGCTTCGAAACGGGCCCGAGCACTCAGGACCTTGTCCCGTTTCGCCGTTTCCTCTTGGATCCTGACCCTGATGGCCTCCAGCGCGCCGCCTCCGTTGGCGCGCTGCTGTTCCTCGATCTCCTTCAGCTGTCGGGCGAGTGATGCCTCCTCTCCCATGGCCTTGGCAAGGGAGGCTTGGGCTTCGCCGAGTTCCTGCCGGGTGTGCGTCTCCGCCTTCTCGAGCAGGCGGCACTGCGCACGGAGTCCCCAGAGCCGGAAAGGCGTATCGCCCAGACAGCCCACTCCGTAGCGGTCTAGACGATCGGCACGTTGCCGAGACCTCTCGTAGTCTTGGTGGAGGTCGGCGATCCTGCTCAGCAGGCGCTGCTTCTCGCCGTCCGTTTCCAGGTCCCTGTAGGACTGGTCCAGGTTCTGGAACTGGTCACAGGCGCGGTCCGCGGCCCTGTAGGTAGCAGGTTGCTCGAGCACCATCTGCTTGTAGAGCCCGTCCACGGTCGCGACCTGATAGCCCGCCTGGACACGCGCCAGCAGGCGAAGGGCCTTGTCGCCGTCTCCGTTGGCACCGATCCCCAGCCGGGTTGTGACCGCATCGATGAATCTGCCTGGCCCATCGTAGAAGGCGAGTCCGCTGAAGCGGGCGCGGATTGTGCGGGGATCGAATTTTCCGTTGGCGAACTGATCCAGATCCCGAAGGTCGAATGGGCCGTTGACGGTGATCAGCCGTCTTAGCACCTCGGTGTCGCGCTGGATTTCGGGCGGGGCGAAGAACACGCGGATCGCAGTAAACCGCCGTGCGGTGTCATCCACGAAAGTCATGGCGATGGCTCCCCACACGGGGGCTCCGTCCCCGCGCAGCACCCGCTCCTCGCCGTCAGGTGCATCGTCCCGCTTCCCGCGGAGGTAGGTGAGGATATTGCGCTGGTCGGCTCCTCTGGCCCGGCCTGTCTTGGCGTCATTCGAAGCGCCGTTGAACCCGACTGTCGCGGGCATCATCAGGGCTGTATAGGCGTCCTGCAGGGTGCTCTTCCCCGTGCCGGACGCCCCCGACATCAACGTCGAACCCAGGGCAAAGTCGATCGGGTGATAGCCGTGGAATCCGCCCCAGTTGATCATCTGGAGTCGCTCGGCCTTCCATTGCATCGTGCCCTCGGTGTAGCCGGCGATCAACGGCACCTCAGTCATCGTCCGCGTCCTCGTTCTGATCGTGGTCGGCTTCGTGGTCATCATGGGGAGGGCCGCCTGGGCTGTTCTCCTGGGTGAACCACTCCAGCAGGAGGTGCAGTTTCTTCAGCGGCAGCAGTGCCTCGATGACAGGAGAGACGGCAAAGCGGTCCTCGTCAGCGGTCTTGGCCAGGATCCCGGCAGCCTGCAGGGAGTCCACTGCGTTCTTGGCCTTGCCACGGTCTCCGGTGACGTCGGTGGCATGGGCCGGCCGGAACCTGGCCACGTGGTCCAAGCACTCCTGGCGGTCAACGTGCACTCGATCCTGTCCGCTTGAGCGATCGGTCAGGTAGCGCTGGCGCAGGAAGACCAGCAGGATGGTCTCTTCGCGGGAATAGGAGACGTCCTTCAGAAGGGGCGGGAACCGTCCGGGGGTCTCGGAGCGTACCTGAATCTCGTATGCCACGCCTCGGTCCCGGTCGAGCACCAGGTCCTGGAATAGATCGTTGAGCCTGGCCTTGATGACGCCGGGGTCATCCAGCAGCGTGGCCCACTCTCTCGGGTTCCTCTCGGCGGTCAGGACGTGCTTCTTGAGGAGCGTGACGAGGCACTGCCGCTGGGCCAGACGGAGTCCTCCCTCGTCTCCCTCGAAGAGGGACAGGCTCGATTCGTCGGCTGATTCCTCGATCGCGGATGGCCCGACGAAGACGCCCGCCTCGTCGGCGTACAGGTCCTCACTCATTTCGTTCTCCTCGTGCACCTTGTACTTGCTCTGCCCTGGCTGCTAACCGCGGGATCAGCCAGCGACGTCTGGTGCCGTCGGGCCGGATGGTGTCGACGATCTCGGTCTCCGCCGCCTGACCGTCCATGATGCCGATGTCCGTCGCCAATTGCAGCAGTCCGAACACCTCGACTGGGCGGCGAAGGCTGTCTTCCAACTCGTTGAAGGCCGATCCGAGTGTCCCGCACCCGCTTCGCAGCGCCTCCACCACCCTCGAGCGGACTTGATCCAGCATCGGGCCTCCATAGCGCCGGATCTCCTCCAGGGAGACCGGTTCGGGAGCTCCCCCTGAGACATCCTCAAGCGGCGGCACCGGCCTCTCGATGGCCGGGTCGTAGAACCTCGTCCGCAGGTGCTCGATTTCGAGCTTTGCCGGCATCCACTTCATCGGCACATAGTCCCGAGGGCGGGCTCCCTCCATCCAGATGGACATCTCCTGCTGGAGCTGCCGCAGGACCTTGGTCAGCTCCCGCTCGTCCACCGAGTCATGGCTGGCCAGATGCTCTGCCAGCGACCGGGATGCCTTGTGTTGCTGCGACTGCACGTCGTAGAGACCCTGACGGAGGATGGAGGCGGCTTTGAGGAAGTCCCGCTTCTCGTCCGTCCGCAAGGCTTCGGCAAACGGGTGGGCCATGATGGCGCGGAGGTCCTCCTGGAAGCCCGCGAGGAGCTCTTCGTCGTTGAGGATCGTCAGTGCGCCTTCGAAGGCTCGGCCTTCCTCGGTCTGCGAGGTCAGATGGTCGCTCGCGGTGAGGTAGGCGTCCAGCACCTCGCCTTTCGGGCGCTCTTCGGCGCGGAAGTCCCTGATCATCTTCCGGTGGATCGAGTCCAGGGCTTCCTCGACGCGGCGGAAATCTCCCGGCAACTGGCCGAGCAGGTCCACCATGTCGATGTAGCCGTTCAGCATCCGATCGTCGCTAGCGCTCAACAGCTCACCGCCTCCAGCGAGGCGGTCGCGTTCGGCGGTCAACCTGGCGATATCGCCGTCCAAGGTGGCAATGCGGGCCTCTCGGTCGGCGTTCGCATCGACCGCCCATCTGCGCCCTGCATCGAGAATTGTCGTCAGCCGGGACTCACTGAGCAAAGCTCGCTCCCTGGAGAGTCCCTCTATCACCCGCTGGGCGGCGAGCGTGTGGGAGGTGAGCTCGTAGGCTTCCCCGCCGTCGTCCTCGGCAGGAACCCTCTTGATCCACTGGTCATTCATCCAAGCGATGCAAAGGGCTCTTCCCTGAGCCTGGGGTGGAGTGTCGTAGCCGAGCGACTCCAACTCGTGCAGATATGCGTCCACCCGAGCGTGCAGCCGCTCCGCTTTGACCTGTTTGGTCTGTCGGCTGAACGAGGACCTGAACACGGCGAGCACGAAGGGCGCCCACTTCTGGTTGAGCAGCCGCAGCGTCGGAGACTCGCACGCTTCGGCAATGCGTCCCACTTCACCCGCAATATCACTCACAGACATACCTCCGACATAACCAGTGGCACGAACCTAACCGTGGCCACCGACAAAACTACGAGCTCGCCCGACGACTAGCTCCACATCCGCGCCGAGACCTAAATGGGGCGCACGCGAACTCGTCCATGTAGGCGTAGTTGTGGGCGGGGAATGTCTTCTCGGGATGAGCTCGCGCAGCCGACCCACGGACGAGCAATGGCATTTCCGGCCCTGGTACCGGCGCCGGCTCGATTGCCCGGGAGCGCGTGTGCACCTACCTGCTGGGAGGTGACTCAGCGATGAGCACAACGAGCAGCAAACGGAAGCACCGGTATGGTTTCAGCCTGCCAGGACCGCCGGCAGCTATGGCATGTACAAGGGTTAGGCATCTGCGGCGGACTCGTCGTCCGGACGCCTCACGGTGCACCGGCATCGCGGATAATCGCAGGTCACACGGTGGGGCCACCGTGGCCCCACCGTCAAAGGCGAACGAGATGACCCGGAAACCGGCCGCGCGCATGGTCACGGGCCGAAACACGTATACAACCCTGGGCCGCATTGGCGGACTGCAGCGCCTCGCCGAGGATCCCAATCACCCCGCTGCGCTCCGGGACCGCGCGACGGTCAAACTGGTGAGGATAGATGCGGCGGTACGGGGGGGCGCTGCGCTTGCCCGCGTCCACGCGGACATTGGTGCTGACTTGGGACGAGTCCGCCAAGCACACTGCGACGATAGGCATCGCGGTTCGCCGTCGGCGGGCATAAGCCCAAGTCGCACGGTGCCGCCACCGTGGCGGCACCGTGCAACCACAATCGCTTCACGAGGGCGCCCATGCGCCCTTCCGCTCGCAGAGGCGCGCGGAAAACGGCCGGAAGCTCCATCATCAACGTCATCTTCGCCTGGCCTCCAACCCCCGGGAACTGCCCGACCTGACCACCCTCATCAACGAACAGACCACCATTGCCGTTGCGCTCCACCCCAGGGTCGCACGCGGGCAGGCGGCCGGGGAAGGTCAAACGTCGTCCTTCGCGAAGGCGCGCTCGAGCATCTCGGCGGTGGCCGGGTTCACCATCTCGTTGCGGCGGATGTAATGCGCGATGGTGATCTTCGGGTCCGTGTGGCCGAGCAGCTCGGCGGCGAGGTCGACCCCGGCCTGGGCGCTGATCGCGGTCGCGACCGTCCGGCGGAACATGTGCGGGGTGACCCCGGTGATCCCGCCCAGGTCCATCACGTGGCGGAGCTGGCGGCGGACGTTGTTCGTCGTCAGCGGCGTGCCCTCCCGGCTGCAGAACAGCAGGGCATCCAGGGACGGGTCCTCCAGCTTTGCCAGGCGGCGGCGGACGGCCTCGGCGGTGAACGACGGGACGGCCACGGTGCGGCGGGACTTCGCCGTCTTGGGGTGGTCCTGCCGCACGGTCGGCTCGCCGCGGTGGCTGACGATGGTGCCGGCGATCCGGATCGAGGGCGGTGCCGCGGTGATGTCGATGTCGCGGCGGCGGATGGCCAGGACCTCCCCGATGCGGGCGGAGGTGCCAAGCATGACCTCCACGGCTGTCACCACACCCGGATCAGCGCCATCCTGAATCGGCGGGGCATCACTCGCCGGAGTGCCCGCCCGACCGAAGAGCGAGTCCAGCAGATCATCCACCTCTACGCCACCGCCCCCCCGCCGACGACGGCGACCGCCTAGGCTTCCACCCCAATACCGTACGGCGCAACCTGACGCTCTGCGGGGTGGCAACACATGATCCCCATGATCGAGTGGGACCCACGACCGTCACCGGCGGGAACGACGACGCTGACAAATGCGCCAACTCGACACGCCGTCTTACATCAATGTAATTCATCCACCGTCCCGGCCCCTAGACTCAACGCATAGGCTTGTGCTGGCGGAAGCCATCCCGACATACTGGTTACTCTGCGCACGGAAGCCCCGAATGGAGGTCAAGGAAGAAAGCTGACCGGCCGATCCAGTCAGGATCACTATCGACATTTCTTGCGTCATTTAATAGAATGCAGGATAGGGTATGTCCGAAATAAGTCACCATTCCCGCTTCAGCAGTATCTCCTCGCGCACGCGAAGGAAATTCGGCGCGTGGTTTCGGATAGCCGCCAGTCCTGAGTCAGCATCAAATTTGGGGGAATCCTCATGGGTTCAGCGCCTGCATACAGCATCGCTCCGAGTCGGGAGTCCGATTCCATCATTTGGACAGGTGACGTCACCAAAGTCTGGTCACCTCTCCGAGTCAATGGGAGGCTCACCAATGCACGCGTGCACAGCTATGGCGGGATCTACCTCTTTATCCTCACCCACAGCCTCATTGGGGCCACGAAGGCACAACAGCAATGCGCCAAGGACCTCAAGCTCAACAAGATCGGACGCGGATGCATCTTGGGGATCGACCGCCCGGAACTTTTGGGCAAGCTGGTTAAGATTCGACACCTCGTATCCCTCTATGTCTTGCAATGGGATATCCCGGCAGGAAACTTCCGAATCACCATCCGAGGTGACGAAATGATGCTCAGGCATGAGAAGTTTGATGTTGAAGGCATACACGGAGAAGCCGTGATCGCCGGATCCAACGAATACTTGCGAGTGGAGAATTCAGGTGAGGGCACAGGAGCAGTCTGGACAAGCGATCTTGACCCCGCTGAGTCAATTCGTGCCTGCTTAGAGGTAATGGACGCACATCCAAATGATGAAGATGGCTATCTCGTTTTCCTGGACCAGGAAGACGGCAGCGATGTCGAATTCGAAGGGCGTGGCCCGTCAACGGAGATCTTTGACTACGTCCAAGAGCACCCAGATCGAGTACTCTATGTTGTCCTCTCCACGGATCGCGTCAAACTAACTTGGGAAGCGCCGGATACTCGCATTTTAAGCGCGCAACACCCTACGGCTGAAGCCGGAATATATCAAGACGGACTTACCAGGGCTTCGATGACAAGGCTTCTCGGTCGCACCGCGACAGTCGAACTACGGGCGCACTCACGTGCGGTGTCCAGACGAATAAAGCAGCTGCCTGAAGCCGAGAAGGTCTGGAGCGACGTTCTGTCTCCCTGGAGGCGTCATGCTTGATCGGCGGCGCCGCGTCGCCGAAGGAACTGGCACCTTTCGAATCAAGGGGCTGTCGATGACCGGCACCGTAGAGGCGCAGCACGACAACGCCCTCCTCATGCTGTCGGTTACCAATAACACGACAATGTCCGTGTTCATCAAGAGCCAGAGCACTATTATGCAACACCAACATCTCACCTACGGTCCGTGCATGATCGGGGCCGTGGAGGACCGCACCTGGTACCTTCGCGATGAGCCGCGAGATATTCCTCCAGTTGAACGATGGGGAACACTCGGGCCGTTCAGTATCCCCTTTACCGGATTCAGTAGAAATCTGCAAAGCTGGATTGAGGTGACGGCGAGTACCAAGCCGCCACTAGCCGACTGGATAAAAAAACCAACCGTCTTCAACGTTACATGGCCGGAAGTCAAGGCAAAGTAGGTTGGGCACCGCCCTCATAGCAGCCAGTGTCGGAATCATTCTAGTCCTAGTCGGACAATTAGTATCGAACCACGTATCCAAGCTTGTGCTGGATCGAGTAGAATCACGTATCGTTGATGCCGAGAAAATCGGTAGGGAAAATTACGACTTCAAGGAAACGTTTGCCAAGGTCTTCCCGACACTCAAAGCTGATGAACTTCAACTAGATTTCGCATGGGCCTTGGATGCAGTCCAGACGACACTCACCCTCCTTGCGGGGGCACCGCTTGCTTCTATCGTCCTTGAGCATGTCTTCGGCGCATCCGATCTGTTGGCCATAGCAATTGCGATGGCCCCTCTCGGGGTATACGTTGTAATTGCGAATGTTGATTCGAATGCCTACGCGGCCAAGAGTCAGAGGAGCCTGTGGCTATTGGGAAGAGTCAGCCCGGGATTTTTTGTTGGTCTAGTCTGGTACGCACTCCTATTGATTATCGTATGTATAGATCTTGGGCTCCAGTTGAATCATTGTTCGGTTAGCATTTCCCATGACAGCTCCCTTCGCTTGGGGGTCTCTCTCCAGTGCCGGGCGCAATGATATCTGACCTATTTATAACACAAATTAATATATATGAATTAAATGTCGAAGCGACTATTCCGTTGCAAGAATGCAAAGTCGAGCGGATCTGCGCCATTACAGCCCCCCATCCATCTTGGTTCCGCTATGTTGGTGTCCACACATGACATGCCGCCGCATCCGCCGCCACGCTTGGCAGTAGTCGGATCTGTGCACGCAACGCCTACGCGCAGGCCCCTTGCGTATCAAAGGATCAGGGGATGCAAGATCGCCCACAGTGACATGGGGCGAATCCTGCGACAACCTTGTGCGAATGCTTGCAGAGATGGTCGATCCAGTCCCAGCTGAACGAGGCAATCCGAGAATCCCGTTCGTCAAGGTTGCGATGGTAGTACTCGCGGCGATGCCGAACACCTAAGGCCGCCCGCGGCGTGAGCACGAGAGACGCCAGCGCTACCCCGAGGCCATCGAGCAGGTCCACGCCGACTTCACCGCCAGCCAGTGAAGCCCCGACCCGCCCGATCCTTCCCGAAGACTACGGTGTCACCACTTGGCCGCGGGCGGAACGAGCTCGCAGTCATCGAGCCGTCGCTGCTTCTGTCAGCAGTCGTGTCCCAGTAGATCGCTCAAGCGAGCGCGGTGATAAGAGCCGCTGCAATGTCGGGCGCGTCCACCGTGCGGGCGTCGACGACAGTCCAGTCCCCATGGGCGAGCCAGGCGTCACGCTCCTCGGCAGAGTCAATGACGACAGCAACCCGGCGGTCCGGCCATGCCCACTCGACTCCCCAGCCACGGTTCCTGTCAAACTCATAACCGACGTGGGGCGCTGGGAGGCCCCTGGCGATGAGCGTCTCGACGATGGACGCAAGCATCGGGTCGCTCTCATGCAATGCAGACGCCCACAGTTCGGTTGCGTACATATCGGTCGACTCCGCTGCTTCGGATTCTCCGGTCGTTTCGACTCCGAGCAAGAGTTCGCTCAGGTAACGAGCCGCCGCGCCGCGGCGCAATTGGTCGTGCCAGCGCTGATTAGAGTAGGTGCGCAAGCACTGGTAACAGCTTGTTTCCGGGCCGCACTCACATCCGCTGGCAATCTGGAGGCCCTTTGCGAGCGCTTCCTCGAGGTGTTGAGCAATCAGCGCCGCGTATCCGGCACCACCAGGAACCGAGTCCACGAGCACCAGCGACGCGGGCCCACCGACTACTCCCCCGAAAACTTGGCCATCCACATTGTCCCTCGCGATCTGAAGCGCGTCCGCGACACCCTGAAGAATCGCAGTCAGGACCGACTGCGCGACCACTTGTCGATCCGCCATCGTCGCTCCCGGCCACGGCAAACCGAACTGTAGCTGGACGACGTCCGTCTCGTAGCGGTGGGCCAAGCTGAACGTCCCGAATATCCCGCCACATGGCTTCATCGTGCGGATGTTGTCGTGCTGCCGAGGTGGGTCCTCATGACCCGGAACACCGGCTCCACAGAAGAGACAGATGCGGAAGCCGCGCCGCGATCCTCCGTAGTTGAGGCGGACGAGGCGTGCTCGCTCTTGGATCTCGCATCGGACTGGAGCGCCGACGAGCCGGATTTCCCGTGTCAGCGTGGCTTGTCCGGGCTGTGCGACATGTGTGTCACCCTGCCAATTCGTTCGCGGCGGCGCGTCGCCAGGCACGCCGGGGTGCGGACTGGTCACAAAGCCGAACCGAGGCTCGACGTACTTTCGCGGCACTCCCTCGGGGGCCGCGCCGCAGCCCGGGCACAGTCCCACATCCTCGCCAAGTTTTTCCCAGTAGCGGCCGCACTGCGAGCACACCTCGAACCAATACGGCTGCCACTCGCGGTTGGTACGACGAGCAACACCCGCGGACGTCCACAGTCGACCACCCGCAATAATCGACTGTCCGGGTGCATACTCGAAAATTGCCTGGGACAGATCGCGAGTCAGGTCGATGTCCATCCCACCGTCAACGCCGTACGGCACTGCCATAGCGACCGTGTCGACTGGGAATCCGTATTTCGGAATGACGTTTCGGTTCGCCAGGAACCCGAGCAGCTCGCGGTCTTGGATCGTCTTTAGGAGTCGGTCTACCGGACCGACTCGACCGAACTTGCGCTCGGCAATGAGCGCGTCGAGGGTCGCTCGATAGTAGCCGACTTCCTCTTGGTATTCGTTCGTGACCGCCGAGAGCAAGTCACACAGCTCAGTCGACCAGCCGGACCATGTCGTCAGCGACGTATTGCGGATGGATGGCGGAAGCATGGCTTCGATGGATGCGGCCACGGTTGGGATCGGTTCCGCGACCCAGTTGGCGAAGCGAAGTGACGCAGGGGTGGCCGCCGGCGCACCGCCAAAGAAGTCATCGATCGTCCGGTAGACGGCGCCCGCCGATGCCTCTTCCCTGAGGAACGCAGCCAACGCAACAGAGTGGATGTGGCGCCTGGCGATACGCTCATTCTCAATCGGGACAATCGGCGTCCGTATGGCACCGCTGATGAACCGCTCGGGACGCGCAAACGCTGACAAATCGTGAGACCGCCGCTGAGCGTATGTGAGGACGAGCGCAGCATTGTCTGCACGCCGGCCGGCACGACCAGCACGTTGAACGTAGTTCGACACAGTCGGAGGCACGTTCCTCAGCACGACCGACTGCAGCTCCCCGACGTCGACACCCAACTCGAATGTCGTTGTGCAGGAGAGCACGTTCGTGCGCCCGTTGATGAAGTTCTGTTGGACCCTGGCCGCTTGCTCCGTCGTCCATTGGGCAGTGTGTTCCTTAGCCGTCAACGGGATCGGATCAGGGTTCCTGTAGATCGTCCTGTAATGGTCGTCATCTCTATCGGCCTCAGGAACGCGCCATTCGGCCAACTCACCAACGCAGCGATACGTCGGGCACACGCCTCGCACGTTGTGCGCGACGATTGAACGGCAAACGCCGCACCGCCAGAGGACGGTCTCGGTGGAGACGACTCGGGCCTCGAGCGCGTTCGGGTCGATTTGCAGGAGTTCGCCCTCCCCGCGTGCACCCGAGTCGACCGTTTGCTTGAACCAATGGGCCGTCGGAGACAACGGGCTGGTGAGCGCTTGGAAGATGCCATGGAGGAAGTCATCGACCTTGTCAGAGTCGGCAGCGACTGTTTCCAGAACGCGAATCAGATAGTCTGAGCGACTGTTCTTCCCCCTGGTCGGAACCCAGCTGAGCACCTTCTTCCGCGGGTTCGCACCTGCGGACCGGAAGAAGATCGGTCCAAGGCGGGGCTCAAAGAAGCTGTCCTGCAAGTTGACCTGGTCGAGCGCAGCCACCGCTCCCTGACGCCGAAGGGTGTC
The DNA here is from genome assembly GCF_049332655.1 of Sinomonas sp. P47F7. Classification (GTDB taxonomy): domain Bacteria; phylum Actinomycetota; class Actinomycetes; order Actinomycetales; family Micrococcaceae; genus Sinomonas. The sequence continues at coordinate 1,832,921 of NZ_CP186327.1, read as the reverse complement.
CAGCAGCGTGAACACGAGCGCCCGAACTTCGACTCCAGTGAGTCCGATACTGGCCAAGGGAGCGAGGAGAGGCAACCCGCCGAAGTCGCGCGGCTGCCACCAGACGAGCCCTACACCTTCCAGGCTTTGGCCTCGGTCGATGCCGAATAACTCGCCTTGCGTCCAAGTACTCGCGGTTGCACGACGGTGGATCTCCGTGTCGCCTCGCTCGAAGAAGTTGGCAGCACTCGCGATGCGACTCGCGGCCACCGCGACGTCTCGGGCTGACGGCGCGACGTCGCCCAAGGTCGAGTCAGAGATCGCGGCGAACAGCACACGGCGCTGTGCGAGCCGAGAGTAGCTTGACTCAAGGTATGGGGCGAAGAATGCCGCCTGTTGACGCGAGTCTGAGAACGCCAGCAACTTTCGCCCGCCACCTGGCAACGACGACTGCACGTCACCGGATGCATGGGGAAGGTGCGGGTAGAGCTCCGTCACAAGCACCGACACGGACGCGTCGTTGCCAGATTCGAATCGGCGAACTATCCGGGAACGCCGCCCGCCGCACTGCACGCAACGAGACGGCGAGTCGGTCGACGTGCTCACACGTGTGATCCCACGAAGCCTGGTTCCGGCGCACTTCGGCCTGGCACAACTGCCACCGACTTGCTGGCTGAGTGTCCCACATTGGGGGCAAAGGCCCAGCGCAAGGTCCCGCAGCGCTTGCGACCGGCTCGCGTCTGAGTCGCTGCCTTCGAGCACTTCGACATCCTCGTCGAACTGACCGCTGCTGAGCCGCTCCAACGAGTACCACGCAAGACGCTGCGTGTCGCTCGACTTCGGGGTGAGACGACGGGTCGCGCCATCAATTTCTGGGGTACCGACGATATGGACACCGCCGCAGTTCCGGCACGCCGCCATCTCGAACATGCGCCAACCGCACTCCGGGCAGTCCTCGTGGCGACCGAGTGTGACATGCGGGCCAGACTGCGACAAGCACAGGAATGCGCCTTCTGTCGCGCGTGCGAACAAGTGGTACTTCGCTGACACGATCGGTTCCCCGTCCAGAGCCCGCGTAGCCGCGCCGAGACCCACGATCTGCGTGACGTCGCCGCCTGTCAGCAGGCCGTTCGGGGCGACTCGCTTGGCAATCTGCTCGATTGTCGCGGGTTGCTCACTCGCTGCTCGACGGATCGCAGCCAGAGTCGATTCGGTGCTCATAGCCTCAGCAAACGTGCTCGCATCGCTACCGCGCGAGCGTGCGATGCCAAGGAGCTCGGCCTCGGTCTTGGTGCTCAACTCCGTCGGTGTGAATGCCCCCCACGAGCGCATGTCCTGATAGGAGACGCGTTGTGCAGTGAATACGTCAGGCGGGGTCCCAGAACGCTCGTCGGAGAATGAAACGCCGAAGAGGTTGGATGCGAACCGGGCGGCACCGGCGATGTCGGTACCCACTGTTGCGCTCGTCGCGATGGCTTGAATGCCCTGCCCCCCGCCCACGCGTTCACGTAACCGACGAAGAAGAAAGCCGACTTCCGCCCCGGAAGCGCCGTCGTAGACGTGCGCTTCGTCCACGACGATGAACTGCCACGTATTGGGCCCGCCGCCGGCCTGGAACAGCTCAAGGTCCCGCGGACGCAGGAGGAGATACTCAAGCATCGCGTAGTTCGTCAACAGAAGGTGAGGCGGGGTCGCGCGCATCGCCTCGCGGCTCAACAATTCGTTGGGAACCATTCGCTCGCCGGGGAACTGGTCGGTGAACTTCTCGCGGGCCAGCTTGTCGGTTTCGGCGGTGTCACCGGTGTAGCGTCCGAACGTAAGTTCCGGGACCGGAGCCAGCAGGTCGCGTAGTCGCTTGAGCTGATCGTTCGCGAGTGCGTTCATGGGGTACAGAAGCAGGGCCCGGACGCCGGGACCGAGTGCGCCGGCCTCGCTCTCGCGGAGTAGCCTATCGACGATCGGGAGAAGGAATGACTCCGTCTTGCCCGAGCCGGTTCCGGTCGCGACCACGACGTTTCGGCCCTCTGCAACCGCCCGGATTGCTCCCTCCTGATGCGCGTACAGGGGACGATCGATCGGAAAGGAGCTCGAGTCGAGGCGTGAGAACGATGGGGTGAGCACGCCTTGGACGATGAGCTGCCGCGGCGACGCTCCCCGCACATATGGCGGGGTCGTCTCCAAGAACGGGCCCTTCACCAGCTGGGCGCTCGCCTCAGCTTCGATCGCCGCCCGGAGCGCACGAGCGATAGCCGGGTCGCTGGGCACAACCAGGGAGGTGAGGTATCGCTGGTATGCGGCGCCCACTGCGCCGCTGACCTCAATTGGGTCGATCGCCGGCGTCATTCGATGTCCTCCCAACGCGTAATCCACAACTCTGCGAGACCGAGGTCTTGTTCGACGATTGCCGGCGCGGCCGCAGCGAGTCGCGCGTACTCGTCGCGCACCACGTCGAACACGGCAGCACAAGCCGCCTTGCCTCGCGCCGCGCCGCGCGCAATCAATGCGAGCGCCAGCGAGACCGCCGGAAGGTTGCCCCACCCAGGCTGGAACCTGCGACTTGTGATCGGTTCGATTGCCGGAGCACCAAGGTCGAGCTGCAACGCCGTCTCTGCAACCGAGAGAATCTCCTCCGAGTGCCCGACGGTTCTGCGAAGGCGCTTGACCCCGCGGGCCCGGAACAATTGGTAAGCGGCCTCGGTACGGGAGCTTTCATCGAGCAGGGCCAGTGGAACGATCGATACAGCGCGCCACAAGTCTTCCACCTGCTGGTCGGGTCGCCGCAGTAGCCACACGTACGACTCGCCAAAACGCCCACGCTTGGCCTCAGGGTCGCACCCGCTCCTGAGTATCTGGGCCCCGGGCTCGCCCAGATACCGCAGCACATTCTCACAGAAGTCGTCCTGGCCTGCCCCGCCGAGCTCGTCCGTGTCAGCGATGACACCGAGCGCTGCTGAGAATGTCCACAACGCCGGGGACGACTCCCACAACTCCCTCGGTACCGTCACTACATCTGCCTCGATCAGGAGGCGCATGATTTCGCTGAGGTTCACGTCGGTCGCCAAGACCGCGTCCATCAGTCTTGTCCGGTTCGCGCGGACCGCGGCCGCGAGCTCGCTGCGCATGCGATCAACGTGTTCAAAGGGTGCGTACGACGGAATGAGCGAGTAGATCTTCAGCGCGATCGGCAAACCGTCTGGGTGCACCGGGCAGTCTCCCATGCCAGCCAACCACCTGCGGAAGCCGCGTTCCTCGGTGTCAAGCACCTCCGTCAACCGACCGACCTTGACGCTGAACGCGTTGCCGCCGTGCCGATCGGGGCGGGGCGGGGGTGTGGCCGGTACCCACGGATTGTCCACGCTGATGACGACCGTTGCCCGCCCCTCCTGCCTCATGTCGTCGCTGAGCTGTACCGACGTCGCTCCTGTCGGAAGGTAAACGGTCTGCGGCAGCCGCCATGGCGCGAACTCAGGGTACAGGTACGCAACCAGTCCCTCGGTCGGCGCGGCGTCTGCTAGTTCGAGCACACCGTCTTCAGTTACGAACGCATCGCTGGCCAGTCGACGCGGACGGGCATGAGCGACCGCAACACTTCGGTCGCCCGCGACGACGCGTAACACGGCGGTTCGGTGCCGAGCAATGGTGTCTGCAAGCGCGGCAAGGTTGACCATTCGACTCCTGGACTGAGGGGCGCCTGCCGCGTCCACCGTTTGGACCACCGTGCCGCTGACAACTGCCGCAAGTGTGACACGTCCCGCCTCCTTCGGTGCCGTCAGCTTCAATATCGACCCGACGAGCGCCTCGTTGTCCACCGACACTGGCACAATGGAGGGCTGATGTTCCTGCACACCGATCAACTCAACGCTCAGGTAGGGAACGGTCACCATCAAAGGGAGTTCAGCCTGCCCAACGCGCAGGGTCGTCGCCACTCTGGTATCGGTGCTTCCCAAACGAAGCGGATCAGTCCCAAGCTCGATAGCCGACGACTTGACGATCGCCGTCGCGCTCTCCAACCCGGTCCCGTCCTCGCTCATCCACCGAAAGGGAGTCGAACTCGCAACGGAGACACTCTCTGCCACCGCAGTCCGAAGCGTCGCACCGCGCCCAAGTGGTCCGCGAACCGTGATCGTGAACTCCCCGACGATTGGTCCGGCAAAAGAACGCCAAGGGTCGACCTCCTCGGTTCCCGAGCTGACAACGAAAGAGTCAGTCACAATGGCGGCGCCGCCTGGATTACTCACCGAGACGAGCCAAGTGAGTGTCGCCGCACCGTCGGAAACTGGACCGGGCAGCACAAGTTTGGGGCGCGTGCCCAGCACTGGCTGCCCGCTCAGCGATTCGGCAAACTCAATGCGCTCAGTGATGCTCAGTCTGGGCTTGTCGACCGTAGAGGCGTAGCGCCATCTGTCCCCGAACCCTCGAACGCGGAGTTTGCCGAGCACAGAGGTGTCGACGCTGACGAACGACCAGCCCTCCCAGCCGCGGGGCGTGTTCTCGTGCGCGATGACCGAAAGGACATCCCCGACCTCGACGACGTCGCTTACATCCTTCGCCTCCGGGTTAGGGACAACCACCCACACTCGGCCCTTCGGCATAGAGTTGCGCGGAGGGATGAGCGCTCCGGTTGCCCCGTCGAAGACCAGCAGAGGCTCTGTCGGATCGAACATCTCGAGTGTCCATTCCCGGGGGCCGGGCAACACAGACACAAGAACACGCTGCTGCGGGGCGCGCACCGGCACCCATTTGGGCGCTACTGGATCATCAGGCCAAGGCGCGGGTACGTCAACGCGATCACGGGAGCCACCGGCGGTCACGGTCCAGGACAACGCCGCTTGGACTTCACGCTCCAGCGGCGGGAGTCGCACCTGCACCCCGCCATGTGGGCTGTACGTGACGGAGGGGGCGTTATCGATCTCCGTGCGGCGGCCGGAACCCCTCGCCCGTCTCGGCTCCCAGGCTAACGCAGCCTGAACCGCTTCGAGGATGAGCGCCGGCAATCCCGTGTCCTCAGTACCGCCGTCGATCGCCGTGAGGCAACGGTCGATGAAGTCCTCAGCGATCTCACCGCCTTCAGTTAGGAATCGCCACGTGGGCACGTCGAAACCACGGGTGGTTGCAACCGTCTGTGACATCGACGTCGCCCAAGCGACAAAGGATTGCCCATCACCTGACGAGTGATGCGAATCCCACTTCGCAAGCGTCTGAACCAACTTACTGATGCTCTGCACGGGAACACCGGAGTGCATAAGAATCTCGCCGACGTTGCGAAGCGGCGTTGTGAATCGGGCGAGACCCATCGCCCTCAGCGACTCGCGGAACGCATTGGCAAGCTCGCCTTGGTGATTGGGATCAATGCTCGTCCCGAACCCGGCAGGTAGGAAGGGCCAGTATGTGCCGTCCTCGTAATGCTTGGACGCAACCGCACACATACCGGCTACGAGGATTGCCCGGTAGCGACGAGTCAGGCTGGTTCGCTGGCTAGACTTCCTGCAGGTCTTGAAGTGCTCCGCGAGCACGTTGAGCGCTTCGATGGCATCTTCCGGTGGGATGTCGGCTTCCACGACGAGACTCCGGCCTTCAAGCCTCGACCGCCAGTCACGTTCCCACTCTTCGATGAGTTCCCTCGTGATCGTCATGGCTGGCCGCCCCACAACGAGCTCCCGATCGAACGACATGCACGGTGGCCGCATGCATTGTCGAGATTGAATATCACGCTTCTTCCCTTCCCCAAGCCAGGGTGAAACGACACCAAGCTACACCAGCCGCTGCCCGCACGGGATCAAGTGCCGTATGCGGCTGGGGCGAGGCTCAGTCCCTCCGCGATCGGGACCGTGAATATGGCTGCCGGGGTGGTCTGAGAGGACGTTCGGAGACAGCGAGTTGGAACGCGCTTGCTCCAACGACGCGGATTAGCAAGAGGCCGGTTCAGGTGAGCGAAGGCTTGAACGCGACGATGGTGGGATCTTCACTTGTTCACACTGAAGTCAGTCTCGTCCCAGAACGCGGCGCCTAGTATTTCAGAGGACGAAGGCACTTCAAAAGCCCATGTCATTTCGGCTTAAAACCCTGGCGCAGATCGTCGTTGCACTCCGGATCCCTTGGAGTTCATACAGATTCTGCATGGCTCCCGATCGCGTTTGCCCTCGTCCTGGCGGGCCTCCTCGCGGCGACGCGGATCTCTCTCGTGGCCAGGGCCCTCGACGCTTCCGGTTCGCGGCGCGACTGCGGCCCGTGTCGGCGTTGGGCCACCATGGGCGCGCAGACCCACAGGGCGAGCGGTCAGGGATCGGGCCAGTGAGCTGAGCATTTCTGGCCTCGGCACCGCACCGACCTCGATTGCCGGGGAGCGCGTGTGCACCTACCTGCTAGGAGGTGTCGCAACGTTGGGCAAAACGAGCCGCAAACGGAAGGATCGGTACGCGTTTATCCTGTTGGCATGGCCCTTGGCCACAGCACGTACAGGGGTCGGGTTCGACCGTGCGCTCGACTTCATCCTCGTCGGGCTCCCCTACCGCGCCGACCTTGGCCCTGTCCAGGCCCTGGAGGCGCCAACCGAACGCGAGGGCCTGTTCCAGCCGATGACAGTCGCCCAGGACGGGTCCTCATCTGTGGGCTGCGTCGACTGGGCCCCCGGCATAACCCCAGGTCACACGGTTGGGCCACCGTGGCCCCACCGTCATGGGCGAACGGAAAGACGCGGGAACAGGCCACGATCATGATCACGGGCACCAACTCGTGCACGAGCCCGGAACACACTCGTGAATGCCGGCGGGTCAATCGCAAGGGCACGCCAGAGCACCCGCCCCGAGATGTCCCTCGGCGGGCAAAGGCCCAGGTCGCACGGTGCCGCCACGGTGGCGGCACCGTGCGACCACAATCGCGTCACGACGATGCCCGTGCCCCCTCCCGCTCGCGAAGGCGCCGGAAAAAATTCGGAGCTTCCATCGTAAAGTCCCCCGGCCGCGCCTCCAACCCCCTGCAACGGTTCTGTCAGCCAGGAAAGATCACGCGTCCTTCGCGAAGGCGCGCTCGAGCATCTCGGCGGTGGCGGGGTTGACCATCTCGTTGCGGCGGATGTAGTGCGCGATGGTGATCTTCGGGTCCGTGTGGCCGAGCAGTTCGGCGGCGAGGTCGACGCCGGCCTGGGCGCTGATGGCGGTCGCGACGGTCCGGCGGAACATGTGCGGGGTGACCCCGGTGATCCCGGCGAGGTCCATGACGTGGCGGAGCTGGCGGCGGACGTTGTTGGTCGTCAGCGGGGTTCCCTCGCGGCTGCAGAACAGCAGGGCATCCAGGGACGGGTCCTCCAGCTTCGCCAGCCGGCGGCGCACGGCCTCGGCGGTGAACGACGGGACTGCCACGGTGCGGCGGGACTTGGCCGTCTTCGGGTGGTCCTGCCTCACGGTCGGCTCGCCCCGGTGGCTGACGATGGTGCCGGCGATCCGGATCGAGGGCGGGGCGGCGGTGATGTCGATGTCGCGGCGGCGGATGGCCAGGACCTCCCCGATCCGGGCGGAGGTGCCGAGCATGACCTCGACGATCGCGCCGAGCTGGCCGTCCGGCTTCGGCCCGGAGGGCGAGCGGCCGGCCTCCCAGTAGGCGATCGCGGCGCGGATCGCGTTGACCTCCGCCGGGGTGAGCGCATCCGGGGTCCTGGCGGGGCGGTGCAGGCGGGCGACGTGGTCGACCGGGTTGCGCGGCAGGACCTCGTGGCGGACGGCCAGGGCGAGGGCGAGCCGCAGCACGACGCGGGCGTGCTTGGCCTTCGCGTAGGACTGCTTCGCGAGCTGCTTGAGGAACTGGTCGCAGCGGGCGACGCCGATCTCCCGGAGCGTGAGCCCGGCGAAGGCGGGGAGCACGAGGGTGCGCATGTCGCGCTCGTAGAGCTGTCGGGTCGCGGTCGCGAGCCTGCCCTCGAGGTCGATGTCCTCGAGCCAGTACTCGACCAGGTCGGGGAAGGGGCTGTCGGGCGCGAGTGTTCCTGTCGTGGGGGCGAGCAGGTTGCGTTCGGCGAGCTTGGCCTTCAGTGCGCGGGTCGCGGCCGCAGCGCTGGCGGCGCTGGCCTGCACGAGCCGCGCGACGCCGTCCCAGTCCCGGTAGCGGGTGCGGGCCTCGACCAGGCCGCTGGGGCGGCGGCGGGTGGTGATCTCGCCGTAGGTGCCGATCGTCACGCGGGGGCGGCTCACCGGGTCACCGCCGATCCGGCTGCGGCGCCGGGTCGCGCTGGTCCTCGATCCAGGCGGTCACGTCGTCCAGGGCGAACTTGAGGTGCTTGCCGAACCGGTACGCGCGCGGCCCGAGCCCGCGGGCGCGCCAGTCGTAGATCGTCGAGACCGGGACGCCGAGGTAGGCCGAGAGCTCGCGGATGTCGAGCAGCGGCGGCAGCCCGGTCAGGGGCTGCGGGAGGGGTGCTGGAGTGGTCATGCCCGGCAGGTGCACCGGGCGTTCCGGGCCGACCGGTAGTCTCCGGGAGGAACGCCGTCGGGCCGAGCGCCGGGGCTGGGAGGGCACCCTGCGGGAGGGGTTTTTGATGGGTATTTGATGGCCGGTTCAAATCTCACCTACGCAGAAGCCGCGGGAACCCTTGGGTTTCCGCGGCCTCGTGGTCGGGCTGACAGGATTTGAACCTGCGACCCCTTGACCCCCAGTCAAGTGCGCTACCAAGCTGCGCTACAGCCCGAAATGCCTGCCCGTTCTCACTTGTGGCGCCCGTTCAAGCAACCGCTCCAGCATATACGAGTGGCCCCACGATCGCGAATCGACAGGCCTCCCGGCGGGCCCCGATCAGAGCCTCTCGAGCACCCCGCGGGCGGACTCAAGATACCGCTCCGCGATGTCCCCGCCGGCGAACGCGACCTGCACGATGTACCCCTGCACGAGGCCGACGACGGCGGGGGCGAGCCGCCCCGCCTCCACTGCGGCGGCCTCGGAGGAGAGGCCGCGAGCGGATTCGAGCCATCCCTGCAGATAGGCCGCGATACCGGCCGTCACTTCCCCGATGATCTGCTGCGCGACCCCAGCGAGCTCGTCGTGATGCACGGCCTCCCCCCACACCTGCAGCGCGATGCCGGGGAAGAACTGGGTCTGGGGCAACCCAGCCATCATGTCGATGATGACCTCGGAAGGCGGCGGGACGGGCCGGGCCCGCCCGAGCACCTCAAGGATGGCGAGCCGGTCCTCGAGAACCCGCCGGCCGACGTCGACCGTAAGCTGCTCCTTGCCCTTGTAGTACAGGTACACGGCACCGGCCGAAAGCCCCGCCTCCGCGACGATGTCCGCCATCGACGCCGCAGCGAAGCCCTTGCGCGCCACGCACGTGAGCGCGGCATCCAGGATGCGCCGCCGCATGGCCTCCCGATGCTCCTCACTGACCTTCGGCATGACCCACCTCACCCAGAAAAACGAATGCTCGTTCTTGACAGCGTATCCCCCCGGAGCACAATAGTGAATGAGCATTCGTTTTCTTGCAACCATCACTCGAGAGGACCGGCCATGTCAGCCGAGACCGTCGTCCACGCCCCAGAGCACACGACCCACCGCGCAGAGACCCGCACCGGCCGCCACACGCCCTGGCCAGCCGCCGTCGGCGCGGCGGTGCTCGCGGCCGCCATCGTCTGCGTGGTGCTCATCGCCTTCGCGTGGCCCAGCGTCACCGCGAAGGTCCAGAACCTGCCGATCGCCGCCGTCGGAAGCGCCGACCAGATCTCCCAGGTCGCGTCGAAGGCCCCCGCGGGCGCGCTCGACGTCCGCACGGCATCGAGCCGCGACGACGCGATCGGCCAGATCCAACACCGGGAGGTCTACGGCGCGATCGTGCTCGGCTCCTCGCCCGAGATCCTCGTCGCCAGCGCGGCGAGCCCCGTCGCGTCTCAGGCGCTCACGCAGCTGGGCGCCCAGATGCAGCAGCAGATCCAGGATCAGGTCATCGCCCAGCTCAAGCAGGCGCTCCAGCAGGCGCAGCAGCGCGCTCAGGCACCGCAGGCCGGTTCCCCGCAGGGCACAGCGCCGGCCGCAGGCGCCCAGCAGAGCGCCGCGACACCGACCGTCAAGGTCACTGACGTTGTACCGCTCTCCTCCGACGACCCGCGCGGCACGGGTCTCGCCGTCGCCGGCCTGCCCCTCGTGATCGGCGGGATCCTCGGCGGCGTGCTCATCTCCCTGCTCGTCTCGGGCACGTGGCGCCGCCTCGTCGCGGTCGTCGCGTACGGCGCCGCGGGCGGGCTCGGCCTCGCGGGCATCCTCCAGGGCTGGTTCCACATCCTCCAGTCGAGCTACTGGATCAACGCGGGCGCGATCGGCCTCGGCATCGCCGCGACGGCGGCCGTCATCGCGGGACTCAACGCGCTCATTGGCCGCGCGGGGATCGCGGTCGGCGCCGTCGTCACGATGTTCATCGGCAACCCGCTCTCCTCGCTCACACAGCCCAAGGAGTTCCTCCCCGCGCCATGGGGCGATGTGGGCCAGTGGTTCGTCCCCGGCGCGTCCGGCACGCTCCTGCGCGAACTCTCCTACTTCCCTTCGGCGGACACGATGTTCCCGTGGCTCGTGCTCGGCGGGTGGGCGGTGGCCGGGGCGCTGTTCATCGCGATCGGGCACTTCCGCAACCAGCCCGCAGCGGCGGAGCTCTAAGCGCCAAAAAGCAGACGACGGCGGCCCGGTCACCCTCCCAGCGAGGGGTGACCGGGCCGCCGTCGTACGTCCCGAAAAGGGCTGGCTACTTCTTCCGCGAACGCTTCTCCCGCACACGCATGCCGATCTCGATCGGCGTGCCCTCGAAGCCGAACGTCTCGCGGAGGCGCCGCATGATGAATCGGCGGTAGCCGGGGTCGAGGAAGCCCGTGGTGAAGAGCACGAACTTCGGCGGGCGGCTCTGCGCCTGCGTGCCGAACAGGATGCGCGGCTGCTTGCCTCCGCGCACCGGGTGCGGGTGCGCGGCCACGAGCTCGCCGAGGAACGCGTTGAGGCGGCCGGTGGGGATGCGGGTGTCCCACCCGGCGAGGGCCTTGTCGAGCGCGGGGACGAGCCGGTCGCGGTGCCAGCCCGTCTTCGCGGACAGGTTGACGCGGGGCGCCCACTCGACGTGCGCGAGGTCCTTCTCGATCTCGCGCTCGAGCCAGCGGCGGCGCTCCTCATCCATGAGGTCCCACTTGTTGAACGCGATGACGAGCGCCCGGCCCGACTCGATCGCGAGGTTGATGATGCGCACGTCCTGCTCGGCGAGCACCTCGTCCGCGCCAAGAAGGACGACGGCGACCTCCGCCTTCTCGAGCGCGGCCTGCGTGCGGAGGGAGGCATAGTATTCTGCGCCCTTGGCCATGTGCTGGCGGCGGCGGATGCCGGCGGTGTCGACGAAGCGCCACGTGCGCCCGCCGAGCTCGATGTACTCGTCCACGGGATCCCGCGTGGTGCCCGCGATCTCGTTCACGACGACCCGTTCGGAGCCCGCGAGCTTGTTCAGGAGCGAGGACTTGCCCACGTTCGGCCGCCCGATGAGGGCAACGCGGCGCGGGCCGCCCGAGCGCTCGATCCCGGCGATCGCGGAGAACTCGGGCAGCACCTCGATCACGGCGTCGAGCAGATCGGCGACGCCCCGCCCATGCACCGCGGAGACTGCATAGGGCTGGCCGAAACCGAGACCCCACAGGACCGAGGCGTCGGACTCCTGGGCGAAGTCGTCGACCTTGTTCGCGACGAGCAGCACGGGCTTCTTCGACTTGCGCAGCATGCGCATCACGGCCTCGTCCGTGGCCGTCGCGCCAACGGTGGAGTCGACGACGAACAGCACGGCATCCGCCATGCTCACGGCGATCTCGGCCTGCTCGGCGACGGACGCGTGGATGCCCTTCGCGTCGTGCTCCCATCCGCCGGTGTCCACGAGCGTGAAGCGGCGATTGTTCCACTCGGCCGGGTAGGAGACGCGGTCGCGCGTCACGCCGGGCACGTCCTCGACGACCGCCTCGCGACGGCCAAGGATGCGGTTCACGAGCGTCGACTTGCCCACGTTCGGGCGGCCGATGATCGCGAGGACCGGGTCCATGCGCGTAGGCGCGTCCGGATCCCAGTCCTCCCCCACGCCCGCGAGGAGGCGTGCATCCTCGTCGTCGAGCTCGTAATCCTCGAGTCCCGCGCGGAGCGCCGCGGCACGCTGCTCGGCCTCGTCGTCGTCCATCGCCGCAAGGTGCTCGGCGATCTCGTCGGTGCCCTCGGGCTCGTACTCTTCAGCGGCGATATCGCCCGGGGCGTCGCTCATGCTGGTTCTCCTTCGGTTGCTAGTGAGGCCGGGCTCAGTGCTCGGCCGGGTGGCCGCCCACAGCGGCCAGGACGACATCGAGGACCGCGGTCACGGTCTCCTCGAAGTCGAGGTCAGATGAATCGACGGTGTAGACGCCGTCTGCGGCCTGCGTGAAGCTCGCGACCGTGGAGTCGCGGCGGTCGCGCTCGACGACCTGCTGGACGAGCGCGTCGGCACTCTGGGTCCCGCCAAGCTGGAGCCCCCTGCGGCGCAGGCGGGCCTCCTGGGAGGCCGTGAGCAGGAGCCGGACTTCGGCGTCGCGCGCCACCACGGTCGTGATGTCGCGGCCCTCGACGACCATGCGGCGACCGTGCGCCGCGATGAGCGCGCGCTGGCGGCGGATGAGCTCGTCGCGGACGCCGAGGTTGGTCGCCACGGCGCTCACGGAAGAGGAAATCCGCGGCTCGCGGATCGCCTCGGTCACGTCGTGGCCGCGCACCGAGACATACTCGCGGTCCGCGCTCGTGCTGAGCTCAAGGTCGAGAGCACGGGCCGAGGCCTCGACCAGCGCGCTGTCCGTGAGGTCGAGCTCGCGCTCGAGGCAGTCCCACGTGACGGCCCGGTACATCGCGCCCGTGTCGAGGTACGCGAGGCGAAGGCGCCGCGACACCTCCTTCGAGACGCTCGACTTGCCGGACCCGGAGGGGCCGTCGATCGCGACGACCAGCGGGCGGCCGACCCGAACCGGCTCGCCCCTGGGGGTGTACCGCACGCTCGTGCCCCGCGCCGTGCTCGCCGCGCTGATTTCCGAGCTGATCTCCGCACTGGTTTCCGAGCCCGCTTCCCCCGAGGCCTCGAATTCAGTCACTGCAGCACCCGCCATCCCCGCTCCTCCAGTTCCGCTATCAGTTCATCGTGCTTGCTCGGGAGCACGGAGATCTCCACCATGCCCACGTTGCGTCCCGACGAGTGGTCGAGGCGCAGATCCTCGAGGTTGACCCCGATCTCGCCGATTTCGGTGAGCAGCTTGGCGATCTGCCCAGGCCTGTCGTCGACGAGGACGGTGAGCCACGCGAACGCCTGGGGCGGGCCGCCGTGCTTGCCCGGGATGCGGGCCTGACCGGCGTTGCCCTCGGTCATGAGCTGCGCAAGGTCCAGCCGCGCGCCTGGCGCGGCCGGTGCCTCGAGCGTTCCGATGAGCCGCTCAACGTCCTCTCGCACACCGTACAGGTGCTTGACGAGCTTGTCCGCGTTGGCTCCGAGGATCTGGACCCACAGGCCGGGATCGCTCGCCGCGATGCGGGTCGTGTCCCGCAGGCCGTTGCCCGCGAGCGAAAGGAGCCGGAGGTCGGTGCCGAGCAGACGGCTCGCAAGCAGGGAGGACATGACCTGCGGAAGGTGACTCACCAGAGCCACGGCTTCGTCGTGCTCGTCCGCGTCGAACTCGAGGACGAGCGCACCCAGGTCGGCCCCGAGCGCCTTGGCGAGCCGGACGGCGTCGTGCGTCGAGTTGGCGTGCGCGCACACGACCCACGGCATCGACGTGAAGAGCTCGCCGCGCGCGGCGACGGGCCCCGACTTCTCCCGCCCGGCCATGGGGTGCGTGCCCACGTACCGGGAGAGGTCGACGCCGCGGCCGCGCAGCTCGGCGAGGATGCCCGACTTGACGCTCGCGATATCGACGACGACGGCGCGCGGCCACCGCTCGAGCGAGCGCTCGACGACGCCGGCCGTCACGTCGGGCGGAGCGGCGACGACGACGAGCTGGGGCTGGACCCCCGAATCGGCCTCAAGCTCCGCGACCGGCCGCCCGGCCCCGATGTCGACCGCGACCGCCTGGTTCGTGGGCGATGTGTCCTCGAGGAAGACCGGCACGCCGCGATGCTCAAGGCCGAGCCCGATGCTCGCGCCGAGCAACCCCGTGCCGATCACCACGACCGGCCCGGTGAGATGCGTGGAAGCCATGCTGGTCCGACCTACAGGCCAACCGCGGCCATGAGGTGGCCGACTTCCTGCTTGCCGAGCTTCCGGATGGTGCCCTGCTTCTGGTCGCCCAGGCCGATCGGGCCGATCTTCGCGCGGACGAGCCGCTGCACGGGAAAGCCGATCGCGTCGAACATGCGCCGCACGATCCGGTTCTTGCCCGAGTGGAGCACGACCTCGACGAGCACGAAGCCCGGGGTCGAGTCGACGAGCTTGAACGAATCGACCTTCGCGAGCCCGTCCTCGAGCTCGACGCCGCGCCGCAGCTGGGCGCCGACGCCGTGCGGCATGGGCCCGCGCACCTGGACGACGTACGTCTTCGGCACCTCGTAGGAGGGGTGCGAGAGGCGGTTGGCGAGCTCGCCGTCGTTGGTCAGGAGGAGGAGCCCCTCGGTGTTCGTGTCGAGGCGCCCCACGTGGAAGAGCCGCTCGGGCGTCCCGGGCCGCAGGTAGTCCGAGATGCACGGCCGGCCCTCGGGATCGTCCATCGTGGAGACGACGCCACGCGGCTTGTTGAAGGCCATGTAGACGAGGTGCTCGTTGGTCTGGATGCGCACGCCGTCGACGTGGATGGCATCGGTCTCGGGGTTCACCCGCGTGCCGAGCTCGGTCACGATCTGCCCGTTGACCTCGACGCGGCCCTGCTCGATGAGCTCCTCGCACACGCGGCGCGACGCGACGCCCGCGTTCGCCATGACCTTCTGGAGGCGCACGCCCTCGTCGTTCATCTCCGCGCGCGTCCGCGGCTTGTGCTGCGGAAGGGGCGCGGCGGTCTTGCGTCCGTCCCGGACGGGACCAAGATTGCGGCCGAAGCGCTCGTTCGCGAACGGCGCGGCGCCCGATCCCTTGGCCTGCGGCCGCTCGCCGCGCTTGCGCTCAGGCGACTTGGGCGCGCCCTTCGCGCCGCCGCGCGCGGCACCGGACCGTCCCGACCCGCCGCGCGAGCCGAAGCCCCCGGCGTTGTTCTGGGCAGAATTCTGCCCCCGTTTGCGTGGTGAACCCTGGCGTCCCGCCTGTGTCATGACCCGGCCTTTGCGTTTATGGAGCGTCCGCTTTCGGACGCGTAGAAGGGAAAGAGGGCGAAAGCCCGCCCTCTAGGATACCGGATCAGCCGGCAAGACCTCCGTAGGCGCCGTCGATCGCGCCCAGCTCGTCGAGTCCGGGCAGGTGCGGCGAGAGCTGCGGAAGTTCCGCGACCGAGCCGATGCCGAGGCGCTCGAGGAAGTACGAGGTGGTCTGGTACAGGATCGCGCCCGACTCCGGATCCGTCCCGACCTCCTCGACGAGCCCCCTCGTGACGAGCGTCCTCACCACCGAGTCGACGTTGACGCCACGGATCGCCGCGACGCGCGAGCGGGCCACCGGCTGGCGGTACGCGATAACGGCGAGCGTCTCGAGGGCGGCCTGAGTGAGCCGAGCGGTCTGGCCCTCGAGGACGTACCCCGAGACGAGGTCCGCGAACTCGGCGCGCGAGTAGAACCGCCAGCCGCCCGCGACCGGGCGCAGCTCGAAGCCGCGTCCGTCGGCGTCGTACTGCGCGGCAAGCGTTCCGAGCAGTTCCTCGACCTCGTGCTGCGGGAGGTCGAGCGCCGCCGCGAGCTCCGCCGCGCTCACGGGCTCGTCAACGACCATGAGCACCGCCTCGAGGGCCGCGGCCCTCCGATCACCCTGCATGCTGTTCCTCCCGGTCTGCGTCCTCGGCCCCGTCTGCCTCCCCGACCGCCCGCTCGGCGGCGCCATCTGCGGGAGGCTCCTCGCCGTCGTCGTACTCCTCGCTCAGCCGCTCCGCGGACCAGCCCTCCCCTGCGGTCCAGCGCACGCTCAGCTCGGCGAGCGGCGCGGCCTGCTCGAACGAGACCGCGCGATCGCGGAACATCTCGAGGAGCGCCAGGAAGCGGGCCACGATCACGAGCCGCGACTCGGCGTCCGCGGTGAGGGCGCGGAAGCTCTGGGGCCCGCCATAGCGCAGGCGCGCGCCGATGATCGCGGCCTGCTCCCGCACGCTCACGGCCGGCGCGTGCAGGTGGGCGAGCCCAACCTCCGACGGCGGCGCCTCCTTGGGAGCGAAGGCCTTCGCCGCGAGGGCGGCGAACTGCTCAGTCGTGTGCTGCCACACGAGCTCGGGCAGGAGCGCCGCGAACGAAGGCTCGAGCGTCACGGCCCGCGGGAAGCGCCGGCCCTCCGACTCGAACGTCTCGCCGAAGATCGCCGCGATCTCCTTGAAGGCCTTGTACTGGAGGAGCCGCGCAAACAGGAGGTCGCGGGCCTCGAGCCGGGCGACGTCCTCCTCGTCCTCGACCTCGCCCTGCGGCAGAAGCCTCGCAGCCTTGAGGTCCAGGAGCGTCGCGGCGATCACGAGGAACTCGCTCGCCTCGTCGAGCGCCCACTCCTCGCCGCGTTCCTGGAGCGCGCGGATGTAGGCGATGAAGTCGTCGGTGACGGTCGCGAGGGCGACCTCCGTGATGTCGAGCCGCCGCTTGGCGATGAGGCCTAGGAGCGCGTCGAACGGGCCGGTGAAATTCTCGAGCCGGACCTCGAAGCCCGACGCGGGCGGTCCGAGGCCTGCTGCCTCGAGGTTAGGGGGCTCCACCGCGGGCCACGAGCTCGCGGGCCAGAGCCCGGTACGCCTCGGCGCCCGGGTGGTTGGCCGCGTAGCGCGTGATCGGCTCGGCGGCCACCGTCGCGTCCGCGAACTTGATGGTGCGCTTGATCACGGAGTCGAAGACCTTGTCGCCGAACGCCTCGACGAGGCGCGCGATGACCTCGCGGCTGTGGAGCGTGCGCGCGTCAAACATCGTGGCGAGGACGCCGTCCACCACGAGCCGCGGGTTGAGGCGGTCCTGGACCTTGTCGATCGTCTCGACGAGGAGCGCGACGGCGCGCAGCGCGAAGAACTCGCAGATGAGCGGAATGACCACGCCGTGCGCGGCCGAGAGCGCGTTGACCGTGAGGAGGCCGAGCGAGGGCTGGCAGTCGATGAGGACTACGTCGTACTCGTCCTCGACCTTGCGCAGGGCGCTCGCGAGGACCTGCTCGCGCGCCACCTCGGTGACGAGCTGGACCTCGGCCGCTGAGAGGTCGATGTTCGCAGGGAGGAGGTCGAGGTTCTCGATCTCGGTCTTGCGGATTGCCTCGTGGATGTCGACGTGGCGATCCATCATCACGTTGTAGACCGTGACGTCGAGCTCGTGCGGATTCGTCCCGAGGCCCGCGGAAGCGGCGCCCTGGGGGTCGAAGTCGACGATGAGCACGCGCCGGCCGTATTCGGCGAGCGCGGCGGCGAGGTTGATCGCGGACGTCGTCTTGCCGACGCCGCCCTTCTGGTTCACCATCGCGATGATGCGGGCAGGACCGTGTGAGTCGAGGGGTGCAGGGACGGGGTACTCCCGCACGGGGCGGCCCGTGGGGCCGAGCACGACGTCCGTGAGGTCCTCAGTGATGCCGTCCAGAGTCGCGGCGCTCTGCTCTGTGCTCACGTATCCATCCACTTTCGATTCGCTGCCTGCGGCTTCTTGAGACCCCAGCCTACACAGCGGGGACACGCATCTTTGGAACCTTGACAATGGGAATCAGGCGAGCCTTGACCCTCAAGTAGAGCCTCAAGGTTGGCCTCCCAAGGCGTTGCGCCGTCACGTTTGGCGGGTGGGGACCCTGCAAACGTGACGGCGCAACGAGGAGCACCCCGCGAAGGTGACGGCGCAACGGAGGCGGCGCGCGGGAGCACCACCCTCGCTCGGCCCTCGCTCAGGCGCGGGCCGGCTCCGGTGCGCCAACCGCGCGGGGCGAGCCGTCGCCGTCGTCCGCTGCCTCCGCAGCGTCGTCGTGACCGTGGCCCGCGAGCATCGTCGTCTCATCGAACGGGAGTCGGCTGGAGAGGACCTCGCCCACGCGGTCGCGGTCGATCTCGCGAGTCCACACGCCCATGAGCACGGTCGCCACGGCGTTGCCCGTGAAGTTCGTGAGCGCGCGGGCCTCGGACATGAACCGGTCGATGCCCACGATGAACGACACGCCGCCCACGAGCTGCGGGGCGTGCGACTGCAGTCCGCCGGCGAGCGTCGCGAGACCCGCGCCGCTCACACCCGCAGCTCCCTTCGACGCGACGATCATGAACACGAGGAGCGCGATCTGCTCGCCGAGGTTCATGGGCTGGCCCATCGCCGTCGCGATGAAGAGCGAAGCCATGGTCAGGTAGATCGCCGTGCCGTCGAGGTTGAACGAGTACCCGGTGGGGACGGTCACGCCGACCACGGGCTTGGACACGCCCAGGTGCTCCATCTTCGCGATGAGCCGCGGGAGCGCGGCCTCGGAGGAGGAGGTCGAAACGATGATGAGGTACTCGCGGGCGAGGTATTTCATGAGCCGGAAGATGTTCACGCCCGCCACGGCCCGCAGGATCGCGCCAAGAATCACCACGACGAACAGGATGCACGTGATGTAGAACGCGATCATGAGGGTGAGCAGGCTCAGCACGGCCTTCCAGCCCGTGTTGCCGACGACGGCGGCGATCGCACCGAACGCGCCGATCGGCGCGACCCACATGATCATGACGAGGATGCGGAACACGAGCGTCTGCGCCTGCCGGATGAAGTCGAGGAGCAGCGCCCCGGTCTTGCCCATGCGCTGGAGCGCGAAGCCCACGAGGAGCGCGACGAAGAGCGTCTGGAGCACCTGCCCCGACGTGAGGGAGGAGACGAGCGTGTTCGGGATGATCCCGAGCAGGAAGTTCGTCGTGTCGGCAGACGCGGGCGCCTTGTACGTGGCGTCATTGAGGTTGAGGCCCTCGCCGGGGTGGATGATGTTGCCCACCACGAGGCCGATGCCGAGCGCGAACGTGCTCATGACCATGAAGTAGAGAAGGGCCAGGCCGCCGACCTTGCCGACCGTGGTCGCCTTCGCGATCGAGCCGATGCCGAGCACGATCGTGCAGAAGATCACGGGCGCGATCATCATCTTGATAAGGTTGACGAACGCGTCTCCGAGCGGCTGAAGGCTGGCCGCGAAGCCAGTCTTGCCGGGGAATACGAGGCCGACGACGACGCCGAGCACCACCGCGACAATGACGGCGATGTACAGCCAGTGCGTGCGATCGGCCTTCTTCTTCGCCGGCTTCTCTGCCGGCGCCAGTGGCACGGTTGCCATGTGTCCTCTCCCTCGAGTCTCCGCCGCGTCCCAAGTGACCGCGGCCATACAACCTTCCAATAGAGTGTGAGAAAGGCCACGATTGCGGTCATATTGGTCGCGGCTGCGGCGGAAACGGGCCGCTTCAGGCCCGCGGAATTCAGGCCACCGGAATTCATGCCCACGGAAAAGGAGCGCGATGCGGCAGCTGAGCCTCGCGCGGCGGCTCTTCCTCCTCCTCGTGGTCGCGGTCGTGCTCTTCACGGCCTTCGCCGGCACCGCGTTCTTCCTCGACGCGCGCGATCAGCTCCATCAGGCCGCCGGCCAGCGAACGCTCTCCGTGGCCCAGGCCATCGCGGACAGCCCCACGGTGGCCAACGCGGCGCTCGCGGCACCGGGGACCGACCCCACGCCGACGCTCCAGCCGTATGCGAACCAGGTCATCGGGGACGCGGGGCTCGACTTCATCACGATCATGGCGACGGACGGGACCCGCTGGACGCACCCGAACCCGACCGAGATCGGCGGCAAGTACCTCGGCTCGACGTCGCAGGCGCTCGCCGGCCAGCCGTTCACCGAGACGTACACGGGCACGCTCGGGCCGTCCGTCCGGACGATCGTGCCCATCAAGGCGCCGGGTTCGGGCCGCGTGATCGGCATGGTCGCCGCGGGCGTCACGGTGACGAATCTCGACGTCGCTCTCGCGTCGCGGATCCCCGCGGTGCTGGGCATCGCCATCGTCGTCCTGCTCCTCGGCTCGCTCGGGGCGGCCATCCTCGAGCGGCGGATCTCCGCCGCGACCCACGGGTACGGGCTCGAACAGCTCAGCCAGCTTTTCGCGTACTACGAGTCGGTGCTGCACTCGGTGCGGGAGGGAGTCGTCATGGTCGATCCGCGCGGGAGGCTCGTGATCCGCAACGACCAGGCCTCGGAACTCCTGGGCCTCCCCGCGGCGCAGACGGGCTCGGCGGCTCCCCTCCTGAGCAGCCTCGACCTCCCCGAGAGTCTCCGCGAACTCCTCGCGAGCGGGCGCACGGCCCACGACGAGATCCACCTCACGAGGGACCGCGTGCTCGTGGTGAACCAGGAGCCTGCCTCCTCCCCGGGCGCCCGGCGGCCGCGCTCGCTCGGCTCCGTCGCGACCCTGCGGGACCAGACCGAAATCGAGGCGCTCGGCTCGGAGCTCGCCACGATGCGCACCCTTTCCGACGCCCTGCGCAGCCAGACCCACGAGCACGCCAACCGGCTCCACACGATCGTCTCGCTCCTCGAGCTCGGCCGCACCGACCAGGCGCTCGCATTCGCGACCGAGGACCTCTCGCTCAGCCAGTCCCTCGCCAACGAGCTCGTGGTCTCCGTCCAGGAGCCCGTTCTCGCGGCCCTCGTCATGGGCAAGGCCGCCCAGGCCCACGAGCGCGGGGTCCAGCTCGACGCGGACGCGACCGGAAGCCTCGGCGTGGCGGGCCTCGAACCCGAGCATCTCGTGACCATCGTGGGAAACCTGCTGGACAACGCGATCGACGCCGCAGCCGGCGGGGAATCCCCCAAATGGGCGGCGCTCGAGCTTCACGAGGGTGAAGGGACCGTGACGATCGAGGTCTCCGACTCGGGGCCCGGGGTCCCAGCCGCGGAGCGCGAGCGGATCCTCCAATTCGGCTACTCGACGAAGCCACACGGCGCCGTGGGGCGCGGTCTCGGACTCGCCCTCGTGCGCCGCTCGGTCGCCGCGCTCGGCGGCACCCTCGCCGTCTCCGGCGAGCGCGGCGCCGTCTTCACCGTGACCATCCCCGTCCGGCCCAGGGAGGCCCAGTGAGCGAGCTCCGCGTCCTCGTCGTCGAGGACGAGCCCATCGCGGCGGCGGCCCACGCCGCCTATATCGGCCGGCTCCCCGGCTTCACGCACGTGGGCACAGCGCACGACGGCGCCTCCGCTCTCCGCTTGGCCGGCGAACTGGCGGCGGCGGGAACCCCGGCGGACCTCGTGCTGCTCGACATGAACCTGCCCGACCTCCACGGGCTCGACGTCGCGCGGCGGCTCCGCGCCGGCGGCCACCACCCGGACATCCTCGCGATCACGGCGGTGCGTGAGCTGCCCGTGGTGCGGCGCGCGATCTCCGCGGGAGTGGTGCAGTACCTCATCAAGCCGTTCACGTTCGCCGCGTTCGCCGAGCGCCTCGAGCACTACCGCCAGTTCCGCGACTCCCTCTCAGGCCCCGGCGGGACGGCGTCGCAGGATTCGGTCGACGAGGCGCTCGCCGCGCTCCGCACGCCGGTCGGGACGCCCCTCCCCAAGGGCCTCTCCCCCGGCACGCTCGAATCGATCCGTACGTTCGTCCGCGAGCGCGGCGAAGCCGTCTCGGCCGCCGAGGTGATGGAGGCCGTCGGGGTCTCGCGGGTGACGGCTCGGCGGTATCTCGAGCACCTTGCCGACACCGGAGTCCTGACGCGTTCGGCGCGCTACGGGACCCCTGGACGGCCCGAGAAGGAGTACCGCTGGGCGGGGTGAAAAGCCGCCCTCCCGCCTACTGAACTTCTTGCTCCAGCAGGAATACCGTTTAAGTGAGGGATCTAGACCGCGAGGCGGCCCTCACCTCGGAGGGTAGGAGGAGCTATGCGCACCGAATCCGCGGAGCCCACGGCGGCTGAGGCCGGGGCCTTCGACAGAACCGTCCGGAAGGTGGACGTCTCTACTCTCCCGGATGGCTCCGGAAACGATCGGGACGCCGACGAGGCAGACGACGAGCGCTTCGACGCCGGATAACCCGGCACGTCGGTGACTCGCCGAACCGCCCCGGCGGTCAGGGAGAGAGGAACACACCATGACTCATAGCGTCGACTACGGCAACACCGAAGACGACGACCTCACCGAGCCCCTCGACGGCCGCAACAGCCAGGGCCCGGAAGGATCCTCGGACAATCCGGAGCTGCTGGACGAGATTGACCCGCTGCACAGCCCACGCCGCCTGATCGAGCTCGACGCCGAGGAGGAAGAGCCCAATCCGGACATCGATCTCGGCTACGGCTGAGCCGTCCAGGAACGCTCTCAGCCCCCCGCCGCGCCGACGACGACGCGGCGCGCGGCGAGACTGCGCATACACGGCTTCGCGCAGGTATCCTGATGGACGTAGTTTGATGTTTCGCGGTGTCTTGCCGACACCGGCCTCCGCCGGAGTCCGTGTGTTGAGCCTGATGGGCGGTTACGGACTCGGCTGCATGCGCACCCCGAAGGACGGGGCGGCGCAACGTCCCAGGAGGACACCATGGCAACTGGAACCGTCAAGTGGTTCAACGGCGAAAAGGGCTTCGGCTTCATCGCTCCCGACGACAACTCGGACGACGTCTTCGTCCACTTCACTGCGATTGAGGCGAAGGGCTTCCGCGAGCTTCAGGAAGGCCAGAAGGTCGAGTTCGAGACCCAGCAGGGTCCGAAGGGCCTTCAGGCCGCCAAGGTTCGCCCGCTCTGACGAACCCCGTCAACATCCCGAAGGGGGCTGGCCGCGATGCGCGGTCGGCCCCCTTCGCCGTTTCGGGCCCACGTAGTCTGAGGCTATGACCCCCGGTCCCACCGCCGCGCCCCTCGCCGGGATCCTTCTCGCGGCCGGCGCGGGCCGCCGCTACGGGAAGCCCAAGGCCCTTGCCTCGAGCCCCGACGCCGGGAGCTGGCTCGGGCGCGGCGTGAGGCTCCTCCTCGACGCGGGCTGCACGCCCGTCGTCGTCGTTCTCGGCGCCGGGGCCCCGGAGGCGCGGGGCCTGCTTCCGATCGGGGACCCGCGCGTCGTGCCCATCGTCGCGGACGCCTGGGCGCACGGCGTGGGCGCGTCGCTCGGCGCGGCCCTCGACGCTCTTGCGAACCTCGACGGGCCCGTGGCCGCAGTCGTGACCCTCGTCGACCTCCCCCGCCTTGCGCCCGAGGCCTTCACGCGGGTCACGGGCGGCGAGATCGGGCCGTCCTCGCTGCGCCGCGCCGTGTACGACGGCGCGCCGGGACACCCGGTGCTCGTGGGCAGGGACCACTGGGGGCCGCTCCGCGCGGGCCTAGCGGGCGACGTCGGCGCCGGACCCTATCTGCGCGCCCACCGCGCGGAGCCAGTGGACTGCACGGGGCTCGGCGGAGACGACGACATCGACGTCGCGCCGTAGCGAGAGGCTCCGGCTTTCGCGCTCCGGGCGTGCGTACGGAATACTTGTCCCCGAAGCGACACCGGTGCTGAAGTCCGCCGGGCGGGTGAAACAAGCGGGGGGCGCAGTGGCGAGCAGCAATCACGCCCGGCCCGCGCGGCGAGGCCAGACGCGCGCCATCGTCGTCACGATCGTCGGAATCGCCCTCATCGTCTTCGCGTCCGTCGCGAGCGCCGGCCTTCTCCCGAACCGCGAGCGGCTCGTGGTGGTCGGAGACTCGCTCAGCACCGGGCTCGGGACCTCCGCGGCGGCCTCGTGGCCCGTGCTGCTCGAGCGCGCCGAGGAGTCTGGGCCGGAGAAGCTCGAGGTGGTCAACGCCGCCGAGAACGGGAGCGGCTACGTCACACCGGGAGACGAGGGCGACACATTCGGTGCCGAGGTCATGCAGTTCGTGAACGAGGACACGAAGGTGGTGCTCTTCTTCGGCTCGGACAACGACCTCGGCAGCACCCCGGCCCAGATCACGGACGCCGCGACGACTGCGTTCCAGGCCGCCCGCGCCAAGGCCGCGCCCGATGCCCGGCTCATCGTCGTGGGGCCCCCGGCCTACACGATTCCGCCGGATGCCGACATCGTCTCGATCCGGGACGCGCTCCGCACGGCCGCGGACCGCTCAGGGGCGGCGTTCGTCGACCCGATCGCGGAGGTCTGGATCGCCGAGCACACGGACGAGCTCATCGGTCCCGACGGCGAGCACCCCACGGCCGCGGGCCACGAACGCCTGGCGCAGCTCATGGAGAACGTTCTCGAGCGGTGACCGTCAGTCCACGAGCGTGCGGGCGGCGTCGTCCATGTGGTCGATGATGGTCTGGCGGGCCAGAGCCGCGTCGCCCGATTCGATGGCGTTGACGATCTCGCGGTGGCGGTCGATCCCCATGTTCGTCATGGCCCGCTCGGGCCCGGCGAACATGATCGACATGCGGATCGAACCCTCTAGCGATTCCCACGAATGCACGAGCGTCTCGTTGCCGCCGAGGCGGCAGAGGAGTCGATGGAACTCAAGATCCGCCTCGATCCGGTCCGCGAAGTCGCGGTCCGCGGCGTCCTCCATCGCCTCGATGGCCGCCCGCAGCTCACCGACCGAACGCGCGCGGCGGGGCTGCTCGATGAGAGTCCGCGCGGCGAGCGATTCGAGGGCCCCGCGGACGGCGAAGATGTCACGGATCTCCTTCGCGTCGAGGTGCCGCACGCTCAGGCGTCCGCGTGCTCCCGCGGAGACGAGCCCCTCCTGCTGAAGCTGGCGCAGGGCCTCGCGAAGGGTCCCGCGGCTGATCTGGAGCATCTCGGACAGCTCGGTCTCCACGAGGTGGCGGCCGGGCTCGAGGTCTCCCGAGGTGATCGCACGGCGCAACGCCACGAGGGCCTGCTCACGCAGGCTCGTCTTCTCCAGCCCCAGCAGGGCCGCGGTCGCAGCCATGTGCTCTCCCTTTGTGTCGACCGTCGCCTGTGCAACGGGTGTGTCAACTGTCATCATAGGCGCGCCGGGTCCGGGAGCATCCCAGGACCCGGCGCGCCGCCGCTCCCCGAACCGAAGCTCAGCCCAGCTCGGCGAGTATCCGCTCGATGATGCGGCTCTTCGAGAGCCCGTACCGGTCATGCAGCGTGGGCAGTGCCCCCGCGTCGAGGAACTGGTCCGGGAGGCCGATGGGCACCACACGGCGCGCCACGCCCCGCCGGACGAGGGCGGATGCGACGGTCTCGAAGAGCCCGCCGAGAACGGTGTGGTTCTCGAGCGTGAGGGCAAGCCGATCGCCCGCGAGTTCGCGCACCACGGTTTCCTCGTCGAACGGCTTGAGCGTCGGCGTGTGCACGACCGAGACGTCGACATGGTGCGACGCGAGCGCCTCCGCCGCCTGGAGGGCGCGCATCGTCATGAGCCCGGAGGAGATCAGCACCACGTCGCGGCCGCCCCGGAGAACCTTGGCCTTGCCGAGTTCGAACGAATAGTCGTACTCGTCGAGGACGGACGGCACCTTCCCGCGCAGGAGCCGCAGGTACGTCGGCCCCGGTGACGCCGCGAGCTGCGGGACTGCCTGGGCGATGTCGACTGCGTCGCACGGATCGACGATCGTCAGGTTCGGCACGCCGCGGAAGATCGCGACGTCCTCGGTGGCCTGATGGCTCGGGCCGTAACCGGTGGTCAGGCCCGGGAGCCCGCCGACGATGTTGACGTTGAGCTCGGGCTCGGCAATGTCGAGGCAGATGAAATCGTACGCGCGCCGGGCCGCGAACACCGCGTACGTCGACGCAAAGGGCACGAGGCCCGCCTGCGCCATGCCGGCCGCCGCGCCGAACAGGAGCTGCTCCGCCATGCCCATCTGGAAGAACCGCTCGGGGTGGCGCTCCGCGAAAAGGTGCATGTCCGTGTACTTGCCGAGATCCGCGGTGAGCCCCACGATCCGCTCGTCGCGCTCGGCGAGCTCCGCGAGCGCGTGCCCGAACGGCGCCGAGGTGGTCCGCTGACCCGGGTCGGCGAAGGAGGCAATCATCGCCGATGTCTTGAGCTTGGGCGCCTGGGGCGCGGCCGCCGTCGTCACTGGGCCACCTTCTCCCGGTTCGTGCTGAGCCTCTCGCAGTAGCCCGCGGTGAGCTGCTCCTGGCAGATGGACCATTCGTGTTCCTCGATCCGCATGAAATGCGCCTTCTCCCGCTCCTCGAGCAGGGGCACGCCGCGGCCCACCTTCGTATCGCACAGGATCACGGAAGGTGCGCCGTGCCCGCCGTCGTGCGTTTCCGCCTCCGCGGCGATCGCGTCGAACGCGCCGAGGAGGGCCCCGACGTCGTTCCCGTCGACCCGCTGGACCCGCCAGCCGCACGCGGCCCACTTGTCCGCGACGGGCTCGGTGCGCAGCACCCCCGCGGTCGGGCCATCCGCCTGGAGCGCGTTGAGATCGACGACGGCGGTGAGCCGCCCGAGGCGGTGGTGGGCCGCACCCATGGCGGCCTCCCACGTCGACCCCTCGTCGAGCTCTCCGTCCGAGAGGAAATTCACGACGCGCGCGGCGTTGCCCCGGGCGCGGAGGCCCAGCGCGAGGCCGACGGCGATCGTGAGGCCGTGCCCGAGGGAACCGCCGGAGATCTCCATGCCGGGCGTGTAGGTGGACATGCCGGACATCGGGAGCCGCGAATCGTCCGAGCCGTACGTCTCGAGCTCCTCGACCGGGACGATTCCGGCCTCGGCGAGCGCGGCGTAGAGCCCGATCGCGTAGTGACCGGTCGACAGCAGGAACCTGTCGCGGCCGTCCCACTCGGGGTCCTCGCGGCGGTACGTGAGCTGGTCGGTGTAGACGGCCGCGAGCATATCCGCGGCGCCGAGGGCCTGGCCCACGTAGCCCTGACCCTGCACCTCGCCCATCGCGAGCGCGTGCTGGCGGATCCGGTAGGCCGCGGCCTCGACGGCGAGGCGGCGCTGGGCCGGCGTGGCCTCGGCCTTCAGTGCGGGTGTCGATGTGGTCATCGCTGAGTCCTTCGATTCCTTCAGTGGGAGCGCGCCGGCTCGGGGGTCTCGGCCGAGATCCGCTCGGCCGCCTCGCGCTCCTTCGGGCCCCAGGTTTCGCGGGTCACGAGCGCGGCCCAGAGGCCGATCGCGCCATAGACGCTGAACAGGAGGGCCGGGCCGACCCAGCCGAAGCTCACGAACAGGAGCGTGGTGATGAACGGGGTGAAGCCCGAGACCATGGCCGAGAACTGGTAGGCGAGCGACGCGCCGGAGGAGCGAGTCTTGGCCTGGAACAGCTCGGGGAACCACGCGCCCTGGGCGCCGGCGAGGGAGTTCTGGCACACCGCGTACGCGACGACGATCGTGGCCACGATGAAGAAGAACAGGCCCGTGTTGACGAGGAGGAACATCGGCACGCCGAACACGACGGCGAACGCGCAGGACCACACGTAGACCGGACGGCGGCCGACCCTGTCAGTGAGGGCGCCCCACTTCCACGTGGCGAGGATGCCGATCGCGGCGGCGATGCACAGGGCGATGAGCGTCTGGTTCTTGTCCGCGAGCTTGGCCGAGTTGAGGTACGAGATCATGTACGTCACCGACACGGCGTAGCCCGCCGTCTCGGCGATGCGCAGGCCAATGCCGCGCAGGATGTTGCGCCAGTCCTCGCGGATGACCTCCACGATGGGGGCCTTGACGATGTCGCCGCGCTGCTTGACGTCCTCGAAGACCGGGGACTCGGGAACCTTCGAGCGGATCACGAGGCCGACGATCACGAGCGCGAGGCTCGCGAGGAACGGAATACGCCAGGCCCACTCGTCGCCGAGGTGGACGCTGAAGAGGAAGACAAGGTTGGCCAGCAGGAGCCCGACGGGGAAGCCGGCCTGAACGATGCCGGTCACTGCGCCCTTGCGACGCCACGGCGCGTGCTCGTAGCTCATGAGGATGGCGCCGCCCCATTCTGCCCCGAACGCGAGGCCCTGGATGATGCGCACGGTCACCAGCAGCGCCGGGGCGAGCAGTCCCGCCGCGGCGTAGGTGGGCAGCAAGCCGATCGCGAACGTTGCGAGGCCCATGATGATGAGCGAGGTGACGAGGACGGGCTTGCGGCCGAGCCTGTCGCCCAGATGGCCGCCAATGATGCCGCCAAGGGGGCGCGCCGCGAACCCGACGCCGAGCGTCGCGAACGAGGCAAGGGTGCCCGTGACCGGGTCGGCGCCCGGGAAGAAGGCGTGGTTGAAATAGAGGGCCGCCGCAGTGCCGAAGCCGATGAAGTCGTAGGTCTCGATGACGGCGCCCACGGAGGAGCCAATGGCGACGCGCTTGGCGTCCTTGGTGCCGTGGACCGGGCCGCGCATGGCCAGAGCCTCATTGCTCATTGCTGTTCCTTCCAGTATCGACAGGATCGGCGCGGGCATGCTTCCCGCCATCCGCTCTGTCGACAGTCGACATGATAAGCCAGTGTGCGGCGCGTCACGACTCAATGTCAACCGTCAACCCCTGAGGTTGACGGTTAACAATTAACAGCCCTACTGTGGTGTGCATCTCTTCCCCGGAAAGGCGACGACGATGTACCACTCCCGGCTCGGATGCTCCTCGATCAGCTTCCGCCACCTCGATCTCCCCGCTGCCCTCGCAGCGATGACCAGCGCGGGCTTCGAGGAGATCGATCTCGGTGCCCTCCCGGGCGTCTGCGATCACGTCCCCTACACTCTGGACCGCGCCGCCGTCGCCTCAGTCGCGGCTGATGTGGCCCGCAGCGGGCTCCGCGTCAGGTCCGTCAACGGAGACATCGGCGATCTCAACGTTCCGCTCGACGCCGAGGCGCGGCGAGAGCGCGGCGAACACCTCGACCGTCTCCTCGACCTCACCGCGGCCGTCGGCGCCGAGGCGCTCGTCCTCCCGTGCGGCGCCCTCGACCACGAACCCGTCGCCGAGCTGGACGCCGACCTCGACCGCGTGGCCGAGGAACTCGGCAGCGCGGCCCAGGCAGCCCACGAGCGCGGGCTCGAGCTGTGGACCGAGTCCCTGCACGTGCTCCGGCTCAGCTGGAACCTCGAGCGCGCACTCGAGCTCGCCGCACGGCTCGACGGCACGCTGGTCCGTCACGTGCTCGACGCAAGCCACGCCGTGGCCTCGGGCGGCACCTTCGAAGCGGCCGCACGGGCGCTCGGGCCGCGGATCGCCCATGTGCACCTGCGCGATGCGGTCCCCGGCGACATCCACCGCAGCATCGGCGCAGGCGCCGTCGACTTCGCGGACGGGCTCTCGGCCCTGCGCGAGCTCGGCTATGCCGGCCACTTCACCCTCGAGCTCGAGACCCGCGACCTCACCCACGACGAGCGCCCAGCCGCCGCCGCCCGCGCGGCCGAATTCATCAGCACCCTCATCTAAGAACAGGCAAGGAAGCACACCATGAGCAGCATCCAGCGCACCGCCGTCCTCACCGGCGCCACCTCCGATCGGGGCATCGGCCTCGCGACCGCCCGCCGCTTCGCCCGCGGGGGCTGGGCCGTCGTCGTCCTCGATCTCGATGGCGAGAAGTCCGCGAAGGTGGCCCAGGAGATCGCCAACGAGTTCAACGTTCCGGCGTTCGGTCACGAGATCGACGTCGCGGACGAGGCCTCGGTCGCGGCCGCGCAGGCCGCCGTCGCGGCCGAGACCGAGGCCGGCCGCCTGCCCCAGATCGGCGCGCTCGCCAACATCGCGGGCATTACGTCCCCCGTCCCGTTCCTCGAGACCGATCTCGCCCTGTGGAACCAGGTCATGGCCGTCAACGCGACCGGCACGTACCTCGTGACCAAGGCGTTCCTCCCGGCCATGATCGACGCCGGGTGGGGCCGGATCGTCAACATGTCCTCCGTCTCGGCCCAGCGCGGCGGCGGCGTGTTCGGGCGCGTCCCGTACTCCTCGGCGAAGGCGGCCATCCTCGGCTTCACGAAGGCGCTCGCCCGCGAGATCGCCCCCACGGGCGTGACCGTCAACGCCATCACGCCGGGTGCCGTGGACACGAACATCCGCGTGGGCAGCACCGACGAGCAGGAGGCCGCGATCGCGCGCGACATTCCCGTGGGCCGCACGGCCTCGACCGAGGAGATCGCGGCCGTCATCACGTGGCTCTCCTCCGAGGACGCCTCCTACCTCACGGGCACCACCGTGGACATCAACGGCGGCAGCCACATCCACTGACGCCGCCGGGAGCCGGTGCAGGCAGACACAGTCGAAGGAGACACCATGACGCACATCGCCAACGATCCCGCAGACTTCGCCGACGAAGCCCTCGACGGCTTCTGCGACGCGCATTCCGACCTCGTCGAGCGAGTCGAGGGCGGCGCCATCCGCCGCTCCCGCCGGGCCGAGCCGAAGGTCGCCGTCCTCCTGGGCGGCGGCTCGGGCCACTATCCCGCGTTCGCGGGGCTCATCGGCGCGGGCTTTGCCGACGGCGCTGTGGTGGGCAACATCTTCACCTCGCCGTCCGCGCAGCAGGCCGTCTCAGTGGCCAGGGCCGCCGAGAACGGCGGCGGAGTCGTCTTCGCGTATGGCAACTACGCGGGCGACGTCATGAACTTCGGCGTCGCCACGGATCGCCTGCGGGCCGAAGGAATCCGTGCCGAGAACGTCCTCGTGACGGACGACATCGCGAGCGCCCCGGCCGCCGAGCGCGAGCGGCGCCGCGGGATCGCCGGCGACTTCACGGTGTTCAAGGTCATGGGCGCCGCGGCCGAGGCGGGCCTGCCCCTCGACGAGGTGGTCCGCGTGGGCCGCAAGGCCAACCGCGCAACGCGCACGTTGGGCACCGCGTTCGCGGGCTGCACGTTCCCGGGTGCCGAGCGGCCGCTGTTCTCGCTCCCCGAAGGCTTCATGGGCCTCGGACTCGGCATTCACGGCGAGCCCGGGCTCAAGGACCTCCCGCTCCCCCGCGCCGAGGACCTGGGCCGAGAGCTCGTCGCCGGGGTCCTCGCGGAGCGCCCCGAGGGCGCGGGCCGCCGCGTCGCGGTGATCCTCAACGGCCTCGGCAGCACGAAGGCCGAGGAGCTGTTCGTCCTGTGGCGCACGGTCGCCCCGCTTCTGCGCGACAGCGGGCTCGTGCTCGTGGCGCCCGAGGTCGGCGAACTCGTGACGAGCCTCGACATGGCCGGCGCCTCCCTGACGCTCACGTGGCTCGACGACGAACTCGAGTCGCTCTGGCTCGCCCCCGCCCAGACCCCGGCGTACCGCCGCGGGGCCATCGGGGCGAGCGAGCCCGCAGCACCGGCCGCCGCCTCCGCGCCGCGCTCGGCCGCCTCGGTCCCGGACAAGAGCGAGGCGCCGCCCGCGAGCGCGGCGTCCCAGGAGTACGCGGCGCAGTGCCTCGCGGCCTTGGCAGCGGCGCAGCGCACGCTGCACGAGCTCGAGCCCGAGCTCGGCGCGCTCGACGCCATCGCGGGCGACGGCGACCACGGCCGCGGCATGGTCCGTGGCGTCGACGCCGCGGTCGCCGCAGCACGTGCTGCGGCCTCCGCCGGGTGTGGCTCCGGTTCGGTGCTCGCGGCGGCCGGCGACGCGTGGGCCGACAAGGCCGGCGGCACGTCCGGCGTGCTGTGGGGCGCGGGCCTCCGCGCATGGGGCGAGCGACTCGGCGACGAGCAGCGTCCCGACGGCGCCGCCCTCGCGGCGGGAGTCTCGGCGTTCGCCGAGCGCATCGTCGCCCTCGGAGGGGCCCAGCCCGGCGACAAGACCCTCGTGGACGCACTGGCGCCGTTCGCCGCGGAGCTGAGCGGCGCCGTCGAACGCGGCCTGCCGCTTGGCGAGGCGTGGACGACGGCGGCGGAGGCTGCGGCACGTGCCGCGCGGTCCACGGCCGAGCTCCGCCCGCGCAAGGGGCGCGCCCGCCCGCTCGCCGAGAAGAGCGTCGGCACCCCCGACCCGGGCGCCGTCTCCCTGGCCGCGGTGTTCGCGGTGCTCGGACCGGAGCTCGACCCCCGGGCCGCCGCGGTGGCGGCCCACTGACCCGAAAGGCAGGAATCATGAGCGGACTGAGGATCGTGCTCGGCTCGGACGAGGCGGGCATCGACTACAAGGACAAGGTCGTCGCTGATCTGCAGGCGGACCCGCGCGTCGCCGAGGTCATCGACATCGGGGTGCACCGCGGCGACGACGACTTCGCCAAGCCGTACCCCTACGTTGGGCTGGCCGCGGGGCAGCTCATCAAGGATGGCCAGGCCGACCGCGCCATCCTGTTCTGCGGCACCGGCCTGGGCGTCGCGATCGCGGCGAACAAGGTCGAGGGCATCCGGGCCGCGACCGCCCACGATTCGTTCTCGGTCGAGCGCTCGGTGCTGTCCAACAACTGCCAGGTGCTCACCATGGGACAGCGAGTGGTGGGCCTCGAGCTCGCGCGGCGGCTCGCGAAGGAGTGGATCGGCTACACGTTCGATCCCGAATCCGCCTCGGCCGCAAAGGTCAAGGTCCTCACGGACTACGAGGGCTGCTAGGGGCAGCCCAGGAATAGACGGCAGCAAGCGCTAGTCGGGCCCCTCCGGGCTGCCGTAGGCGGACACGGCTCGCGGCTGGCCCAACTTCCATCGAGGGAAAACCGCCACTACCGCGCATAAGACGAGAATTGCTGGTGAGGTGCTTGCGTAACCCAAGAGGAGAATAGGCACCGCCACAACGCCGTCACGCACAAGCATCAGCGCCACAGGCCACCCGAGTGCGACCAGACCAACGAGGACCGCTAAAGCGACAACCCTACTTGCAGTTTGCGCGAAGTACCTGGCATAGATGGCCAAATAGATGGCCGACCCCGCAAACAGGCTCGCCTGTGGCTGCCACGGATATCGTGGGAGGTCGACTGCCGCCGGAGCGCCTTGCACCCCGGCCAAAAATCCACCTGCGAGTCCGTCAGTGATCATAGCCGCGTAGCCAAGGACTGCTGCGACTGCGACAGTAGCCAAGCCCGCGAGAATGGCCCGGAGCGTTGCCGCCCGGAGATTCCTGGGCTGCAACGCCGCTGTCAGCGCCCGGGGCCTCAACGTCAGCTCCTCGGAACGGAGGCCGGCGGGGGCACACTGTGGTTGCCGATGAATTCAAAGGCCGGCCCCCCGCAGAGTCTCTGCAAGGCCAGCCGTGACGGGAGGGCCGCCGGGTTTGTAGTGGCCAGAATCTGGGAGTTGGCTTGCCTGGAGATACCTGTGAACGATGCTCCCTGTCGTGTGGTCAAACTGGTTGTATCGACGCCTCGTGGCAGCAGGTACACCATCAGATCACCATTGACCCCACCGGTGCCAGAGCCATGTATGCCGAAGAATGCTCCCGAGCTGTAGAAATCAACCAGCTTGGCGCAATATCCGCCCGTCACGTGCTTTTCCGTGTTGGTCCGGATAAAAACGCAGACTTCCTGCCGGTTGCCCGTGGTGGCCACCACGTACTGGCCCAGCTCGTCAGCGCCTGCGATTCTGGCCGTCGAGACTTCGATGCGCGACTGCGCTGATGCCGGGAGTGCCTTCGCCACCTCTAGGTCGGATTGACTCTGGGGAACGGCGAGGGCCGGCACGAGGTCGTTCGGCGTCATCGGGGTGACCGGCTGGGCGGTCGACGCGGAGGCAGCCCACCCGCCCCCGGCCGCGGCCAAGGCGAGCGAGACAATCCCAATCTTGAGAATCTTGTTCATCAGATCGCCCCGTACATGTCCGCATACGCCACACAAAACGTGTTCGGAGTCCCGTCATTGGACCAGCTGTTCCACCAGTATTGGCTGTCCGTGTACGGGATGGCATCGTGTCCAAATGAAATCCACCCATTGGTCGGGCCCCAAGTGTATTGCCAAACGGAATTCGAGTAGTAGTCATACGTGCCGATATACTCGTTGGCCCAGAATGCCGCACTGTGGCCCTGCCCGACGTACACCTGCCCCCCCCGTATAAGGTCCCTTCTCCGCTTCTCTGGACTTGGTTGGCTGGATGGTAGTCATTGGAGTACCACCAATTTTGCCATGCATTCGCCGGAGCTGCGCTTAGCACGGCAAGTGCACCAAGCACGCCAAAACAAATCGCGGAAATCAGCGTGGAACGCCGCAGATTCTTCATCCTTTATCCCCCTGTTCCCCCAAATCGGAGCGAGCAAGCAGACGCTACCTCTGCCACGGAGACGGGCGCAAGAACGCGCGCAACGACTATGCGAACCGACCGAACACAGCCCGCACGGTGATGACTTTGGTCGATCTTCGATTCACGGATGCATGCCCGGTTCGACACGCTGAGGGGGCGGGGCGACTTTTCAGTCCACCACGGATATCATCGAACACAATTTCGAAACTCGTCGTCAGTATTCAAGAAATTTCCCCTGAGTAGGGGCCACAAAATACGGAGGTTATCGAACACACATTTCGACCCTGCCATCCGTGTTCACGGGACCCAAAGGCAAGGGGCGCAGGTGAGATCCTGCGGCCCCTGCCAGATTCAGAAACACATACGATTCGAGCTATTGACAAAAACAGCTCGCGCCATTAAAGGAAAGCTCTCGGTTAGAGTACGCGGTGGAAAGCGTCGGCAGATTCAGCCGGACCTTTGGGCGTGTGGTCCTCACAGACTACGAGGGCTGCTAGGGGCGAGCACGCGGGGCGCCCGGACTGGCCGAGCGCCCCGCGGAGCTAGGCCTCCTGGCGCCAGCTGTACAGCGGGTCGAAGCCGAGGAGCCGGCGCGCCTTGTCGATGCCGAGCATCGTCTCGTGCTCGCCGAGCTCCTTGGTCACGCGCACGTTCGGGAAGACCTCGGCGGCGAGCGACGCAGAGGAGCGGCTCATGACAGTGTCCGCGTTGGCGATGATGTAGGCCTCGAAGCCCGGCCGCGCGGTCAACAGGGCTTTCTCGATGGCCTGGGCGCCGTCCCGCGCGTCGATGTAGCCCCACAGGTTCCACTTCCGGGCCCGCGGATCGGAGTCGAATTGCGGGAACCGCGCGTAGTCCGCCGGGACCATGACGTTGGAGAAGCGCAGCGCCGAGATGCTCAGGGTTGGGTCCCACCGGCACAGCTGGCGCGCCATGTGCTCTTCGAGGTGCTTCACGAGCGAGTAGGTGCTCTCGGGCCGCGTCTCGTATTCCTCGTCCACCGGAATGTAGGGCGGGTCGATGTCGAACGGCAGGCCAAGCACGGTCTCGCTCGACGCGTACGCGATCCGCTTGATTCCGAGCCGCCGGGCGGCCTGGAACACGCTGTGGGTCGCGAGCATGTTGTTCCGGAACGTCGCGGCGTCGGGTGCGAGCCCGGGCGCGGGGATCGCCGCGAGGTGGACGATCGCATCCGCCCCGCTGTGGCGATCGTCAACGCCCGCGATCGCGTCGATCACCTGCCCGTAGTCGGTGAGGTCGGTCTGGATGAAGCCCCGATCACCGCGCTCCCCCACGCGGTCCAGGTTCCACACCTCGTGGCCCGACGAGCGAAGGTATTCGACAGCGACCCGGCCGAGCTTCCCGCTCCCGCCGGTCAGTGCGATCTTCATGGCACACCCTTCCGGCCGCGTCCTGCGGCCTGTCAGACACTTCGTCCTTCCTGCTTAGCAGAGTCGTGACGCGGCCGGAAGGTCCGACCACAGCACGATGGGGGCCCTGCGAATCCTACTCAGGCGACGGCTGCGTCCGGTGCCCGCAGGCCTCGGGCGCTCTGATTGACACCTCAACCACGAGTTGGCGATTCGGGCCTACACCCATAAGATTGATGCGTCAAGTTCATTGCGCCGACGGTCGGGGGGATACACATGGAGGCTCGAGCGGACACGTCTGCCGTGAGGTCTGCGATCGCCGAGGCACCAGAATCGCGCGTCGCGGAGACCCGCTGGCTCGACGATCGAGAGCGGGAGCTCTGGCTTGCACTCCGGCACCTCCTCTGGGGGCTTCAGCCAGCCATCGACCGTCAGCTCCTTCACGATTCGGGGCTCTCGGGCCCCGAATACTCGGTGCTCGCGACGCTCACCGAGGATCCCGACGGCGTGCTTCGCTCGGGGACGGCCGCGCGCATGCTCGGCTGGGGCCGCAGCCGCCTCTCCCACCTCCTCCGGCGCATGGAGAGCAAGGGTCTGATATCTCGGGCGTGTTCGCCCGACGACGGCCGGGGCCAGGACATCGCGCTGACGCCGGCGGGCCGAAACGCGATTATCGAGGCCGCGCCGGGTCACGTCGAGTTTGTGCGCAGCGTGGTCTTCGACCCGCTCACACCGGAGCAGCAGGGCGCCCTGCTCGAAGCGTGTCACCGGATCTCGGCGGCCATTGAGGCCTCCGGCTCCCTCGAATGCGACGCAGAGGGCGGCCCGTGCGACGCGGAGCCCAGCGCATAGACTGACTCGGGTGACCTGGCAGCGCACCGCATCG
Source organism: Sinomonas sp. P47F7 (assembly GCF_049332655.1). Classification (GTDB taxonomy): domain Bacteria; phylum Actinomycetota; class Actinomycetes; order Actinomycetales; family Micrococcaceae; genus Sinomonas. Next base: position 1,796,648 of record NZ_CP186327.1, on the reverse strand, counting down.
CAATGGTTCCGACTCCCCGCTGACCGCCTGTGGGCGGTCCTCGAGCGGCTCGAGCTCTGGCCGCAGTGGAATCCCGCGGTGGGCTCCGCCGCCGTCGTCGGTTCCCTCCGCGAAGGCGCCGCCGGCCACTACTCCCCCTCCCACGCCCTGCTCGGCCCCCTCCACCGCCGCACGGCGCCCGCGTTCCGGGTCGCCGCCGTCGAGCCGGGCCGCCGCATCGCGATCAGCCAGCCGCAGCCCGGCGGCAGCCAGACCATCGAGTGGTCGCTCGAGGAGCGCGGCGAGGGCACGCTCTTCACCCAGCGGGTCTCGCTCACCGGCCCCCTCGCGCAGCAGTTCGGTCTCACGGCGGGGGAGCCGCTCGTGCGCGGCTTCGCGGCCCAGTGCGCGCGCCTCTACCGGCTCGCCGCGCCCACGGAGGGCACGGACGACGGCGGCCCCCGGGGTCCGCTCACAGCGATCGCCGGGGGCTCGGGGTTCCTCGGAACGATCCTCGCGTCCAACCTCGTGTGCGACGGGCACCGTGTCGTGGTGCTCTCGCGAGCCCTGCGCCCTTCGCCGTTCGAGCAGCTTCGGTGGGACGGCCGCGCACGCGGCGCCTGGAGCGAGCGGCTCGGCGCAGAGCCGCGACTCAACGTGGTCAACATGGCCGGCCTGAGCCTCGACATGCCCGGGACGCCGGAGAATCTCGCGAAACTCGAGGCGACGCGCGTCGAGCCGACCCGCGCCCTCGTCGAGGCAAGCGGCACGTGGGAGCGTCCGGCGGAGCATTGGCTCCAGCAGAGCGCGGTCGGCATCTACGGCAATTCGCCCGAGGCATTCGACGAGTCCTCGGCCGTCCCGGACGTGCCAGGGCTCGCCGCCGTCGTCCGCGCTTGGGAGGCAGCGTTCGACGGCGCCGCGGCGCAGCGTCGTGTGGTGCTGCGGACGGGAGTGGTGCTCGCGAGGGAGGCCGCGATCCTCGAGCGGCTCACGACGGTCGCCCGCCTGGGTGGCAGCGGGCCGCTCGGCTCAGGCGAGCAGTGGTTCAGCTGGATCCACGCGACCGACTGGGTCCGCGCCGCGCGCGCCTCACTCGGGCTGGCCCCAGCGCCGGGCGAGGAGCCCGTGGCCCTCCCGAACGGAGTGGTCAACGCGACGTCGCCGTACCCGGTCCAGAACCGCGAGCTCATGGCACACCTGCGCGAGTTCGTCGGGATGCCCGTCGGCATTCCCGCGCCCGCGCCGCTTCTGCGGGTCGCCGCGACCGTCCTGCGCACCAATCCGGACCTCGCGCTCGACAGCGTGCGCGCCCTCCCGGCCGTGCTCCGCGCCGCCGGGTTCGGGTTCGACTACCCGCAGCTCGCGGGCGCGTTCCGCGAGATGCGCGCGTAACTGTCGGCGCTCAGGCCGAGTCGCGCGAGGGAGCTTGATAGAACTTGCCGAATCGGTCGAGGAACAGAAACATGACGACGAACCCGGCGACGGCCAGCAACGGCCCGGCCCAGTAGGCGATCTCGGATCCCCGCAGCAGCAACGCCCCGGCGCCGAAAAGCATCGCGAGAGCGCCAGCTCCAGGAGTCGCCGTCACCAATCGACCCTGGATATGGCGGCCCACCTGACCGTAGTAGATGGCGTGAACGACGATGAACGCGACGAAGGCTACAAGGAAGCTAATCGGCCAAACCAGGCCTGGGGCAGTGGCGATCACACTGAGTGAGAGCGCGAAGGCGCCTGCCAATTCGGCCCAGTATCGTCGAGGAGACTTGCCCTTAAGTCCAACCACAGTGTCCATTGTGCTCAGCAGCTCATGTTGAAGTCGATAACCATGCCGGCTACGAGGAAGAAGGCATAGCACCCGAGCATCGACCACGGTCCAAAGAACCCCATAAGTTCACAAAGCATCGTGCTTTCGGCGAACCACGCGTAAAGCGCCGCCCAGGCTGACGGACACTGCGGAAGGGTGGAGAGATCTGCCGGCTTGATCGCCGTGGTGTGTATACCGCCGCCGAGCACGACCTTGTGGTGAACAAAGGACATCTTTGACACCACCCGACCCGCGGCGTTCTTGGACAGGTCCAACTTGAGCACCCCAGCATCAGTCATCTCGATGAGGCCCTCGAGTGCGTCTGATGGCATCGATGCAGCTACGAACTCCTGCTGGAGATGACCGTCGAAGCGGCTGTCACCAAAGAGGAAGGCATTCAACGCATCGGCATGCTGAAGCATCCTCATTCTCTGCGCGAATCCGGCCGGATCCGACTTTTTCGCGGCGTCCAGCTTGGCCAGCGCGGCCGCACGCTGAGCGTCGGTCGGCTGAGCAATGACGACCCCGTCACCGCGATTTGGCGGGGCCGGCGGGGCCGCAGTTGCCGGCCCCACGAAGGCTGCGACTAATGCAATGGCCGACATCATGGCGATCGCGGTGCTAAGGAAATATCCAACGGTCTTCTTCACGAAAACGCACCCCCGTACGTTCGGGCAGGCTGAAAACACAGCATTGCCACGGACTTCGATTCCGAACGCGGCCACCAGCCAAAACATTCGGGCGACCGATTAGAAGCTAGCCGTGGCGATCTGGACCGATCAATGCGTCTCGTCCGAATTCAGTGGCATCTAGTGTCGCGTTTCTGAAGTGGTCGGACGGTTCGCTTTAGCGAGGATCTGTTCTGGGGTCTTGGTCCAGATGAAGGGGTGGCATCGGTCGTTCCAGCCGGTGATGAACTGCCGGATCTTGGCGTTGAGGTCCTTGACGGATGTGAAGACGCCGCGGCGGATGGCCTGGCGGTCGATGATGCCGAACCAGACCTCGACGAGGTTCAGCCACGACCCGGAGGTCGGGGTGAAGTGGACGCTGAAGCGGGGGTGGGCTTCCAGCCAGGCCTTCACCTCGGGGGTCTTGTGCGTGGCGTAGTTGTCCATCACGAGGTGCAGCTCGCGGCCGGGGTAGGCCCGGTCGACCTGGCGCAGGAACGCGAGGAACTCCTCCCTGCGGTGTCTCGGCTTCACCGCCGCGGTGACCTGGCCGGTGGCGACCTCGAGAGCGGCGAACAGGGTCGTGGTGCCGTGGCGGGTGTAGTCGTGGGTGCGCCGCTCGATCAGGTGCGGCTGCATGGGCAGCATCGGGGCGGTGCGGTCCAAGGCCTGGATCTGCGATTTCTCGTCCACGCACAGCACCACCGCGTCCTCCGGGGGCGCCAGGTAGAGGCCGACCACGTCTGTGACCTTCGCGACGAGCTCGGGGTCCGTGGAGAACTTGAACGTCCCGGACCGCCAGGGCTGGACCCCGTACTCCCGCCACGCCCGGGCAACGGTCGCGTTGCCGATGCCCAGCCTGTCCGCGAGGAGGCGGGAGGACCAGTGCGTCACCCCATACTTCTTCGGAGGCGGCGCCAGGGTCGCCGCGACGATCTGCGCGTGGTCCACCCTGCGCGGCCGGCCGGGCCGCTGCTGGTCCACCAGCCCGTCCAGTCCGGACTCCGCATACCGGTCCCGCCAGCCGATCACGGTCGTCCGGGTCACCCCGACACGCTCGGCGATCGCCGTGTTCGAGATCCCCTCGGCCGCCAGCAGCACGATACGCGCCCTCTGCGCCACGCCCGCGCGCACCGAACTCGAACGGGTCAGGCGGGTCAGCTCTTCGAGGTCCCCCTCCCGGAGGGCCAGCGCACGTGCGGGACGATTGGCCATAGCCAATCCTCCCAAACACGCAAGTGTCTATCTAATAACGACACGCTGCACTAGGGCCAAATTCCGTGGTGTTGGACGTGCATTTCGGTGACGCGGGATGCGTCTCTCCGTGGCCGAGAAACCTCGCCTCCGTGGTCCCCGCCGCACCCAGCGACTGGGGCTGCGCGGCCTCAGCGCCCCACGGCGTAGCCCGATCCCCCGCGCGGGTTCGACCCGGCCCGCAGGAGCCCCGTCGCCGGGTCGCGGGCGACCGCGCACAGCCGGCCGATCTCCCAGTCGCCGGCGACGCCCACGCGGTGGCCTCGCCGCCGCAGCCCCTCGATTGTCTCGGCCTCGAAGCGGCGCTCGAGGAGCGCGACGCCCGGCTGCCGCTCGTGCGGGTAGAAGCTCGAGGGCAGGTGCACCGAGTGGAAGGCGGGCGCCTCGATCGCCTCCTGCAGCCCGGCGCCGCGCAGCGCGACCTCGAGGAAGAAGTGCGGCTGCCACTGGTCCTGCTGGTCGCCGCCGGGCGAACCGAACGCGAGGACGGCTTCTCCCCCGCGCGTCGCGAGCGATGGCGAGAGCGTGGTCCGCGGCCGGCGCCCGGGCGCGAGCGTGTTGGGCAGCCCCTCCTCGAGCCACGCCATCTGGAGGCGCGTGCCGAGCGGGAATCCGAGGTCGGGAATGACCGGCGAGCTTGAGAGCCAGCCCCCGCTCGGCATCGCGGAGACCATGTTGCCCCAGCGGTCGACGACGTCGACGTGCACCGTGTCCGTCCTCGCCCGCCCCTCGGAATCCGGAAGCGAGGACGCCTCCAGCAGGGCCCGGACCGCGTTCGGCTCGCCGAGCCCGCTGACCCCGGCCCCGTCAAACCCGCCGCGGACCTCGAGGTCGGGGAGCCTCGGCACGCGGCCGCCCGGCGAGCCGGGGCGGATCTCGAGCGACGCGGTCTCGCCGATGAGGCGCGCCCTCTCCGCCGCGTAATCGCGCGAGAGAAGCTCCGCCGCCGGCACGCCGGGCGTATCCCCGTACCACGCGTCGCGGTCCGCGAGCGCGAGCTTGGTCGCCTCGAGCACGGCGTGCACGTAGCCCTCAGTCCCCGGCGCGAGGGAGCCCTCGCCGAAGCCGGGCACGGCGTCGAGGATCGCGAGCTGCTGGAGGAACGCGGGTCCCTGGCTCCAGAAGCCGCACTTGTGCACGGTCCAGCCGCGGAACTCGAGCGAGACCGTCGGCTCGTAGTGCGGGCGCCACGCGGCGAGGTCCGCGGCCGTGAGGAGCCCCGCGTGCTCGGTTCCGCTCGAGTCGCGGCGCGGGAGCCGGCAGAACGCGTCGATCGCCTCCGCGACGAAGCCCTCCGTCCATTCGCGGACGACGGCGCCGATCGCCTGCGCGCGGTCGGCGCCCCCGCCGGCGGCTCGGGCCTCGGCGACGACGAGCCGGCGCCAGGTGTGCGCGAGCGCCGGGTTGCGAAGGAGTTCCCCCTCGGCGACGGGACCGCCGCTCGGCGCGTAGAGCTCGGCCGAGGTGGACCAATGGGCCACGAAATGGGCAGCCATGCGCTCGAGCACGGCGGCAAGGCGGCGGCCCACCGGCAGTCCCTCCTCGGCGACGCGGAGGGCAGGGCCGATCACCTCGGCGAACGGGAGCGTGCCGTGGTCGGCGAGCAGGGTGAGCCAGCCGAGCGTCGAGCCCGGGATCGCCGCAGGCAGGAGACCCGTGCCGGGCACGTGGGCGAGCCCGAGTTCGCGGAACGCCGCGACGCTGGCCCGTGCCGGTGCGGGCCCCTGCGCGCACAGGACCTGCGGCGCCGCGCCAGGCTCGGCGAAGAGAAGGGTGAGGTCGCCACCCGGGCCGTTCTGTTGCGGCTCGGCGACCTGGAGCGCGAAGCCGGCGGCAGCAGCGGCGTCGTACGCGTTGCCGCCACGCTCGAGCATCGCCATGCCCGCCTGGGCTCCGATCCAGTGCGTGGCCGAGACCATGCCGAACGTTCCCGTGAGCTCTGGGCGCGTGGTGAACTCCATCACCCCACGCTATCGTTCGGCCCAGCGAGCCTCGCGGCTACCAGAGGTGCGGCGCGGGGCGCCGCGTGCTCGGGAGCGCGTTCTCCTCCCGCCATCGGTGCAGGAACTCGGGGAGCTCGAGGTCCGCCGGCGGCATGCCGACCTCGGCGAAGATCTCCTCGTTGCTCACGGGACCTGTCGCCGAGACGAGCCGCGTCGCGATGTAGGCGCGCGCGTAGACCTCCCCGCGCGACACCATGCGCTGCTCGAAATAGATCGCGCGGTCGTCGACGCCGATGATCCGGCTCTCGATCGTGTACCGCTGCCACAGCGTGAGCGACTTCCGGAACGTGATCGTCTCGAGGTTGACGACCGGCGCCCATCCCTTGGCCCGCATCCTGCGCCACGCGCCGGCTCGGACCATGAGGTCGAAGCGCCCGAGGTCCATGAGCGAGAAGTACATGCCGTTGTTGACGTGCATCGCGATGTCGATGTCGGTCGGGAACACGCGCAGTGGGAGCGAGGAGGTACCCCACAGGCTCAGCGGCGGCCGACGCCCCGACGTGACGAGCAGGAGGAGCGTGCGCAGGAGCAGATGCATGCCCTCATGTTACTCGCGAGTAACCATGGTGTCGCCCCTCCTTCAATGTATACACAGTGCCAGTTCAACCCGAACGGAAGGGCTTGCGATCCCTTCCAGAGCGTGTCAGTGTATACATTGTCGAAGGGAGGGGCATGAAGGCCAGCGATCGCGCGTACGCCATGCTCCGCGAGGACATCGTTGAATGGCGGCTCGTTCCGGGGACCGTGCTCGGCGAGGTCGAGCAGGCGGAGCGCCTCGGGGTGTCCCGCACGCCGCTGCGCGAGGCCCTCGCACGCCTCACCGGCGAGGGGCTCGCCACGGCACAGCGCGGGCGCGGGGTCGTGGTGAGCGAACTCTCGCTCGATCACCTCGGCGAGCTCTTCGAGCTCCGGGAAGCGCTCGAATGCAAGGCCGCTGCACTCGCCGCCCAGCGCGGCGACCGCGAGCGCTTCGTGGCCCTCCGAGACCGCCTTCTCGCGGCGCCCGCCCTCCTCACCGACGACGATCCCCAGCGAAGCGAGTACTACGCCCTGTCCGCCGAGCTCGACACCGCGATCGACGGCGCGATCGCCAACTCCTATCTCTCCCAAGCGCTCGAGGGCCTTCGTGTCCACCTCGCCCGAGTGCGCCGCCTTGCGAAGGACGACGCCGCGCGCCTCCGCCAGGCCGCCGTCGAGCACGCGTCCATCGCCGCGGCGATCGCCGAGGGCGACGCGCCCCTCGCGGCCGCCGCGACCGCGGTCCACCTGAACAACAGCATGAACCACATCAAGTCTTTCCACACCCCACCCGTGTCTTTGCACACCCCACCCACCCGCCCGCAGGAAGAGGCCATCCATGGTTGAGCTGCATCACGTCCGCGTCTACAAGAGCGAGGAGAAGCTGCCCCGCGTGGATCAGCTCGCGCACAAGATCGCTCGGGTCGCCGCGGACCCGGTGGAGGTCACTCCGGAGGTAACGGAGATGGTGATCAACCGGATCATCGACAACGCCTCGGTGGCGATCGCCTCGCTCAATCGCGGCCCGATCGTCGCGGCCCGTGCGCAGGCGCTGGCCCACGCGCCGTCGTCCGGTGGGCGCGGGGCGCTCGTGTACGGGATCCAGGACCGCGTCTCCCCCGAGTGGGCCGCATGGGCCAACGGCGTCGCCGTGCGCGAGCTCGACTACCACGACACGTTCCTTGCGGCCGAGTACTCCCACCCCGGTGACAACATCCCCCCGATCCTCGCCGTGGCCCAGCACGTGGGCTCGACGGGCCGCGACGTGGTGCGGGGCATCGCGACCGGGTACGAGGTTCAGGTGGACCTCGTGAAGGCGATTTCCCTCCACGCGCACAAGATCGACCACGTGGCCCACCTCGGCCCGTCCGCGGCGGCCGGGATCGGGACGCTGCTCGGTCTGGACGTCGAGACGATCTTCCAGGCCGTGGGCCAGGCGCTGCATACGACGACGGCGACGCGCCAGTCGCGCAAGGGCGAGATCTCCACGTGGAAGGCCCATGCCCCCGCTTTCGCGGGCAAGATGGCCGTCGAGGCCGTGGACCGTGCCATGCGCGGGCAGACCTCCCCTGTGCCGATCTACGAGGGCGAGGACGGGGTCATCGCGTGGCTGCTCGACGGGCCGGACGCCTCGTACGAGGTCCCGTTGCCCGCGCCCGGCGAGGCGAAGCGGGCGATCCTGGACACGTACACGAAGGAGCACTCGGCCGAATACCAGGCCCAGGCCTGGATCGACCTGGCCCGCAAGCTGCATCGCGAGCACCCCGAGGTCACGGAGCCGGCCAACGTCGAGAGCATCCTCATCCGCACGAGCCACCACACCCACTACGTGATCGGCTCGGGCGCGAACGACCCGCAGAAGTACGACCCCACCGCCTCGCGCGAGACCCTGGACCACTCGATCCCGTACATCTTCGCCGTGGCCCTCCAGGACGGCACGTGGCACCACGTCGACTCGTACGCCCCCGAGCGCGCGGCCCGGCCGGACACGGTCGAACTGTGGCACAAGGTCACGACCGAAGAGGACCCGGAGTGGACCCGCCGCTACCACTCCCTGGACATCGCCGAGAAGGCGTTCGGAGGGTCGGTGGTCATCACGATGGCCGGCGGCACCGTGATCGGGGACGAGATCGCGGTCGCGGACGCCCACCCGCTCGGCGCCCGCCCGTTCGGCCGCGAGCAGTACATCGCGAAGTTCCGCGCCCTCGCCTCCGAGGCGGTCGCCCCCGAGGAGATCGAGCGGTTCCTCGACGCTGTCCAGCGCCTCCCCGAGCTCCGCGCCGGCGAGCTCGATGCGCTCAACATCCTGGCCAAGGACGGGGTCATCGACCTCGCGTCAGCACCGAAGGGACTCTTCTGACATGTTGTACTCGAAGACCACCCCCGAGCAGAAGCGGATCCGCCTCCGCGAGCTGCTCGCCTCGGGAGAGGTCCAGCAGTTCCCGGGCGCGTTCAACCCGCTCTCGGCCCGGCTCATCGAGGAGAAGGGCTTCCCGGGGGTCTACATCTCCGGCGCAGTCCTCGCCAACGACCTCGGCCTGCCCGACATCGGCCTCACGACGCTCACCGAGGTCGCGACCCGGGCCGGGCAGATCGCGCGCATGACCGAGCTCCCCGCGATCGTGGATGCGGACACGGGCTTCGGCGAGCCCATGAACGTGGCCCGCACCGTCCAGGAGCTCGAGAACGCAGGGCTCGCGGGCTGCCACATCGAGGACCAGGTCAACCCCAAGCGGTGCGGCCACCTCGACGGCAAGGCCGTCGTGGACCTCGACACCGCACTGAAGCGCATCCGCGCCGCCGCCGAGGCGCGGCGCGATCCGAACTTCCTCATCATGGCCCGCACCGACGCCCGTTCGACGGGCGAGGGAACAGACGGCCTCGACGCCGCCGTCGACCGCGCCAAGGCACTCGTCGACGCCGGCGCGGACGCGATCTTCCCCGAGGCGATGGCGAGCCTCGAGGAGTTCCGAGCGATCCGGAACGCGGTGAGCGTCCCGGTCCTGGCGAACATGACCGAGTTCGGCAAGAGCCGCCTCTTCACGGTCGAGGAGCTCGCGAGCGTGGGGATCAACCTCGTGATCTACCCGGTGACCCTGTTGAGGATTGCCATGGGCGCTGCAGAACGTACGCTGGAAGCAATCGCTGCGCACGGCACCCAGGAGGACCAGGTCGAGAAGATGCTCACTCGCTCCCGCCTCTACGAGCTGGTTGACTACGAGGCGTACAACCGCTTCGACGCCGGCGTCTTCAATTTTCAGGTTCCCGGCCGATACTGAGGCCGACAGTAGGCCACCAACGAAGGAGCCCACTATGACGCAGCAATCCAACACGGACGAGATCAAGAAGGGTCTCGCCGGCGTGGTGGTGGACTACACCGCCATCTCCAAGGTCAATCCCGACACCAACTCCCTGCTCTACCGCGGCTACCCCGTCCAGGAGCTCGCGGCACGCTGCAGCATGGAGGAGGTCGCCTACCTGCTCTGGAACGGCGAACTGCCCACCCGCGAACAGCTCGCGGACTTCGAGCAGCAGGAGCGCGCGGGCCGCTCGCTCGATCCGCTCATCAAGGCGATCGTCGACGAGCTCCCCCTGGGCTCGCACCCCATGGACGTGTGCCGGACTGCCACGTCGGTGCTCGGCGCGCGGGACTCGCTCGCCGCGGACTCGTCGCGCGGGGCGAACAACGCGAAGGCGGTCGCCTTGTTCTCGGCGATGCCCGCCGTCGTCGCCTATGACCAGCGGCGCCGCCGGGGCGAGCAGCCCATCGAGCCGCGCTCCGATCTCGGCTACGCCGCGAACTTCCTGTGGATGACGTTCGGCGTCGAGGCCGCGCCGGAGGTTGTCCGGGCGTTCGAGGTCTCGATGATCCTGTACGCCGAGCACTCCTTCAACGCCTCGACCTTCACGGCCCGCGTCGTGACCTCGACGCTCTCCGACCTCCACTCCGCAGTGACCGCGGCGATCGGCGCGCTCAAGGGCCCGCTGCACGGCGGCGCGAACGAGGCCGTCATGGAGACGTTCGAGGAGATCGGGATCGACCCGAACGAATCCCACGAGGACGCGAAACGCCGGGCCAAGGACTGGATGGACACCGCCCTGTCCCAGAAGAAGAAGATCATGGGCTTCGGGCACCGCGTCTACAAGCACGGCGACTCGCGCGTCCCGACCATGAAGGCCGCCCTCGACGAGCTCATCACCTACTACGGCCGCCCCGAGATCCTCGGCCTGTACGACGGGCTCGAGCAGTCGATGGACGAGGCCAAGGGCATCAAGCCGAACCTCGACTACCCCACGGGCCCGGCATACCACCTCATGGGCTTCGACATCCCCACGTTCACGCCACTGTTCGTGGCGAGCCGGATCGTGGGCTGGACCGCGCACATCATGGAGCAGCTCGAGAACAACTCCCTGATCCGCCCGCTCAGCGCATACAACGGGCCGGACGAGCGGCACCTGGACTGAACAGTCGCAATTTAGCCGAGGACAGCGAAGCGGGCCACCGTCTCGTTGTCCTCGGCCATTTCCACGAGGAAGTCGGCCACGGTCCCCGAGAGGACGATCGGTAGCCAGTGGTCGGCGTCCTGCCACATGTCCGCGAGCGGGAGCGCGTCGACGCGGTACCACGCGGGCGCGATCTCCTCGGTCTCGCACACCTCGCCCGACCAGGCCGTGCACGTGAACATGACGCACTCCATGTCCCACTCGGGGCGGGCGGGGAAGCGGAAGTCCACAGTGCCGCCCGGGCGGACCGCCGCTGGGTCGAGCACCACGCAGGCCTCTTCGTGCAGCTCGCGCACGGCGGCCTCGGCCGAGGTCTCCCCCGGCTCGACGTGCCCGCCGAGGCCCACGACCTTGCCGCGCCCGAAGCCCCGCTTCTTGCGCCCCAGCAGCACCTCGCGGCCGCCGACGCCGTCGCGGAGGAGGAAGCACAGCGCTACGGGGGCACCCACTAGGATTGTGCCCCGGAAAATGCAGCGACGCCCACGCTAGCCCAGCGCCCTGGGATGGGCCGCGGCGTAGACCTCGCGCAGCGTATCGGCGGTGACGAGCGTGTAGACCTGCGTCGTGGTCACGGACGCGTGCCCGAGGAGCTCCTGGACCACGCGGACGTCGGCGCCGCCCTCGAGGAGGTGGGTCGCGAAGGAGTGCCGGAGGGTGTGCGGCGAGACGTCGCGGCCGATCTGCGCGCGCTCGGCGGCGTCCTTGAGGATGGTCCACGCGCTCTGCCGGCTCAGCCGGCCGCCACGCGCGTTGAGGAAGAGGGCCGGCGTGCCGGCCCCCTTCGTCGCGAGCAGCGGACGGGCGCGGACGAGGTAATCGTCCACGGCGCGCGCCCCGTACGAGCCGAGCGGGACGAGCCTCGCCTTGGAGCCCTTGCCGAACAACCGCACCACGGACGGGCCGCCGTCGTCCTCGCCGCTGAGCCGCACGTCGTCGACGTCGAGCCCCACGGCCTCGCTGATGCGCGCGCCGGTCGAGTACAGGAATTCGAGAAGGGCCCGGTCGCGGAGGCCCGTAGGGCTGTCCGCGGACGCGGCGTCGAGGATGCGCGCCACGTCGTCGACCGGGATCGCCTTGGGGAGCCGCTGGCCGGGCAGCGGCGGGTGGACGTCTGAGGCTGGGTCGCCGAGCGTCGTGCCCTCGAGCGCCCAGAAGCGATGCAGCCCGCGGACGGCGACTACCGAGCGGGCCGCCGAGCGCACGCCAAGGGGCGTGCCGCCGTCGGCCCCGTCGCGGAGCGCCTCGGCGAAGCGCGCCACGTGCTGACGCGTCACGCCGCCGGGCGTGCCGATCCCGGCCGCCGCGAGGTAGTCCGTGTAGCGGCGCAAGTCGCGGCGATAGGCCGCGAGGGTGTTGACGGCGAGGCCACGCTCGACCGCGAGGTGCCGCAGATAGTCGCCCACCGCGGCGTCAACGGCCGACGGCGGCCGCAACGGTTCGGGGGCCTCGCCCACCATCAGCGCTGGGCCGGGTGGGCGGGCCAGGGCGCGTCGCCCGGACGGAGCCGCTCGAAGCCCGATCGCTGTGCCGCCGCCGCGGCGAGGACGCCGACAACCGCGCTCGGGTTGTGCAGGCGGCCGTCGAGCACCGCGGCCACCGCCTCGTCGAGGTCGACCCACGCGAACTCGATCTCCGCTTCCTCGGCCGTCCGCTCGTGCCGCTCGGCGTGGGGAATCTCGGCGAGACCGCGCGCGAGGAAGATGCGGATGGCCTCGCTCGACGAGCCCGGCGAATTGAAGAAGTCGACGAGGACGTGCCATTCGGACGCCGTGAGATCGGCCTCCTCCGCGAGCTCGCGCGCCGCGGCGTCGAGGTTCGATTCGCCGTCGACATCGAGGAGTCCGGCGGGGATCTCCCACAGGTCCATCCCGACCGGGTGGCGGTATTGGCGCAACAGGAGGACCCTGCCGTCCGGATCCATGGGCAGGATCGCGACGGCGCCCGGATGGTCGATGAAGTCGCGGCGGAGCGGCTCGGAACCGGGCGCGAGCTCGAACGTGTCGGAGCGGACGTCCCAGATCCTGCCGCGGTAGACGGGCTCCGACGCGAGCACGCGCCGCGGGCTGAGCGAATCCTCGAGGTGCGGCCGCGGCGCGTGCGTCGTCACGGGCGCGCCTACTCGGCCGGCTGGGCCGCGGCGGCCTTGGCGGTCTTCTTCGGCTCCGGCTTCGCCGTCGCGGCTGCCGGCCCGCCCGACTTGCGCTCAAGCGCGGCCCGAACCAGGCCGACGAAGAGCGGGTGCGGGCGCGTGGGGCGCGAGCCGAGCTCGGGGTGCGCCTGGGTCGCGACGTAGTACGGGTGGACGTCCTGCGGGAGCTCGACGAACTCGACGAGCTTGCCGTCCGGCGACGTGCCCGAGAACACGAGACCCGCCTCCGAGAGCTGGCCGCGGTACGCGTTGTTGACCTCGTACCGGTGGCGGTGGCGCTCGGAAACCTTCGTGACCCCGTACGTGTGGGCGACCACTGAGCCTTCGTCGAGGACCGCGTCGTAGAGGCCCAGGCGCATCGTGCCGCCCATGTCCCCCTTGCCCTCGACGATCTCGAGCTGCTCAGCCATGGTCGCGATGACCGGGTACTTCGAATTCGGCTCGAACTCGCTCGATGAGGCGCCCTCGAGGCCCACGACGTTGCGCGCGTACTCGATGACCATGCACTGGAGTCCGAGGCACAGGCCGAGAGTCGGGAGCTGGCGTTCGCGCGAGTGCGTGAGTGCGCCGAGCTTGCCCTCGAGGCCGCGGATCCCGAAGCCGCCCGGAACCACGATCGCGTCAACACCGGCAAGGGCCTTCTCGGCGCCCGCGGGCGTCTGGCACTCGTCGGAGGCGACCCAACGGATGTTGACCTTCGTGTCGTTCGCGAAGCCACCCGCGCGGAGCGCCTCGGTCACGGACAGGTAGGCGTCGGGGAGGTCGATGTACTTGCCGACGAGGGCAATGTCGACCTCGTGCGCCGGCTCGTGGACGGCCTTGAGGAGGCGGTCCCACTTCGTCCAGTCGACGTCCTTGAACGGCAGGTCGAGCGCCCGCACGATGTACGAGTCGAGGCCCTGCGAGTGGATGACCTTGGGGATGTCGTAGATGCTCGGCGCGTCCGGGCAGTTGACCACGGCGTCCGTGTCGACGTCGCACATGCGCCCGATCTTGTCCCGCATCGCGTCCGGGATCTGGCGGTCCGAGCGGACCACGATCGCCTCGGGCTGGATGCCGATCGAGCGGAGCGCGGCCACGGAGTGCTGCGTCGGCTTGGTCTTGAGCTCCTGCGACGGGCCGATGTACGGGACGAGCGAGACGTGGAGGAAGAACACGTTGCCGCGGCCGATGTCCTGGCGGACCTGGCGGGCCGCCTCGAGGAACGGCTGGGACTCAATGTCGCCGACCGTGCCGCCGATCTCCGTGATGATGACGTCCGGCGCGTCCGGGCCGTCAGCGGGGAGGCGCATCCGGCGCTTGATCTCGTCCGTGATGTGCGGGATGACCTGGACCGTGTCGCCGAGGTACTCGCCGCGGCGTTCCTTGGCGATGACCGTCGAGTAGATCTGGCCGGTCGTCACGTTGGCGGATCCGTCGAGAGGCTCGTCGAGGAACCGCTCGTAATGCCCGATGTCGAGGTCCGTCTCAGCGCCGTCCTCGGTCACGAAGACCTCGCCATGCTGGAACGGATTCATCGTTCCGGGGTCAACGTTGAGATAGGGATCGAGCTTCTGCATCGTCACCGAAAGCCCGCGCCCGCGGAGGAGATGTCCGAGGCTCGACGCCGTCAGACCCTTCCCGAGCGAAGAGGCCACGCCTCCGGTCACGAAAATCTGCTTGGTCGTCTTGTCGGCGTCTGAAAACCGGGAATGAGAGCGATGCACCACGGAATTCGAGCTTATCATCTCTTGGCCGTCCGGTCCCGAGTTCCCGCGCGCGCCGTTTTGCGTGGCGGCCCCTCCCGGTCCGCGCGGGCGTCGTCCAGGAGCTCCTGGGCGTGCGCCCGCGCCGAGGCCGAATCCTCCTGGCCGGCGAGCATGCGCGCGAGTTCGACCACGCGCTCCTCTTGGGCGAGGAGCGAGACGTCGCTCGACGTGAAGCCCGCGACGCCGTCGGCGCCGCGCTCCCCCGACGCAACTGAGTTCTTCGTCACACGGATGTGCCGGTCCGCGAACGCCGCAACCTGCGGCAGGTGGGTCACGACGAGCACCTGGACATGCCGCGCGAGCATTGCGAGGCGCCGCCCGATCTCGACGGCGGCACGCCCGCCCACGCCCGCGTCGACCTCGTCGAACACGAACGTCGGAACGGGGTCGACGGCGGCGAGCACCACCTCGATCGCGAGCATGACGCGCGAGAGCTCGCCGCCCGAGGCACCCTTGCCCAGCGGCCGAGCCGGCGCGCCGGCGTGGGGCTGGAGCATGATCGCGACCTCGTCCGCCCCGAGGGGCCCGAGGTCCGGAGTCTCCTCGACCGTGACCTGGAGCGTAGCGTCCGGCATCGCGAGCGCGGTCAGCTCGGCACTCACTCGCTCGGCGAGGAGGGCCGCGGCGTCGCGGCGTCGGACCGTGAGCTCGGCCGCGAGCCCGCGGAGCTTCTCCTCGTCCCGCGCCACCTGGTCGGTCAGGACGTCGATGCGGCCGCCATCGTCCTGGAGCTCGTACAGGCGCTTCTGGCCCGTCTCGGCCCACGCGATGACCGCATCGACGCTCGGCGCATATTTCCGCACGAGATTGCCGAGCGCCGCGCGGCGCTCCTCGACCTCCGCGAGGCGCTGCGGCCCTTCCGCGTCGAGCGACGCGCTGTAGCTCGCGAGCTCGCGCGCGATGTCCGCGAGGACGTATCCGACCTCGGTGAGCCGCTCGCCCGAGGCGGCGAGGGCGGCGTCGTGCTCGGCCACGTGCTCGAGCGCGCGCTTGGCAGCGTCGACGAGCGTCGTCGCGTCGCCCGCCTCGCCGAAGTCCTCCGAGACGAGCGCCTCGTGCGCCTGCTGAGCCGCGAGCCGCAGCCCCTCGAGATTGGAAAGCCGCACCGACTCGGCCTTGAGGGCCTCGTCCTCGCCCGGCTGCGGGTCGACGGCGGCGATCTCCTCGAGCGCCGCCTCGAGGGACTCGGCCTCGCGGAGGCGCTCCCGCGAAGCCGAGGTCAGCTCGGTGAGCTCGCGCTGGGCCGCGTTCCACCCCGCGTACAGGGCCGCGTATTCGCCGAGCCGGGCCGCGAATTCCTCGCCCGCGAAGCGGTCGAGGGCCTCGCGCTGCGCCGCGGCGCTCTTGAGTCGGAGCTGCTCCGACTGCCCGTGGATGACTACGAGCTGCCCGCCCACCTCGGCGAGGGCGCCGACGGGGGCACTGCGCCCGCCGAGGTGCGCGCGACTTCGCCCGTCCGCGCCCACGGTGCGGGCGAGGAGCAGCTCGGCGGCGCCGTCGTGCTCCTCGACGTCGGCCCCCGCTTCGAGGGCGCGTTCGACGGCGGCGTGCCCCGGCTCGAGCCGCATGCTCGCCTCGGCGAGGGCGGACTTCGCGCCCACGCGCACTGCTCCCGCGTCGGAGCGTCCGCCGAGGAGGAGTCCGAGCGCGGTGACGACCATGGTCTTGCCCGCGCCAGTCTCGCCCGTGACGACGCTGAGCCCGGGTCCGAGGGGAAGCGTCGCGTCTGCGATGACGCCGAGGTCGCGGATGCGCAGTTCCTCGATCACTCGTCGGCTTCCTTTCCTGCCTCGGCTCTCGACTCGGCCGGCTGGAGCGGTCCGAGGCTGCGGCCGGTCCAAGGCTGCGGGGGAAGCTCCGGCACGGCGATCGCGCCGTTCGTGCCCAGCGGCGCGGGCCCGCGCCAGCCGTGGATGGGCAGCTCGAACTTCCGGACCAGGCGGGCGGAGAAGGGCGTCGCGCTGATCCGTGCGAGGCGCACGGGCCGGTCGGAGCGGGTCACTTCGACCCGGGCGCCGGGCGGGAGGTCGACGCTGCGGCGGCCGTCGCACCACAGGACGCCCTGCGCCTCGGTGCGGTTGAGGATCTCGACGGCGAGACGGGAATGCGGCGAGACGACGAGCGGGCGCGCGAACAGCGCGTGGGCGCTGATGGGCGCGATGAGCAGCGCCTCCACCTCGGGCCACACGACCGGGCCGCCCGCGGAGAACGCGTAGGCCGTGCTGCCCGTCGGCGTCGCGAGCACCACGCCGTCGCAGCCGAACGAGGTGAGCGGCTTGCCGTCGACCTCGGTCACGACCTCGATCATGCGCTCGCGGCTCGCCTTCTCGATCGCGGCCTCGTTGAGCGCCCAGCTGTGGGCGATCTTGTGCCCCTGGACCCACACCGTCACATCGATCGTCATGCGCTCCTCGACCGAATAGCTCCTGCTCGCGATCCACTGCACCGTCTGGGCGAGGTCCGCCCGTTCGCTCTCGGCAAGGAAGCCCACGTGGCCGAGGTTGACGCCGAGGAGCGGGACGTCCACCCCGCGGACGAGCTCGGCAGCCCGCAGGATCGTGCCGTCGCCGCCGAGGACCATGACGAGTTCGACGTCGCGCAGCTCGACGTCCGTGCCGAGGAGCTCGGTCGGGTGGTCGAGCCCGCCGAAGTGGACGTCGAGATCTCGCTGCTGTTGGGCGGACATGACGGGCACGAGCCCGGATCCGTGGAGCTGTGCGCACGCCTCGCGTGCCGCGATCACCGATTCCTCGCGCCCCGTGTGCGCGAGGACGAGCACGCGTCGGCTCATCCTGGCCTCTCCCCTCGTCCCGTCGCCGCGGGCCAAACAGTCTCGAGCAGCTCGTCGACCGAGGCTGCGTCTGCGGCCTCTTCCCCGGTTCCGGTCCTCGTCAACCACAGGAAGTATTCCACGTTGCCGTCCTGCCCCGGCAGCGGGCTCTCCGCGAGGCCGCGGAGGCCCAGGCCCGCCTCGATCGCGGCCTCGGCCACGCCCGCCACTGCGCGCCGCCGTTCGGCCACAGAACCCACGACGCCGGTCCTCGCCAGACGCTCCCGGCCCACCTCGAACTGCGGCTTGACCATGAGCAGGAGATCGCCGCAGGGCGCCGTGCACGCGGCGAGCGGCCCCACGACGAGCGTGAGCGAGATGAAGGAAAGATCGGCGACCGTGAGCTGGGCGGGGCCGCCGATCGTCGCGGGCTCGAGGTCGCGGACGTTGAGGCCCTCATAGACATCGACGCGCGAATCGAGCCGAAGCCGCTCGACGAGCTGCCCGTGCCCCACGTCGACGGCGACGACGCGCACCGCGCCGCGCTCGAGGAGAACGTCGGTGAAGCCGCCAGTCGACGCACCGGCGTCGAGGCAGCGGAGGCCTCGGGGATCCACGGCAGGAAAACGCTCGAGCGCGCCCGCGAGCTTGTGGCCCGCGCGGCTCGCGTAGCGGTCATGCTCCGACGCCTCGACGTCGATGGGGTCTCCCGCCGCGACGGCTTGGGACGGCTTCGCGGCGAGGCGCCCTCCGACCGCCACATGGCCGTCGGCGATGAGCTTGGCCGCGTGCGTTCGCGACCGTGCGAGGCCGCGGCTCACGAGTTCGAGATCGAGCCTCGGCACTCTAGCCCTCCGGCTCCTCATCGAGGGCGGCCGCGAGGGCGTCATGGAACCGTTCGAACGCGTCGGCGCGCTGGGCACCCTGGAGGGATTGAGCCTCGTCGAGCACGCCCAGGGCACGGTCCACGGCGGGGGACGCAGGTTTCTGGCTCATGCTGTCCAGCTTATCGAGGCACGGCGCCTATCGCGGCACGGCGCCTATCGCGGCACGGCGTGGTCAGGCCCGCCAGACGAGCTCCGGCACAGTGGGCTCGTCCGCGTCGGGGCGCGCGGTCCACCAGGCTGCACAGGCTGCGCGCCACGCGTCGAGGTCGTCCGGGCTCCCGCTCACACGCAGGACGTCCCCGTCGACCCGCGCCGTGAAGCGCCCGGCCCGCCACGCGCCGTCGTCCGCTTTGGGCTCGGGGTACGGGACGTAGAACTCGGCAAGGGTGCCGAGGATGTAACCGGGACGCTCTGCCGAGCGCGCGGCGAGAATCGTCTCGGGCGTGTCGACGCCCGTCAGGACCGCTGCGGTCGCGAAGCCCGCGCGATTGCCGCCGAGGATATCCGTGTCGAGCCGGTCCCCCACGACGACGGGGCGCTGGGCACCGAGGCGCTCCGCGGCGGCGACGAAGAGGGGCGCCTCGGGCTTGCCTGCGACGAGCGGCTCCCGCCCGGTCGCGGCACGGACCGCGCTGACCAGGGTGCCGTTGCCGGGCGCGATGCCGCGCGCCTGCGGGAGCGAGAGGTCGGTGTTGGTAGCGACCCACAGCGCGCCCGCGGCAACCGCGTACGAGGCCTCCGCAAGGTCCCGCCAACCGAGGTCCGGGCTGAAGCCCTGGATCACGGCGGCCGGACGCTCGTCCGCCGACTTCACGGGGACCAGGCCCCGAAGCTCGACCTCGTGCGCCAGCGCGCGGCTGCCCGTCACGAGGACGGCGGCCCCGGCCGGCACCCTGCTCGCGAGGAGGGCGGCTCCCGCCTGGGCCGAGCTCACGACGTCGCCGTCCTCGGCCGGCGCGCCAAGCTCGCGGAGGTGGGCTGCCACCTCCGCGGGCGAGCGCGAAGCGTTGTTCGTCACGTAGCCGAGGCGCACTCCGCGGGGCGCGAGGCCCCGCAGTGCCTCGGGCGCGCCAGGAATCGCGTGGGGTCCCGCGTAGACGACGCCGTCAAGGTCTGCGAGGACGGCGTCGAACGCGTCGATGAACGCGGCCGTCACGTCACTCGTGCCCGGCGTCCGGGTCGCCTGCTTCGGCGTCGGGCGAGTGCCCGTCGGCCTCGTGCGGCTCGCTCGCCTCCGTGCCGCCCTCGAGAGTCTCGTCGGCGGCCTCCTCGGCAGCGTCGCGCTCGGTCACGCCGATTTCGTCTTCAGCGAGTCCGAGCTTCTCCGCGTCCTCGGCCGGCGCTTCCGCCTCCGCGGCCGACTCTCCGGCCTCCTCGGCCATCTCTCCGGCCGGCTCTTCGGCTGGCTCTGCGGCCTCCTCGGCAGACTCCTCGGCAGACTCCTCGTCCTCGTCCCATCCGAAGTCCATGATGTCGGGCTCCTCGAACTCGCCGACTCCGAGCGCGCTCTCCGCGACACCGATCTGGCGGTACCACTTGGCGGCCTGGTCGGCGCGCCCCGCGGCCGTGAGCGCGTCGGCGTAGGCCTCGAAGAGGCGGGGGCTGAAGGAGAACGCCCGGTTGATGTCGAGCTGCGGGATCTCAAGCTCCTCGACCGCCCCGGCGAGATCGCCGAGATCGGCCCGAGCGCCGGACGCGACGATCGCGAGCTCGACCTTTCCGGCGGTATCGAGCATGTCGCGCTCCTCCGAACGCGCGAGCTCGAGCGCCTTCTCGGGCCGGCCGAGGCCTCGCTCGCAGTCCGCCATGTGGGCGAGGTGGATGCTCGAGCCGGTGATGCGGCGGAAGGTGCGGAACTCGCGCAGGGCGTCGTCGTAGCGGCCCGCCGCGTAGGCGGTCATGCCGACGGCCTCGCGGACGGCGCCGATGCGGCCGCCGCGACGGCTTGCAGCCAATGCGTGCTGGTACGCCGCCTCCGGGTCGAGGTCGATGAGGCGGCCCGCCATGACGAGGTGCTTCGCCACCCACTCGCTGCTGCGGCTCTCGAGCGTCCGCAGCTGGCCGACCGTCGCGCGGTCGAGCTCCTTGCCTGTCACATCGGGATCGATCTCAGGCGAACGCTCGCGGTCCGCGCGGTTCGAGACGCGCAGGTCCGCGGCGTTGTGCTCGCGGCGGTACTCCGCCTGCTCTCCCTCGCCCCCCTGCTCGCCGGCCGGGCGCTCGCGATCACGCGATCGGTCGAAGCGCGGACGGTCGCCGCGATCGCCGTAGGGGCGACGCTCGCCGCGGTCACCGCGCTGGAAGCGCGGGCGATCCCCACGGTCGCCCGAGGGACGGCGCTCGCCACGGTCCTCACGATCAAAGCGCGGGCGATCCCCACGGTCGCCCGAGGGACGGCGCTCGCCACGGTCCTCACGATCAAAGCGCGGACGATCCCCACGATCACCCGAGGGACGGCGCTCGCCACGGTCCTCACGATCAAAGCGCGGACGATCCCCACGATCCCCGCGGTCACCAAACGGACGGCGCTCGCCACGGTCCTCACGATCGAAACGAGGACGATCCCCACGCTCGCCACGATCGCCATAAGGACGGCGCTCGCCACGATCTCCCCGGTCGCCGAAGGAGCGCCGATTATCGCGCTCGCCACCGCCACCGTAAGGACGGCGCTCGCCACGGTCCTCACGATCGAAACGAGGACGATCCCCTCGCTCACTGCGATCTCCCCGGTCGCCGAAGGAGCGCCGATTGTCACGCTCGCCACCGCCACCGTAAGGACGCCGCTCGCCACGGTCCTCACGATCGAAACGAGGACGATCCCCACGCTCGCCACGATCGCCACGATCGCCATAAGGACGACGCTCACCGCGATCCGCCCGGTCGCCAAACGGACGACGCTCGCCCTGACCAGCCGGGCGGAACGGACGGCGCTCGCCACGATCCTCACGGTCACCAAACGGGCGACGCTCGCCCTGACCAGCCGGGCGGAACGGACGGCGCTCGCCACGATCCTCACGGTCACCAAACGGGCGACGCTCGCCCTGACCAGCCGGGCGGAACGGACGGCGCTCGCCACGATCCTCACGGTCACCAAACGGGCGACGCTCGCCCTGACCAGCCGGGCGGAACGGACGGCGCTCGCCACGGTCACCGCGGTCGCCAAACGGGCGACGCTCGCCCTGGCCCGCCGGGCGGAACGGACGGCGCTCGCCACGGTCACCGCGGTCGTCAAACGGACGGCTCGCGCCGCGCTCGCCGCGATCCCCGCGGTCACCAAACGGGCGGCGCTCGCCCTGGCCAGCCGGGCGGAACGGACGGCGCTCGCCGCGATCCTCACGGTCGCCAAACGGGCGACGCTCGCCGCGATCCCCCCGGTCGCCAGAGGGGCGGTCCTCGCCCGACTCACGACGCCGGTCGCGGAACCCGCGCGGGTTCCCGCCGGAATTGTTCGCACCGCGGAATCCGCCACCACCCGAGCGATCGGAGCCCCGACCCGAGCCGGCGCCGCGACGTGGGCCACCGAACCCCCGTCCGCCCTGACCGCGTCCGAAGTCCTCTGCCATGTGGTTCCTTTCCTCGCGCAGACGCGAGTCCGCGGCTGCATTGGTGCGATCCGGAGACCGCCACTTCACGTTTTGTGTGAGCGCCCTGAACGGGCGAAATCTGACATCCAGTCTAGTTGGAACTGCTGAACTGTCCCGTTAAAGGCCTGAGGGCCCCACGTCGGTGTGGGGCCCTCGGGTGGTGGTGTTGTCCGGCGGTGTCCTACTCTCCCACACCCTGGCGGGTGCAGTACCATCGGCGCTGTGGGGCTTAGCTTCCGGGTTCGGGATGGGTCCGGGCGTTTCCCCCACGCTATGGCCGCCGTAACCTGTTCTCCGCGCGCCCCCTGTGGTGGGGGTGGGGAAGTGTCGGGGTTGCGGTGTTGCGTGCTGTTCTGTTGCGGTGCTGCGGTTCTGTTGCGGTGGTGCTGTTCTGTTGCGGTGGCTGGTGCCCCCGTGGGTGCCCCGCCCGTGGTTGGGGCGGGGGGTGGGGGGTTTGTGGTCTGGGGACCGTAGAGTGGACGCGGGCAGTTCGTGTGTTGTTGTGGTGGTGTGAGGCTGTCGGCCTATTAGTACCGGTCGGCTTCGCAGGTCGTTGGTCCCTGCTTCCACGTCCGGCCTATCAACCCAGTGGTCTGCTGGGGGCCTTCAACACCAATGGTGTACGGAGATCTCATCTTGAAGCGGGCTTCCCGCTTAGATGCTTTCAGCGGTTATCCCATCCGAACGTAGCCAAGCAGCGGTGCACCTGGCGGTACAACTGCCACACCAGAGGTTCGTCCGTCCCGGTCCTCTCGTACTGAGGACAGCCCTTCTCAGATCTCCTGCGCGCGCAGCGGATAGGGACCGAACTGTCTCACGACGTTCTAAACCCAGCTCGCGTACCGCTTTAATGGGCGAACAGCCCAACCCTTGGGACCTACTCCAGCCCCAGGATGCGACGAGCCGACATCGAGGTGCCAAACCATGCCGTCGATATGGACTCTTGGGCAAGATCAGCCTGTTATCCCCGAGGTACCTTTTATCCGTTGAGCGACGGCCCTTCCACGAGGTGCCGCCGGATCACTAGTCCCGACTTTCGTCCCTGCTCGAGATGCCTCTCTCGCAGTCAAGCCCCCTTGTGCACTTGCACTCGCCACCTGGTTGCCGACCAGGCTGAGGGGACCTTTGGGCGCCTCCGTTACTCTTTGGGAGGCAACCGCCCCAGTTAAACTACCCGTCAGGCACTGTCCCTGGCCCGGATCACGGGCCGAGGTTGAGATGCCCAAAGCGACCAGAGTGGTATTTCAACGACGACTCCGCCGGCACTGGCGTGCCGGCCTCACAGTCTCCCACCTATCCTACACAAGCCGCTCCGGACACCAATACCAAACTGTAGTGAAGGTCTCGGGGTCTTTCCGTCCTGCTGCGCGTAACGAGCATCTTTACTCGTAGTGCAATTTCGCCGAGTTCGCGGTCGAGACAGCGGGGAAGTCGTTACTCCATTCGTGCAGGTCGGAACTTACCCGACAAGGAATTTCGCTACCTTAGGATGGTTATAGTTACCACCGCCGTTTACTGGGGCTTGAATTCTCCGCTTCGCCGTGAGGCTGACGGGTCCTCTTGACCTTCCAGCACCGGGCAGGAGTCAGTCCGTATACATCGTCTTGCGACTTCGCACGGACCTGTGTTTTTAGTAAACAGTCGCTTCCCCCTGGTCTCTGCGACCCCTCCCCCCTCCCAGGCGCGTGTCCTGTTCAGGGCCGGGGTCCCCCTTCTCCCGAAGTTACGGGGGCATTTTGCCGAGTTCCTTGACCGCGATTCTCTCGATCGCCTCGGTATTCTCTACCTGATCACCTGTGTCGGTTTGGGGTACGGGCGGCTAGGACCTCGCGCCGATGCTTTTCTAGGCAGCATAGGATCACCCGATCCCCCCTCGCGGGGGTCCCGTCGGACCTCGGGCACAAAAGGCCGCGGATTTCCCTGCGGCCCGCCCTGCATCCTTGGACCAGGTCAACCATCGCCTGGCCGGGCTGCCTTCCTGCGTCACACCTGTTAATGCGCTTGCCTCGCGGCCTCAGGTCCCACGCTCACCCCCGCCCGCGCCCCGAAGGGCCCCGGCAGGGGATCCGTTGGTTAGTATCGGCCGTCCGGCATGGGCGGTCCTTCGCCGGTACGGGAATATCGGCCCGTTGTCCATCGACTACGCCTGTCGGCCTCGCCTTAGGTCCCGACTCACCCAGGGCAGATTAGCTTGACCCTGGAACCCTTGATCATCCGGCGGACGGGTTTCCCACCCGTCTTTCGCTACTCATGCCTGCATTCTCACTCGTGCGGCCTCCACCCCTCGGTCACCCGGGAGCTTCACAGCCCGCACGACGCTCCCCTACCCAGCCCCACCCCTGAACCACGAAGGCTAGGGACACATGGGACTGCCGCGGCTTCGGCGGTGTGCTTGAGCCCCGCTACATTGTCGGCGCGGAATCACTTGACCAGTGAGCTATTACGCACTCTTTCAAGGGTGGCTGCTTCTAAGCCAACCTCCTGGTTGTCTCTGCGACTCCACATCCTTTCCCACTTAGCACACGCTTGGGGGCCTTAACCGGCGGTCTGGGCTGTTTCCCTCTCGACCACGGAGCTTATCCCCCGCGGTCTCACTGCTGCGCTGTATCTTGCCGGCATTCGGAGTTTGGCTGACGTCAGTAACCTGGTAGGGCCCATCGGCCATCCAGTAGCTCTACCTCCGGCAAGGAACACGCAACGCTGCACCTAAATGCATTTCGGGGAGAACCAGCTATCACGGGGTTTGATTGGCCTTTCACCCCTACCCACAGCTCATCCCCTCCATTTTCAACTGAAGTGGGTTCGGTCCTCCACGACGTCTTACCGTCGCTTCAACCTGGCCATGGGTAGATCACCCCGCTTCGGGTCTAGACCGCGCCACTGAACGCCCTGTTCAGACTCGCTTTCGCTGCGGCTCCCCCACACGGGTTAACCTCGCGACACGGCACTAACTCGCAGGCTCATTCTTCAAAAGGCACGCCATCACCCCAACAAGGAGGCTCTGACGGATTGTAGGCGCACGGTTTCAGGTACTGTTTCACTCCCCTCCCGGGGTACTTTTCACCTTTCCCTCACGGTACTAGTCCGCTATCGGTCATCGGGTAGTATTCAGGCTTATCAGGTGGTCCTGACAGATTCACACGGGATTCCTCGGGCCCCGTGCTACTCGGGGACACCCGCAAGGGCACGTGAGAGGCATTGAAGGCTACGGGACTCACACCCACTCCGGCCGGCCGTTCAAGACCGTTCGCCTATACCCACACACACCCCGGCACGCCGGCAGACGCACCAAGCAGGACCCCACAACCCCATACGCGCAACCCCTGCCGGGTATCACACGCGCACAGTTTGGCCCTCGTCCGCGTTCGCTCGCCACTACTGACGGAATCACTGTTGTTTTCTCTTCCTGCGGGTACTGAGATGTTTCACTTCCCCGCGTTCCCCCCACACCGCCTATGCGTTCAGCGGCAGGTCACCGCACATGACATGCGGCAGGGTTTCCCCATTCGGACACCCTGGGCTCACAGTCCGGTTATCGACTCCCCCAGGCTTATCGCAGATTCCCACGTCCTTCATCGGCTCCCGATGCCAAGGCATCCACCGTACGCCCTTGAAAACCTCACACCCCCACACACGGGGGCGCAACAAATCAAGGAAAAAAACCAAGAAAAAATTGCACACAGGAAAAAGCCCGAAAGGCCTCCCCCTGTAGATGCTCGCGTCCACTATACAGTTCTCAAACAACAAACCCCTGCCCCCCGCAGCACCCCGCCCACAAGGGAACGGGACCGCCAGGGGACGGGACCAGCCAGGGACTGCTGTCCCAGGACCCAACAGCGCACCACGCAACCGCACCCCCGCGCACACCCCCGGGACACGGCCCCCCACAACAGGGGGACCCACCCGGGCACGCACGCCCTCGAAGGGACACGGCCGGCCCGGCCCGGCACCCCCGCACACGCATTCCAGCACCCCCGCCGAAGCAGGGGCGCGTACTCGCGCAGCACAGGGCCACCACGGCCAGGCCACCAGGAGATGATGTTCCACCCACGAGCACCCGCCGCAGGACATCCGCCTGCGAAACGGGCTCTCACCTGCCCCACGCCAACCGGCACCCACAACGGGCACCGTGCACGGGGAGGGGCTCCTTAGAAAGGAGGTGATCCAGCCGCACCTTCCGGTACGGCTACCTTGTTACGACTTAGTCCCAATCGCCAGCCCCACCTTCGACGGCTCCCCCCACAAGGGTTGGGCCACCGGCTTCGGGTGTTGCCGACTTTCGTGACTTGACGGGCGGTGTGTACAAGGCCCGGGAACGTATTCACCGCAGCGTTGCTGATCTGCGATTACTAGCGACTCCGACTTCATGGGGTCGAGTTGCAGACCCCAATCCGAACTGAGACCGGCTTTCTGGGATTGGCTCAGCCTCACAGCATCGCAACCCTTTGTACCGGCCATTGTAGCATGCGTGAAGCCCAAGGCATAAGGGGCATGATGATTTGACGTCGTCCCCACCTTCCTCCGAGTTGACCCCGGCAGTCTCCCATGAGTCCCCACCATCACGTGCTGGCAACATGGAACGAGGGTTGCGCTCGTTGCGGGACTTAACCCAACATCTCACGACACGAGCTGACGACAACCATGCACCACCTGTGGACCGGCCCCGAAGGGAGGACGCATCTCTGCGCCTGTCCGGCCCATGTCAAGCCTTGGTAAGGTTCTTCGCGTTGCATCGAATTAATCCGCATGCTCCGCCGCTTGTGCGGGCCCCCGTCAATTCCTTTGAGTTTTAGCCTTGCGGCCGTACTCCCCAGGCGGGGCACTTAATGCGTTAGCTGCGGCGCGGAGGACGTGGAATGCCCCCCACACCTAGTGCCCAACGTTTACGGCGTGGACTACCAGGGTATCTAATCCTGTTCGCTCCCCACGCTTTCGCTCCTCAGCGTCAGTTACAGCCCAGAGACCTGCCTTCGCCATCGGTGTTCCTCCTGATATCTGCGCATTTCACCGCTACACCAGGAATTCCAGTCTCCCCTACTGCACTCCAGCCTGCCCGTACCCACTGCAGACCCGGGGTTGAGCCCCGGGCTTTCACAGCAGACGCGACAAACCGCCTACGAGCTCTTTACGCCCAATAATTCCGGATAACGCTCGCGCCCTACGTATTACCGCGGCTGCTGGCACGTAGTTAGCCGGCGCTTCTTCCGCAGGTACCCTCACCGCCGAAACGGCTTGTCCCCTGCCGAAAGGGGTTTACAACCCGAAGGCCGTCATCCCCCACGCGGCGTCGCTGCATCAGGCTTGCGCCCATTGTGCAATATTCCCCACTGCTGCCTCCCGTAGGAGTCTGGGCCGTGTCTCAGTCCCAGTGTGGCCGGTCACCCTCTCAGGCCGGCTACCCGTCGTCGCCTTGGTAGGCCATCACCCCACCAACAAGCTGATAGGCCGCGAGCCCATCCAAGACCGCACAAGGCTTTCCACCCCCCACCATGCGGCAGAGGGTACTATCCGGTATTAGACCCAGCTTCCCAGGCTTATCCCAGAGTCAAGGGCAGATTGCTCACGTGTTACTCACCCGTTCGCCACTAATCCGCACCCGAAGGCACATCATCGTCCGACTTGCATGTGTTAAGCACGCCGCCAGCGTTCATCCTGAGCCAGGATCAAACTCTCCGTCAAAAACAAAAACAGAAACACCAGGAGAAAAGGCGGAAAACCCCACCCCCAGCAATCCGATCCAAGCCGAAACCCAGCCCCAAGCACACGAGAAAGCACCCAGGACCAGGCAAACAGCCATCAAAAAAATGGCATCAAATCCAAACATGGCACGCTATTGAGTTCTCAAACAACAGGCCCAACAGGAATAACCGAAAACCTCCGGCATCGCCCCTGCGGAACGAATTTCTAATTTACCTCCCCCACCGCCGGGCTGCAAATCCGCGGATCAGATCCGCGAACTGCGCCAAATGGCTTGTCAAGGAGGGTTTTGGTCCCCGCCCAGCGGCGGCGACTCGAAGTACACTACACGCCCCCACCAGAGACGGCAAATCCGCCCAGACTCTCGGGCGTGTCGCGCGTGAGTCTGGGCGGATCGGGTGCCACATCGGGGGTGCGTCAGTCGGTGAGAACCGCCGTCGCGAGGCTCTTCTTGCCGCGCCGGACCAGGAAATACCGGCCATGCAGGGCAAGCTCGGAATCGACCACAGCGTCCGGATCGGTCACTTTGACGTTGTTCACGTAGGCCCCGCCCTCCCCTACGGTGCGGCGGGCAGCGGACTTGCTCTCCGACAACCCCGTGGCGACCAGAAGGTCCACGATGCCCAGCTGTGCGGGAGTGACCGCCGCCGTCGTCAGTTCTGCGGTCGCGGCCTCGAGCGTGCCCTCGTCGAGCACGCCCAGATCGCCGTTGCCGAACAGCGCGGCTGACGCGGCAATGACCTTCTCCGTCGCGTCGACCCCGTGGACCACGGACGTCACCTCGAACGCGAGGCGACGCTGGGCCTCCCTCGCGAAGGGACGCTCCTTGACCGCGGCCTCAAGCTCCTCGATTTCGGCCCGCGAGAGAAACGTGAAGATCTTGAGCCGGTCGATCACGTCCGCGTCCGTGGCGTTGAGCCAGAACTGGTAGAACGCGTAGGGCGAGCACATCGACGCGTCGAGCCAGATCGCGTTGCCCTCGCTCTTGCCGAACTTCGTGCCGTCCGAGTTCGTGATGAGCGGCGTCCCCATGGCGTGCACGGTCTTGCCCTCGACCTTGCGGATGAGCTCCGTGCCGCTCGTGAGGTTGCCCCACTGATCCGAGCCGCCGGTCTGCAGGACGCACCCGTAGTCGCGGTACAGCTCGAGGTAGTCCATACCCTGCAGGATCTGGTAGCTGAACTCGGTGTAGGAAATGCCCTCGTCCGAGGCGAGCCTGGATGCGACGGCGTCCTTTCGCAGCATCGTGCCGACGCGGAAGTGCTTCCCGACATCACGCAGGAAGTCGATCGCCGAGAGCGGCGCCGTCCAGTCGAGGTTGTTGACCATGCGGGCAGCGTTCTCGCCCTCGAAGCTCAGGAAGCGCTGCACCTGAGCCCTCAGGTAGCCGACCCACTCGGCAACGGTGTCCTTCGTGTTGAGGGTGCGCTCCGCCGTCGGCCGCGGGTCCCCGATGAGACCTGTCGAGCCGCCCACGAGCCCCAGCGGCTTGTGCCCCGCGAGCTGGAGCCGGCGCAGGAGCAGGAGCTGGACGAGGTTGCCGAGGTGCAGGCTCGGCGCGGTCGGGTCGAAGCCGCAGTAATACGTGATCGGGTCTCCCGCGAGGAGGGCCTCAAGTTCGGCCTCATCGGTGGAGACGTGGACGAGGCCACGCCACTTGAGCTCCTGCCAAACGTTGGGGAAGCTCGAATCGTTCTTCTGCGCGGTGAGTAGTGTCTGCGGCACGGCTTCTACGGTATCAGTCAGGCGTCAACCAATTCGGTCCCGATGCCGGCCGGAAGCGGCTCCGACGCGATGAGCCGGAGGCGCTGCGTGGGCCGGGTCATGGCCACGTACAGATCGCCCACGCGGCCGTGGTGAGAATCAATGAGCTCCGACGGCTCGAGCACCACAACGCCGTCGAACTCAAGGCCCTTGGCCTCGCGCGGATCGATCACGACGATGTCCTGGTCGAAGCTGCCCGCGCCCGCGCCCACTCGCCTGCCGTAGACGGCGTGAAGGGCCGCGCGGGCCGGCTCCACGAGCTCCTCGGGGGCGATCACGGCGACGAGCCCGCCGTCGGCCGCCTCAAGCTCTTCGGGCATCGCGGCGACAAGCCGCCCGATGACCCCACCGGTGGCCACACGGTCCACGACGGGCGGCCACTGGCCCTCCCGCACGGCCTTGGGCGCGGACACGGTGAGTCCCGCCGCGGCCGCCATGCGCGCGGCGGCCTCCGCGATCTGGCTCGGCGTGCGGTAGTTGACTGTGAGCTCCTCGAGCCGCCAGCGATCGTCGAAGAATGGCGTGAGCGCGTCAGCCCACGACGAGGCACCGGCAGCGGCGCTCGTCTGCGCGATGTCGCCCACGATCGTGAAGGACTTGAGCGGACAGCGCCGTACGAGCAGGCGCCACTGCATGTAGGAAAGCTCCTGGGCCTCGTCGACGATGATGTGCCCGTAGGCCCACGTTCGGTCGCCGACCGCGCGCTCCGCCGCCGTGAGCCGCGCCTCCGACTCCTGCTGCAGGTCCGCGAGGTCCTCGGCGCTCACCACGCCATCGACACCCTGCTCGCGCAACGCGTGGTCGAGGTTCGCGAGCGTCCGCTCGGCGTTCTCGAGGTCGCGGCGCCGGTCCGCCTCGCGGCGCGCGCCCTCTCCCCCGGTGGACGCGTCGAGCTCGCCGAGGAGCTCGGCGGCCTCGTCGAGGAGCGGGATGTCGGCCTCCGTCCACGGGGCGTCGGCCGGGCGCTCGAGCAGATCGCGCTCCTGCTCGGTCAGGCCCGGCGCGACGGCGTCGAGGATCCGCCGCCTCGAGAACAGCTCGACGAGGAGCTGCTGGGGAGTCATCGGCATCCAACACAGATTGAGCGCGACGCGGACGTCCCGCGCCTGCCGTACATCCTCGGCAAGGTACGAGCGGTCGGCGTTGTTGCCCACGCTCGAAGCCTCGACCTTGGACTGGAGCTGCTCCGTGAGTTCGCGGAGCAGGATCTTCACGAACGTGTTGCGTGCCTCGTTGTACGGCTTCCCCGTGGCGCGAGCCTTCTCGCGGGCGCGGCGCACCTGCCGGGGCGTGAGCAGAAGCTTCGTGCCCTCGACGTCGAGGATCCGATCGCCTGCCGGGACGCGCTGGCGGTTCGCGACCGCGGCCGCGATGAGCTCGACCATGCGCTGGCTGCCCTTGAGCTTCGCGACGCGCGCGTCCTCTTCGGGCACGCCGTTGATGCCGGGCATGAGCCGGCCCACGCTCGACATGACGACGCCCGTCTCGCCGAGCGACGGCAGGACGCGCTCGATGTACTTCATGAACGATAGCGAGGGCCCCACGAGCAGCACGCCGGCCGACTTGAGCCGGTCGCGGTGGCTGTAGAGGAGGTAGGCGGCGCGGTGGAGTGCGACGGCGGTCTTGCCGGTGCCGGGTCCGCCCTGCACGACGAGGGCGCCGGGCATGGGCGCGCGGATGATCCGGTCCTGCTCGGCCTGGATCGTGCTCACGATGTCAGCCATGCGGCCGGTCCGCTTGGAGTTCAGCGCCGCGAGAAGCGCGCCCTCGCCCTGGTGGTGATGTGCGGCGTCGAGCATCTCGGAGTCGAGGATATCGTCCTCGATGGCCTTGACGTCGCGGCCCTGGAGGATGAGGTGACGGCGCCGCCGCACACCTTGGCGATCGAACGCCGTCGCCTGGTAGAAGTGGCTCGCCTCGGGGGCTCGCCAGTCGACCATGAGGCGCCGCAGATCGTCCGTGCTCAGGCCGATGCGACCGATGTACTGGGCCTCGCCGTCGTCGAGATCGAGCCGGCCGAAGACAAGCCGGTCCTCGACCGCGTCAAGTTGAGCGAGCCGGTCCTCGTAGAGCGCCGCGAACGCATCGCGTTCCGAGATGTTCTGCACGGAGCCGATGGCCCCCGCCTTGCGCACGGTCGCGAGCTGATCGCGTTTCTCGTCGCGCAACTCATCGAGCCGGCGGTACAGGCCCCGCACGTAGTCCCGTTCGTGAGCCAGATCGGCGTCGAGCATCGGCGCATTCCCCTTACTGCAATGACGGACCGTCCATTCTACAGCGATTCCCGTGAACTTGCGGTGCTGGTCACACGTCGACGCGCTGCAGGGAGCGGACCCGGTGCCCCGCGAGGGCGGCGCGCCCGTGCAGGGCGGTGAGTTCAAGGACGACGCCGATGCCCGCCACGTGCGCGCCCGTGCGCTCCATGAGGCGGGTCGCCGCCGAAAGAGTGCCGCCCGTCGCGAGGACGTCGTCGAGGAGGAGGACACGAGTTCCCGGCGGGATATCGTCCTCGTGGACCTCGAGGGTCGCCGAACCGTACTCCAAGGCGTAATCCTCGGAGATCGTGCGTCGAGGAAGCTTGCCCTTCTTGCGCACCGTAATCACGCCCGTCCCGGTGGCGTACGCTGCGGCGGCGGCCAGGAGAAAGCCCCGGGCCTCGACGCCGGCCACGAGCTCGAACTGCCCCGCGAAGGGCACCGTGAGCGCGTCGACGATGGCGCGCAGGCCCACTGGGTCCGCGAAGACGGGAGTCAGGTCCTTGAACGTGATCCCAGGCTTGGGATAGTCCTCCACAGTCGCGCACAGGCGGTCGAGGAGCTCATCGAGACTCTCCCCGCGCGGACCCGTCGGAGGCGTGCTTCCTGGGGTCGCAGGGGTGCGTCGGGAGGCGGAGTCAAAAGTCACTACTCAACGTTACCGAATGTTCATGTCCACACCGGACCGACCAGTCTTAACCAGCGCCCCGGCTGGTGCTTCAATATCCGCATGCTTCACTCGGTTGCGCTCGCCGGGCACGGCGTCCGTCTGTTGCCGCTCACGCCTCTCCAGGCCGAGCACCTGTTTCCCCTCATCGACGCCGAGCTTTGGTCAGGCATGGCCGCGCGGCGGCCCGAGACTGTCGAAGAGCTCGCAGGCCTCTTCGCATCATGCCTCGACGACCCCCGCGCGATCCCGTTCGCGGTGGCGGACGACACGACGGGATCCCTCCTGGGCACGACCGGGCTCTACGACGTCGATCCCGTGCTAGGCCGCGCCGAGATCGGCGGAACGTTCTTCGGCAGGCCCTCGTGGGGGTCCGGCGCGAACGCCGCGTCGAAGCTCTTGCTCATGCGCTATGCGTTCGACGCGATCGGGGTGCATCGGGTCACGTTCCGCGTTGACACGCGCAACGCGCGAAGCGCCAAGGCGATCCTCAAGCTCGGCGCCGTCTACGAGGGCACGCTGCGCGCGTACCGCCCGGGGCACGACGGCGGGCGGATCGACACCGCGGTGTTCTCCGTGCTCGCGGCCGAATGGCCCGCGGTGCACGAGCGGCTCCTGAACCGCCTCACGGGACGCGACGAGGCGCCGCTCGACGCCGCGTAGGCAGACGGGCGGTGCCCGCGGCCCGCCGTTTCCGACCACCTTTGACCGCGGGAATCTCCCCACAGCGGCGTGTTGCGGGACGACACGCCGCCTGAGGGCGTCAAAGCCGGTCGGAATGCGACAGAGCGTCAACGCACGACGGCGTCTCCCGGAGCCTAGCCGGCCCGGACCCGGGGCTTCGCGGGGCGATAGGCGGACACGCTCGGCTCCCCCGGCAGCCAGAAGCGCCACGGGTACTCGGCCGAGCCGCCCGCCCCGGCGACCCCGACCCGCGGCCCGCTCAGCACCCCCGCGGCGCGGTGGGCCGGGGCACGAGGCGGAAGCCCGCGCCGTCGAGCGCGGCCCCGTTGTGCTCGCGCGCGATGCCGAGCGCCTGCGCGAGCCGCGCGGGGCCGCGCGCGAGCTCGAAATCGCGCCTCGACGACGTGCGGCGCGAGCGCGCGAGGTCGAGGCCCTCGACGATCTCCCCGGCGCGCAGGAGGCATCCCGAGGAGCGCCCGGCGGGGCCGCACACGACGTTGGCGCAGTAGTGCATGCCGTACGTGAAGTAGACGTACAGGTGGCCTGGTGGGCCCCACATGACCTCGTTGCGCGCGGTCCGGGCGTTGTACGAATGCGAGCCGGGGTCGGCGTGTTCGGAGTCGCGATGCCCGCGGTACGCCTCGACCTCGGTGAGTCGGACGCTCACGCTGCCCTCCGCCGTCGTATGCGTGAGTAGCGCGCCGAGGAGGTCGGGGGCCACGGCAACGGGGTCGCGGAGGAGCCAGCGGACCAGCTCGTCCGGGTTCATGACTCGCCCATCCCGCCGCCCATGAGACCTTCCGACCGCCCTAGACCGCGGGGACGCCGGAGGGCCAGGGCCCGATCTCGGGAAGCGGGACCGCGGCGCCCCCGTGCTCCGCCCGGACGGCGCCGTGGCCCGTTGCGCGGCCCGCGAGCCACGCCGCGAGGTCCTGAAGCCGACCTCCCACGAGGACCTCGTCTCCGCCGGAGCCAAGGCGGATCTCCTCGCCCCGATCAGGCCGCAGCACGAGCGTGTACGCGGCGGGCACGCGTGGCTCAAGGAAGACGATCAGATGCCGGCAGAAACCCTCTGACCACTCCTGCTGCGTGCAGCCGGTCCCGAGGTCGGTGTGGTGGATCACGAGCTCGCGCCAGAGTGCGAAGCCACCGTCGCGGACCACGCCATTGCGGTACGTGATGGGACGGTCCCAGTCCTCGGGCTCGAGCCCCCCGAACCCACCCACGGCGACGTCGATCGCGGCGCCGACCCGCTCGCGATGCTCGTCCGCGGTGGCACCCGCGCCGTCCTCGATCGCGCGATTCCGGCCCTCGTAGCCGCCGTCGTACAGCTCGACCTTCTCGCCGCGCCGCGCGTACTCGAGCTGCCGGGCCATCGCCGAGCAGATGCCCTGGACATGCGCCAGTACGTGGCCACGCGTCCACCCGGGCAGCTCGGACGGGTGGCTCACGGACTCGTCGGTGAGGCGCTCGAGCTCGGCCCGAACCCCCTTCGCGGCGGCGTGGATCTCACTCAGGAGGCGGTCATCGCTGAGGGCGGCATCTGTTCCCATGCCATCAGGGTAGCCAGTCGCCGCCCCCAACGATGAGGCGTCAGCCCGCGAAGCTTCGCGCCTCCGCGAGCTGGGCCTTGAGTGCCTCGAGCTGGCGGGCGACGGCCGACGGCGCGGTGCCGCCTTGCGCGCTCCGGCTCGCGAGAGATCCCTCCGTGCTGAGCACCGAACGCACCTCGGGCGTGAGCGTGGGGCTGATCGTCGCATACTCCAGATCGGTCAGGTCCCACAGCTCGACGCCGCGGCTCTCGGCCTGGCGCACCGCGGCCCCGGAGAGCTCGTGCGCCTCGCGGAACGGGACGCCCTGGCGCACGAGCCACTCGGCGATGTCGGTCGCGAGGGCGAAGCCCTGCGGCGCGAGGGACGCCATGCGCTCGGTGTTGAACGTGAGCGTCGCGACCATGCCGGACACGGCCGGGAGCAGGAGCTCGAGGGTGTCCGCGGCGTCGAAGACGGGCTCCTTGTCCTCCTGAAGGTCCCGGTTGTACGCGAGCGGGAGGCCCTTGAGCGTCGCGAGCAGCCCCGCGAGGTCGCCGATGAGGCGCCCCGCCTTGCCACGCGCGAGCTCGGCGACGTCCGGGTTCTTCTTCTGCGGCATGATCGACGAGCCGGTCGAGAACGCGTCGTCGAGCGCCACGAAGGAGAACTCCTTCGTGGCCCACAGGATGACCTCCTCGCTGATCCGCGAGAGGTCCACGCCGATCATGGCCGCGATCCACGCGAACTCGGCGAAGACGTCGCGCGAGGCCGTGCCGTCGATCGAGTTGTGCACGGCCGAGTCGAAGCCGAGGTCCGCCGCGACGGCCTCAGGGTCGAGGCCGAGCGACGAGCCCGCGAGCGCGCCCGAACCGTACGGCGAGACCGCTGCACGCTTGTCCCAGTCGGCGAGGCGCTGGACGTCCCGCAGGAGAGCCCACGCGTGGGCCAGCAGGTGGTGGCTCAGGAGCACGGGCTGCGCGTGCTGGAGGTGCGTCCGCCCCGGCATGGCAGCGCCGGGATGCGCCTCCGCCTGGGCCACGAGGGCGTCCACGGTGTCGAGGACGCCGCGCGCGACGAGCCGGGCGTGATCGCGCAGGAACATGCGGCCGAGCGTCGCGACCTGGTCGTTGCGCGAGCGGCCCGCCCGGAGCTTTCCGCCGAGGTGGACGCCGGCCCGCTCGATGAGTCCGCGCTCGAGCGAACCGTGCACGTCCTCGTCGGACTCCGCCGGCACGTAGGCGCCGGACGCGACGTCGGCGTCGAGGCGGTCGAGCGCGTCGATCATCCCCGCGAGCTCGGCGTCGTTGAGCAGACCCGCACGGTGGAGGACGCGCGCGTGCGCGCGGGAGCCCTCGATGTCATAGCGCGCGAGCCGCCAGTCGAAGTGCGTGGACTTGCTCAGCGCGGCGAGCGCGTCCGCCGGTCCCCCGGCGAAGCGCCCGCCCCAAAGCGCACCCTCATTCGTCGAGTTGGCCACGAGAATTACTCCCCCGCGACCCGCTGGTCGCGGCCCGAGGCGACCTTCGAGGCCATGCCCCAGATGTCGATGAAGCCCTTCGCGCTCGACTGGTCGAACGTGTCGCCCGTGTCGTAGGTCGCGAGGCTGAAGTCGTAGAGCGACGTGTCCGAACGGCGGCCGTTGACGATGGCCTGGCCGCCGTGCAGCGTCATGCGGATGTCGCCCGAGACGTACTGCTGGCTGTCCTCGATGAAGCCATCGAGGGCGCGCTTGAGCGGCGAGAACCACTGGCCGTCGTACACGAGCTCGGACCAGCGCTGACCCACGGTCGCCTTGAAGCGGGCGTGCTCGCGCTCGATCGTGACGTCCTCGAGGTGCTTGTGCGCCGTGATGAGGGCCATGGCGCCCGGGGCCTCGTAGATCTCGCGGCTCTTGATGCCCACGAGCCGATCCTCGACGACGTCGATGCGGCCCACGCCCTGCGCGCCCGCGCGGCGGTTGAGCTCCTGGATGACCTGGAGCGGGCTCAGCGCCACGCCGTCGAGCGCGGTCGGCACGCCGTGGACGAACGTGATCGTGACCTCGTCGGGAGCCGGCGGAAACTCGGGGCTCGCCGTGTAGTCGTAGATGTCCTTCGTCGGCGCGTTCCAGATGTCCTCGAGGTAGCCGGTCTCGACGGCGCGGCCCCACACGTTCTGGTCGATCGAGTACGGGTTCTTCTTCGTTGTGACGATCGGGAGCTGCTTCTCCTCGGCGTACGCGATGGCCTTGTCGCGGGTGAGCGCGAGGTCGCGGACCGGGGCGATGCACTTGAGGTCAGGGCCGAGCGTCTGGATGCCGACCTCGAAGCGGACCTGGTCGTTGCCCTTGCCCGTGCAGCCGTGGGCCACGGTCGTCGCGCCGAACTCGCGAGCCGCCTTGACGAGGTGCTTGACGATGACGGGGCGCGAGATGGCCGAGACGAGCGGGTAGTGGCCCTGGTACAGGCCGTTGGCCTTGAGCGTCGGCACACAGTACTCGTTCGCGAACTCGTCGCGCGCGTCGGCCACATAGGCTTCCACGGCACCACAGCCGAGGGCGCGCTGGCGCACGGTCTCGAGGCTCTCCCCGCCCTGCCCGACGTCGACGGCGACGGCGATGACCTCGGCTCCGGTGGCGTCGGCGATCCAGCCGATCGCGACGGAGGTGTCGAGGCCGCCCGAGTAGGCGAGGACGATGCGATCCTTCACGGTGTTCTCCTTGCAGATGTCGTGGGAGGTTACGAATTGTTATTCAAAAGTCTACATAATTATGCAGCAAATCTAGACGACCGCTTCACACGCGGTTCTCGCGACGCCGAGCTCCACGTCCCAGCCCTCGCTGTTGCCGTCGAACGCCGCGCGACGCTCCGCCTCGCTCCCGGGCAGCGACGCGAAGCCGGTCTCGACGACGCGAAGGGTGGTGCCGCCGTCGCGCGCGTCCACGAAGAACTCGACGAGCGTCGTGCCGGCCCCCTCGCCCACCCAGCGGAAGGCCGCGTGGTGCGGGGCGTCGAGCGCCACCGTGCGGAACCCGAAGTCGCCGTGGACGGGGTCGCGCACGAGGCTCACCTCGCCGTCGTGCGTGATCTCGTGGGGGCGGTAGGCGCCGTCGTTGATGAACCAGCCGGGTTCCGAGACGAACGCCCACACGCGCTCGGCGGGAGCCTCGATCTCGATGGACTTGTCGATGCGGTCGAAGGCAGACGTATCGGTAGCAGCCATGCCCCCATCGTGCCGGTCGTTCACGCGCCTTGTGAAGCGAGCTCGAGGAAGCGCGCGGCGACGGCGTCCCCGCCCAGCGGATCGCGCGTGACGATCATGACCGTATCGTCACCGGCGATCGTGCCGAGGACCGCCGGGATCACGGAGTGGTCGATCGCGAGCGCGAGGAAGTTCGCGGCGCCCGGCGGCGTGCGCAGCACAACGATGTTCGCGCTCGCCTCGGCCGTGACGAGCAGCTCGGCGCACAGCTTCGCCAGCCGGGCGTCGAGCACCTCGGGGTCGAGCCCGACGCGCGGGCTCCGGTCCCCGCCCTCGCCGCGCACGGCGTAGACGAGGCCGCCGTCGGCGCCGCGCACGCGCACGGCGCCGATCTCGACGAGGTCGCGGGACAGCGTCGCCTGGGTGACCTGCACGCCGTCGTCCGCGAGGAGGGCCGCGAGGTCCGCCTGCGAGCGCACGCCCAGGCCCACGAGGAGCTCGCGGATGCGCGCCTGCCGCGCGGCCTTCGTCTGCGGCGCCGAGCCCGGCACGCTGCTCACGGTGCCCCCAAGCCCTCCACGACGGCCTGGCCCGAGCGGTGCAGGAGCCACGCGAGGAGCGCCTTCTGTGCGTGGAGCCGGTTCTC
Source organism: Sinomonas sp. P47F7 (assembly GCF_049332655.1). Taxonomy (GTDB): domain Bacteria; phylum Actinomycetota; class Actinomycetes; order Actinomycetales; family Micrococcaceae; genus Sinomonas. The sequence goes on along the minus strand of NZ_CP186327.1, from coordinate 1,758,352 downwards.
GGCCTCGTCCCACACGATCGACTGCGGGCCGTCGATGACGTCCGCCGAGACCTCGTAGCCGCGGTAGGCCGGGAGGCAGTGGAGGAAGACGGCGTCCGGGGCCGCCTTGGCCATCGCCGTCGCGTCCACGCCGTAGTCACGGAAGAGCTGGAGCCGGGCCTCCTTCTCGGCCTCCTGGCCCATCGAGACCCACGTGTCCGTCGCGACGACGTCGGCGCCGTCGAGCGCGGCCGCGGGATCGACCGTGACGAGCACCGACCCGCCCGTCTCGGCGGCGACGCGCTCCGCCTCCGCGACGACGTCCGCGTCAGGGAGGTAGCCGTCGGGGCCCGCGACGCGCACGTGCATGCCGGCCGTGGCGCCCGCGAGGAGGTACGAGTTGGCCATGTTGTTCGCGGCGTCCCCGAGGTACGCGAGCGCGAGGCCCGCGAGCCGGCCCTTGTGCTCGCGCACGGTGAGGAGGTCCGCGAGCAGCTGGCACGGGTGGTAGTCGTCGCACAGTGCATTGACCACCGGGACCCGCGAGTTCGCGGCCATGTGCTCGAGCCCCTCGTGGGCGCCGGTGCGCCACACGATCGCGGCGACCATGCGCTCGAGCACCTTCGCGGTGTCCTCGACGGACTCCTTGTGCCCGATCTGGGCCTCGCCCGGGTTGATGATGAGCGGCGCGCCGCCCAGGTCCGAGATCCCCGCCGAGAACGAGACGCGCGTTCGCGTCGACGTCTTGTCGAAGATCACGGCGACCGTCTTGCGGGCCGAGCCCTCCGCGGCGAGCGGCTGCGCCGAATACGGCGCGGCCTTGAGCCGGACGGCGAGGTCGAGGACCTCGGCCTGCTCGGCTGGGCTCAGATCGGTGTCCTTGAGGAAGTGACGGACCGTGCTGTTCGTCATGCGCCCTCCTTTTCGAGCTTGTCGGTGATGGCCGCCGCGGCCGCGGCAATGAGCTGGGGCAGCGCGGCGAGGAACGTGTCCGCCTGCTCGGCGGTGAGGATGAGCGGCGGCGCGAGCCGCAGCGTGCGCGGCCCGGGCGCGTTGACAATGAAGCCCGCGCTCAAGCCGGCGTCGACGACGGCGGCCGCGAAGTTCGCGCCCTCCGGCACCCCAGCGGGGAGTGCGAGATCGAAGCCGATGAGGAGGCCGCTGCCGCGCACGGCGACGACCTCGGGCAGCGCCGAAAGGCCCGCGCGGAGGTGCTCGCCCACCGCCCTGACGTTCGCGAGGACCCCCTGGGTCTCGATCGTGTGGAGCGTCGCGAGCGCGGCGGCGGTCGCGACGGGGTTGCCGCCGAACGTCGTGCCGTGCTGGCCGGCAGTGAGCAGCGCGCTGTTCTCGGCGCCGAACGTGATGAGGGCACCGATCGGGAAGCCACCGCCGAGGCCCTTCGCAAGCGACATCGCGTCGGGGACCACGCCCGAGCCCTCGATCGCAAACCACGAGCCGGTCCGGCCCACGCCCGTCTGCACCTCGTCCATGATGAGGAGCGCGCCAGCCTCGTGCGTGAGGCGGCGCGCCTCGGCGAGGTAGCCCGCGGGCAGCGGGATGACGCCGGCCTCGCCCTGGATGGGCTCGAGGAACAGGGCCTGCGTAGTCTCGTCGATCTCGGCCTTGAGCGCGTCGAGGTCGCCGAACGGGATATGGACCACGCCCTCGGGCAGGGGAGCGAAGGGCTCCCGGTACGCCTTCTTGGCCGTGAGCGCGAGGGCGCCCATCGTGCGGCCGTGGAAAGCGCCCTCGAGTGCGACGATCTTGGTGCGGCGGCCGCCGTCGTTGTTCCGGCGAGCGAGCTTGAACGCCGCCTCGTTGGCCTCGGTGCCCGAGTTCGCGAAGAACACCTTCGAGCCGGACGGGGCGTGCGCGATCTCGAGGAGCTTCTCGGCGAGTGCCACCTGCGTGGGGCTCGTGAAGAAGTTCGAGACGTGGCCGAGGGTCGCGAGCTGGGACGAGATGACGCTCGTGACGAACGGGTGGGCGTGGCCGAGCGCGTTGACGGCGATCCCGCCGAGCAGATCGAGGTACTGCTTGCCGTCGGCGTCCCACACGTAGCAGCCCTGGCCGCGGACGAGCACGCGCTGCGGCGTCCCGAACACGCCCATGAGCGAGTTCGAGTAGCGCGCGAGCCATGCGGCGCCCGTCGACGTGCCGACGAGTTCGGAGACTGGCCTGGTCTCGGGGGTATTGGGGGTGACACTCATGCGGTTCCTCCTGTCTCGTCCGGCACAACCTGCGTGCCGACGCCCGCGTCGGTGAAGATCTCGAGAAGCATCGTGTGGGGGCTGCGCCCGTCGACGATCGCGGCGCGGTCCACGCCCTCGCTGACTGCCTTGAGGCACGCCCCCATCTTGGGGATCATGCCCGATTCGAGGGATGGGAGCATGGCCCGCAGCTCGGTGGCCGAGATCTGCGAGACGAGCGAGCTCTTGTCCGGCCAGTTGCGGTACAGGCCCTCGACGTCGGTCAGGACCACGAGGCGCGACGCACCGAGCGCAACGGCGACCGCGGCTGCCGCCGTGTCTGCGTTGACGTTGAGCACCTGGCCGGTCGGCTGGAAGCCGCCTTCGCCGTCGGGCTCGACCTCGGGCGCGACCGTCGAGATGACAGGGATGCGGCCCGCCTCGAGGATGTCATGCACGGCGGCGGGTTCGACGCCGACCACCTCGCCCACGAGGCCGAGGTCCACCTCGACGCCGTCGACCACGGCGCCCGTGCGGACGGCGCGCAGCAGCCCCGCGTCCTCTCCGGAGAGGCCGACCGCGTAGGGGCCGTGGGAGTTGATGAGCCCCACGAGCTCGCGGCCCACCTGGCCCGTGAGCACCATGCGGACCACGTCCATGGTCTCGGGCGTCGTGACGCGCAGGCCGCCCTTGAACTCGCTCTCGATGCCGACGCGGCGGAGCATCGCGTTGATCTGCGGACCCCCGCCATGGACCACCACCGGGTGGATGCCGACGTGGTGGAGGAACACGATGTCCTCGGCGAAGGCGCGGCGCAACTCCTCGTTGACCATCGCGTTGCCGCCGTATTTGACCACCATGGTGCTGCCCGCGAACTTCTGGATCCACGGGAGCGCCTCGATGAGGGTCTCGGCCTTGTCCATCGCGAGCCGGATGTTCGTGCTGGTCATGGCTGTCTCCATCCTGGCTCAGCTCGAGTAGGCACTGTTCTCATGCACGTAGTCGTGCGTGAGGTCGTTCGTGAGGATCGTCGCCTCGGCGTCGCCCGCCGCGAGGTCGATCTCGACCAGGACCTCGCGCGGCTCGAGGTTCACGAGCGAGCGGTCCTCGCCGATGCCGCCGTTCTGGCACACCTCGACGCCGTTGATGGAGACGCTCAGCTCGTCCGGATCGAACACCGCGTCCGTGGTCCCGACAGCGGAGAGGACGCGCCCCCAGTTCGGGTCCTTCCCGAAGATCGCGGTCTTGAACAGGTTCGAACGGGCGACGGCGCGTGCCACCACCTCGGCGTCGCTCTCCGTGGCCGCGTTGAACGCGCGGATCGCGATGTCGTGGCTCGCGCCCTCGGCGTCGCCGATGAGCTTGCGCGCGAGCTCGGCGCAGACCTGCGTGAGCCCGTCCGTGAACTGCTGTGCGGACGGAACAGCAGCGGACGCGCCGGAGGAAAGCAGCACGACCGTGTCGTTCGTGGACATGCAGCCGTCGGAGTCCGCGCGGTCGAAGGTCACGCGCGTCGCGTCCCGGAGTGCCGCGTCGAGCATCTCCGGAGCAGTCGCGGCGTCGGTCGTGAGGACCACTAGCATCGTCGCGAGGCCCGGCGCGAGCATGCCGGCGCCCTTCGCGATGCCGCCGATCGTGTACTCGGCCCCGTCGGCGTCGACCCCGGTGAACACGGCCTCCTTGGGGACCGTATCGGTCGTCATGATCGCGAGCGCCGCCGCGTGCCCGCCGTCGTCCGCTAGCGCGGCCGCGGCAGCCTCGACTCCCGCGAGGATCTTGTCCATGGGCAGCTGCTCGCCGATGAGCCCCGTCGAGCAGACGACGACGTCACCCGCCGAGACGCCGAGCACGTCTGCGGTCTTTTCCGCGGTCGTGTGGGCGTTCTGGAAGCCCTGGGGGCCCGTGCAGGCGTTCGCGCCGCCCGAATTGAGGATCACGGCGTCCACGCGCCCGTCCCCGATGGCCTGGCGCGACCAGCGGACGGGCGCCGCGGCGACCCGGTTCGACGTGAAGACGGCCGCGCCGTTCTTGTCGGGGCCGTCGTTGACCACGAGGGCCACGTCCGGCTTGCCCGAGGCCTTGAGGCCGGCGGTCACGCCGGAGGCCCGGAAGCCCTTGGGTGCGGTGATGGTCACGGTGCGACTCCCAGCTGTGCGAGGCCGGCGCCCTCGGGGAGGCCCAGCGCGATGTTCATGGACTGCACCGCGCCGCCCGCGGTGCCCTTCGTGAGGTTGTCGATCACGGAGCTCACGATCACGCGGCCCGCGTGCTCGTCGAACGCGAGCTGGATCGCGGCGTTGTTCGAGCCGACGACCATCTGCGTGGCCGGCCACTGGCCCTCGGGGAGCACGTGGATGAACTGCTCGTCCGCGTACGCGGTCTCCCACGCCGCGCGGAGCTCGGCGGCCCCGATGCCAGGCTTGACCCGGGCCGTCGCGGTCGTGAGGATGCCGCGGCTCATCGGGGCGAGCGTCGGCGTGAAGGAGATCGTGACCGGCGCCCCGGCGGCGTTCGAGAGGCCCTGCTCGATCTCGGGGGTGTGCCGGTGGCCCCCGCCCACTCCGTAGGGGCTCATCGAGCCCATGACTTCCGAGCCGAGGAGGTGCGGCTTGACCGACTTGCCCGCGCCGGACGTCCCGGACGCCGAGACGATCACCACGTCCTCGGGCTCCAGGAGTCCCGCCGCGAAGCCGGGGACGAGCGCGAGGAGCGCCGAGGTCGGGTAGCAGCCGGGGACGGCGATGCGCCGCGCGCCGACGAGCTTCTCGCGCTGTTTCCTGATCCCACCCCCGCCGCCCGAACCCGCGTCCCCCGAACCCGCGCTTCCCGAACCCGCCCAGCCACCCAAGAGCAGCTCAGGCAGCCCGTACGGCCACGTGCCCGCGTGCTCCGAGCGGTAGAACTTGAACCACGCCTCAGGGTCCTCAAGCCGGTGGTCCGCCCCGGCATCGATCACGAGCGTCTCGGCGGGAAGCTGGGCTGCCACGGCGGCGGACGCGCCGTGCGGGAGCGCAAGGAAGACGACGTCATGCCCCCCGAGGTTCTCCGCGGTCGTCTCGACGATTTCGCGGCCGGCAAGGCTGAGGAGGTGCGGCTGGAGCGCGCCGAGGCGGCTCCCCGCACTGCTGTGCGCCGTAATGGCGCCGATCTCGATCTCGGGATGGTTGGCCAGCAGTCGGAGGACCTCTCCCCCGGCGTAGCCGCTGGCCCCGGACACAGCTGCGGTAATAGTCACCCGGCCACTATAAGCAAACTTATGCAGGCATATCAATATTTATGCATGACTGAGTCGGGGCGGCTTCCCCTCTTAGGATGGGTACCCGGACGAGAACGAACGAACCAGGGAGTGACTCCATGATCAACGCCATCGTCGCCAACGCCCCCGGCGGCCCCGAAGTCCTCGAGCCACAGGCCGTGGACAGGCCAGAGGTGGGTCCGGGCCAGCTCCTCGTGCGGGTCGCAGCGACTGGGGTCAACTTCATCGAGACGTACCAGCGCCAAGGCCTCTACAGCGTGCAGTTCCCGTTTACCCCGGGCGACGAGGCCGCGGGGACGGTCGAGGAACTCGGGGAGGGAGTCGAGGCATTCTCGGTCGGGCAGCACGTCGCGACCGCTGAGGGCCGCCGCGCCTACGCCGAGTACATGATCGTCGACGCGGACAAGGCCCTCCCCGTCCCGGAGAACCTCGACCTGCACACGGCGGCGGCGCTGCCGCTCCAGGGCATGACGGCGCATTACCTCATCAACTCGACGTTCCGCATCGAGCCGGGCCAGACCGCGCTCGTCCACGCCGGCGCGGGCGGCGTGGGGCTGCTCCTCATCCAGATGATCAAGGCGAAGGGCGCGCGGGTCATCACGACCGTGTCCACCGACGCGAAGGCCGAACTCGCGGCCGGCGCGGGCGCCGACCACGTGATCCGCTACTCGGGCTTCGAGCACCATGTGCGCGAACTCACCGCTGGCGCGGGCGCCGACGTCGTATACGACGGCGTGGGCCGCGACACGTTCGACGGCTCCCTTGCGTCGCTGCGGACGCGCGGCTCCCTCGTGCTGTTCGGGGCGGCCTCGGGCCCTGTGCCGCCCGTCGACCCGCAGCGGCTCAACGCCGGCGGCTCACTGTTCCTCACGCGCCCCACGCTCAAGCACCACCTGCTCAATCCTCAGGAACGCCTGTGGCGCTCCTCCGAGGTCTTCGCGGCCGCCGCTGACGGCTCGCTCACAGTCCGCATCGGCGCAACCTTCCCGCTCGCGTCCGCAGCCGAGGCGCATCGCGCGCTCGAGGGCCGCGCGACGACGGGCAAGGTGCTCCTCGTCCCCTGAGGTCCGACTGACCCTTGAGCGATACCCAGCCCCTGGCCGCCGGCACGGCGGAGCGTCCCTACCCCCCGCAGCTTCCGGCGTCTGACCGCACGCCGCCCGAGCGCACCCTCGTCGACGTCCTCACCGCGACCGCCGAAGCGTTCCCGGAGTCCCCCGCGCTCGACGACGGAGCCCAAGTCCTGAGCTACGCCGAACTCCTCGAGGAGGTCCGCTCGGTGGGCCGCCGCCTGCACGCGGCCGGGCTCGGCGCCGGCGACAGGGTGGGGATCCGCATCCCGTCCGGCACGAACGAGCTCTACGTCTCGATCCTCGCCGTCCTGCTCATCGGCGCGTCCTACGTCCCGGTCGACGCGGACGATCCCGACGAGCGGGCGAAGCTCGTCTTCAGCGAGGCAGCCGTCGCCGGGATCCTCCGCGGCGGGGAGTCGCTCGTCGCCGACAAGAAGCGCCCCGCGCCGTTCCCCGAACCGCGCCTGCCCGGCCCCGACGACGATTGCTGGGTCATCTTCACCTCGGGCTCGACCGGGACTCCGAAGGGCGTCGCCGTGAGCCACCGCTCCGCCGCGGCGTTCGTCGACGCCGAAGCCCGCCTCTTCCTGCAGGCAGAGACACTCGGCCCCGAGGACCGCGTTCTCGCGGGCCTCTCCGTCGCGTTCGACGCCTCGTGCGAAGAGATGTGGCTCGCGTGGCGGCACGGCGCGTGCCTCGTCCCGGCGCCGCGCGCGCTCGTGCGGACTGGCATGGACCTCGGTCCGTGGCTCGTCCAGCGCGGCATCACGGTTGTCTCGACCGTCCCGACCCTCGCCGCGCTGTGGCCGGGCGAGGCGCTCGAGAACGTCCGCCTGCTCATCTTCGGCGGCGAGGCCTGCCCGCCCGAGCTCGCGCAGCGTCTCGCGGTCGAGGGCCGCGAGGTGTGGAACACCTACGGCCCCACGGAGGCGACCGTCGTGGCGTGCGCGGCACAGCTCGGCGCGAACGGGCCCGTGCGGATCGGCCTGCCGCTCGACGGCTGGGACCTCGCGATCGTCGACCCGGACGGCGTGCCCGTCCCCGAGGGCGACGTCGGCGAGCTCATCATCGGCGGCGTAGGGCTCGCGCGCTACCTCGACCCCGCGAAGGACGCCGAGAAGTACGCCTCCATGGCCTCGCTCGGGTGGGAGCGAGCGTACCGCTCGGGCGATCTCGTCGCGTACGAGCGCGAGGGCCTCATCTTCCAGGGCCGCGCCGACGAGCAGGTCAAGCTCGGCGGGCGCCGGATCGAGCTCGGCGAAGTCGACGCGGCGCTCCAGGCGCTCTCCGGCGTCGCGGGCGCGGCGGCGGCCGTGCGGACGACGGCGGCCGGGAACCAGGTGCTCGTGGGGTACCTGGCGCCGTCCGACGGCACCGTGCCCGACCTCGAGGCGTGCCGCAAGCGCCTGAGCCTCGCGCTCCCGGCGGCGCTCGTGCCGCTGCTCGCCGTCGTCGAGTGGCTCCCGACCAAGACGAGCGGCAAGGTGGACCGCAACGCGCTCCCGTGGCCGCTCCCCGGCGGCGACGAGGGCTCGTCGGCCCCGCTCGCGCTCTCGGATGATGCCGCGTGGATCGTCGAGCAGTGGGGCGCGGTGCTCGGCACCCAGCCGCAGAGCCTCGACGCCGACTTCTTCGCCCATGGCGGCGGCTCCCTCGCGGCCGCGCAGCTCGTCTCCTCGCTCCGCCGCCGGTACCCGACCGTGACCGTCGCCGAGGTGTACGCGCACCCACGGGTCGGTGCCCTCGTCGAGGCCATCGGCGGCGGCTCGCGCGGCGAGGTTCCGCCCGCCGTCGAGCGCACGGTCAGGCCTGCCTCGGCGGGGACCCAGCTCGCGCAGACGGTCCTGGGGATCCCGCTCTTCATCCTCGTCGGAATGCGGTGGCTCACGTACCTCATGGCCGCGAACAACGTGCTCGCGGCCACCGCCGGGTTCTCGGCTGCCCCGACCATCTCGTGGTGGTGGGTTGCCGCGTCGTGGCTCGTGTTCGTGAGCCCGCTCGGCCGCATGGCGATCTCCGTCGCCGCGGCCCGGCTCCTCCTCCGCGGCGTCGGCCCGGGCAAGTATCCCCGGGCCGGGAGCATTCACCTGCGGCTCTGGCTCGCGGAGCAGATCGCGGACCTCGCCCAGGCCGTGAGCCTCGCGAGCGCACCGTGGGTCCCCTATTACGCGCGGGCCCTGGGGGCGAAGATCGGCCGCGACGCCGTGCTGCACTCCGTCCCGCCCGTCACGGGCATGCTCGAGCTCGGCAAGGGCGCGTCGGTCGAGCCGGAAGTCGACCTCTCCGGATGGTGGATCGACGGCGACTGGGTCTACATCGGCGGGATCCGCATTGGCGCGGGCGCGACGATCGGTTCGCGCAGCACCCTGCTCCCGGGCACGCAGGTCGGTGCCGACGCCGTGGTCGAGCCCGGCTCCGCCGTATCCGGCAAGGTCAAGCCCGGGCTGAGGGTCTCGGGCTCCCCCGCCGAACGGGTGGGCAAGGCCAAGCACGAATGGCCCGACGCGGGCCCCCGCCGGTCCCCGTTCCTCGAGGGCGTGTGGATCGCGGCGTTCGGCGCCGGCTCGTCCCTCCTCGCGCTCATCCCCTATGCCTCGGCCACGGCGGCCGGAGCGATCCTCCTCTGGGCAGCCGCAGGCCATGCGAGCCTCCATGCCGCGTTCACTGCCCTCCTCGCCGCCTCCCCGCTCGCTGCGGCCGCGTGGTTCGCCGCGAACCTCGTGCTCGTCGCGGTGTGCACGCGCCTGCTCGGCCTCGGCCTGCGCGAGGGCACGTACCGGATCCGCAGCCGCATGGGCTGGCAGGTGTGGGCCACGGAGCGCGTCCTCGACATGGCGCGAGACCTCCTGTTCCCCGTCTACGCGAGCCTCTTCACGCCCGTGTGGCTGCGCCTGCTCGGGGCCACCGTAGGCAAGGACGTCGAGGCGTCCACCGTGCTCCTGGTGCCCAAGATGACGACCGTGGGCGACGGCGCGTTCCTCGCCGACGACACGATGGTCGCCTCCTACGAGCTCGGCGGCGGCTGGCTCCGCATCGCGCCGGCCAAGATCGGCAAGCGCGCCTTCCTCGGCAATTCGGGGATGACGGCGGCGGGCCGCTCGGTGCCCAAGAACGGCCTGGTGGCCGTGCTCTCCGCGACCCCCAAGAAGGCGAAGTCCGGCTCGTCGTGGCTCGGGAGCCCGCCCGTCCGCCTGCGCCGCACGTCGCTCGAGTCGGACTCCGCGCGCACGTTCAGCCCGCCGGCCCGGCTCAAGGTCGCGCGCGCGCTGTGGGAGCTGTGCCGCGCGGTGCCGGTCGTGCTCACGGTGGCGATCGCCGTCGTCGTCCTCGCGGCCCTCGACGCCCTCGCCGCGTCGTGGGGGTACCTGCTCACGGCGCTCGTGTGCGGCGCCGTGATGCTCGCGGCGGGCGCGGTCGCGGCGGGCTCCGCCGTCGTTGGGAAGTGGCTGCTCGTGGGGCGCATCCGCACCAGCGAGCACCCGCTGTGGAGTTCGTTCGTGTGGCGCAACGAGGTCGTGGACGCGTTCGTCGAGATGGTCGCGGCGCCGTGGTTCGCACGCGCCGCCGCGGGAACGCCCGCGCTCGTCTGGTGGCTGCGCCTGCTCGGGGCCCGGATCGGCCGCGGCGCGTGGTGCGAGAGCTACTGGCTCCCGGAGGCGGACCTCGTGGAGCTCGGCCCCGGCTCGACGGTCAACCGCGGCTGCGTGATTCAGACCCACCTCTTCCACGACCGGATCATGAGCATCGACGCCGTGAACCTCGGCCAGGGCGCCACGATCGGCCCGCACGGGGTCATCCTGCCCGGCGCGAGCATCGACTCGGGGGCCACGGTGGGCCCCGCGTCGCTCGTGATGCGCGGCGAGGGCATCCCGGCGGGAACGTATTGGCGGGGCAACCCCGTGGCGCCGTGGCGCGAGCCGGAGGTACCCACCCGGTGAGCCCGAAGAACGGCAAGTCCCACCACGGCAAGGCGCTCCCCGATCCCTACACCCCCGGTCATGGCACTGACGAGTATCGCGTGACGCACTACGACCTCGACCTCGACGTCAAGCTCGGGAGCAACCGCCTCGCGGGCCGCGCCCGGATCAAGGCCGAGGCGCGCGAGAAGCTCGACTCCGTGACGCTGAGCCTCGCGGGCCTCCGCGCCACGAAGGTGACCGTGGACGGCACGAAGCCGGCGAAGATGGCCCAGCGCGGCGATCAGCTCGTCGTGGCCGTGCGCCCCGCGATCCCGAAGGGCGCCCGCTTCGAGCTCGACGTCCGCTACGAGGGCACGCCGCGGCCTGTGCGGGGACCCTGGGGCGAGGTCGGCTGGGAGGAGCTCGACGACGGCGTGCTCGTGGCAGGGCAGCCGGTCGGCGCCCCAACGTGGTTCCCGTGCAACGACCACGCGAGCCAAAAGGCGCCATTCCGCATCACGGTGACGGCGGACGCGGGCTACCGCGCGATCTCGAACGGCCTCCTCGTGGGCCACCGGAGGCGCTCGAGCCGCGAGACGTGGGTCTACGAGCAGCTCGAGCCCATGGCGCCCTACCTCGCGACGCTCCTGATCGGCCGCTATCAGGAGATCGAGCTCGGCAAGCTGCCGAACCGCGGCTCCGGCCGGGTGCGGGTCTTCGCGAACGTGTCCCCGAAGCTCCGGGGCGAGGCCGCGTCGGGGCTCAGGGACCAGGTCAAGATGGTCAAGCTGTTCTCGGAGCTGTTCGGCCCCTACCCGTTCCGCGACTACACGGTCGTCGTGACCGAGGACGAGCTCGAGATCCCGCTCGAGGCCCAGAGCCTCTCGATCATGGGCCGCAACCACCTGCGGCGCACGTGGGAGGCGCAGCGGCTGCTCGCGCACGAGCTCGCGCACCAGTGGTTCGGGAACTCCGTGACCGTGCGGCGCTGGGAGGACATCTGGCTGCACGAGGGCTTCGCGTGCTACGCGGAGTGGCTGTGGAGCGACGCGGCGGGCCTCGCGTCCGCGAAGGAACGCGCCTCGACGGCGTGGAAGTACCTCGCGAGCCTTCCCGAGGACCTCCGCATCGGCGCGCCGGGCCCGCACCTCATGTTCGACGATCGCGTCTACAAGCGCGGCGCGCTCGCGCTGCACGCCGTGCGCCGCGCGGTGGGCGACGACCGGTTCTTCCGCTCGCTTCGGGCGTTCGCGTCCGAGCGACGCCACGGGCAGGCCTCGACGGCCGAGTTCATCGAGCTCCTCGACCGCGTGTGCGCGGGGGCCCGGAAGTTCGACGCCGCTAGCGTGCTCCGCCCCTGGCTCTACGCCGAGAAGCTTCCGCCGCTTCCGAAATAGCCGGCGCCGACGTTACTGAAACGGCGGCGACGAAGCCCGGGGGCAAGCCGAGCGCCCGCGTGTCGACGCCGTCGACCCGGCCGTCCTCGAGAGTCTCGACGGCGGCCGGGTCCGTGCGCAGGCCCGTGCCGAGCGCCTTGAGCAGGGCCTCCTTGCGCGCCCACAGGCGTGCGGCCTCGGCGGGCACATCCGGCACCGACAACAGACGACGGCGCTCGGCAGGTGAGTACGCCGCGTCCGGGACCGCGCGGCGAAAGTCCGCGACGAGGGCGAGGTCGACGCCGATGGCCGGCAGCGGGTCCCCGACGCCGGCCTCCCAGCGGCCCCCCGCGGGCGGGAGCTCGACGGCGAGCAGCGCCCAGCCCCCGGCGCGCGAGAGGCTCGCGGCGACATCGAGCGGGCGAGCGAACGCGCCGTCGTCCGTGCCGCCGTGGTCCGAGCCGCCGTCGTCCGCGCCGCCGTCGTCCGAGCCGAGGGCGAACCCCGGCGTCCCGTGCTCGCCCGGGCCGCACGCGGGGCAGCGGTAGGCGGGCCGCACGCGCGCGGGCTCGACGCCCAGTTCGCCCGCCACGAACGCGCGCAGGGCGAGGCGGCCCGCGAGGAACTCGTGAGCGCGCTGCGGGTCGGCGAACGCCGCGGCCCGCTGGGACTCCCCCGCCGTCGGATCGCCGGGCGGCAAGGGAGTCCCCACGCCGCCGAGCGGAACGGCCCGCACGATCACGGTCATTGCGCCGTTAGCGCTGCACGGCCCCGTAGCGTTCCGCGGCGCGCGCGACGGCGGCCGCGCGCGCCTCGGAGGCCTCATCCGCCGTGAGCGTGCGATCGGGCGCGCGGAAGCGGAGCGCGAACGCGAGCGACTTCTTGCCCTCGTCGATGCCCGGACCGGCGTACACGTCGAAGAGGTGGACCTCTTCGAGCAGCTCGCCGGCGCCGTCGCGGAGCGCATCCTTGACCTCGTCCGAGGGGATCGCGGCGTCGACGATGAGTGCGACGTCCTGGGTCGCGACGGGGAACGTCGAGATGTGCTTCGCGACGATCACGTCCGGGGCGGCCTCGAAAAGAGCGTCGGCGTCGAGCTCGAGCGCGACCGTCCGAGCGGGCAGATCGTGCTCCTGGAGGAGCTTGGGGTGCAGCTCGCCCGCGAAGCCCACGAGCTCGCCCGAGCGCAGCGAAAGCTGCGCCGTGCGGCCCGGGTGGAACGCCTGGTGGGCGCCCTGGGCAACCACGAGGTCGACGCCGAGCACGTCACCCGCGAGGCGCGCGACGTCGATCGCGTCCGCCCAGTCCCACACACGCGGGGTGTGGCCCGCCGCCTCGGGCGAATCGTGGCCCGTCAGGATCGCGCCGACGTGAAGCGGCTGGTCCGGCAGGCCGGCGTCGAGCTGCTCGAGCTCCTCTTCGGACGGCAGCGCGCCAAGCGGCGGGATCGTCGCGGTGCCGAGCGTGCCGCCGTCGGGCAGGAACACGAGGCCGGCCTCGAACAGCGCAAGGTCGCGGAAGCCGCGCGAGTGGTTGCGCTTGACCACGTCGATGAGCCCCGGGAGCACGGACGTGCGCAGCCATCCGAACTCCTCGCTCAGCGGGTTCGCGAGCTTGACCGCGGGCCGCTCGGCGCCCGCCTCGGCGACCCCGAACGTCCCGTTGGCTGCCTTCGTCACGAACGGATAGGCGAGCACCTCGGTGAGGCCCGCGTCGGCGAGCGCCTGCACGAGACGACGGCGCTGCTGCTGCGTGCGCGTGAAGCCGCGCCCGGGCGGCGCCACGGGGAGTCGCGACGGGATCTTGTCGTAGCCGACGAGGCGGGCGATCTCCTCGGAGAGGTCCTCCTTCGTCTCGAGGTCGTTGCGCCAGCTGGGCGGGGTCACGAGGAAGTCCTGACCGCGGCGCTCTGCCTCGGCCCCGAGGTCGCCGAGCACGCGCGCGATGAGCTCCTCGGAGAACTCCATGCCGATGCGCTCGGAGGCGAACGCCGCTGGCAGCACGATCTCGATGGCCGCGGGCTCGGTCCCGACATCGGTCCCGGCCTCGTCCGCGACGCCCCCGCCGAGCTCGACGAGGAGGTCGACGACGCGCTGGGCGGCCTCGTCCGCGACCTCCCAGTCGACGCCGCGCTCGAAGCGCTTGGACGCCTCGGACGGGAGCCTGTGGCGGCGGCGCGAGCGGCCCACGGTCACGGTGTCGAAATGCGCGGCCTCGACGAGCACGTTGACGGTCCCGTCCGAGCACTCGGTCGACGCGCCGCCCATGACGCCCGCGATGCCGATGGGGCCGGACTCGTCGGTGATGAGGAGGTCCTCGGGGTCGAGGTCGCGGATCTTGCCGTCGAGCGTCTCGATCTTCTCGCCGTCCTCGGCGCGGCGCACCGTGATCGTGCCCGTGAGCTTGTCGAGGTCGTAGCAGTGGGTCGGCTGGCCGAGTTCGAACATGACGTAGTTCGAGATGTCGACGGGCAGCGAGATCGAGCGCACGCCGGCGAGGCGCAGGCGCGAGGCCATCCACGGCGGCGTGGGCCGCGTGGGGTCGACGCCGCGCACGGTGCGGGCCACGAAGCGGTCGCAGCCGGGCACGCCGTAGACCGGGGCGCGGTCGTCGAGGGCCACCCCGTGGCCGCCCTCGAGTTTCTCGGGCGCCTTGACCTGCGTGGCCGGGTCCTCGAACGCCGTGCCGGTCGCGTGCGCGTATTCCCGTGCGATGCCGCGGATCGAGAAGCAGTAGCTGCGGTCGGGGGTCACGTTGATCTCGGCCGCCTCATCAGTGAGGCCGAGCAGCTCAAGCGCGTCCGTCCCGATCTCCGGGTCGAGGCCCAGGCGCGAGAGCACGATGATGCCGTCGTGGTCCTCGCCGATGCCGAGCTCGCGCGCCGAGGCGATCATGCCCGCGGACACGTGGCCGTACGTCTTGCGGGCCGCGATGTGGAAGTCGCCGGGCAGCGTCGCACCCGGCAGCGTCACGATCACCTTGTCGCCCTCGACGAAGTTGTGGGCGCCGCACACGATGCCCTGGACGCCGGACGGGTCGATGCCCTTGCCCGTGAGGGTCTGCTCCTGGCCCTCGGGCACCACACGGACCTGGCACCAGTTAATCGTCTTGCCGTTGCTCTGCGGTTCCTTGACGAGGCTCAGCACCTGGCCCACGACGATCGGGCCATGAACGCTGTCGGAGGGCCGGTGCACGGCCTCCTCCTCGAGTCCGACCGAGACGAGCTCGGCCATGAGGTCCTCGGCGGTCGCGCCGGCGGGAAGCTGCGTGTACTCGCGCAGCCACGAAAGGGGGATTCGCATGTGCCTAGATCTCCATCCCGAAGTGCTCGCTGAACCGGACGTCGCCCTCGATCATGTCGCGCATATCCACGACGTCGTTGCGGAACATGAGGGTCCGCTCGATGCCCATGCCGAACGCAAAGCCCGAGTAGACGTCGGGGTCGATGCCCGCCGCGCGCAGAACGTTGGGGTTGACCATGCCGCAGCCGCCCCACTCGATCCAGCGCGGGCCGCCCTTCGCGCCCGGGTGCCAGATGTCGAGCTCGGCGCTCGGCTCCGTGAACGGGAAGAAGTTGGGGCGGAGGCGAATCTGGGCCTCCTGGCCGAACATCTGCCGCGCGAAGTGCTCGAGCGTCCCGCGAAGGTCCGCCATGCTCAGGCCCTCGTCGATCGCGAGGCCCTCGAACTGGTGGAACACGGGCGTGTGCGTCGCGTCGAGCTCGTCCGTGCGGAACACCTTCCCCGGGCACAGGACGTAGATCGGCACGTCGCGCTCGAGCATCGAGCGGACCTGCACGGGCGACGTGTGGGTGCGCAGGAGCAGGTGGCGGTCAACGGGCTCCACGAAGAACGTGTCCTGCATCTCGCGCGCGGGGTGGTCCGGCTTGAAGTTGAGCGCGTCGAAGTTGAACCACTCGGACTCGAGCTCTGGGCCCTCGGCGATCTCCCAGCCCATGCCCACGAAGATGTCGCTCACGCGGTCCTGGAGGGTCGAGAGCGGGTGGCGTGCGCCGGCGCGGCGGCGGCGCGGAGCGGCGGTGACGTCGACCGTCTCCTCGACGAGGATCCGCGCGTCGTTCTCGGCCTCGAGCACCTCGGAGCGTTCGGCGATGGCCTTGTTGACCCGGCCGCGCGCGGCGCCGACGATCTTCCCCGCCGAGGACTTCGACTCCTTCGGCAGCGCTCCGATCGCACGGTTCGCGAGCGCGAGCGGGGACTTCTCCCCTGTGTGCGCAAGCCGGACGGCCTTGAGCTCGTCCAGGGTGGACGCCTCCGAGATCTCCTCGAGGGCGCGGCTGACGGCGGCGGTGACGGCGGCCTCGTCCAGGGGGTCCGGGACGGTGGCGCCGGGCAATGTTTCAGTCATGGCAGGCCAAGTCTAGTAGACGGCGCAGCCGCCTCTGGGCTCCGTGAATCCGCGAGTTTAGTTTGGAGTGATGGGAGATCATCAGGGGCATCACCCCGACACCGTGACCGTCACCGGCGCCGGCACCGCGCGCGCGGTGCCGGACGCCGCCGTCGTGCGCCTCGCTGTGGAGGTGAGCGCCGACGCTCTCGCGGCCGCCTACGAAGGCGCGGCCGCCGCGGCCCAGCGGGTCGTGGACGCTGCCCTCGCCGCGGGCCTGCCGCGCGCCGACGTCGCCACGAGCGGCCTCTCCGTGCGGTCGGAGGTCGTGTGGCGGGACGGCAACCGCCAGGAGGTCGTCGGGTACGTCGCGAGCACGGGCCTCGCCCTCACCGCGCGCGAGCTCGCGAGGACACCCGCGCTGCTCGATGCGATCGTCCGCGCGGGCGGCGACGCGCTGCGCATCCATGGGCTCGCGCTCGAGGTGAGCGATCCGGCGGCCGCGCACGCAGCAGCGCAGGAGGCCGCGTTCGACGACGCCCGCTCGGCGGCCGGTCGGCTCGCCCAGCTTGCGGGGCGCGAACTCGGCGACGTTCAGCGGATCGACGCGTCCGCACCGTCCCTTCCCGGGCCGCCGGTCCCACTCATGCGGGCCGCCCTCGCGACGCCCGCCGAGAGCCTGCCCGTCGAGGCCGGAGAGGCCGAGGTGCGCGCGAGCGTGACCGTCGTGTGGCGCCTTGACAGCGCTTCGAACATGTATTCGAATAGTGGGCATGCGATGGAACACGCAGACGGCGCAAGCTGAAGCCGAGGGCCCACCCCTCATCCCGCTCGCGGGGCTCCTGCGCGCCGTCCGGACGCCGGAGTTCCAGGGCATCACCTTCCATGAGGTCGCCGCGAGATCGGCGCTCAACAAGGTGCCACCGGCGTCCTCCATGCCTTTCCGATGGACGATCAATCCCTACCGGGGGTGCAGCCACGCGTGCGTGTACTGCTTCGCACGCGGCACCCACACCTACCTGGACCTCGACGCGGGCCTCGACTTCGACCGGCAGCTGGTGGTCAAGGTCAACGTCGCGGAGGTCCTGAGGGCAGAGCTCGCGCGGCCGTCGTGGCGGCGCGAGCACGTGGCCCTCGGCACGAACACGGACCCGTACCAGCGTGCCGAGGGCCGCTACGCCCTCATGCCGGGCATCATCCGGGCCCTCGCCGATTCGGGAACGCCGTTCTCGATCCTCACGAAGGGGACTCTGCTCGCCCGCGACCTCCCGCTCTTGAGGTCTGCGGCAGCTCAGGTGCCCGTCGGCGCGGGGGTATCGCTCGCGATGCTCGACCCTGACCTCCAGGCGGTCGTCGAGCCAGGGACGCCCACGCCGTCGGCCCGGCTCGCCCTCATCTCCAAACTGCGCGATGCCGGGATGCCGTGCGGTGTCATGGCCATGCCGATCCTCCCGTGGCTCACAGACGGCGAGGAGCAGCTCGACGCGCTCTTCGGTGCGCTCGCGGCGGCCGGCGCGAGCGGCGTCACCGCGGGGGCGCTCCACCTGCGGCCCGGCACGAAGGAATGGTTCATGCAGTGGCTCGCGCGCGACCACCCGGAGCTCGTGGGCCGCTATCGGCGCCTCTACGGGCAGGGCGCATACGCACCCAAGGACTACCGCGCGTGGCTGGGCCGGCGGGTCGCTGAGGCCAAGGCGCGCCACGGCTTCGACCGGCCCGATACGGTGGGCCACCGCACGTCCGGCCTCGACTTCGAGGCGGCTGACCGCCCGGTGGGCAGCGCGGCGGCACAGGCAACGGCAGAGCAGGCAACAGCAGAGCGGCCAACGGCACGGCCGACGGCGGCCGCGGCCGGGCAGGGTCAGCTCTTCTGAGCGTGGCCCTCCTGAGGAACGGCGTCACCTCGAGCGCGCAGCCGGGCCGCGAGGCTCCGCACAGCGGCGACGATCGGGTAGTCGGCCGGGATCCACGGAAGCTCCTCGCCGGACTGGCCCGGGCCTGCGGGCCGCTCGTCGAGAACTCCTTCATCGAGCGCTATCCACCGCAGTTCGTCGTGGTCCTCGAGGGCCGCCGGGACGCCTGCCGTCACCTCGGCGAACCACACGCGCATGGCGGCCTTCTCGTTGAGCGGCCAGCCCTCCGGGGTGGCGCCCACAACCTCCGGGCCTAGTCGCACCTCGACGCCGAGCTCCTCGGCGAGCTCCCGGTGCAATGCCGCCTCATGTCCCTCGCCCGGCTCGACCTTGCCGCCCGGGAACTCCCACTGGCCGGCGAACGCGGGGGGCGCCGTACGCCTGGCCGCGAGAAGCCGCGTGGGTTCCTCGAGCGAGTCCACGATCGCCCCGCCGACCACCTGCACGTATCCACGATCCACCCGGCCAGACTAGCGAATGGGCCAGACGAGCGAATGGGCCACACTAGCGAATGGGCCGCTGTCAGGAATGAGCCGGCAGCGCGTAGGGTTTAACAATCTCGAGGGCCAGCGCTGCCCCTCTTCCCAGCACCGACCCCCGAGGATCAGCGCATGACCACGCCCGCTGCCCAGACAGCCCCTGCCCAGAGCCCGGGCGCGAGCCACGCCGCCCCCTCGCCGCTCGCGCCGCGCCCGCTCTTCTGGGCCATGCTCTCGCTCGCGATCGGCGGCTTCGGCATCGGGACCGTCGAGTTCACCACGATGGGCCTCCTCAAGGAAATCGAGCGCGGCCTGAGCCTCTCCACGCCGCAGGCGGGCCAGCTCATCTCCGCCTACGCGCTCGGCGTTGTGGTCGGCGCCCCGATCCTCGCGGCCGTGGGGGCGCGGCTCCCGCGCAAGTACCTCGTCATGGGGCTCGCCGCGCTCATCGCCCTCGGCAACTTCTCGTCCGTCTTCGCGGCCGACTTCGGCAGCATGATGATCTCGCGCTTCGCGTCCGGCCTCCCGCACGGCGCCTATTTCGGCGCCGCCGCGGTCCTGGCCGGGACGCTCGTCGCGCCGACGAGGCGGGGCTGGGCGATCGCGACGGTCATGTCCGGGCTGACGATCGCCAACGTGCTCGGCGTCCCGTTCGCCACGTGGCTCGGCCAGGCGTTCGGGTGGCGCCTCCTCTTCGTCGTCACCGCCGTCATCGGCCTCGCCGCGGTCGCCATGATCTGGCGCTTCGTCCCGTTCGAGCCGGCGCACCCCGAGGCAAGCATCCGGCGTGAGCTCGGCGCCCTCACGCGCGTGCAGATGTGGCTCGCCTTGCTCATCGGCGTCGTGGGCTTCGGCGGGTTCTTCGCGACCTACACGTACATCTCCCACACGATGACCTCGGTGGCGGGGCTCCCAGAGAATCTCATGCCGCTCGTGGTGGCCCTGTACGGGCTGGGCATGGTCGTGGGCAACGTCATCGGCGGCCGCATGGCGGATCGCTCGGTCATGGGCACCATCTATCGGGGCCTGAGCCTCGTCGTCGTCGTCATGGTCCTGTACGGACTGGCAGCGCACTGGTGGCCCACCGCACTGCTCATGGTCTTCGTGATCGGGGGCTCGGGCTCAACGCTCATCCCCGCCCTCCAGACCCGGCTCCTCGACTCAGCGCCGAACGCCGCGACGCTCGCGTCCTCGCTCAACCACTCGGCCCTCAACGTCGCGAACGCGCTCGGCGCGTTCGTGGGCGGCCTCGTGATCGGCTGGGGCTGGGGCTTCACGGCCCCCGCGTACGTCGGGGCAGGTCTCGCGGTCCTCGGCCTCGGCATCGCCGCCCTCAGCGGCTGGCTGGAGCGCCGCGAGGGATATCCGGCTCGAGGTAGATGACCCGAGCGCTCGGCACGGCCGAGCGGATCCGGGCCTCGGCGTCGTCGATCGCCCGCGCGATGCTCTCGCCGGACGCGCCGCGGGCCACGCCGAACTTCGCCGCGACGAGCAGCTCCTCGGGGCCGAGGTGCATCGTGCGGAGGTGGATGATGCGCGTGCCGTCGCTCGAGATCGCCGCCTCGATCCTCGCGATGTCCTCCGCGCTCGCGGATTCCCCGAGGAGGAGCGAGCTTGTCTCGAGCGCGAGGATTGCGGCGATGCCCACGAGCAGGAGCCCGATGAGGCCAGTCCCGATCGCGTCCCACGCGCCGCTGCCCGTCGCGAGCGTGAGCGAGACCCCGAACAGAGCGCACACGAGTCCAATGAGCGCGCCGAAGTCCTCGAGGAGCACGACGGGCAGCTCGGGCTGCTTCGCGGTGCGGATGAACGCGACCCAGCTTTGGCTGCCGCGGTGTGGCCGCGCCTCGCGCAGACCGGTCCGGAACGAGAGGCTCTCCGCGATGATCGAGCCGAGCAGGATCGCCACGGGAACCCACCACCACGGCCCCTCGATGCCGTGGGGGTGCTGGAGCTTCTCCCAGGCCTCGTAGAGCGCGAACAGGCCGCCCACGCTGAACAGCACGATCGAGACGATGAACGCGTAGATGTACCGCTCGCGTCCGTAGCCGAACGGGTGCTGCGGGCTTGCCTGACGCGAGGCGCGCTTCCCGCCGATGAGCAGCAGGATCTGATTGCCCGAATCGGCGACCGAGTGGATGGCCTCGGCGAGCATCGACGACGACGCCGTGAGCGCGAACGCTACGACCTTCATTGCCGCGATCGCAAGATTGGCCGCGAGCGCCGCGACGACTGCCTTGGTTCCCCCGCCTGCTGACATGCCTGCGAATCTACCCGGTCCGCTGCCCTCGACGCTGCGCGCGGGCGCTCGCGTAGAGGCACACCGTCGCCGCCGTCCCCACGTTGAGGCTCTCCGCCTCGCCGTAGAGGGGCACCGCCACGCGGGCGTCCGCGAGGGCCAGCTCGGCGTCCGAGAGCCCCTGGGCCTCGTTCCCGAACAGCCACGCCGTGGGCGCCTCGAGCGCGTACGACGGCGCGGCCTCGCCTTCGCCGGACGAGCGTCCCTCCGGCGCCGCCTCGCCATTCGCTCCCCCACCCAGCGCTCGATCGCCCAGAGTCCCATCGCCCAGTGGTCCCACGACCGGTGGTCCCACCGTCAGGCGGCGCGCCGCGCTCTCGTCCTGGAGCGCGTCGAGATCCACGGGGCCGTAGCCGTCCGCGGCGAGGACTCCCACGCCTGCCCCGCGCAGCTGCTGCGCGAGCTCGGCGGGGTCGGCCCCGATCACGAACGGGACATGGAAGAGCGAGCCGGCCGTGCTGCGCACAGTCTTGGGGTTGTACGGGTCCACGCTGCCCTCGGTGAACACGACCGCGTCCGCCCCCGCGGAATCGGCGGCCCGCAGGATCGTCCCCGCGTTCCCCGGGTCTTGGACCCGGCACAGGACGGCCACGAGCCGAGGCCCGCGGCTCAGGACCTCGGCGAGCGTGACGTCGAGCTGGCGGCACACCGCGAGGATGCCCTGGGGACTCACGGTGTCGGCCATCGCCGCGAGGACGTCGTCGGTCGCGGTCCGCAGAGCACCGGTCGCGCGCGCGAGGGCGTCGAGCTCGGGGTACCGCTCGAGGCACGCGGCACTCGCGTAGACCTCCGCAACAAGGCGGGGCGCGCCGTCGTCCGCGAGCCGTGCGTCGAGGCGCAACGCCTCGCGGACCGCTTGCGGACCCTCGGCGAGGAAGAGGCCCCGGCGCGTCCGCGCGGAGCGCTGGGCGAGCTTGGCCACGTCGCGCACGCGGTCGGCGCGCGGGTTGGTCATGGGCTCGAGGTGGTGCGAAGAAGTCACTGATCCACTTTAACCGAGCGGCGGAAGCCGCCTTAAACCGCACCGCCCGCAGTGCCGGGGAGGGCAATGCGGGCGGTGCGGAAAGGTGCGCGGGGCGAAAGTTACTTCGCGGCGACCGGGGCGTTGACGTCCGAGGGAAGCGCCTTCTTGGCGACCTCGACGAGCGCGGCGAACGCGGCGGCGTCCGAAACGGCGAGCTCGGCGAGCATGCGGCGGTCAACCTCGACCTCGGCGGCCTTGAGGCCCTGGATGAGGCGGTTGTAGGTCAGGCCGTTCGCGCGGGCGGCAGCGTTGATGCGCTGGATCCAGAGGCGACGGAAGTCACCCTTGCGCTTGTGACGG
Source organism: Sinomonas sp. P47F7 (assembly GCF_049332655.1). Classification (GTDB taxonomy): domain Bacteria; phylum Actinomycetota; class Actinomycetes; order Actinomycetales; family Micrococcaceae; genus Sinomonas. Next base: position 1,736,215 of record NZ_CP186327.1, on the reverse strand, counting down.
TCCTGGTAGCTGTACACGAACGAGTGCAGCAGCTGCTCCTTCGCCTTGCGGTACAGGCGAGAGCGCTGGCCTCGGTAGCCGGACGCCCGCTCGAGGACGGTACGGCGCTTCTTGTGGGCGTTGACTGCCCGCTTCACACGTGCCATGTGAATACTCCTTTAGAAAATCGTGGCTGGGAGACTAATTCAGATGCCGAGCATCCGCTTGATGACCTTGGCGTCACCCTTGGCCACGATCTTGTCGGCGTGGAGACGGCGCGTGAGCGTCGTGGGCTTGTGCTCGAGGTAGTGGCGGCGGTTGGCCTGCTGACGCTTGAGCTTGCCGGAGCCGGTCAGCTTGAAGCGCTTCTTGGCGCCACTGTGGGTCTTCATCTTCGGCATAGGAACCGTTTCCCTTCGCTTCCCGCGGCACGTGGCCGCGGCTTCTCTGGCGGCCCGCTTTCGCGGGCCGACTGGTTGTACCGCTGGCCGGTCAGACCGGCCGCAGTGGGCTAGTTGCCCCGGCGTCCAGACGACCGGGGGCCGGCCGGCTTGGGCGTCGAGGATGCAGGCCGCGGGGCGCCCGGCTTCGGGGCCTGCGGCCGCGGTGCCGAGGGCTTGGGCGCGGCCGGCTTCGCAGCCTCCGCCGGCCGGGGGGCCTGCGGGCGCGGAGTCGGCTTCGGTGCGCCCTTGGTCTGGGGCGCCTCCTTGGCCTGGGAAGCCACGGCGGCGGCAGCCACCGGCTGGGCGACCTCGACGGGCGCGGTCTCAACCGGCGCGGCCTCAACCGGCGCAGTCTCAACCGGCGCGGCCTCGACAGGCGCAGTCTCAACCGTCGCGGTCTCGACCGGCTCGGCCTCAACCGTCGCGGCCTCAACCGTCGCGGTCTCGACCGGCTCGGCCTCAACCGTGGCGGTCTCGACCGGCTCGGCCTCAACCGGCGCAGCCTCAACAGGCTCGGCCTCGACCGTGGCGGCGTCGACCGACGCAGCCTCGACCTCGGCCTCGAACTCTGCCGCGTCAAACTCTTCGCCCTCGAACTCCACAGCCTCGAGAGCCGCGTCGTCCGCCTGCTGCAGGAAGTCCGCCGGCAGCGCGTCGCCGAGCGACTGCGTCATCGGCGCCTTGTCCGCCGTAACGCCCGCGGTCTTGGCAGCCTCAGCCTTCGCCTTGTCCGCGGCGCGCTGCGCGGCGCGACGGGCCTCGGCCTTGGCCTCGGCCTTGTTCTTGAGCGGGCCGATGACCATGACCATGTTGCGTCCGTCGATGCGCGGAGCGGACTCGACCGCACCGACCTCGGCGACGTCGTCGGCAAAACGCTGGAGGAGGCGGATGCCCATCTCCGGACGCTGCTGCTCACGACCGCGGAACTGGATCATGGCCTTGACCTTGTCCCCGGCGCCGAGGAAGCGGAGCGCGTGGCCCTTCTTCGTCTCGTAGTCGTGGGTATCGATCTTGAGCCGGAAGCGAATCTCCTTCAGAACCGTATTCGTCTGGTTCTTGCGGGCCTCGCGGGCCTTGACCGCTGCCTCGTACTTGTACTTGCCGAAATCCATCAGCTTGCACACCGGCGGTTTCGCCTGGGGTGCTACTTCAACGAGATCGAGGTCGGCCTCTGCGGCCAGACGCAGCGCGTCCTCGATGCGCACGATGCCAACCTGCTCACCGGCAGGCCCGACGAGGCGCACCTCGGGGACGCGGATTCGCTCATTGATGCGTGGATCGCTAATGTTCAAGCTCCTCAAGTAGTCAAGGATGGCCCCGACAACGAGGAAGGCCCCCGATTGTCGGCGCAATCGGAGGCCTCGAAGGTCAGCGCCGCATAGGGCGCCGCGTCCGGCCGCGGTGGATTCCGCGGCGGGCGACCTGAGTACCCGGCAGCAATGCTCAATGCACGCCGACGCGGGTGGGAGAGAACTCCGCTTGCAAACTGTCTGTCAAGTATACAGGGTCACGGCGCATGCCACTGACCACCGCGTGGGCCGCACGCGGAATAACGACATCCAGTCGGTCTGTGCAAAGCTTAGCAGCATGACTGATCAGACCCCGTCCTCGACCGCTGAGACCGATGTGAGCGCCGAAGTTCGCGACATTGCCGAGGTTCCCGCGGTCGAAGTCATCACGACGACGGCGGTGCACCTCATGAGCGCCGCTGCCGTCAAGGTGGGGCTCGCCGAGGGCCCGGAGGGCGAGGCCCTCAAGGACCTCGACGAGGCGCGCAAGCTCATCACGGCCCTCGCGGGACTCGTCACGGCGGCCGCCCCCGAGATCGGTTCCCAGCACGCCGCGCCGCTGCGCGACGGCCTCCGCTCGCTCCAGCTCGCGTTCCGCGAGGCCTCCCTCCTCCCGGACGAGCCGGGCAAGGGCCCCGGCGAAAAGTACACGGGTCCTGTCAACTAGCCCCGGAAGCCGACCCGGCCTATCCCGCCGCCCGGCCTAACCCGCCGCCCGGCCTAACCCGCCAAGGTGCGGCGCCGCCGTCGGACGCCCTGCGCCACGAGCCCGGCCGCACACAGCACGACGCCCCCGATGCCGATCCCGGCGAAACCCGCCCAGGGACCCGCAGCGTCGATCATGATCCCCGTGAACGGCGAGCCGAGCGCAGTGCCTGCGGTGAGCGCCGAGCCATACCAGCCCATGGCCTCGCCGCGCCGATTCTCATCGACGAGCGCGGCCACCGCCTCCGACGCCGCGGAGAGCGTCGGCGCGCACAGCAGCCCTGCCGGGAGCGCGAGGAGGCTGAGGCTCCACACATCGGTCGCGAAGCCCATCGGCACAGTGAGGGCAGACATGAGCAGGAGCAGGACGAGCGGGTGGATGCGCAACGTCATCGCCCCGTACACGAGTCCGCCGACGAGCGAGGCGAGGCACCACGCAAAGAACACGAAGCCAAGCTGCTCGCCCTGCCCGTTCCCGCGGAGGACGGCGACAATCCCGACGTCCGTGCCCGAGAGCACCATCCCCGCACCGGCCGCCACCACGAGGATGACGGCGACGGCCACGGTGAGCCAACCGAGCCCGCCGCGGGCGCGGCCGAGCAGCCGTCGCAGGCCCGACGCGCCGTCGGCCTGACCGGCGGCCACCTCCGCGGGCGCCGCGCTCTCGGCCGATTCGAGGCTCGAGGCGACGTCGTCGCGGTCGGTTGTCGGCGCCATTCCGCCCGCCACGGAGCCGGGCTGGCCGGAGCGGGTGGGCGGGTTGAACCACACGAGCGCGAGGCCCGCGAGAGCAGCCGAGACGCCCACGGCCGTGAGGCCGATCGCAGTCGAAAGGTGCACGGCCACGAGCGCCGCGGCGGCGGGGCCCACCATGAACGTCACCTCGGTGCCGATCGAGTCGAGCGCGAAGGCCGTGCGGCGCTGCTCCGGCGTGGTCATGACGCCGAGCGACTGGCGCACCACCGAGAAGATCGGGAGCGCGAACACGCCGCCCACGAGAGCGGCGACGAGCAGGCCCGGGTAGTTGAGGTGTGGCGCGATCGACCATACGACCGCCTCCGCGACGATCGATGGGATGAGCGCCACGCGCAGGCCCGCCGTGTCGACGCGCCGGCCGCGCCACGGAGCGCCGAGCGCGATCCCGATCGTGAGCAGGGCGGCCACCGCCCCCGCGGCTCCGTAGCCGAGTCCCAGCGTCTGCACGACGTGGAGCGTCAGGAGCACGCCCGCGGCAGAGTGAGGCAAGCGTGCGACCATCGCGACAAGCAGCAGATTCCTTACCGGGCGGCGTCGCCACAGTTGCCCGTACAGGGCGAAATCCATCGATCCCCCTTTGAAAGCCGCGCGCTCCGCCTTGTGGCGGGGGCGGCTCAGTCCCCGAACGCTCGGAGGGAGATCTCGATCGAGTCGACAGCCTCTGCGAAGCGTTCGCTGCCGGCGAGTCGGCCGTTCAGCTCTGCCACCATTTCACGCAGCGCGTCGGCTGGCAAGCCGGGGGCGAGCTCGAGCACGATCCGGAGCTCGGGGCCGGGTCCGCCCCCGGCCAGGACGCGGCCTGCGCGGTCGCGCGTCGCGACGCCCTTGCCGGGTTCGAGCCGTGCGGCGCGGATCGGCACGATGTCTTCGATGGCTTCGGAGACCACCTCAGCGAGCGAAGCGTCGCGGTACGACGGCGTCCACGGCTTCTGCTGGGCGAGCGCCCACACCGCAGGGCGGCGCAGCACGAACGTCGCGTCGGCACCGGGATCGACGACCACGAGCTCGGCACCCTCGGAGACGGCCGAGAGAGCGGCCCGCGGCGCGAACACCGCGACCGGCCGCGCCTCCGCGTGCCAGGCCTCAAGCCGGGCCACCGACGTGAACACCGGAAGGGCCTTGCGCCCGTCCGGCGCGCTGAGGGTCACGAGGGCCATGTCGGCTTCCTTGTCCTCGGCGAAGCCGTGGACCCCGAGACCCCCTTCCACGAGCTCGGCGACCACGGGCACGAAGACGCGCGCGGCGGCGAGGGCCTCCATCACGGCCTCTTCGGTTCCGCCCGTGGCGAGTGCCGCAATGGCGGCCTCGACGCGCGGGTCGGCCTCGCCGTCGTCCGCATCGAATTGGTGCAGGGGGTTGCCCTCGCCGGCGAGATCGCGCCCGGACCACGGCTGGCCGGCCGAGTCCGTGGCCTCGCCGGCTCTGGCGAGCGCCGCCGCGATGTGCCCCGGCAGATGCCGGGGCGCGGGTCCGCCGTCCGCGCCCACGTCAGCGACGGCCGGCGACGTCGAGCGCCTCTGGGAGCGTGAACTTGCCCGCGTACAGCGCCTTGCCCACGATCGCGCCCTCGACGCCGAGCGGCACGAGCTCGCGCAGCGCGCGCAGATCGTCGAGGCTCGAGATGCCGCCGGACGCGACGACAGGCTTCCTGGTCCGCTCGCACATCTGCTTGAGCAGCTCGACGTTCGGGCCGCGGAGGGTGCCGTCCTTCGTGACGTCCGTGACCACATAGCGGGCGCACCCGGCGTCCTCTAGGCGCGCCAGCACCTCCCAGAGGTCGCCGCCCTCCTTGGTCCAGCCGCGCGCCGCGAGCGTCGTGCCGCGCACGTCGAGGCCGACGGCGATCCGGTCGCCGTAGCGCTCGATCGCGCGGGCCGTCCAGGCCGGGTCCTCGAGGGCGGCCGTGCCGAGGTTGACTCGCGCCGCGCCGAGCTCGAGCGCGGCGTCAAGGGAGGCGTCGTCGCGGATGCCGCCCGAGAGCTCGACCTTGACGGAGAGCTGCTTCACGACGTCGGCGAGCAGTTCGCGGTTGCTCCCGCGCCCGAAGGCGGCGTCGAGGTCCACGAGATGAACCCACTCGGCGCCGTCGTTCTGCCACGCGAGCGCGGCGTCGAGCGGGGCGCCGTAGCTCGTCTCGCTCCCCGCCTCGCCCTGCACGAGGCGCACCGCCTGGCCGTCCGCGACGTCCACGGCGGGCAGGAGTTCGAGGATGGGCTCGACGCTGGTCATGGGTGGTCTCCTAGTGGTGATGGCCTGGCGCTCAGGCCTGCAGGGTGAACAGATAGGCGGCGACGAGGGCTGCGGCGGCGAGGACGCCGAACGAGATCCACGTCCAGTTGGGCAGGCCCTGCCGCCGGAACGAGACGACACCGCCCACGAGGAGCCCGGCGAGGCCGAACAGCAGAATGGACCACATTCAGGCGGCGGCCTTCGGCTTGAGGCACGAGACCCAATTCCGCAGCAGACGGGCCCCGGCGTCCCCTGACTTCTCGGGGTGGAACTGCGTGGCGCACAGCGGGCCGTTCTCGACCGCCGCGACAAACGGGGCGCCGTGCTCGGACCACGTGACGAGCGGCGCGGCCATGCGCGGCTGGCTCACGTCGAACTCCCACGTCTGCACGCCGTACGAGTGCACGAAGTAGAAACGCTCCGACTCGACGCCCTCGAAGAGCTTCGAGCCCTCCGGCGCCGTGACCGTGTTCCACCCCATGTGCGGCACCACGGGCGCGGGCAGGAGCTCGACGACGCCCGGCCACTCGCCGAGACCCTCGCACTCGACGCCGTGCTCGACACCGCGTTCGAACAGCACCTGGAGGCCCACGCAGATCGCGAGGACCGGGCGCCCGCCCGCAACGCGACGGCCGATGATGCGCGCGCCGTCGACGGACTTGAGCTCGTCCATGACCGTCGCGAACGCGCCGACGCCCGGGACCACGAGGCCATCCGCGTTGAGGGCGTCCTCGGGCTTCGCGCTGAGCGTCACCGCGGCTCCGGCGCGCTCGAGCGCGCGCACGGCAGAGCGCACGTTGCCCGAGCCATAGTCGAGGACGACGACGGTCGGCCGCCCCTCGGGGTCAGGCGCGGGTCCGCCGAGATTGCGTGAGTCGATGGCGACGCCGTTGTGCGGCTCGGGCGCGCTAGCGCCGTTCGCGGTCGTCCCGGTCACAGGGCGCCCTTCGTGGACGGAATGGCGTCGCCGATCCGCGGGTCAGGCTCGACGGCTGCGCGAAGTGCTCGCGCGAACGCCTTGAACTGCGCCTCGACGATGTGGTGCGGATCGCGACCCTCGAGCACGCGCATGTGGAGGCAGATGCCGGCGTGGAGAGTGATCGCCTCGAACACGTGACGCGTGAGCGATCCCGTGAAGTGCCCGCCAATAAGGTGATACTCCTGCCCCGCCGGTTCGCCCGAGTGCACGAGGTAGGGGCGGCCCGAGACGTCGACGACGGCCTGCGCGAGGGCCTCGTCGAGCGGCACGGTGGCCTCCCCGAAGCGGCGGATCCCGGCCTTGGAGCCGAGCGCCTCCTTGAGCACCTCGCCGAACGTGATGGCGATGTCCTCGACCGTGTGGTGCACGTCGATGTGAGTGTCCCCGCTGGCCTTCACCGTGAGGTCAATGAGCGAGTGCTTCGAGAGCGCCGTGAGCATGTGGTCGTAGAACGGCACGCTGCTGGAGATGTCCGAGCGGCCGGTTCCGTCGAGATTGATCTCGACGACGACCGACGATTCGGACGTGGTGCGCTCCATCCGCGCCGTGCGCGGCGCGGTCTGCAGCTGGGTGCTCATGGCTGTCCGTCCTTCACTGGGCCTGTCCTTCAACAGGGGCGACTGCGGGGGGCCTACTCATTCTAGGTGGGTTCTTCTAGGTGAGTTCTTCTGGGTGGGTTCAGGCCGGATCCTCGCGGAGAAGCTCCTCGAGCCGAGTCAGGAACGCGCTGGTCTCTGCGTCCGTTCCCGCAGTGACCCGCAGGCTCCCGGGGATGCCGACGTCGCGCACGAGGATCCCCGCCTCGAGGAGGCCGCGCCACACACGCTGGGGGTCGCGGAGCCCCGTGAAGAACACGAAGTTCGAGTCCGAGGTGGCCGGCCTCAGGCCGAGCCGCTCGAGCTCCTTCACGATCCGGTCCCGCTGGTGCTTGATCTCTTCGACCTCGGACATGAGTGAGGCGCGGTGGCGCAGCGCCGCGAGAGCGGTCGCCTGGGTCACAGCGGAGAGGTGGTACGGGAGGCGCACGAGCCGCAGGGCGTCGATGACCTCGGGGGCCGCCGCGAGATAGCCGAGACGGGCACCGGCAAGGGCGAACGCCTTGCTCATGGTTCGGCTCACCACGAGCCGTGGACGGCCGGGGAGGAGCGTGAGGGCACTCTGCGTGCCGAGCTGCGCGAACTCGGCGTAGGCCTCGTCGACGATCACGATCGCCTGGCTCGCCTCGCCGGCTTCGTACACGGCCTCGACGACGTCGAGGCCCAAGGCCGTGCCCGTGGGGTTGTTCGGCGAGCAGAGGAACACGAGGTTGGGGGCCAGCTCGCGGACCTGCCGGGCCGCCGCATCGGCCGTGAGCTCATAGTCGACCCCGCGAACCCCCTTGAGATAGGCCGTCCCGGTGCCAGCCGCGAGCAGCGGATACATCGAGTACGTGGGCGGGAAGCCGAGAGCCGAGCGGCCCGGGCCGCCGAATGCCTGGAGCAGCTGCTGCAGCACCTCGTTCGAGCCGTTGGCCGCCCACAGCTGCTCGGGCGCGAGCCCGTGGCCCAGATACTCGGCAAGGGCCGCGCGGAGCTCCGTGAACTCGCGGTCGGGGTAGCGGTTCAGCCCCGCAACTGCGGCCCGCACTGCCTCGGTGATGGCGTCCTGAACGTCGGCGGGAACCCCGTACGTGTTCTCGTTGACGTTGAGCATGATCGGGACGTCGAGTTGCGGCGCACCGTACGGGTGCTGTCCACGCAGATCCTCACGGAGGGGGAGGCGGGCAAGCCGCTCCTCCGGGGTGAGGTCGTCCGGCTGAATACCGCCGGAAACAGAGGCTTGGACAGTCCGCTCGTTCACCGGTCCAGCCTACGCCCGGCCGCGGTCGCCTCCCGCATTCATGACTTGGGGACGAGCAGCTGCTGCCCCGGCATCACGCGCGCCGAATCGAGGCCGTTGAGCTCGAGGATCTCGCCGATCACCACGCGCGGGTCCCGGTCGGGGGCGTACTGCGCCGCGACGGACCACAGGGACTGCCCCTGCTGAACCGTCACGTGCACCGCCGGGGTAGTCACCGGCGCAGAGTCGCCCGCCCGGGCGGGCGACACGAGGGCCGTGAGCCCCGCGAGCAGCATCAGGCAAGCAAGGAAAACGGGAACGGCGATCAACACGAACCGCCCGCGACGCGTAAGGCGCAGCTTCGGCCGGCGCACCGACTCGGACTGGGCGGCGTCGCACGCACCCAGAAGGTCGTCGAGCAGGACCCTCTGCGGGGCGGAGAACGGTGCTGCGAATGCGTGTGCCACGGGACTTCCTCCTCGGCAGTTCTTTCGAAACTGTCTTCGAATCTTCTAGAACACTTTTTAGCACCTCTGGACGAATCGTGTCCAGACTCGATAGAACAAATGTTTGAAAGGTGCCTCTGTGTCCCCTACGGTGGAATCAGGATGCTGAGGGGCACCGACAAAATAAGAACGAGAAGGAGCACGGCATGGCAGGAGTGGCCAAGGCGGCCAAGGGTCTCACGGTGCGCCAGCGCAAGATCCTTGAGACGATCCAGCGCTCGGTCCAGACCAAGGGCTACCCTCCGTCGATGCGCGAGATCGGGGACACGGTCGGCCTCGCGAGCCTCTCGAGCGTCACGCACCAGCTCGCGCAGCTCGAGAAGCTCGGCTATCTGCGCCGGGATCCGAAGCGCCCGCGCGCTATGGAAGTGCTCATGCCGCTGAGCCTCGACGAGGGCCCCCTCACGATCGAGACCCAGCAGGCGGCACCGCTGCTCGGGATCGGTGGGATCACCGTTGACGACATGGCGAGCGCCGCGGACACGGCCATGGTCCCGCTCGTGGGCCGCATCGCCGCGGGCGGTCCGATCCTCGCCGACCAGGTCGTCGAGGACGTCATGCCGCTCCCCCGCCGGCTCGTGGGCTACGGCGAGCTGTTCATGCTCAAGGTCAAGGGCGATTCCATGATCGACGCCGCGATCTGCGACGGCGACTGGGTCGTGGTGCGCCGCCAGAACGACGCCGAGAACGGTGACATCGTCGCCGCACTCCTCGACGACGAGGCCACCGTCAAGACGTTCCGCCAGCGCGACGGCCACACGTGGCTGCTCCCCCAGAACACGCGTTACGAGCCGATCCTCGGCGACCACGCGACCATCATGGGGCGCGTCGTCTCCGTGATGAGGTCGGTCTAGTCAGTTCCGGCTAGTCAGCGCCCGCGGCGGCAAGCCGCTCGAGGGCCTGAAGCACGACGGCGCGGTCGGTCGTGCCCCAGAGCGGTGGAAGCGCCGAGCGGAGGAACGCCCCGTAGCGCTCCGTCGCGAGCCGCGAGTCGAGCACCGCGACGACGCCGCGGTCCTCGGTGGACCTGATGAGGCGCCCCGCGCCCTGTGCGAGCCGCACGGCCGCATGGGAGGCGGAGACGCTCATGAAGCCGTTCCCGCCAGCCTGCGCAACGGCACGGGAGCGCGCCGTGGTCATGGGATCGTCCGGGCGCGGGAACGGAATACGGTCGATCACCACGAGGCGGCATGAGTGCCCCGGGACGTCGACGCCTTGCCACAGGGTCATCGTGCCGAAGAGGCACGTGTCCGGCTCCTCGGCGAACTGGCGCACGAGCGCGCTCATGGACGACTCGCCCTGGCACAGGATCTCGACGTCGAGGCGCTTGCGGAGCTCGTCGGCCGCCTCCTCTGCAGCCCGGCGCGAGGAGAAGAGGCACAGCGCGCCGCCAGAGGACGCGCGAATGAGCGCCTCGAGCTCGTTGACGGCCTCGGGCGAGAGGCCACGCCCGGGCTTCGGCAGGTGCCGCGCGACGTACAGGACGCCCTGCTTCGGGTAGTCGAACGGCGAGCCGACGTCGACCCCCGTCCAGCTCGGCGCACCGTTCCCGAGCAGGCCCAGCCCACCCGCGGCGGGCTCGAAGGCGGAACCGATGGCGAGCGTCGCTGAGGTCAGGATCACGGTGTGCTCGGCGAAGAGCCCGTCCCGGAGCTTGCCGCCCACGTTGAGCGGGGCAACGTTGAGCGTCGCCGGTGCATCGTCGGCGGGCGCCGTGTAGCCGGTCGCGGGATCGAACGAACCAGCGCGCGAGGCCCACATGACTTCGCCGTTCTCCTCGGCACCGACGAACCGCTCGCAGCATTCCAGGATCGCGAGGAGCCGCGACCGCGCGACCTGCCGCCCGCCGTCGGCCGCGGCCTGCCCATCGCCCGCCTTCGCGTCGGAGAGCGCCGCCCGGCACGCGTCGCGCAGCAGCTCGATCACTTGGACGAGCTCGCCCGTGAGCCCGCGGGCCAGCAGACCCGTGGGCACGGACGCGAGCGTGAGCTCGAGCTGGGCGGCGGCCGCCTGGAGGGCCTCGACGGAGATGCCGCAGTGCCGGCGCGCGCCCGCGGCCGCCGCCGTGATCATCCCGACGGAGAGCTGGGCGCTCACGGCGCCGGTGACGCGGTCCTGGAGCTCGTGCGCCTCGTCGACCACGACGACGTCGTACTCGGGCAAGACGCTGAGGCCCTCGAACGCGTTGATCGCAAGCATCGCATGATTCGTCACGACGATGTCCGCCTCCGCGCCGTGCTGCCGCGCGAGCTCACTGAAGCACTCGGCGGCCAGCGGGCATCTCTGCGAGCCGAGGCATTCGAGGGCCGTGACCGAGACCTGCCGCCACGCGCGGTCGGAGACGCCGGGCACGAGGTCGTCGCGGTCGCCCGTCTCCGTCTCCTCGGCCCAGTCCCTGAGTCGCTTGACCTCCCGCCCGAGCTGCGTTGTGGGGCCACCTGTCCCGCTGGCGGCGGGATGGGCGACGGCGGTGTCCTCCCCGAGCGCGAAGAGCTGGCCCTCCGCGGACTCGTCCGTGGGGAAGCCGCCCGAGATCTTGTGCTTGCAGAGGTAGTTCGAGCGTCCCTTGACGAGGGCGACGTCGACAGTCCCCTCGAGCTCGGGAGCGATCGCCTCGAGGAGCCTCGGCAGGTCACGGCCCACGATCTGCGCCTGGAGCGCGAGGGTCGCAGTCGCGACGACCGACGGCCTCCCGCTGTGCCGCGAGTGCGCGATGAGCGGCACGAGGTAGGCGAGGGACTTCCCCGTGCCGGTGCCGGCCTGAACGAGGAGGTGCTGCTCGTCCTCGATCGCCCTGGCCACCTGACGAACCATCTCGTGCTGCCCATCCCGCTGCTGGCCGCCCATCGCGGCTACGGCGACATCGAGCAGCCGCACGGCGGCCTGCTCGGCCGTCTCCCCCGCGGCCTGCTCCGCCGCCCCCTCACTCATGACTCGCTCACTCATGAACCGTGAACGGCTCCAATTCCGCCACGAACTCGTCGCGGACCACGACGTGGGCCAGCGTGCCGTCCGCGGTGTGTTCCAGCGAGTGGATCTCCGAGCTGCTCTCGTGAAGTCGGCTCAAGAGATCGCCCCTGTTGTACGGGACCAGGATCGTGAGCGCGACGTGCGGCCGCGGGATGGCGTCGCTGATCGCCTTCTTGAGCTCGTCGATGCCCAGCCCCGTGCGCGCCGAGACCACGACGTGCCGCGGTTCGCGCTGCCGGAGCCGCTCGAGCACGTACGGATCCGCGGCGTCCGCCTTGTTGAGCACGATGATCTCCGGCACCTTCCGCGCGTCGACCTCGGTGAACACCTCGCGCACGGCCGCGATCTGCCCCTCGGGGTCGGGATGGGACGCGTCGACGACGTGCAAAACGAGATCGGCGTCGGCCACTTCCTCGAGCGTCGAGCGGAACGCCTCGATGAGCTGGGTGGGCAACGAGCGCACGAACCCGACGGTGTCCGCGAGGGTGTACGGGAGCCCGTCGGGGGTCTCGGCGCGCCGCACGGTCGGATCGAGGGTCGCGAACAGCGCGTTCTGCACGAGGACGCCCGCGTCGGTGAGCCGATTGAGCAACGAGGACTTGCCCGCGTTCGTGTAGCCCGCGATCGCGACCGAGGGGACCTCGTTGCGCTTTCGGTTCGCGCGCTTCGTCTCGCGAGCGGGCTTCATGCCCGCGATCTCGCGGCGGAGCTTGGCCATGCGCGTGCGGATGCGGCGCCGGTCGAGCTCGATCTTCGTCTCACCGGGACCACGGGACCCGATGCCGCCGCCCGCCGCGCCCACGCGGCCACCGGCCTGCCGGGACATCGACTCACCCCAACCGCGAAGGCGCGGGAGCAGGTACTCGAGCTGCGCGAGCTCGACCTGCGCCTTGCCCTCGCGGCTCTTCGCGTGCTGCGCGAAGATGTCGAGGATGAGGGCCGTCCGGTCGATGACCTTGACCTTGACGATGTCCTCGAGCCCGCGCCGCTGCGACGGCGAAAGCTCCGAGTCCACGATCACGGTGTCGGCCCCAGTCGTGTAGACGATGTCCTTGAGCTCTTGGGCCTTGCCGGAGCCGAGGAAGGTCCCCGCGTCCGGCTTGAGGCGCCGCTGGACCACGCCGTCGAGCACCTCGGAACCCGCCGTCTCGGCCAGCGCCGCGAGCTCGTGGAGCGAGTTCTCGGCGTCCTCGAGCTTCCCTTCGCTCCAGATCCCCGCGAGGACGACCCGCTCGAGCCGGAGCTGCCGGTACTCGACCTCGGTGACATCCTCGAGCTCCGTCGAAAGGCCCCCGACGCGGCGCAGGGCGCGGCGTTCCTCGAGGTCTCGCTGCTCGCCGTCGTACTCGCTGTGTTCCTCGGCGAGCTCGGAGATGGCGAGCGCCTTGCCGCTCGCAAGCCCGGCGCGCCGCGACGAGGCGGCGTCGCCGTCGTCGGCGGACCGCCCGCCGGCGCCCTTGGCCGTCGCAGCCTCTTCCTTCGCGAGGATCCGGTCGATGACGGCCTGGATGTCCTGCGCGCTGAGGTCCTGCGGCTGAGGCTCTGACGCGGCGTCGTGGTGGTTGGTCATGTTCTCCTTCGGACGGGATGCATTTCCAGAATAGTTCTCAGGGGTGACAAAAGAGGGCTCACGCGTCACAGCGTTCTCCTAGGGGTAGTCCTGTAGAGCCCGGCCGGACCACGTTCGATGGCGTGGGGTCGACGGCGGGGCGGGGCCAGCAGACAGTGGTGGCTACTTGAACAGGCGCATGGAGAGGATTCTACCCGATACGCTGGATGCCCATGGACCCCGCCCACTATTTCAACGCCCAGCCTGCCGTGCCCGACGTGCGGCGACCGCTCGCCGTCGTCCTCGAAGGCCGCGAGCTCGCGCTCGAGACGTCGGCCGGGATCTTCAGCCCGGACGGCGTGGACAAGGGCACGGCGGTCCTGCTCGAGGAGGCCCCGGACCCCGCGCCCGAGGGCGCCCTGCTCGACATCGGCTGCGGCTGGGGTCCCATCACCCTGACGATGGCGCTGCGCTCGCCGGGGGCCACCGTGCATGCGGTCGACGTCAACGAGCGCAGCCTGTCCCTCACGGCGGCGAATGCTCGCCGGATCGGGCTCCCGAACGTCCGGACGGCCCTCCCCGAGGCCGTACCAGCAGACATTCGGTTCGCGACGATCTGGTCCAATCCGCCCATCCGCATCGGAAAGCAGGCCCTCCACGAGCTGCTCCTGCTCTGGCTTCCACGCCTCGCGGTGGGCGGCGAGGCGTGGCTCGCGGTCCAGAAGAATCTGGGGGCGGACTCCCTCCAGCGTTGGCTCGCCGACGAGCTGGGCGGCGCGTACGACGTCGCGCGCGCGGCGACGTCGAAGGGTTTCCGCGTCCTGCGCGTCACCCGAGTCGCTGAGTAGGCTCGGCAGGATCCCGGCGAAAGCCCAGGGGGGGTGAGCTAGCTGAGGGTGCCGCGGGCCACGATCACAGCCGGGCCGCTGAGCTCGACGTGCTCGGCGCCGTCGGCCCCCGTCACGAATGCGACGCCCACGGTGCCGCCCGGGACGCGGACGTCCCAGCGGTTGGGTGCCCCTTGTCCCGCCCAATGCCGGATGGCGACGGCGGCCGCGCAGGCGCCCGTCCCACACGACTGCGTCTCGCCCACACCGCGCTCATGCACGCGCATCGCGATGTTCCCGATGCCCTCGCGGACGAGCGGCTCGGACGGGACGACAAACTCGACGTTGGTCCCGTGCGGCGGGACGGGCTCGACGTGCGGCGCAGTGAAGAGGCGAAGCCGGGTGAGCTCGCCGTCGGCGGCGAGTGCCACGACCGTGTGCGGATTGCCCATGCTCACGCTCAGCGCGGGGCGGGCGACGTCGAGGCCGTCCGCGGTCACGAGCGAATCGCCGGCCTCAGCTTCGGCCTGCGCGGGGTGGATGAACTCCCACGGGCCCATGTCCACCGCGAACCCACCCTCGCGGCGCTCGACGCGCTTGATGCCCGCGCGCGTGCCGATCGGAAGCACCTCCCCGGGTGCGAGCTCGATGAGGCCCTGGTCGAGGAGGAACGCGACGAAGACCCGGACGCCGTTGCCGCACATCTCCGAGATGGAGCCGTCCGCGTTGCGGTAGTCCATGAACCACGCGGCGCCGGCGTCCTCGGCGAGGATCTCGCGCCCCTCGGGCAGGTGTTCGGACCGGACGGCGCGGATGAGCCCGTCGGCTCCAATCCCAAGGTGGCGGTCGCACAGCGCTGCGGCCTGCTCGGCGCTGACCTCGTGGAGTCCCTCGGGATCCGCGACGAGGACGAAGTCGTTGCCCGTTCCGTGCCCCTTGGCGAACGCGAGTCCGGCAAGCTGGGCGAGGGGGCTGGCTGCAAGGTCAGTCACGGGGACGGTCATGAGTCAAGAATACCGAGCGCGCTCGCCACGACGTCCGGCCCGAGCGCGTCGAGCCAGTGGACGCGGGGGTCGGCGTGGAACCACGTGGCCTGCCGGCGCGCGAACTGCCGCGTGGCCACAGTCGTCTCCTCTGCCGCCCGCTCGATCGTCGACTCGCCGTCGAGAACGCGCAGGAACTGGGCGTAGCCGAGTGCCCGAGACGCCGTCCTCCCCTGCCTGAGCCCCGCCGCATCGAGCGCGCGCACCTCGGCGAGGAGGCCGCCGTCGACCATTCTGCCGACCCGCGCCTCGAGCCGAGCGTGGAGCGTGGGGCGATCCATGTCGAGCCCGATCTGGATGGCCGGCCGCACGTACTCGCGCCGCGGCATGTACGAGCTGAACGGACGGCCCGTGACCTCGAGGACCTCGAGCGCCCGGATGATCCGGCGCGCGTCCCGAAGCCTCGTCCCCGAGGCGGGATCGGCGGCCATGAGCCGGCGCGCGAGGGCGCCGAGTCCCTCCCGCTCGGCCTCGGCCTCGAGCCGGGCTCGAACCGCAGGATCCGTCCCGGGGAACTCGAGGACGTCGAGGACCGCGCGCACGTACAGGCCCGAGCCGCCCGCGAGGATCGCGCGTTTCCCACGCGCGTGGATGTCGGCGATCGCGGCGCGCGCCTCGGCTTGGAAGTCCGAGACGCTCGCCTCCTCGCGCACATCGAGGATGTCGAGCAGGTGGTGCGGGACGCCGCGGCGTTCCACGACAGTCATCTTGGCCGTGCCGATGTCCATGCCGCGGTAGAACTGCATCGAGTCCGCGTTGACGATCTCACCGTCCAGAGCGAGGGCAAGCTCGACCGCGAGATCAGACTTTCCCGTTCCGGTGGGACCGACGACGGCGATGACAGGCAGAGCGTCGACCGGCGCCACGGCGTCAGCCCGCGCGGACGGGCAGCGTCGGCATGCCGAGACTCACGGCCCGCGCGCCCACCCCGCCCGCTGCCACCGCGCCGGGCGCGGGGACGCCGCAGGACTCCGCCTGGGCGCGGTCCCACGCGTCGCCGGCGCGCGATCGGCGCACGGCGTACTCGGCCCTGCCGGTGGGGTCGGCGATGAGGTGGTGCGGCGCGGCGGCCGTGACGGTGACGGTCACGAGATCACCGGGGCGGGGCTCGTCGGCGCCGGCGGGGACGCTGAAGTGGACCAGGCGGTTGTCCTTGGCGCGACCCGACAGACGGTGGGTCTCCCCCGCCTTGCGCCCGCTCTGTGCGGTCACGAGGAGCTCGACCTCGCGTCCGATCTGGCGCGCGTTCTCCTCGCCGGAGATGCGCTCCTGAAGCGCGATGAGACGCTCGTAGCGTTCCTGGACCACCGCCTTCGGCAGCTGGTTCGGCATGTCCGCGGCCGGGGTCCCGGGGCGCTTCGAGTACTGGAACGTGAAGGCACTCTGGAAGCGGGAGCGTTCGACGACGTCGAGCGTCGCCTCGAAGTCCTCCTCCGTCTCGCCGGGGAAGCCCACGATGATGTCGGTCGTGATCGCCGCGTGGGGAATCCACTCGCGTACGCGGTCGAGGATGCCGAGGAACTTCGCCGAGCGGTAGGAGCGGCGCATGGACCGCAGGAGGCTGTCCGAGCCGGACTGGAGCGGCATGTGCAGCTGTGGCATGACGTTGGGCGTCTCCGCCATCGCGTCGATGACATCGTCCGTGAAGGCCGCGGGATGCGGGCTCGTGAACCGGACGCGCTCGAGCCCCTCGATGTCGCCGCACGCCCTCAGGAGCTTTCCGAACGCGAGACGGTCGCCGAACTCGACGCCGTACGAGTTCACGTTCTGGCCAAGCAGCGTCACCTCGATAGCGCCGTCGTCGACGAGGGCCTGGACCTCGGCAAGGATCTCGCCGGGCCGACGATCGCGTTCCTTCCCCCGCAGGCTCGGAACAATGCAGAACGTGCACGTGTTGTTGCAGCCCACGGAGATCGAGACCCAGCCGCTGTACACCGAGTCGCGCTTCGTGGGGAGCGTGGACGGGAACACCTCGAGGGACTCGAGGATCTCGAGCTGCGCCTCATGATTGTGGCGCGAGCGCTCGAGGAGCGCGGGCAGCGCACCCACATTGTGGGTTCCGAACACGGCGTCGACCCACGGCGCCTTCTCGAGGATCGTGTCCCGGTCCTTCTGCGCGAGGCAGCCGCCGACGGCGATCTGCATGCCCGGGTGCCGCTCCTTGACGGGGCGGAGCTGGCCGAGGTTGCCGTAGAGGCGATTGTCCGCGTTCTCGCGCACGGCGCACGTGTTGAAGACGACGACGTCCGGCTCAGCGCCCTCCGCGGCGGGCACGTAGCCGGCCGCCTCCAGCAGACCCGACATGCGCTCGGAGTCGTGGATGTTCATCTGGCAGCCGAAGGTGCGCACCTCGTAGCTGCGCGGCGTGTCGATCGTGGAACTCACCCATCAAGGGTACCGGCCGGGCACCGATTCGTGCGTCAGTACCAGCCGATGGCCACTTCGTGCGACCATGCCGCGCAGGGGCTGCCATAGCGGTCTCGAATGTAGCCGAGTCCCCAGACGATCTGCGTGCGGTAGTTCGTCAGCCAATCGCTGCCCGCGGAGTAGTACTTGTCCGGCGGGAGGGCCTGGGCGATGCCGTAGGCCCCGCTGGACGGGTTCGTGGCGTCGGTCATCCAGCTCGACTCGCGCGTCCACAGCTGGAGGAGGCACTGATACTCACCGCCGCCCCAGCCGTAGCCGCCGATCTGCGAGCCCGCGAACGCTTGAGCCCCCGCCGGATCGTCAACCACTCCGACGCGGGGGCTCACGACCGTCGCGGCCGGCGCGACCTGGGCCCGCTGAGCAGCCGCCGCGGCGGCCTGTTCCTGGGCGAGCTTCTCGGCCGCCTGGCGCTTCGCCTCCTGGGCTGCCTCGTACGCGGCGAGGGCGGCCTGACCCTGCTCGTAGCGCTGCTCCACGTCGGCCGAGGTCCCCTTGAGCGACGCGAGCTGAGCCGTGAGCGTCGATTGCTGCTGTTGGGTCTGCGCCACAACGTCTTGTGCGTGCTTCTGCGCGGCTTGGGCCGCATCGAGATCCTGCTTGGCCGCGGCCGAGAGCTGGGCGAGCACCTCCTCTGCCGCCCGCGACTGGGCTTCTGCGGCGGCCGCGTTGTTGGCGGCGCCCTTGTACTGCGCAACGGCCTTCGACGCCTGATCGCCCAGGATCTGGATGGTCCCGAGCCGGTCCAGGCCGTCCGACTGGCCCAGCACGGACAGGGCGTCGAGCGCTCCCGCGGGCGCTCCACCGATGTACGCGGCGGAAGCCACCCGCCCAGCGGCTTGCCGTGCGAGGTCGCGCTGCTTCTCGAGCGCAGTGGTCGCCGCTCGCTGCGCATCCACGACCTTCTGCTGGTTCTGGACCGCCTGCTCGGCTTTGGCATAGACGACGCCGGCAGCGACCGCCTTCGACGACGCGTCCGCAGCCGCGGCCTGGACGTTCGTGAGGAGGCCGTTGATCTTGGTGACCTCCGCCTGTGCCGAGTCGACGTTGGCCTTCGCCGCCTGCACGTCGTCCCACGACGGGAATCCCGACGGCGGAGTGTCATTGTCGGCCACGGCGCCGGGGACGGCAGCACCCAGCGCCAAGAGCACGCTGGCCACCGCGGCGGCAGCGCGGTGAAGTCTGAAGCCTCGGGCACGTCGCATAGTGACCCCCAGTGTTGCGAGCGCCTCCCACGCCGGTCCACGAGGCACGCCGCTTCCCGGCGTATTCACAGACTCCGCCGGGTCGCCTCCTCGACGACATCCGAAGCGATCCGGAAGGCCCTCCCCGGCGGGTGGCCCTTCCGCGCGAGCATCCCCACGAGCCGGCGCAGCTCACGGTCCTTCGCGCCAGGATCCACGAGCACACCAGGCCGGACACGTCGCTCGACGAGTCGACGTGCCGCCTCATCCTCGTCCTCATCGCTCAGATCAGCGAGTGCGTCCTCGGCCTTCTGACCGCCGATGCCTTTGGATGCGAGCTCCCGCCGGAGTGCACTCTTCGAGAGCGACTTCGACTCTGAGCGGCTCCGAACCCACATTGCCGCGAACGCGCCGTCGTCAATGAGGCCGACTTCCTCGAAACGCTCAAGCACCAGCTCGGCGGTCTCTTCGGGAACGTTGCGTTCCCGAAGCTTGCCGGCGAGCTGGTGCCGACTCCGCGGACCCAGCGTGAGCTGCCTCAGCAGGATGGCCCGCGCGACGGACTCGGGGTCCGCCTCGCGGTCCTCCTCCGGCTCGCGCGAACGGTTCCCACCCAAGCGCTACTCGCCCTCGACTGCCTTGAGCCGCGGCTCTTCCTCGGCGTCCTTCTTGACCCCGACACCGAGCTTCTCCTTGATGAGCCGCTCGAGCTCGTCCGCGAGCTCGGGGTTGTCGCGCAGGAAGCGCCGCGAGTTCTCCATGCCCTGGCCGAGCTGATCACCGTCGTACGTGAACCACGAACCCGACTTCTTGATGATGCCGTGCTCGACGCCCATGTCGATGATCCCGCCCTCGCGGGAGATGCCCTGGCCGTAGATGATGTCGAACTCGGCCTGCTTGAACGGCGGGGCCATCTTGTTCTTGACGATCTTGGCCTTGGTCCGGTTGCCGACCGAGTCGGAACCCTCCTTGAGCGTCTGGATGCGGCGCACGTCGATGCGCACGGAGGCGTAGAACTTGAGCGCCTTACCACCGGTGGTCGTCTCGGGAGAGCCGAAGAACACACCAATCTTCTCGCGCAGCTGGTTGATGAAGATCGCGGTCGTCTTGGTCTGGTTGAGGCGACCGGTGACCTTGCGAAGCGCCTGGCTCATGAGCCGAGCTTGGAGGCCCACATGGCTGTCGCCCATCTCGCCCTCGATCTCGGCCCGGGGAACAAGCGCCGCGACCGAGTCGATGACGACGATGTCGATAGAGCCCGAGCCCACGAGCATGTCCATGATTTCGAGGGCCTGCTCACCGGTGTCCGGCTGCGAGACGAGCAGCGCGTCCGTGTCGACGCCGAGCTTTGCCGCGTACTCCGGATCGAGCGCGTGCTCCGCATCGATGAACGCGGCGATGCCGCCGGCCCGCTGCGCGTTGGCCACGGCGTGCAGCGCGACGGTAGTCTTACCGGACGATTCCGGCCCGTAGATCTCGACGACACGCCCTCGCGGGAGGCCTCCGATGCCGAGCGCGACGTCCAGCGCGATCGACCCCGTCGGGATGACTTCGATCGGCGCGCGGGTATCGTCCCCGAGACGCATGATCGATCCCTTGCCGAACTGCTTGTCGATCTGTGCGAGGGCCGCTTCGAGGGCCTTTTCGCGTTCTGGCGATGCCGCCATGGTCCACCTCCGGTCGGGGTTCTCTGGGCCTCGGCAAGGCCCTTCCGGGCCTGCCGTTCAATCCACTCGCTACGCTACCGAGACCCGCCGACAAAACGCGGCGTTCGCCCGCCGTTGTGGACGTCCGGCCCGAAACGGTGAATTTTCTGCTCTGTTGAGGAGAATACCCCGAACCGAACACATCTTCGAAGACGTCCGCGGCGTGTCGCGGCCTTCAGCCTCTCAGCGGACGGTCCTTGCCGAGCCGCCGATCAGGCGGCACGTCCTGCATATCGCAGACGGCAAGCCAGACCGTGCGAGGATTCTGACCCGCCTGCAGCGCCTCCACAGCGGTGCGTCCGCCGGCTGCGGTCAGCACGAGAGTCGAGGCCAGGACGCGCGCGTAGGCCGACCCGAACTCGTCCTCCATGAACCGCCAGAAGTCGCTGTGCCGCATCAAGCCATTCTTTCATGGGCTCCCTTGGCCCGTCCGCAGTTGCCCGCGAGCCCCACCGGGGCCCATCTCAGTGTGTGACTCAGTGCCCAAGTAGGCGTCTGGTCCGCTGCCTATGATGTGGTCATGTCCAGCCCACGCCAGAGCCCAGAAGAGTTTGACCAGGCCTTCGAGTCGATCGAACAGCAGCTGAGCCTTTTCTGGCGCCGCTCGCGAGCCATCTCGCACACCCTCTCGCGCTCTCTCCACCCTGAAATCGAGCCCGGCGCATACGGCCTGCTCGTGATCCTGCGACGCGAGGGGCCCCTGCGCATTACGGAACTCGCGAGCCTCATCGGCATCGGCAAGCCGTCCGTGAGCCGCCAGGTGGCGTTGCTCGAGCAGCTGGGCCTCGTGTCCAAGGAAGACGACCCCGACGATCGCCGCGCCCAGCGGGTCACGCTGAGCCCGGCGGGAGCCTCTGAGGTCGATGAGCTCCGCAGCCGCAGGCTCGAGTTCTTCCGCGATGCGCTCGGCACCTGGGATCTGACGGACCTGTCCCAGCTCTCGGACTACTTCTCGCGGCTCAACGATGCACTCGGGGCGGCCGGCCGCCGTCGCCCGGAGCCGGGCGCGCAGCCTTCGGGGACAGCGGAGGGGCCGGGCATCAGCCCGACCCCTTGAAACCTACGCCGCTGAACCTCTCGAGTCAGCGCGATCCGCTCAGCTTGCTCAGTTCGACGTCCAGCTCCTCCGAGAGGTCGCGGCCGTAGCGCTGGGAGAACTCCTGAGGAACAGTGTCCGGCACCGAAACTCCCTCGGCCACCGCGACGCGGTCGCTGACTTCGCGGAGCATGGCGGAAAGGGGCACGTCGAGGGCGGCGCAAATCGAGGAGAGAAGCTCGGACGAGGCTTCCTTCTGGCCTCGCTCGACTTCGCTGAGGTACCCAAGAGAGACACGCGCGTTGTGCGAGACTTCACGGAGCGTGCGGCCCTGACGCTGGCGGACGTCGCGGAGGACGTCCCCAATCTCATGACGCAGAACTACCATCTTGCGCTCCTTCTTCTCTTCAGGGGCGATTTCAGCCAAGCCCACATTGCGCCAGCGGACTACGCCATTGACGGTGACGGGCTGCTTGACCATATGTATCAGTGCGCTCCTCATAGGGGCCCGGCTTCCCGGGCATCCGTGTGACTCATCCTAGTGCTGCCGCCACGGGGGTGGCGACATTAGAAACAACTCCCCGACCCGATCCTTTGTTCCCCCGCAGCGCCCTTCTCAACCCAAACTCACAGCATGCTCTCAGCTCACTGCGTCGAGGAGCGCCGTGAGCGCGGCGTCGCGAGCAGCCGCCCGGATCTCCGCGCGGGTCCCGGAAAAGCGGTATTCACGCACCTCCGTGCCGCCTGGCCCGGCGAGCCCCACGAACACCGTGCCCACGGGCTTGCCGTCGTGCGGCTCCGGCCCCGCCGCTCCCGTGGTCGAAACGGCGTAGTCCGCGCCGCACGCGGCCCGCGCCCCGACGGCCATCTGCCGCGCGACCTCGGGATCGACGGATCCGGCCTCCTTGAGCAGGTCCGCCGAGACCCCGAGCAGGGCCGCCTTGACCTCCGTCGCGTAGCTGACGACGCCACCCCGCAGCATCGAGGAGGCACCCGGGACGTCCGCGAGGCTCGCCGCCACGAGCCCAGCCGTGAGCGACTCCGCCGTCGCGGCCGTGCTGCCCCTCGCCACGTACGCTGCAACGACCTCCTGGGCGGTCACGCCCGAACTCATCGAGACCTCACTCCCCCTTGGGTTGCGCCCGCAGGGCCGCGGAGCGAAGCCGGAGGGCCTTCACGATGTAGTCGACGCCCGTGACGACCGTGATCGCGACGGCAGCAAGCATGATCACGAACGCGACCACGGGGACAGCGGGCGCAACGTCGCGGAGCGGGAGCAAGTACAGACCGATCGCAACGCTCTGGAGGACCGTCTTGAGCTTCCCTCCAGGGGAGGCCGGCATCACGCCGTAGCGGATCACCACGAAGCGCAGCGCCGTGATTCCCCACTCGCGTACAAGGATGACGATCGTGATCCACCAGGGCAGTTCCCCGAGGACTGAGAGCAGCACGAGCGCGGCGCCCGTGAGCAACTTGTCCGCGATCGGGTCGGCGATCTTCCCGAAGTTGGTGACGAGATTGCGCCGCCGAGCGATCTGCCCGTCGAGCTGATCCGTGTACATCGCGACGACGAACGCGAGGACCGCGAGCCACCGCAGGGGCCCCTGATGGGAGCCGTCGGCGATCATGAACCCCACGAACACCGGCACGAGGACGATCCGGAACATCGTGAGGACGTTGGGCAAGTTCCAAAGCTGGGACGGCCCTTTGGTAGTCATCACTCAAGCCTATCGGCCGGTGAGCTGCCAGGCGTCGTCGCCGCCGTCGTCGTCGTCCTCGTCGTAGTAGTCGGTGGCCTGCGGGCGCGAGTCGAGATCGCCCTTCACGAGGTCCTCCGCGTAGGGCGAGCTCACCTCGTGCTCCCCGAGGTGGTGATTGGCGTTGGCGTTGTCGGCGAGCGCCCGATCCGCCGGGTTCGCTGGGGAAGCGGACGACGGCGCGTCCTCGCCTCGGAGCGCGGCCAGGACGGCCGGAAGGTCGTCCGGCGTGACGAGGACGTCGCGCGCCTTCGAGCCCTCCGACGGGCCGACGACGCCGCGGCTCTCGAGGAGGTCCATGAGCCGCCCAGCCTTCGCAAAGCCGACGCGCAGCTTGCGCTGGAGCATCGACGTCGAGCCGAACTGCGTCGTGACCACGAGCTCGGTGGCCTGGAGCAGGACCTCGAGATCGTCTCCGATCTCCTCATCGATCTGCTTCTTCTCGGGCTCGGCGGCGACGTCGTCGCGGTAGGTCACCTGGAGCTGGCCCTTGACGTGCTCGACCACTTGGTGGATCTCCGACTCCGAGACCCACGCGCCCTGCACGCGCATGGGCTTGGACGCACCCATGGGGAGGAACAGGGCGTCGCCCTGGCCGATGAGCTTCTCGGCGCCCGGCTGGTCGAGCACGACGCGCGAGTCCGTCACCGAGGACGTTGCGAAGGCCATACGGGACGGCACGTTGGCCTTGATCAGGCCGGTCACGACGTCCACCGACGGGCGCTGCGTCGCGAGGACGAGGTGGATGCCGGCCGCTCGCGCGAGCTGGGTGATGCGCACGATCGAGTCCTCGACGTCGCGCGGCGCGACCATCATGAGGTCCGCAAGCTCGTCGACGATGACCAAGAGGTACGGGTAGGCCTTGATCTTCCGCTCGGACCCCGGCGGCGGGACGACCTTGCCCGCCTTGACCGCCTTGTTGAAGTCGTCGATGTGCTTGAAGCCGTAGTTCGCGAGGTCGTCGTACCGCGCATCCATCTCGCGCACGACCCATTGGAGGGCCTCCGCAGCCTTCTTCGGGTTCGTGATGATGGGCGTGATGAGGTGCGGGACGCCCTCGTACGCGGTGAGCTCGACGCGCTTCGGGTCGACCATGACCATGCGGACCTCGTCCGGCGTCGAACGCATGAGGATCGACGTGATCATCGAGTTCACGAATGAGGACTTGCCCGCGCCGGTCGCGCCGGCCACGAGCATGTGGGGCATCTTCGCGAGGTTCGCGACGACGAAGCCGCCTTCTACGTCCTTGCCCACGCCCATGACCATGGGGTGCTCGGTGCGCCGTGCGTTCTGGCTGCGTAGCACGTCTCCGAGAGAGACGGTCTCGCGGTCCGTGTTGGGGATCTCGATGCCGATCGCACTCTTGCCGGGGATGGGGCTCAGGATGCGCACGTCCGAGCTCGCGACGGCGTACGCGATGTTCTTGCTGAGCGCCGTGACCTTCTCGACCTTCGTGCCCGGGGAGAGCTCGATCTCATAGCGTGTCACGGTCGGGCCGCGGCTGAATCCCGTGACTTCGGCCTCGACGTTGAACTGCTGGAGGGTGTTCGTGAGCGCCGCGACGACCGCGTCATTCGCCTCCGTGCGCTCCTTCGGCACCGTTCCGTGGACCAGCGCCTCGGACGAGGGAAGCGTGTACGTCACGTCGCCGGCGAGCTGGAGCTGCTCCGTGCGCTGTGGAATGGGCGACGGCGGCGCGACCGCCGGGCGCGCGGTCGACGGCACGCTGTGGGCCGCCGCCGCTCCCCCGGCGCCGGTGAGCCCGGCACCGCCGGCCGCGGCGCCGTCGGACGCTGCCGGAGCACCGGGTGCACCCGGGAGACCCACGGCGGGGATCGCCTCGGTCGCCGCCTCGGGCGCCTTGCCAGCGCGGGCCGCGCGGATCTTCTCGATCGCGGCCTCGGCCTGGGACCGGACGCCCGC
This sequence comes from Sinomonas sp. P47F7, assembly GCF_049332655.1. GTDB lineage: Bacteria > Actinomycetota > Actinomycetes > Actinomycetales > Micrococcaceae > Sinomonas. The sequence goes on along the minus strand of NZ_CP186327.1, from coordinate 1,711,092 downwards.
CGGGACCGACTCCATGGACTCGGGATTGCCGACCACAGCGCGCTCGAAGGCCTCGTCGCCCGCGAAGCCCTCGGGCCTGTCCGCCGAATCCTCGTCCTCGTCGCGGCCGAACATGCGGCGCTTCTTCCGCGGCTTCTTCTCCTGCTTGGCCGCGTCCTCTGCCCGCCGCTCCGAGTCGTACAGGTAGCTGCGGTCGTGCCCCTCGCCTTCGGGCTCGCGCAGATCCACTCCCACGAGGTGGTCCCACGCCGAGCGCAGGCGCCGCGGAATTGCCGTGAACGGCGTGGCCGTCACGATGAGCAGCGAGACGAATGCGAGGAAGCCGTAAACCACGAGCGGCACGGCCGGGTGGATGCCCGCAAGGAGCGAGGCCGCGAGGAAGCCCAGCATCCCGCCCGCGCGGCGCAGGCCATCGAAACCGTCCGCGACGGACGGGAGGCCGCCGAGCACGTGGGCGAGGCCCGTCCCGGAGAACGCCATGATGAGGAACCCGATGCCTACGCGGTTGTTGCCCCGCTGGTCCTCGGGGTGCCGGAACAGGCGGAACGCGCACACGGCGAGCATGAGCGGGAGCACGAGGGCGATCCAGCCGAACGTCCCGTTGACGACCGCATAGACCACGTCGGGGAACCAGCCGTGCCAGCCCCACCAGGCAAACGTCGCGATGAACACCGCGAGCACGAGGTTGAAGAGGCCGGCGCCGTCGCGGCGCGCCTGCGGATCGAGGTCGCTCACGTCCGTGCCGATCCGCCGGACGCCCGCGCCGACCGTGTGGGCAAGCCCCTGCCAGGCGCCGCCGACCACGCGCGTGAGCCACGGCTGCCCCGAGTCGCGACTCGTGACGGCCGCCGAACGTCCGGCCGGGCGTTTCTTGGCCGGGCCGGTCTTGGACGCGCCCGATCGAGTCGTGGTGCGTGGCGCAGAGGAGGTACGAGTCGCCATGGTCCCTACGGTAACGCGAAGGGCCGCCGAAACCCGGGAAAACCACGGGTCGGCGGCCCCAATTCGCCCTGGCTGCTCAGGCCTCGAGCACCACCGGGATGATCATGGGGCGGCGGCGCAGCTTGCGGCTGACCCACGTGCCGATGACGCGACGCACCACCTGCTGGAGCTGGTAGGCAGTGTGGTCGGGCTTCGAGAGGATGGCCTCCTCGAGCGCCTCGTTGACCTTCGGGATGATGTCGTCGAACACGGCATCGTCCTCGGCCACGCCGCGGGCGTGGATCTCAGGGCCCGAGACAACCTTGCCGGTCGAGCGGTTCACGACCGTGATGACCGAGATGAAGCCCTCGTCGCCGAGGATCCGGCGGTCCTTGAGATCCGCGTCCGTGATGGCGCCGACGCTGCTCCCGTCGACGTACACGAAGCCCACCTCGACCTGTCCGACGATCTTGGCCTTGCCGTTTGCGAGGTCGACGACCGTGCCGTTGTCTCCAAGGATCACGCTGTCCGGATCCATCCCGGTCTCGAGCGCAAGGTTCCCGTTGGCGATGAGGTGACGGGTCTCGCCGTGCACGGGCATCGCGTTGAGTGGCTCGAGGATGTTGTAGCAGTACAGGAGCTCGCCCGCGGCGGCGTGGCCCGAGACGTGCACCTTCGCGTTCCCCTTGTGCACCACGTTCGCGCCGAGCTTGAGGAGCCCGTTGATGACGCGGAACACGGCGTTCTCGTTGCCTGGGATGAGCGAGGACGCGAGGATCACCATGTCCCCCGTGCCCACCTGGACGCGGTGGTCGCCGTTCGCCATGCGCGACAGCGCCGCCATGGGCTCGCCCTGGGACCCCGTGGACATGAGCACGAGCTGGTGGTCCGGGTAGTCGTCGATGTGCTTGATGTCCACGAGGATTCCGGGCGGGACGTCGAGATAGCCGAGCTTCGAGGCAATCGTCATGTTCCGCACCATCGAGCGGCCCACGAAGGCGACCTTGCGCCCGTGGTGATGGGCGGCGTCGAGCACCTGCTGCACGCGGTGAACGTGCGAGGAGAAGCTCGCCACGATGATCCGCTTGCGGGCCTGCCCGAAGAGCCGGTCGAGGACGGGGCCGATCTCCTTCTCCGCCGTCGTGAACCCGGGGACGTCCGCGTTCGTCGAGTCGGCCATGAGCAGGTCCACGCCCTCCTCGCCGAGGCGGGCGAAGTGGCGCAGGTCCGTGATGCGGCCGTCGAGCGGGAGCTGGTCCATCTTGAAGTCGCCCGTGTGCAGCACCGTGCCGCCAGCCGTGCGGATGAACACGGCGAGCGCGTCCGGGATCGAGTGGTTGACGGCCACGAACTCGGTCTGGAACGGGCCGAAGTCGAGCACCTGGCCCTCCTCGACCACGCGCAGTACCGGGGTGATGCGGTGCTCGGCGAGCTTGGCCTCGACGAGCGCAAGGGTGAGCTGGGAGCCCACGAGCGGGATGTCGCGACGGTGCCGCAGCAGGTAGGGGACGGCCCCGATGTGGTCCTCATGGCCGTGCGTGAGCACGCACGCCACGACGTCCTGAATGCGGTCCTCGATGTAGGAGAAATCGGGCAGGATGAGGTCCACGCCCGGCTGGTTCTCCTCGGGGAAGAGGACGCCGCAGTCGACGATCAGGAGCTTGCCGTCGATCTCGAAGACGGCCATGTTGCGGCCGACCTCGCCCAGTCCCCCGAGGGGCACGATCCGGAGCGTGCCCTTGGGCAGTTTCGGCGGCGTCGTGAGGACTGAGAGGGCAAGTTGGGTCATTGCTTCTTCTTTCTAGGCACAAGCCTTTGGCTAAGCACCGGCGTTCAGGCGAAATCCATTCCGGCTTCGGCCAGGTCGGCTCGGATGAGGTCGAGCTCCGCGCCGCTGGGCTCGACGAGCGGCAGACGGACGGTGGAGCTGGGCAGGACTCCCTGCCATGTGAGAACTTGCTTCGCAGCGACGGCACCCTGGACGCGGGTCATGATTCCGCGGATCACGGGGTCGAGCTCGAAGTGAATCTTGCGTGCGGCCGCGAAGTCGCCGGCGAGGCCCGCATCGACGAGGGCACGGAACTGCTTCGTGACGACGTGCGCCGTGACGCTCACGACGCCGAGCGCACCCGCAGCCATCCACGGCAGGGTGAGCCCGTCGTCGCCCGAGTAGACGGCGAGGTCAGTCTTGGCGAGCACGCGCGTGATCGAGGCGAAATCGGCCTTCGCGTCCTTGAGGCCCTTGATGTTGGGGTGCTCGGCGAGGCGGATGATGGTCTCCGGCTGGATCGGGATGCCCGAGCGGCCGGGGATGTCGTACAGCATGACCGGGAGGTCGGTGGCCGAGGCGACCGTCTCGAAGTGTGCCTGGACCCCGGCCTGACTGGGCTTGTTGTAGTAGGGCGTGACGAGGAGGAGGCCGTCGACGCCGAGCTCCGCTGCGCGGCGCGACAGGTTCACAGAGTGACGAGTGTCATTCGTTCCGGTGCCCGCGATGACCTTCGCGCGGCCGCCCACGGCCTCGAGGACGGCCTTGAACATGCCAAGGTTCTCCTCGTCGGTGAGGGTTGACGTCTCACCGGTCGTGCCGGTCACCACGAGGCCGTCGCAGCCGTCGTCCACGAGCTTGGCCGCCAACTGTCCGGCAGTCTCGTAGTCGACTTCGCCGTCCTTCGAGAACGGCGTGACCATCGCGGTCAGGAGCGATCCGAAGGTTGCCGCGCGAATGTCAGAGTCAGCCATGGTCAAAACGTTACCCTGTCGCCGCGTCAAGTGGGCAACGGAGACTAGTGCCGGAAGCGCTCGAGAGCCGAGCGGAACAGCAGCGCCGAGACGACCTCGGGCCCCGTGGTCCGCGCGTGGACCATGCGGTGCCCATCGGGACCCCAGACCCCGCTCTCGCCGCACGACGGACCCAGCGAGGAGGTCCCGGCGGAGTTGGCGAGGAGTGCGAAGAACCGGCTGTCCATGGCCCGCGCGCCGAAGTGGAGATCGAGCCGCCGTTCCTCCCCCACGACGTACACGGCGGAGGCCGCATACAGGTCGGCTCCCGCCTCCGCGGCCAGAGCGGCGTGGGACGGCAACGCGACGTCGAAGCACACCGCGAGCGCGACGTTCCAGCCGTCCACTTCGACGAGCGTGGGGCCGTCCCCTGGCTCGAAATAGTCCTGCTCGCTGCCGTGGACGTGCGTCTTGGGCGCGATGAGCGGCACCGTCCCGGGCCGCAGGAGCACCGAGGCCAGTCGCGGCGTCCCGTCGGGCTCGCGCACGGGCGCGCCGACGACGGCGATGATCCCCATGTCCTCGCACGCCGCCTGGATTTCGGCGAGCTGGGCGGACGGATTCGCGAGCCAGCACGATTCGTTGTCGAGCTGCGAGAGGTCATATCCGATGAGCGAGAGCTCGGGGAAGACCGCGATGCGCGCGCCGTGGCCGTCCGCGTCTTCGAGCGCACGGACATGCCCCTCCATATTGGCGGCGATGCCGCCCTGGCTCGACTCGTACTGCACGGCTGCGACGGTGAGCTCAGCGGACATGCGGCCATATTAGGCCATCAGGGTAACGCCCTCAGCGGCCGCCCATGAGGACGACGAGCTGCGCCTCGGCGGCTCGGCGCAATCCTTCCGCCCAGGCCGCGAGGCTGCCCGCCGCGAGCGAGAACTGGATGAGCTCCCCCGGGCGCAGAACGTCCAGATCCGCTTCCCCGAGGCGCCGGGCCAGTTCGAAGGGAGGCGGGTCTCCCGCGAGCACGAGGCTCTCCGGACGCCACGCTTCAGGGTCTCGAGAGCCGTGGCCCGCCGCCCCGTGGGACAGGTACGGAGCGACGGACCCGGACATCCTGGGCCCCGAGTGCTGTGGAGCGTCCATGGCTCGAGGGTAATCGAAAATATGTTCGAATGGCAAGCGTGGGCAACGGATTTCGCGCGGCAGCTGAGCGCCCCAGTCGCGTGCCAGTCGTCCCCCGAGCCAACCCGTATGACGGCGGTGGACTCAAGCACACCTCCGAGGGGCTATGACTCCAGCAGGCCACCGGAATGCATCAACATCAAATCAGGATTCTGCAAATCAGCAGATTCATGAAAACTCTAGAAATGGATCGACTGGATTGGCATTTCTCCTGATCGATCCGGTAAAAGGTTGTCGCGACCCGTAGACTCACCTACTCTCGAATCGCAATCGAAATTGCACTCGCACCAAGATCGAGTTAAATCGGGAGGAATAGTTGGGACTCCGCCGAGTTGCCGCAACGATCATGCTTTCAGCAGCCCTGGCCGGAGGCGGCGTCATAGCTGCCACCCCGGCGCAAGCTGACAATTGCTATTCCTGGAACCACGACACCCCTGCCTGCGGTTGGTACGGACCGCCGGCTCCGGAAGTTTCATTTTCGTGCAAGGCCGGGGCCGCCATGGCATTCGGAAGCCTCTTGATGGGAGGTTGGTGGGGCGGCATCGTTGGAGGTGGCGTTACAGTAGCGGGCTGCTTCGGGCGCTGAGCTGAGTTTCCCGCTAATCCAGGAAGGAGGCTGGGCATCCTTACCGCACGGATCCCGGCCTCCCTTCATGGAGCCTCTTCAGTCGACTGGCCCGCCCTTTCTGCGCCGGACCATCACTACAAGTACGACAGCAGCATAGGCCGCTATCGCGAGAACGAGAACAGCTCGGAAGATCACCCAAAACGCATCCTCGAGTGGGATTGTAATCGCGATGACGATGAAGATGATAGCCAGAACTAATTCACCGACCGAACCCTTGATCCTGAATCGATCAATCATGGTTTTCAACTCCTTTCAATATAAATGAGCATCTCGACGTTCTGCACAGAATGGTCTGGCAAGTGGGTAATTGATATCCTACTCGTGAGCGCGGGGCGCCTGTCGGCCTTTCAGATCTGAACGAATCTTGGCCAATTCTAGCCGTATCGCCCTCATGACGATGTCCTTCATTGAACATCCCGTCATTACCGATGCAATTTTCAACTCTCGGTGAAGTTCCGTCGACAGACCAACTGTGAGCATTTTATCGCCAGCCGCCATGTTTTCCCGCCTCCCTGTAACCCTCACCATAACAACTGATCAACACAACTCAGCGGGCAGGCACGAAATCTCAGTGGTGCTTGGGCCTGTATCTAAGTGACCGGACATCGAGTGTCGTCGGCGAACCGAGGTAGTTGGCAGAAGAAGCCCGAGGGCGGCCCGAACGGGCCGCTGCCGCTGCGGTGATGGGTGCACTGTGGAACGCGAAGCCGAGGGAGCCCTCGTCTCGTTGCCACCGTGAGAGCATGAGCGCATGGCCGCGCGAACCTTGAGATGGAAATCGCCTGGCCAGCGTTTCGCGGCCGAGCGGCTCACGGGCGTCGACCTCGCGCGCGGGGCCGCTTTGCTCGCGATGATGGCCACACATCTCCTTCCGACCATCGCCCCCGACGTTGCCGGTCACGCCGAGCCCACGTGGGTGGGCCTGACGTTCTCGGGCCGCGCCGCCGCGCTCTTCGCGGTCCTCGCGGGGGTATCCCTCGCATTGGGCCGCGTGCCCGCCGAGGCCAACCGTCTGGGCCTCGCCCTGCGCGCCGCGGTGATCGCCGCCGTCGGACTTTGCTTGGGGATGCTGCAGGTCAACGTCGCCGTGATCCTCGTCCAGTACGCCGTGCTCTTCTGGTGCGCGATACCGGTTCTGCGGCTCGGGCAGCGAGCGCTCGTGCTGCTCTCCATCGCGTGGATTCTCCTGGCGCCGATCGTGACTTTCGAGCTCCGGCCGTGGCTCCTCGGCGGCGCCGACCCCGCGCGGCTCGGGCACAACCCGACGTGGAACGACCTCGCCGACCCTGTGCGGCTCATTGGAGACCTGTTCGTGACCGGCTTCTACCCAGTCATCGAGTGGTTTGCCTATCTCCTCGTGGGGCTGTGGATCGGGAGGCTCCAGCTGCGGCGATGGGGCGTCCAGGTGGGTCTCCTGTGCGGTGGCGCCGCGGCGGCCGCGCTCGCGAAGGGCGCGGAATGGGCGCTCATGGTGCCGCTCGGCGGCCGAGCAGGCCTGCTGGCGACCCCGCAGGCAAGCCACTGGCCCCTCGACGCGATGCTTCAGGCCAACCTGACCGGCCTCGAGCAGACCGGGAGCCCGTGGTGGCTCGCGACCGCCGCGCCCCATGCGGGCACGACGCTCGACCTCCTGCACACCGTCGGCACCTCGGCCGCCGCCCTCGGGGCGTTCCTCCTTCTGGCGCGGATTCGGCCGATCGAGAAGATCGGGATCCTCCGACCGCTCGCGGGAGCCGGCGGGATGACCCTCACGCTCTACACCGTGCACGTGTGGGCCGCCGCGTGGTCCGAGGGAGGCGGGACCCCCGGCCTCGAGCGAGAGGGGCTGCTCGCCGTCCACATCGTCGCGGGGCTCGCCGTCGGGCTCCTGTTCAGAGCCAACGGGTGGCGCGGCCCGCTCGAATGGGCCACGCACGGCGCCTCGCGGCTCGGGCGCATCAAGCAGACGACGACGAGCGGCGGCTCACGCGCCACCGGCGGCTCACGCGCCCCGAGCGGCCCGCGTGCCAAGAGCCCCCAGCGCTGACACTCACTCGGGCCGCGGGGTTCAAAAGGGCGGTGGGTCTGGGGTGGTGTTTCCCCAGGCTTCGCTGCCTTAAGCCGCATCTGCTGCCCTGACCCGCAACTGCGTGGGGAATCTGCACCGGAGATGCGGGTCAGGGCAGCAGTCGCGGGCCGGAACGTCCGCCGGAACGGGATCCGGGGGTTCAGCAGCCTTGGCCGTGGGGGTTGGCGTTGCAGTCGTCCGCCTAGGAGACTGCTGAACAAGCTCCCTTCGCAGGTTGGCTGGTGGCGTGATCGGTGCCGCCTTGGCCAGTCGAACGGCGGGTTTTGGTCGGCTCTGGGTGCAGCATGGGTCCGTCCCGCCTGTGCAGGGCGTCGTGGTGCCCCTGGCGTTGGGTTCGAGGCTGTCTTCTGGGGGCCTGCGGCGCGATCAGGCCAGCTGCCAGGTTCCGTTGTCGAAGCTGAGGCCGAGTGCGAGCAGTCGCCTGAGGTTCAGGGCGGCGACCCGGTGGTGGAGCCAGCTGTTGTTCTTCTCCACGCCCCGGTAGGGGACGCGGCGGTTGCCCCGGGTCAGCCACGCGATCGATCTCTCGACCATCGGCCGCTTGGCCCGATAGGTGGTCTGGAAGCCTTCCGCGGTGGCCCGCCTGCGGTGTGCGCGCTGGAGCAGGTCGTGGGGATGCACCTCGATCTTGCGACCGTCTCTGGCCGTGGTGCACTGCGATCGCAGCGGGCAGTGGGCGCAGACGGCGCCGAACACGGCCTTGCGGGTCTTGGTGAGCCGGCGGGTGTGCCCGGCCGGGCAGGTCAGGGTCCCTGCCTCGCCGTCGTGGGCGAAGTCGTCGATGGTGAACCCGCCCTCGACCGCGGGCCGCAGCGGCCACGGCTTGATAATCGGGGTCCACTTCCGCTGGTCCAGGGCGTGCAGCATCTCCCCGGACCCGTAGGCCGAGTCGCCGAGCACCTCGACGGCCTCCTGCCCGGCGATCGTCGGGTCGGCGGCGACCAGGTCCTTGCCGACGGATGCGTCGGAGTTCTCCGGGCCGTTGGCCTTGGTCAGCTTCACCGCGGTGGTCAGCCCGGTCTCCGGCTCGACCACCACATGGGCCTTGAACCCGTCCTGCCGGCGCTCCCGGGTCTTGTGCGCGTGCCGGGTCTCCGGGTCGACGGTGGAGATCATCCGGTCCGGTGCGACGCTGCGGGCGATCCGCCACCGCCCGTCGCTGCCGTCGGAGTCCTCCGCGGGCTCGACGTCCTGCCCGGCCACCAGCGCCAGCAGCGCCACCGCCTCCGCAGGCCTCCCGCCCGCGGCCTGGGCGGCATCGACGTCCAGCGCCGCGAGCAGCGCGAGCGCGTCGTTGACCAGGGCTGTGACCAGGCCGTCGCGCGCGGCCGCATCGTCCCACACGATCCGCGGCTTCCCGGCCGAGGCGTAGTCCTGCCCGGTCAGCCCGGCCAGCCGGGTGCACTCGGCGGCGATCACCGCCTCCGCGCCGGAGACCTCCCGGCCGACCCGCCGGATCGAGGCGACCAGCTGGGTGACCGTGTCCTGCCGGGCAACCGCGTCGTCCAGCACCGTGGAGTCAAGCGCCCGCCGCGTCCCCCCGCCCACCGCGCCGGTCGCGGCCACCACGTCCCGGACCGCCTCGAAGATCCGCTGCGGCCGGGCGCTGGCCGCGAGCCGGCGCCGCCAGTAGGTCAGGGTGGTCGGATGGAACGCCCGGTCCGCGACCGCGAAGCCGCAGGCGGCCTTCCACCGCAGGTCGAAGGTCACCGCCTCGGCAGCCTCGCGATCCGAAAGCCCGTTCAACGCCTGCAGCACCAGGACCGTGGCGACCACCTCGGGCGGGACCGAGGGCCGGCCCCGGCCCGAGGGAAAGAGATCCTCGAACATCTCCGCCGGGAACAGCTTCAGCCGATGCCCGGCCAGGAAGGCGAAGACGCTGCCCGGAACCAGCAGATGCCCGGCCAGCGCCTCAACGTCAAGGAACTCACGCTGTCCATCGTCGCGACCCTGCATGAAGCCAGTCTTAACCCTCCCCGGCCCGAAGCAGGGAGGCGCGCCCCGCCCGCCCGACTTCTTCAGCAGTCTCCTAGAGGCGCACCTCGGAGCGCCACACGGTCAGGGCCCGGGGCGTGGAGGGGACCGTCGCGGTGCCCGCGATGGGCTGGAACGGGCCGCCCTCGACCGAGAACTCCCCCGCGAACACCGTCGCCAGGGAAGCGGTGACATCCCCCGTGGCGGTGTAGGCGTGGCTCGTGGCCGTCTTCTCCCCCCACCTCGCCTCGGGGATCGGCCCGCCCGGGGCCGCCGTGGTCAACACCGCCCCGTCCCCGTACGACCACCGGTACTCGGCCGGGGCCACCCGCACCTCCACCGCACGGCCCGCGATCGTGAGCCGGAAGGACTGCCCCGCCGGCTCCGCGTACAGGTTCGTCTCGGCCCCCTTGAGCGTGTGCCGGCCCGGCTGGGCCCCCAGCACCGGGCCCGCGATCGGCAGCTCCCGCAACTGCCGCTCCGTCACCGCCACCACCAGGCCCCCACCCGGACGCTCCGGCGGCACACCGTCGAACATGCAGGCCTGCTCGAGCCGCTCCCACGACCCCGGGCTGCCCTGCGGCGCCCTGAACCACGTCACCAACTGGGCCGCCCGGTCACCGCCCGACCGGCACTTCCGATTGACCTCCACGCACATGTCCCACGCCCCATCACCCTCAACACACGCAGGCCGATAGCTGTACACAAACGGATCCACCGTCCCAGCAGGCGGAGGCGGAAAATCGAAGGCCACGCGGCCGTCGGTCTCTGCGTGAACCTCGGCGTTCGTTCCATTCAGGCGGCCGTGCGTATCCGAAGCTCCGGCGGGTGCGCTGGCGAAAGCTGCCATGACTGCGAGCACCAAGAACAGCGATATCCCACGTTTCATCAGACATTTCCAGTTTCGGCGACGGTCCACCCCGAAGCGCCAAAGACTGCGTAGATTTCTTGCCACGTACCTGACGGTTCCCCTGGAAATGCTCGTCCGATTACCGAGTCCGAGGTGTATTCGGTCGACGGCGATTCGACTCCCAAAAAGCGACCAAGAACACGCTCGTGTGGATCCGTCGTCATGTCGCTGGAAAAATCTTGCACCGTCCACCTGGGACCGACAGACCACCCACTCCGGCTGTGGAGTGTTTCGGAGTCTTGAAGGAACCTTTCGCACACCCTGCATGACTTGTCCGAGACGTCAGTTAGCGGTTTGGCGTCTCCGGTTTCAAATGCGTAAGTCACGGTATTCAACCAGTACTGCGTGAACGCCGCGAAGCCCTCCTTGGTGTTGTGCTTCGCGGCCTCCGGCAGGACCGGCCTGGGGAGGTTCCTCGCGGGACCCTTCGAGCTCGCGGGGGTGGGGCGGGAGTCCGGAGTCGGCGGCGCGCTCGAGGACCCCGACGAAACAGAAGGCCCCGACGAGGACGCATCCGACGGCACCGCCTCGCCCGGACCCGAGCCGCACGCGGCCAGCCCCACACCGAACACGACGACCGCGGCGAGCCCCGCAGAGCGAAACGCGCGCCGAGAAGGCCAGCGAAAGACCAGGCGAAAAGGCCAGCGAACAGAACGATAGAGCGCCATTGACGTCCCCCCATGTCATCGGTGCTGATCACGCGCCTAAGACAAGACGAACGACGGCGCGACGACCTCACCGTAACCAGGGCCCACGACGCCTAAGTTCGTCCGAACCGAAAACTCCGTGGCGCAACGACGGGCGCGTAGGTGGCGACGAGCTACCGCGCCGCGCGATGGAGAGCGCGGTGCAGCGAGATGGCCCTGCGCATGGAGGCGCGGGCCCGCTTGCGGTCGCCCGAGGCGTCGTAGGCGAGGCCGAGGCGGTACCAGACACGCCAGTCGCTCGGAGCGGCCTCTGCCTCGGCCTGGAACGAGGGGAATTCGGCATCGGCTGCGTCCCGCACGATCCGGCCTCCTGCGGTCCGCGGGAGGTTGTCCTCGGGAAGCCCGCCCTCGGCCTCGAGCTCCCTGCCCAGCCGCTCGAGCCCGGCACCGAACATGAGTTCGCGCGCGAGCGCCCACGCCCCGATGATCGGGAGCACGAGGTACGCGGCGCCGATAGCCTTCGCGATGGGCTGCGGGTCCGCGAGCAGGAGAACGGCCCGGTTGAACGTCAGGACCAGGTAGAACACGAGCAGCAGGGCGATGCCCGCGACCCACAGCTTGGTCCGATGGGCCTTGATCCACTCCACGCGGTCAGAGCCCCAGATCGAGATAGCCGTCGAGCCCGACCGTCAGGCCGGGATGGGCCGCGACGGAACGCAGGCCTAGGAGCACGCCGGGCATGAACGACGCGCGGTCGAAGGAATCGTGCCGAATCGTGAGCTGCTCCCCCGGGCCGCCGAGCAGCACCTCCTGATGCGCGACGAGTCCCCGCAGCCGCACCGCGTGCACCCGCACGCCGTCGACATCGGCGCCGCGCGCGCCGTCGAGCGCTGTCCGGGTCGCATCGGGCGACGGCGCTACGCCAGCCTCGGCCCGCGAGGCCGCGACGAGCTGCGCCGTGCGCACGGCGGTGCCCGAAGGCGCGTCGACCTTGTCCGGGTGGTGCAGCTCGATGATCTCGACCGACTCGAAGTACCGGGCGGCCTTGGCAGCGAACGCGGAGGCGAGCACCGAACCGAGAGCAAAGTTGGGGGCAATCAGGACACCGGTCTCGGGGTGCTCAGCGAGGAGCGAGCGGAGCGAGTCGAGCCGCTCGGCGGTCCATCCGGTGGTGCCGACCACAGCGTGGATCCCGTGTTCGACGGCGAAGCGCACGTTCGCTTCGGTGGAATCCGGGACGGTGAGGTCCACGACGTAGCGGGCTCCGGCGTCGACGATTGAGTCGAGGGTGTCACCCCGCCCGAGCGCTGCGACAAGCTCCAGATCCGGCGCCGCCTGGACGGCCTTGACCGCCTCGGATCCCATGCGCCCGCTCGCGCCCAGCACTGCCACCGGAAGTCGTTCTGTCATGCCAGAAGCCTATCGGAGCGCGGCGCCCAGAATTCAGCCTGAACGTTCAGCCCAACGCCTGAGCATTCAGCCCAGCGCGGCGACCCACTCCTTGCCGCCGTCGTCGAAGAACTGCTCTTTCCAAATGGGCACCTCGGCTTTCACACGGTCCACGAGGTCCGAGCAGAGCCGGAACGCCTCGCCGCGATGCGCCGACGAGACGGCGCACACGAACGCAACGTCGCCCACCCCGAGCTCGCCGATACGGTGCGCGATCCACACCCGCATGGCCCGTTCAGACGGGCCGTACCGGTCGAGATGCTCCGCGACGACGGCGTCGACGACCCCACGAAGCGTGGCCCCGGCGGTTGGGTGGGCGGTATAGGAGAGTCGCAGGACACCCCGGCCCTCGTCGTGGTCGCGCACGATCCCCGCGAAGGAGACGACGGCGCCGGCGTCCGGCGCGTCGACGGCCCGACGCGCCACGGCCTCGTCGATCGGATCGGGCGTCACCTCGGCGTTGACGATGTCCACGCGTGCGTCAGTGGCCATGGTTTCCTTCCAGCTGGTCGCACAGGTGCCCGATGAGGGGGTCGAGCACGGAAAGACCGTCCATCACGCCGGACGGCGAGCCAGGCAGGTTCACGACGAACGTGGCCCCCGAGACGCCCGCGTAGCCGCGGCTCAGCGCCGCGAGCGGGGTCTTGGCCGCGCCCGCGCGCCGCAACGCCTCCATGATCCCGGGTACTTCGCGGTCGAGGAGCGGCCGCGTCTCCTCCGGCGTCACGTCGTCCGGGCTCAGGCCCGTGCCGCCGCTCGTCACGACCACGGTGGGCGCGAGCGCGAGCAGCGCACGCAGCGCCGCGCCGACGGATGGCCCGTCGGGCACCACGGCGGCCGGGATGACCTCGAAGCCGTGCTCCGCGAGCCAGTCCGCGATGATCGGCGCCGAGCGGTCCTCGTACACGCCCGTCGCAGCGCGCGTCGACGCGATGACGATCCCCGCGCGGCGCATCACGGCTCGCCCACCAACGGCCCGGGATCCCCGAGCGACCAGTCGCCGCTCTTGCCGCCGCTCTTCGCGAGCACCTTGACGTCCGAGATGACGGCGTGATGATCCACAGCCTTGACCATGTCGTAGACGCCGAGCGCCGCGACGGTCGCCGCGGTGAGCGCCTCCATCTCGACGCCGGTCACACCCCGGGTCTTGACGGTCGCGAGCACGCGCACGAACGCCTCGCTGAGCTCGAAGTCGACCGTCACCTTCGAGATGGGGAGCGGGTGGCACAGCGGGATGAGCTCCGGGGTCTTCTTGGCGGCCATGATGCCCGCGACGCGGGCGACGGCGAGCGCGTCGCCCTTCGGGAGCCCGCCCTCGCCGAGGAGGGCCAGGACCTCGGGGGTGGTCCGAAGGATGGCCTGCGCGGTGGCCTCGCGGCTCGTCTCCGGCTTGTGGCTCACATCGACCATGTGCGCGGTGCCGTCCGCGCGCACGTGGGTGAGGTGAGTGCTCGTCTCGGCATCGCGTTGGGGGGACTCGTTCACAGGAGCCATACTTCCACGTCGGCCCCGGCGGGCAGCACGGTGACGTCCTCGGGGACGAGGACCAGCGCGTCGGAGCCGGCGAGCGCGCCGAGCAGGTGCGAGCCTGGCCCGCCGACGAGGACGACGACGCCGCCGTCCACCCGCGCCCGGCGCACCTGGAGCTTCCCTTCCGGAGAGTCGAGCGATGCGGCGAGCGGGAGCGTGAGTCGGCGCCGCGCCGCGGGCGCGCCGAAAAGCTCGGCGAGAACCGGCCGCAGGAGCACCTCCCACGAGACCCAGCAGCTCACAGGGTTGCCTGGGAAGCCCAGGAACGGCACGCCGCCAACCCTCCCGATCCCCTGCGGGCCGCCGGGCTGCATCGCGAGGTGGGCGAACTCGACATCATGCTCGGCAAGCGCGAGCTTCGTCGCCTCGAACGCGCCCTTGGACACCCCGCCCGTCGTCATGAGCAGGTCGGCCCAGCGCGCGGCCTCGTTGAGTTCGGCGAGGAGGTCCCCCGGCTCGTCGCTGCGGACGGCCGCGGCGCGCGCGTCGAGTCCGGCCTCGCGCAGGGCCGCGGCGAGAAGCGTCCCGTTGGCATCGTGGATCTGGCCTGGGCCCAGCGCCTCCCCCGGGGCGGCGAGCTCGGCCCCCGTGCTCACGACCGCGACGCGCAGCGGGGCGCGCACGGGCACGTCGGCGATGCCGAGCCCAGCGGCGAGGCCCAGCTGAGCGGGCCCGAGCCGCGTCCCCGCAGCAAGGACGACGGCGCCCGCGGCCACGTCGCTCCCGGCCCGCCGCACGAAGGTTCCCGGCTCGACCGAGGGAAGCGTCACGGTCGCGAGGTCCGCGAACCGCGGCGGCACGGCGCGCTCGACGGGGATGACCGCGTCCGCGCCCTCGGGCAGCATCGCGCCGGTCATGATCGGGGCGGCGCGCCCCGGCACGAGGCGAGCCGGCACAGCCCCCGCCGGGATGGGCGCCGCGACTGCGAACTCGCGCCGCGCGCCGTCGTCGTTCGCGGTGGGCCAGCCCTCGAAATCAGCCGTGCGGACGGCAAAGCCGTCCATCTGCGAGTTGTCGAACGGCGGGAGGCTCACGGGGGCCACGAGGTCTCGGGCCAGCGCGAGCCCCAGCGCGTCATCGAGGGAACGGAGCTCGGGCTCCCGGGCGGCGAGCGGCGCGAGAAGCGCCCGGATCGCGTTTCGGTGTGCCGCGACGCTCGTCCCCATGTATCAGGCTCCTGCTTCGATCGTGATGGTGTGGTAGCCGGTGGCCCCGTCCGGCGGTGGCGGAGCCGCCTGCTGGACCTGGAGCGCGCCCGTCCCGTCGGTGGCCCGAACGCTCACCCGATGCTTGCCGGACACGAGCTGGACCTTCGCCGACCATTGGTACCACGTATCCCGCGAGATCCCGGTTCCGAGGGTCGCCGGCTGCCACTGCCCCTCGTCGACGCGCACCTCGACCCCGGTCACGCCGCGGTGCTGCGCCCACGCGACCCCGCCGAGCGTCACGGCGCCTGCGGCGACGCGGGCGCCGTCGCGCGGCACATCGATGCGCGAAGACGTCTTGATGGGCCCGCGCTGTGACCAGCCGCGCGTGCTCCAGTAGGCCTGATCCGCGGCAAAAGTGGTGAGCTTGAGCTCCGTGACCCACTTCGTGGCCGAAACGAAACCGTACAGCCCGGGCACGATCATGCGCACAGGGAAGCCGTGCTCGGGCGGAAGCGGCTCGCCATTCATGCCGATCGCGAGGATCGCGTCGACGCCTGGATCCATGAGCACCTCGAGCGGGGTTCCCGCCGTGAAGCCGTCGACGCTGCGAGAGAGCACCATGTCCGCGCCGGCCTTGGGCCGCGCCTGCGCGAGGAGCTCGCGCACGGGCCAGCCGAGCCACCGCGCGTTCCCGATGAGATCGCCGCCCACCTCGTTCGACACACACGCGATCGTCACGTAGCGCTCGATGAGCGGCTTGGCCAGAAGGTCCTGCCATGTGATCGTGACGGGCTGCTCGACCATCCCCGTCACTTGCAGCTTCCATCCGTTCGGGTCCACGGAGGGGACCACGAGGGCCGTGTCGATGCGGTAGAAGGTGGCGTTCGGCGTCACGAGCGGGGAAACACCGGGGACCCGGAGATCAGCGCCGTCCGGGAGGCTGGGCGCGGCCGACGACGGCGACGGGAGCCGCAGCGCCTCGCGAGCGGCGCTCGCCGCGAGCGCCGTTCCCCGCAGCACGCCTGCGAAGACCGCGCCGAGCGCGACGGCGACGGCGCTGCCCGCCATCGCTCGCAGGAAGCTGCGGCGCGCGAGGCCCGGGTCTGGCTGACCCCGCCCCGCCTCGCTCCGGAGACGCCGGACGAGCCAGCGCACCATGGCAACGGCGACGATCCCGGCCGCCACCGCGCACGCGAGCGCGAGGGGGCTCACGAGGGAGCGCGTCGCGACGGCCGCGACGCCCCCGACCCCGATGAGCGCCGCGAGGCCCGCGCCCGCGCCCGGCCGCCTCAGCTCGAGGATTCCGGCTGCGGCCCCGAGGGCCACGAGGAGGACGCCGATCACGGTCACGAGGAACGCCTTGTCGCCCGTCCCGAACGTCTGGATGGCCCAGTCCTTGGCCGCAGGCGGGGCGAAATCGACCACCGCGCCCCCGACCGCGGAGACCGGGCTCAGAGAGGGGCTCGCGAGGCCCGCGAGCAGCTCCCCCGACAGGACGCCGGCGACGGCGGAGAGCACGCCGGCCGCGGCCGCCCACCAGTTCAGATGCCGCGCACCTTGGGGTCCCATGTCTCCAGAATAGGTCGGCTGGCGTACCGTAGATCTATGACTGTGCAGCTCGGCATGCCGCTCCTGCCGGCGAGCCAGCGGGCCCAGGGCCAGCGGGCCGACCGCCCGGCGTTCGATGGTCTCCGCGACCGCTACGGCCGGGTCGCGACGGACCTGCGGCTCTCACTCACCGACAAATGCAATCTGCGCTGCTCCTACTGCATGCCCGCAGAAGGGCTCCCGTGGCTCGCGAAGGACGCGGTGCTCTCCGCGGAGGAGATCGTGCGCATCGTGGGGATCGGCGTGCGCGTGCTCGGCGTCCGCGAGCTGCGCCTCACGGGCGGCGAGCCGCTCGTACGCGCCGACGTCGTCGAGATCGTCGCGGCCCTCCGCGCGGCCCATCCCGAGCTGCCGATCGCGCTCACGACGAACGCCGTGGGGCTCGACAAGAAGGCCGTGGCGCTCAAGGCCGCGGGCCTCACGCGCATCAACATCTCCCTCGACACGCTCCATCCCGAGACGTTCGAGAAGCTCGCGCGCCGGCCGTTCTTCGACCGTGTGCTCGCGGGCATCGAGGCCGCCGACGCCGCGGGCCTTGGACCCATCAAGATCAATTCCGTGCTGATGCGCGGCATCAACGACGCGGATGCACCGGACCTCCTCGCATGGTGCCTCGAGCGCGACTACGAGCTGCGGTTCATCGAACAGATGCCTCTCGACGCCGACCACGGCTGGACGCGCGAGGGCATGGTCACCGCGGCGGAGATCCGCGCGATGCTCGGCGAGCGCTTCCGGCTCTCCCCCGATGCCAGGGCGCGCGACGGCGCCCCCGCCGAGCGCTTCGAGGTGCGGGGCCCTGACGACGACCTTCTGGGCACCGTCGGCATCATCGCGTCCGTCACGGAACCGTTCTGCGCCGACTGCAAGCGGACCCGCATCACGGCCGAGGGCAAGGTCATGAGCTGCCTCTTCTCGCACGAGGAGGTCGACCTGCGCGGCCTGCTCCGCTCGGGTGCGAGCGACCACGACATCGCCTCGCTGTGGCAGGACGCCATGTGGCTCAAGCCGCGCGGTCACGGCATGGACCACACGGGGCTCGGCGACGCCGACTTCGTGCAGCCCGACCGCTCGATGAGCGCGATCGGGGGCTAGGGCCGCTCGATGGTCATCACCGTGCGGTACTACGCGGCGGCCCGGGCCGCCGCGGGCGTCGACGCCGAGTCGCTCGAGGTGCCCGACGGCGGGACCCTCGCGTCGGCGCTCGAGGCCGCACGCGCCGTCGTCCGCTCCCCCGAGCCGGGCGCGCCCCAGCTCGCCGACGTTCTGCGGCGCTGCTCCTTCCTGGTCAATGAGATCGCCGCGAAGGATCCGCTCCGGCGGCTCGCCGCGGGCGATCAGCTCGACGTGCTCCCGCCGTTCGCGGGCGGCTGACGGCCGCCGCGAATACCTGCCGCGAACGTACGACTCTGGGATGACGACACCCGCACACCCCCGGCGTAGCGTGGAGGCAAGACTGTTGTGGAGGTCGTTGTCATGAAGCGAATCTGGACCCGTTGGCTGCCTGCTGCCGCCGTTCCCGCCGTCGTCGCCGTCGGAGTGCTCGCGGCCGGCGCGGTCGCGGTAAGCCCGCCCCCGCCCGCGACGCCGGAGCAGGTACTCGCGCTCGTCGCGTCCCACGCGGCCCGGCAGTTCTCCGGAACGGTCGAGGAAAGGGCAGATCTCGGACTCCCGTCGATCCCGGCCCAGGCGCTCGCACCCGCGACGAAGAGCGCGACGCTCGGCGGCGAGGCCACGCTCCTCGAACTCCTCACCACGGCGCACGCTGCGCGCGTCTACACCGACGGGCCCACGAAGGTCCGCGTCCAGATCATGGACCAGCTCGCCGAGCGCGACGCGATCCGCAACGGCAACGACGTGTGGACGTTCGACTCGAAGACGAACGAGGTCACGCACGCGACGCTGCCCGCCGGGGCTGGGCCGGAGGCAGGCGCGACGGCCAAGACTCCCGTCATGACCCCGGACCAGCTCGCGCAACGGTTCCTCGCCGCGGCCGGGCCGAGCACGAACGTGACGCTCGGCCAATCGGCCTCCGTGGCCGGGCACAGCGCGTACACGCTCGTCCTGACGCCGAAGACCTCGGGGACGCTCGTGGGCTCCGTGCAGATCGCCGTCGAGGCGCAGACCGGCCTGCCGCTCGCCGTCGACGTCTACGCGAAGGGCCAGCAGGACCCGGCCTTCCACGCGGCGTTCACGAAACTCGACCTGGGCGCGCCGGACGCGTCGGTCTTCGCTTTCACGCCTCCGGCCGGCGCAACGGTCAAGGAGCACCCCGTTCCTGCTCCGGCCACCACGCCGAAGGCCACGCCGGGTGCCACGCCGGGTGCCACGCCCAAGGCGTCGCCGGCGCCCAAGCCTTCCACTGGGGCGAAGACGCCTGAGAGCGCGCCTGGCTGGGACACCGTGGTCGTCGTCCCCGCGGCGAAGGTTCCCGCGGGCTTCCTCGACCAGCCCCTCGTGAAGCAGCTCGCGACGCCGGTCTCGGGCGGGCGCCTGCTCTCGTCCTCGCTCGTGAACATCCTCATCACGAACGACGGTCGGGTACTCGTGGGCGCGGTCCCGGCCTCGACGCTCGAGGCCAAGGCGGCCCAGTGAGCCTCGGCCCCGAGGACGCCCCAGCGGAGGACGCCCCGGCGAACGACGCCCCGGCGACGGCCATCCGGACAGAAGGTCTCACCAAGCGCTTCGGCCGGCACAACGCCGTCGATGGCCTCAACCTCACCGTGCCCCGCGGCGCCGTCTTCGGCTTCCTCGGGCCCAACGGCTCGGGCAAGACGACGACGATCCGCATGCTCCTGGGCCTCGTATCCCCGACCGCGGGCCGCGTCGAGGTCCTCGGCGAGGAGATGCCGGCCCGGCTCATGGGAGTCCTCCCCCGGGTGGGCGCGCTCGTGGAGGGCCCCGCGTTCTATCCGTTCCTGAGCGGCGAGGCGAACCTGCACCGCCTCGACACGGCGGATCTCCGGGCGCCCGCGCAGACCCGCGGGGAACGGGTCAAGTCCGCGCTCGAGCGAGTGGGGCTCGAGCACGCCGCCCACAAACGCGTCCACGCGTACTCGCTCGGGATGAAGCAGCGGCTCGGCCTCGCCGCCGCGCTCCTCGCGCCGCGGGAGCTCCTCGTGCTCGACGAGCCGACCAACGGCCTCGACCCCCAGGGCACGCGCGAGGTCCGGAACCTCATTCGCTCGCTTGCCGACGACGGCACGACCGTCTTCGTCTCGAGCCACCTCCTCGCCGAGGTCGAGCAGATCTGCACCCACGCGGCGATGCTCCGCACCGGCCGGCTCGTCGCCCAGGGCACGCTCGACGAGCTCCGCGGCGCCGCCCTCCCCCGCGTCGAGGTGCGCACGCCCGACGCGACCCAGGCCGCCGAGGTTCTGCGCGGGCTCGGGCTCTCCCCCGAGCGCTCCGCACCCGGGACCGTGGTCGCCACGAGTGCAACGAACGACGGCGCGCCCTCGCCCGAGGACGTCGTCGCGGCGCTCGTCTCGGCCGGGGTTCGGGTCCGCGGGTTCGCGGCCGCCTCAGCGAGCCTTGAGGAGCGCTTCGTGGAGCTCACGGGAGAGGGGTTCGATGTCGCTGGATAGCGTGCCGGCGGGCTTCCGGCTGTTCCTCTCGGAGCTCTCGGTCCTGTTCCGCCGCTGGCGCACGTGGGCCATGCTCGCGGCGCTCGCGGCCGTCCCCGTGCTCATCGGCCTCGCCGTGCGGTTCTCGCCCCGGGGGGCTTCGAGCGGCCGCGGCCCCGCGTTCCTGGACCAGATCACGCACAACGGGCTGTTCGCGGGAGTCGTCGGGCTCGTGGTGTGCACGCCGCTGTTCCTGCCGCTCACGGTCGGGGTGGTCGCCGGGGACACGATCGCGGGCGAGGCGAACCTCGGCACGCTGCGCTACCTGCTCGCCGCCCCGGCCGGCAGGGTGCGCCTCCTCGTGATCAAGTACCTCACGTCCGCCGTGTTCTGTGCCGCGGCGGCGCTCGCCGTCGTCGTCGGCGGGACGATCGCGGGAGCCGTGCTGTTCCCGCTCGGCCAGGCGACGCTCCTCTCGGGGGACACGATCAGTCCGGCCGAGGCGTTCGGGCGGCTCCTGCTCATGGCGGGATACGTCACGGTGTCGCTGCTCGGTCTCTCCGCGATCGGCCTGTTCGCCTCGACCATGACGAGCGTGCCCGTCGGGGCGATGGCCGCGACGATCGTCCTCGCGGTCGTCTCGCAGGTCCTCGACGCGCTCGACCAGCTCGACTGGCTGCACCCGTGGCTGTTCAGCGACCACTGGCTCGCCGTCGCGGACCTCCTGCGCGAGCCGATCGCGTGGGGCTCGTTCGGAGACAACGCCCTGCTGCAGCTCGGCTACATCGCGCTGTTCGGGGCGCTCGCCTACGGGCGGTTCACCACGAAGGACATCCTCGCGTGATCGAGCGCGTGATCAGAGCGTGAGGCCGAACGTCTCCGTCTCCTCGAACGGCCCCACGACCGTGACGGTGCGGGGCGCGGCGGCGAGCTGAGCCGCGAGCTCGCGGACCTGCTCGGCCCTCACTGCGCGGATCTGGGCGAGCGTCTCGTCGACGTCCTGGAACTCGCCCGAGACGAGTTCCGCGCGGCCCAGTCGCGACATGCGGGAGCCCGTGTCCTCGAGCGCGAGGACGATGCCGCCCGAGAGCTGGCCCACGGCCTTGCGGAGCTCGTCCTCCGAGACGCCATGCTCGGCCAGCTTGGCGAGCTCGGCGTCCATGAGGGCGAGCACCTGCGGGACCTTCCCGGGCGCGCAGCCGCCGTACATGCCGAAGTAGCCCGCGTCGGCGTAGGCGGACGCGAACGAATACGTCGAGTAGACGAGGCCGCGCTTCTCGCGGATCTCCTGGAAGAGCCGCGAGGACATGCCTCCGCCGAGCACGGCGTTGAGCACGCTCATGACGTAGCGTCGCTCGTCCGTCGCGATGATCGACGGGCAGCCGACGATCACGTTGGCCTGCTCGACCTGGCGCTTCACGACCGTGAGGCCGGGCCGGCCGCTGATCGCAGCGACCGCCGTCGACCGTCGCGCGACGGGCGCGGCGCCGTCGTCGAGCGTCCAGCCCGCGGACCGCAGCGCGTCGAGCACGAGCCGGCATACGGTGCCGTGGTCGAGCCCGCCGGCCGCGGTGACCACGAGCTCGGACGGACGGTAGTAGCGGCGGTAGTGCTCCCACACCGAGTCGCGGGCGACGGCGCGGATCGCCTCGGGTGTGCCCCCGATGGGCCGCCCGAGCGGATGCTCGCCGAGCACCGCCGCGACGAAGTGCTCGTGGGCGACGTCCGTGGGATCGTCGCCGTCCATCGCGATCTCCTCGAGGATCACGTCGCGCTCCTGCTCGAGCTCGTCGGGGTCGAGGATCGCGGACGTGACCATGTCCGCGATGACGTCGATCGCCATCGGCAGATCGGAGTCGAGCACGCGCGCGTAATAGCACGTGCTCTCCTTGGCCGTCGCGGCGTTGGACTCGCCGCCCACCTCGTCGAACGCCGAGGCAATCTCGAGGGCTGTGCGGCGGCGAGTCCCCTTGAAGAGCAGGTGCTCGAGGAAGTGGGTCGAGCCGTGCTGCCCCGCGGCTTCGTCGCGGGACCCGACACCGACCCAGAAGCCGATCGACGCCGAGCGCTGGCCGGGCATCGCCTCCGTGAGGACGCGCACGCCTCCGGGCAGGATGGAGCGGCGCACGACGGCGCCCCCATCCTGCCCGAAGATCGTGGTCGACGACGGGGCGCCATCCACGAGCTGGCCGGAGGTCAGCGGCAAGACGACGCTGGCCATCGGCTACGCGTCGGCAGCCTCGACGGCCGCGTCGGCCGGAGCGGCCTCGGCGGGAGCTTCGCCCTCTTCGACCACGGGGGCGAGCGAGAGCTTTCCGCGGTCGTCGATCTTCGTGATCTCGACCTGGACCTTCTGGCCCACCGAGACGACGTCCTCGACGTTGTCCACGCGCTTGCCACCCGCGAGCTTGCGCAGCTCGGAGATGTGCAGGAGGCCGTCCTTGCCCGGGGTGAGCGAGACGAACGCGCCGAACGTGGTCGTCTTGACGACCGTGCCGAGGTAGCGCTCGCCGACCTCGGGCAGCTGCGGGTTCGCGATCGCGTTGATCGCGGCCCGGGCGGCCTCGGCCGAGGAGCCGTCGGTCGCGCCGATGAGCACGGTGCCGTCGTCCTCGATCGAGATGTCGGCGCCCGTGTCCTCCTGGATCTGGTTGATCATCTTGCCCTTGGGCCCGATGACCTCGCCGATCTTGTCCACGGGGATCTTGATCGCGATGATGCGCGGGGCGAACTCGGAGAGCTCGTCCGGGCCCTCGATCGCGGCGTTGATGACCGAGAGGATGTGCAGGCGGGCCTCGCGGGCCTGCTTGAGCGCCGCGGCGAGGACCGAGGCGGGAATGCCGTCGAGCTTCGTGTCGAGCTGGATGGCCGTGACGAACTCGCTCGTGCCGGCGACCTTGAAGTCCATGTCGCCGAACGCGTCCTCGGCACCGAGGATGTCGGTGAGGGCCGCGTAGCGGGTCTGACCATCGACGTCGTCGGAGACGAGACCCATCGCGATTCCGGCCACGGGCGCCTTGAGCGGCACGCCAGCGTTGAGCAGCGAGAGCGTCGAGGCGCACACGGAGCCCATCGACGTCGAACCGTTGGAGCCGAGGGCCTCGGACACCTGGCGGATCGCGTACGGGAACTCCTCGCGGGACGGCAGAACCGGCACGAGGGCGCGCTCGGCAAGGGCGCCGTGACCGATTTCGCGGCGCTTCGGCGAGCCGACGCGGCCCGTCTCACCCGTCGAATACGGCGGGAAGTTGTAGTTGTGCATGTACCGCTTGTGCGTCTCGGGCGAGAGCGAGTCGATCTGCTGCTCCATCTTGAGCATGTTGAGCGTCGTGACGCCGAGGATCTGCGTCTCGCCGCGCTCGAAGATCGCGGAGCCGTGGACGCGCGGGAGCACCTCGACCTCGGCGGTGAGCTGACGGATGTCCGTGAGGCCACGGCCGTCGATGCGGACCTGGTCGCGGAGGATGCGCTGGCGCACCACCTTCTTCGTGACCGAGCGGAACGCGGCGGAGAGCTCCTTCTCGCGGCCCTCGAACTGGCCGGCGAGCTGGGCGAGCACCTCGTCCTTGAGCTCGTCGGAGGCCGAGTCGCGCTCCTGCTTGTCGGCGATGCTGAAGACCTGCGCGAGGCGCTCGGCCGCGGCGGCGTCGACGGCGTCGTACGCGTCCTGCTCGTAGTCGAGGAAGACCGGGAACTCGGTCGTCGGCTTCGCGGCGCGGTCGGCGAGGTCCTGCTGGGCCTCGCACAGGGCGCGGATGAACGGCTTCGCGGCCTCGAGGCCCTCGGCCACGACCTCCTCGGTCGGGGCGGTGGCGCCCTCGCCCTTGATGAGGCCCCACGACTGCTCGGTGGCCTCGGCCTCGACCATCATGATGGCGACGTCGTCGCCCGCGATGCGGCCGGCCACGACCATGTCGAACGTCGCGTTCTCAAGCTGGGAGTGCTTCGGGAAGGCGACCCACTGCGAACCCTGGGCGTCGTGCACGAGGGCGACGCGCACGCCGCCGATCGGGCCCGAGAACGGGAGGCCCGCGAGCTGCGTGGACATCGATGCCGCGTTGATCGCGACGACGTCGTAGAGCTCGTCCGGGTTGATCGCGAGGACGGTCACGACGACCTGGACCTCGTTGCGCAGGCCCTTGACGAACGCGGGGCGCAGCGGGCGGTCCATGAGGCGGCACGCGAGGATCGCGTCCGTGGACGGGCGGCCCTCGCGGCGGAAGAACGAGCCGGGGATGCGGCCCGCGGCATACATGCGCTCCTCGACGTCAACCGTGAGGGGGAAGAAGTCGAAGCCCTCGCGCGGGGCCTTGCCGGCCGTCGTCGCGGAGAGCAGCGCGGTCTCGTCATCGATGTACGCCATCGCGGAGCCTGCGGCCTGCTTGGCCAGCCGGCCCGTCTCGAAGCGCAGAACGCGCTGGCCGAAGCGGCCGTTGTCAATAACGGCCTCGGCAAACTGGATCTCGGGACCCTCCATGGGAGAGCCACCTCCGTTCGTGTTTGGCGGAGGCGGCGGAACCCGGTCTTCGATCGAGGCCCTTGGCGCGACGGGAGGTCGAGCCCAAGAGCCACTACCGAGGACCGCAGATTGCCGGAGCCTCCGGTGGATTGTCGTAGTCGGAGTGTAAACGCTTACGTACTGAAACGGCCCGCCGCATCCCGACGGGAAAGGCGGGCCGTTCCAAGACTACCGGCGCAGGCCGAGGCGCTCGATGAGCGAACGGTAGCGGTCGATATCGGTGTCGTGCAGGTAGGCGAGCATGCGCTTGCGACGGCCCACGAGCGCGAGAAGGCCGCGCTGCGTGTGGAAGTCGTGCTTGTGCTGCTTCATGTGCTCAGTCAAGTCCTTGATGCGCTTCGTGAGAACGGCGATCTGGACCTCGGGGGACCCGGTGTCGCCTTCCTTCGTGGCATATTCCTTGATGATCTCCTGCTTGACGGCGGGATCCAAAGCCATTGAGCTCAGTACCTCTCGTTTCGTGCCGTGCGGCCCGCCGGACGCTGCGTCCCCGGGGAACACCGGCCCCGTTCGCCCGCAAGCGAGGACCCGGCGCGGCCCAGGCCGCCACGGACTGCAGCGAGGGCCACCGAAGATTCTATCAAATGACGCGCGGCAAGTCCGTGCCCACGAGTTCCTCCCGCACCGCCTCGATACCGCGGAGCGTCTCGCCGAAGCTCGTGCTGAGCGGCGAGAGGCCGAGACGGAGCCCCTGCGGCGCCCGAAAGTCCGGGATGACGCCGCGATCCCAGAGCCGCTGGGTGAGCTCGCGGAACGCGGGGTGTTCGAGCGTCACGTGGCCGCCGCGCACGCTCGCGTCCTCGGGCGAGGCGAGCGTGACGCCGAGCGGCTCGAGGAGCTCGCGGTGCGCGGCAATCGCAAACTCGGTGAGCGCGATCGATTTCTCCCGGATCGCCGAGATCCCGGCCTCCTCGACGAGCGAGAGCATGCCGCGCAGCGGAAGCATCGCGAAGATCGGCGGGGTCCCGCTGATGAAGCGGCGAATGCCGTCGGCGGGCTCGTACCCCGGCCCCATCTCGAACGCGTCCCGCCGCCCGAGCCAGCCCTGGACCGGCTGCCGAAGGGCCGCCTGGTGGCGGGCCGCGACGTACGCGAACGCGGGCGAGCCGGGGCCGCCGTTGAGGTACTTGTACGTGCAGCCGGCCGCGAAATCGGCACCCCACGCGTCGAGCTCCACTGGCACGGCGCCCGCCGAGTGGCACAGGTCCCACACCACGAGCGCTCCCGCGCGGTGCGCGAGCCCGGTGACGGCCCGCGCGTCGGCAATGTAGCCCGAGCGGTAGGCAACATGCGAAAGGACGACGACGGCGGTTTGCTCCGTGATCGCCTCGGCGGCCTGCGCCGTGGTCACCCCGGTCAACGGGTCGGCGTCGATCCAGCGCACGGTGAGGCCGCGCTCGGCGGCGATGCCCTCCACGAGGTACCGATCGGTCGGGAAGTTGTCGGTGTCCGCCACGATCTCGGTGCGGTCGCGTCCTGCCAGTTCGATGGCAGCGCGAATGAGCTTGTACAGGTTGACGGTCGTCGAGTCGGCCACGACCGTCTGGCCCGGCGCGGCGCCGAGGCACGCGGCCCCGAGCCGGTCGCCGAGAAGGAGCGGCTCGTCGAGCCAGCGCTCGTCCCAGCCGCGGATGAGCCGGCTGCCCCACTCCTCCTCCGCGAAGAGCCGCACGTCCTCGGCCGTGCGGCGCAGGGGCCGCCCCAGCGAGTTGCCGTCGAGGTAGGACACGACGTCCGGCGACTCGACGAAGAGCTCAAGGAACCGCGCGAGCGGATCGTCGGCGTCGAGCGCGGTGGCTCGCCCCGTCAGCTCGCTTGCCGACGCGACCTCGCTCATCGTCCGATCTCCGTCCGGACGGCGAAGAGCTCAGGGAAGAACGTGAGGTCGAGCGCTTTGCGCAGGAAGCCCACGCCGCTCGAGCCTCCGGTCCCGGTCTTGAGGCCGATCGTGCGCTGCACGGTCCGCAGATGCCGGAAGCGCCACAGCTGGAAGTTGTCCTCGAGGTCCACGAGCTCCTCGCACGTCTCGTAGGCCGCCCAGTGCTGTTCCGCGTTCTCGTAGATGTCCTTGAACAGGGGAACGAGCCCCGCGGAGAACGCGTGGGCGGCCCGGACGTCGCGCTCGAGCACGTCCTGCGGGACGGCGTAGCCGTGCCGCGCGAGGTAGCGCAGGAATTCGTCGTACAGGCTCGGCGCGTTGAGGAGCGCCTCGAGCTGGGCCCGCATCTCGGGCTCGGCGTCGAAGACCGCGAGCATGCCGGAGTTCTTGTTGCCGAGGATGAACTCGACCGAGCGATACTGCCCCGATTGGAAGCCGGAGGCATGGCCGAGGAAGCCGCGGAACTGGGCGTACTCGTGCGGCGTGAGGGTCGCGAGGACGCTCCACTGCTCCGTGAGCGTCTTCTGGATGTGCTTGACCCGCGCGATCGCCTTGAGCGCGGCGCCGAGGTTGTCGCCGCGGAGCCATTCGCACGCGCTGCGGAGCTCGTGGAGCACGAGCTTGAGCCACAGCTCCGTGGTCTGGTGCTGAATGATGAACAGCAGCTCGTCGTGGTGCTCGGGAACGCTCACGGGGTGTTGGGCACTCAGGAGGCGATCGAGCTCGAGGTAGCCGCTGTAGGACATGCGGCCCGCGAGGTCGCGCACGATTCCATCTTCGAGCGCGCGCGTGTTCTCAGGGGTTGAGGTGAGATCTGTCACCTAAGCAAGGGTAATGAATATCAGCGCCCCCGCTTGCGCGGCTTGACCGAGTTCTCGGCGTGCGCGGGTTCGAGCGGCGGCTCGCGCAGTTCGGCCCAGCCGAGCAGCACGAACGCGAGGCCCCACACGCCCACCGCGAACTCGCCGATCGCGTTGCCCGCCGCGTACGTCGGGAACACGACGACGATGGGCAGGAGGCCGACGCCGAGCGGAATGAAGCGCTCCCAGCCGTGCCAGACGCGGCTCCTGATGGCCGCAATGCCGGCGAGGACGAACCCCACGGGAATCAGGAGGGTTGCGGCCGCGTAGAACACCGCGAGATCGCCGAATGGCGCCGCGAGATTGCCCACGGCGAGGGCAGCGAGGCCCAGGATGGCGAGCGCGAGGCCCGTGCGGGCAAACACCCCGCCGCCGAACGCGTGATCCGACCAGAGGCCCACGCACCCGAAGGCCATGAGCAGCTGGGCGATGCCGATGGCCGGTCCGACCACCGAGAAATAGGACGGGCGATTGGAGGCGAACAGTTCTCCGGCTTGGAGAACGAACATGGCGGCCCCGCCGACGATCATCGCAAAGGCCGCCCAGCGGAACCACGTTCGGGATTCGAACGGCTGAGGTGTGAGCTGGCTCATGCCGGGGATTTTAAGCCCCGGGCCGCGCCCCCGCCAGAATCCGGTGAGTCTGGTCGACGTCGACCTTCATCTGCTCGATGAGCGCCTCGGGGCCGCGGTAGGCGACCATGCCGCGGAGCCGCTCGACGAACTCGACGACGACCTTCTGGCCGTACAGGTCGAAGTCGTCCAGAGCCTCGTCCGGCCGGTCGATCACGTGCGCCTCGACCTGGCGCGAAACGCCCACGAACGTGGGGTTCGAGCCCACGGAGATCGCCGCGGGCCAGCGCGTGCCCTCCTCATCGACGAGCCACCCCGCGTAGATCCCGTCCGCGGGAATGTGTCCGATCGAATCGTGCGCGAGGTTCGCCGTCGGGAAGCCGAGGGCCCGTCCCCGAGCCGCGCCGTGCACCACCTCGCCGTGCATCGCGTGGGGCCTGCCCAGGATCTCGGCGGCGGTGCGGACGTCCCCTCGGTCGAGCGCTTCACGAACCCACGTCGACGAGCAGCGCCGCTGCGCGGCGTCGTCCTCCCCGAGCGGGCTCGGATCCCGCTCCCGGAACTCGTCCACCACCACAACCTCGAAGCCGTGGCGCGCGCCGAGCTCCTGCATCGTCGCGAGATCGCCCGCGTTGCCGCGCCCAAAGCGCACGTCGTGGCCTACCACGACGGCGCTCGCCCGCAAGCCGTCCACGAAGACGTTCTTCACGAACTCCTCGGCCGACTGCTGCGCAAACTCGAGTGTGTAGTGCAACACGAGGACGGCGTCGAGACCGTAGGCGGCCAAGGCCGCGATCCGGTCGTCGATGCCCATGATGAGGTCCGGCGCGGTGTCGGGCCGATGGACCTTGGCGGGATGCGGGTCGAACGTCACCGCGACGGTCTTGGCGCCGTTCCGACTCGCCCACTGTGCCTGCCACGCGAGCACCTGCTGGTGGCCACGGTGCACGCCGTCGAAGTTCCCCACGGTGACCGCGGTGTGCCCGAAGTCGCCCGGAACCTCGTCAAGCCCGCGCCAGATCTGCACCGTGTTCTCCTCCTCGTTGCGCGTCTTCTCCCCCAATCCGCTGCGTCCCACAGACTACCGGCTCGGCGCCGCGCGGCGGGGCCGGTTCGCGTAGAGCCACGCGAGCCCCACGAACGGCAGGACGAGCGGCACGAAGCCGTAGCCGCGGCCGTAGACGCTCCAGACCGTGTCCTGCGCGAAGTCCTGCGGCGCGACGACGCTGAGGGTGCCGACCGCGAGCACGCCCACGAGCTCGAGGAGAACGGCCCCCACCGTGAGATACCACGTTCCGACGCTCTTGCGGGCCATCGCAACCGTCGCGACGATGTACACGACCGCGGCCACCGCGCTCAGCGTGTACGCGAGCGGCGCCTCACTGAACTTCGTGGCGATCTGGTAGCCCGCCCGTGCCGTCGCCGAGATCGCGAAGATCCCGTAGATCGCGACGACGAGACGCCCGAGCCCGCGGCTCCGTGCGCTCGGCGAGTGGGCGGTGGTCTGAGGCGCGTTGTTCTCCGCCACGTCAGTAGGCTCCGTTCCAGATCTGCTCCATGCGGAAGAGCATGACGAACACCGTGATGGGCACCGCGGCGAGCACCACGTTGCTCCACCGGGACCTGTCGAGGATCGCCCACCAGAAGGCGGCGATGGGCAGCACGAGGGCCGTGAGCTCGTAGCCCCAGAACTCCCAGGCCTCCCCCCGGACGTGATCTCCACCGGCCTGCCGCACGATCGCGCCGACGCCGAACACGAGCAGGAAAAGTTCGACGGCGGCCACGGACAGGATCGCGGCATCGCCCGGATAGCGTTTGGTCGCCGCGGCGATGAGGCAGATGACGAGCGAGACGGCGCACACGCCCGTCCCGATCCAGAAGAACGGGTCTGCGATCACTCAGAGCCCCCGTGGGCGGCGAACACGAGCTCAGGCCTCGCGGCGGGCCCGGCGTCCTTGAGCAGCGCGACGAGGCTCCCGTCGGGCGCGAACGCGGCCGTCACGGTGTCGCGCCCGCTCGGCGCGATCTTGCGGCCGAACGAAAGCTCGACCGCCTCGTCCGGGCTCAGCTCGCGGACGGGAAGAAGCGCCCTCGCGGCCTCCGCGATCGGAAGGACCGCGAAGTCCTCGGCGAGCTCATCGAGCGTGCGGGCCGCGGCGATGTCGTAGGGCCCCACCTGCGTGCGCCGGAGCGCAGTGAGATGACCACCCACCCCGAGATCGGTGCCGAGGTCACGCGCGAGCGCCCGCACGTACGTTCCGGAGGAGCAGCGGACCGTGACATCGACATCGAGCACGCGGCCTCCGCGCTCGCGGCGGACCTCGTGGACGCGGAACTCGTGGACGGTCACGGGCCGCGCCTCGAGCGTGACACTCTCCCCTGCGCGGACGCGCGCATACGAGCGCTCTCCAGCCACCTTGATGGCGCTCACGCTGCTGGGCACCTGGAGGATGTCGCCCGTGAGCCGCTCGGCACCCGCGCGGATCTGCTCCTCGGTGATGGCCGCGGCAATGGTCTCGGAGACGATCTCGCCCTCGGCGTCGTCTGTCACAGTGCTCTGGCCTAGGCGGATCGTCGCCGTGTACGTCTTGGAGGTGCCCACGATGTAGGAAAGGAGCCGCGTCGCGCGGTTGATGCCGACCACGAGGACGCCGGTGGCCATGGGGTCAAGGGTGCCCGCGTGGCCCACCTTCCGGGTGCCAGCCAAGCGGCGCACGCGGCCGACGACGTCGTGGCTCGTCCATCCCTGCGGTTTGTCGACGATCACGAGTCCAGAAAGCACGCCTCCCAGTATGTCAGTAGTCGACGCGCCCCTCGAACGCGGCCCAGGCCTCGAACGGCGCGGCCCTGCGGGCCAGATCGTCCCGGGCCACGGGCATGAGCGAGTGGTCCTGGTCAGCGAAGTACCGGTAGAACAGGGCGTCGTCGAACCCGGCCGCCGCGGCGTCGTGCCGATCGGCCGCGAAGTGGACCGCTGAGACACGCGCCCACAGGGCGGCGGCTAGGCACAGGGGGCACGGTTCGCAGCTCGTGTAGAGGACGGCGCCGTGGAGGTCGAAGTCGCCCGTGCCCGCCGCCGCGCGCCGGATCGCGACGACCTCGGCGTGCGCGGTCGGATCGTTGTCACGCGTGACCCGGTTCGTGCCCTCGAAGACGGTTCCGTCCGCCATCACGACGACGGCGCCGAACGGTCCGCCGCCGTCGGCCACGTTCGCCACGGCGAGGTCGACGGCGCGCTCAAGATAGGCCGCAGCGGGATCCTCTTGACCCATACGGCCTATGGTAGGGCGTTACGTGGCGTCGGCTTTACTGCGCGGCGAACTTACTCCGCGTCGATGTCGACGTCGTCGAACTCGGATTCGTGCTCGGCGCCGCTGCCGTCCTCGTGGGCCTCGGGCTTGCGGTAGGGATCGGCGTCGCCCGCGTGGTGGGCACCCTCGGCGAGCTTGGCCACCTCTGCGTCACGCGCGTGGGCCTGCCGCAGGAGGTCCTCGACGTGGGACGCGTTGACGGGAACCTCGTCCGCGACGAACTCGAGCGTCGGCGTGAGGCGGATCGTGAGGTTGCGACCCACCTCGCGGCGCAGAACGCCTTTCTTGGCGTCGAGCACCTCGCGGGCGCCCTCCTGCGCGGCCGAATCGCCGAATACGGTGTAGTAGACGGTGGCGTGCTGCAGGTCGCTCGTCACGCGGGCATCGGTGACCGTAATCGCCTCGGCGCGATCGTCCTTGACGGACTTGCGCAGGGCTTCGGCCACGACCACCCTGATCCGCTGCGCCAGACGCGCAGCGCGGGCGGGATCTGCCATGGTGAACTCCTTCTCAGAGAATCTGGTCCGTGGGGACCGTAGAAGGGGCCCCGCGCTCGCGGGGCCCCTTCTCGGCGGGCACTTCTCAGACGCGCGGCTTCTCGCGCATCTCGAACGTCTCGACGATGTCCTCGAGCTGGATGTCGTTGAACGACCCCAGGCCGATACCGCATTCGAAGCCCTCGCGGACCTCGGTTGCGTCATCCTTGAACCGCTTGAGCGATTCGATCGAGAGGTTCTCGGCGATCACGACGCCGTCGCGCAGGAGCCGTGCCTTCGAGTTGCGACGGATGATCCCGCTGCGGACGATCGAGCCGGCGATGTTGCCGAACTTGGAGGACTTGAAGATCTCGCGCACCTCGGCGGTACCGAGCTGCACCTCCTCGTACTCCGGCTTGAGCATGCCCTTGAGGGCGAGCTCGATGTCCTCGATGGCCGCGTAGATGACCGAGTAGAAGCGCATGTCCACGCCCTCGCGGTCCGCGAGCTCGGCGACACGCTCCGCGGGGCGGACGTTGAAGCCGATGATGATCGCGTTGTCGACCGTTGCGAGGTTGACATCGTTCTGCGTGATCGCGCCGACGCCGCGGTGGATCACGCGCAGCTGGACCTCTTCGCCGACGTCGATCTTCAGCAGCGAGTCCTCGAGCGCCTCGACGGCACCCGAGACGTCGCCCTTGAGGATGAGGTTGAGGGTGTCGATCTTGCCCTCGGCCACAGCCTTGTCGAAGTCCTCGAGGCTGATCCGCTTGCGGCGCTTCGCGAGCTGGGCGTTGCGCTCGGCGGCCTCGCGCTTCCCGGCGATCTGGCGGGCAGTGCGCTCGTCCTCCGTCACGAGGAACGTGTCGCCTGCGCGCGGGACCGAGGAGAGGCCCAGGACCTGGACCGGACGCGACGGAAGCGCGACCTCGACCGGCTCCCCGTCTTCGTCGAACATCGCCCGGACGCGCCCGTGGGCCGTGCCCGCGACCATGTTGTCGCCCACGCGGAGCGTGCCCGACTGGACGAGGACCGTCGCCAC
Organism: Sinomonas sp. P47F7; assembly: GCF_049332655.1. Classification (GTDB taxonomy): domain Bacteria; phylum Actinomycetota; class Actinomycetes; order Actinomycetales; family Micrococcaceae; genus Sinomonas. Next base: position 1,678,081 of record NZ_CP186327.1, on the reverse strand, counting down.
GGCGCCACGGCCGCGGTCGAGGTTGGCCTCGATCGCGACGCCGCGGGCGTCCTTGTTCGGGTTCGCCCGGAGGTCGAGCGCGGCATCTGCCGTGAGCAGGACCGCGGACAGCAGATCGTCGATGTGCAGGTTCTGGCGCGCGGAGACGTCCACGAACATCGTGTCGCCGCCGTACTCCTCGGGCACGAGACCGTACTCGGTGAGCTGGCCACGGACCTTGTCCGGGTTGGCGCCCTCCTTGTCGATCTTGTTGACCGCGACGACGATCGGCACGCCGGCGGCCTGGGCGTGGTTGAGCGCCTCGACCGTCTGCGGCATGACGCCGTCGTCCGCAGCCACGACGAGCACCGCGATGTCGGTGACCTGCGCACCACGGGCACGCATGGCGGTGAACGCCTCGTGACCAGGGGTGTCGATGAAGGTCAGCTTGCGCGGATCGCCCTCGTGCTCGAACGAGATCTGGTACGCACCGATGTGCTGCGTGATGCCGCCGTGCTCGTCATCGACCACATTGGTGTGGCGGATGGCGTCGAGGAGGCGCGTCTTACCGTGGTCGACGTGGCCCATGACGGTCACGACGGCCGGGCGGACCTCGAGGTCCTCGTCCGTCTCGGCCTCAAGCTCGGCGTCGAGGTCGATGTCGAACGACTCGAGCAGCTCGCGCTCCTCGTCCTCCGGCGAGACGACCTGGATCTTGTAGCCGAGCTCCTCGCCCAGCACGCCGAACGTTTCCTCGTCGAGCGACTGCGTGGCCGTGGCCATCTCGCCGAGGTGGAAGAGCACCGTCACGAGCGAGGCCGGGTTCGCATCGATCTTCTCCGCGAAGTCCGTGATGGACGCACCGCGGCGGAGGCGCACGATCGTGTCGCCGTCGCCGCGCGGAACCGAAACGCCGCCCAGTGACGGAGCGCTCATCTGCTCCAGTTCCTGGCGCTTTGCGCGCTTCGACTTGCGCTGCTTGCCGCGACCGGCACCGCCCTTGCCGAACGCACCCTGTGTGCCGCCGCGTCCGCGGCCGCCCTTGCCGAAGCCGCCGCCCGCGGGGCCGCCGCCGGCCCTGGGGCGCCGCCACCCGGACGTCCCGGGCCGCGGCCGCCGGTGCCGGCGGGACGCGCGCCCGGCTGGGGACGCTCAGTGCGGGCCGGCGTCATGCCGGGGTTCGGACGCGGACCGCCCGAACCGCCGGACGGGACCGCCCGAACCACCGGGACGGGACCGCCGGAGCCGCCGGGACGGCCGCCGGTGCCGCCGGGACGCGGAGCGCCCGAGCGCGGCGCGCCGGGCCGCGGGATGCCGGAGGTGCCACCCGGACGGGGCGCCGGGCGCGGACCGCCCGGACGGTCGCCGTCGCGAGAGCCGCCCGGACGCGGCATGCCCTGCGACGTCGCGAACGGGTTGTTGCCGGGGCGCGGAGCGCGCTCCTCGCGGCCCGGGCGCTGCATGCCCTGCGACGAGGAGAACGGGTTGTTGCCGGGGCGGGGTCCGCCCGAGCGCGAACCCGGGGTCGCCGACGGGCGCGGACCGGGCGCCGCAGGGCGGGCACCGGGACGCGGAGCGTCCGACGACGGGCGGGGTGCCGGTGCCGGGCGGGTCGACTGGCCCTGCTGGCCCTGCGACGGGCGAGCGGGCGCTGCCGGCCGAGCCGGACCGGGCTTCATGGCGCCGTCTCGAGCGGGAGCCGCCGCAGGTGCCGCGGAAGGTGCCGAGGCGGTGGGAGCCGCCGGAGCGGGCGCCGGGGCCTTCTGCGTTGCCGGCTTGGGCGCGGCGGGGCGCGCGGGCGCTGGGGCGGCCGACGCGCGGGGTGTGGCGGGCTTTGCCCCGCCAGAGGGATAGGCGTCGCGAAGCTTCTTCACGACGGGCGCCTCGATCGTCGAGGACGCAGAACGCACAAACTCACCGAGCTCCTGGAGCTTCGAGAGGGCGTCCTTAGAGGTGATACCGAGCTCTTTGGCGAGCTCGTGTACGCGGACCTTGGCCACATTTCTCCTGTCTCGGTCCGCGCCGAGCCAGGCGTGGACCGTCTACTGCTTGCTGCAGGCCTCGACAGACATCACTGAGAACCTCAGTGGCCGTGCTGCGAGGCCGTCGGCGGCGCGCAACTTGTTCATCGCTACGCGCTCATCGGACGGGGACTCATCGGGTTTCCATCAGATTTCTGACCCGCTTTCAGCTTGGACGGTGCTCGTGCTGGCGGTGGCCTGCACGGTGGTGCCGAAGAAGTCGTCGACCGCCGCATGGTCCACCGCGCCCCGGAAGGCGCGCTGGAACGCTCGGCGTTTGACGGCTTGCGTCAGGCATGTCCGGTCGGGGTGCAGCCAAGCACCTCGACCGGGCAGTCGGCGGCGCGGATCGACGACGACGCGTTGAGGGTCCTCGGGGTCCCGCACCAACCGGAGCAGTACGGACCGAGCAGCAGTCCGGCGGCAGCCTATGCAAGTCCGCAGTGGTTCGGCGTCATTCTGCACGTTCCACTGCCCCTGGCTTGTCGCTTGCCACCGGGCGCGCGCCCGGACCTGTCTATTCTATAACCCCGGCCCAACGGGGCGGAAACCGGGGCGCCCGCGATCGGCGGCCGGTTCCCCGGTGTCGGGTCAGGCTGTTGGTTCAGACGGTCAGTTCAGACTCGGTTCAGACGCGGTTCACACCGCCGCGTCCGAGGCGATGTCGATCCGCCAGCCCGTGAGCTTCGCGGCCAGGCGGGCGTTCTGGCCCTCCTTGCCGATCGCGAGCGAGAGCTGGTAGTCCGGCACCATGACCCGCGCCGAGCGCGCGCCCTCATCCACGATTGTGACCGACTTGACCTTCGCCGGCGAGAGCGCATTCGCGATGAACGTCGCGGCATCGTCGCTGAAGTCCACGATGTCGATCTTCTCGTCGTTGAGCTCTGTCATGACGGCGCGCACGCGCGAGCCCATCTCGCCGATGCAAGCGCCCTTCGCGTTGACGCCGGGGACGTTCGCGCGGACCGCGATCTTCGTGCGGTGCCCGGCCTCACGAGCGATCGCGACGATCTCGACGCTGCGGTCCGCGATCTCGGGGACCTCGAGCTCGAAGAGCTTCTTGACGAGACCCGGGTGCGAGCGCGAGAGCGTGATCGACGGGCCCTTGAGGCCGCGGTGCACGTCCACGACGTACGCGCGGATGCGGCTGCCGTGCACGTACTGCTCGCCGGGCACCTGCTCGGGCGGCGGCAGGAGGGCCTCGACCGTGCCGAGGTTCACCTGGATCATGTGCGGATTGCTGCCCTGCTGGATCTGGCCAGCGATGAGCTCGCCCTCGCGGCCCTTGAACTCGCCGAGCACGTTGTCATCCTCGACGTCGCGGAGACGCTGGAGGATGACCTGACGGGCCGTCGTCGCCGCGATCCGGCCGAAGCCCTCGGGAGTGTCGTCGAACTCGCCGATCGAGTTGCCTTCTTCGTCGACCTCGGTGGCCCAGATCGTCACGTGCCCGCTCCGGCGGTCCACCTCGGCCCGAGCCTTCTCGATCGCGCCAGGCGACTTGTGGTACGCGAGAAGGAGGGCCTGCTCGATCGTCGGGATGAGCTTCTCGACAGGAATGTCCCGCTCGCGCTCCAGCAGGCGCAGCGCGCTCATGTCGATGTCCACTAGGCCTCCTCGGCGTCTGTGTCAGTGTCAGATTCGAAAGTCTCGAAAGCTGTCTCGGGAATTTCGTCGAGCCGAGCGAACTCGACCTCGACCCGCCCGCTGCGGATCCCAGAGAACGGCAGCGTCACGGGCTCCCCCTGCTTGGGCTTGACCCCCTTGGCCGCGGGAAGGCTGGGAACCACGGTCACGCCGTCGTCCGCCACGTGCGTGAGGCGACCCGTGATGTTCTCGCCCTGGATCACGTTGACCTTCACGAGCCGGCCCTTCGCGCGGTGCCAGTGCCGCGGCTCCGTGAGCGGGCGCGCGACGCCGGGCGAGGACACCTCAAGATCGTACGGGCGATTGTCGCCGAACGTGCCGGCCGAACTCCCGTCGAGGGCGTCGGACAGCTCCCGCGAGATCTCGGCGATGACATCGAGCCCCACGCCGCCCGTCTCCTCCTGGGGCAGGTCCACGACGACGTGAACGGTCCTATGGGCGCCGGCCGCCTTGATCGTGATCCCCTCGAGGTAGAGCCTGTGGGCCTGAACGGTAGGCTCAAGCATCGCGTGCAGGCGCGCCTCCTCGGCCGCGAACGGCGGCTCCCCGGCCTGACGGCTGGGACGCGCGGGTTCCGGCTGGACAGGCTCGGACATGGGGGTCCGCCTCCTCTTTTCGCTCGTTGTCCTCTAAGACTATCGGCTCGGGAAAGCGGTGGTGGCCGCCCGCTCGAGTCGTGGGATGATCGAGCCCGTGAATTCGACCACCCCACCCACGGACCCTCCGCGCCGTGCGTGGCGCTACTGGGTGGCCGGCGCGGTCGCCGTCCTGGTCGCGCTCGGCACCGCTACCGCCGTCGCACTCCAGCCCCAGCCCTCCCCCGGCCCGAGCCGCAGCGAGCTCGCCTTGCGCTCCGCTCAGGACGATGCCGCGCGACTCGCCGCGTGGGCCCGCTCCGCTGAGGGCACACGACAGACGACGGCGGGCGTCCGGGACGCGCTCGCCTCCGCGGCGTCGGTGCTCGGCAGGCAGGCGAGCCTCCTCGCGTCGAGGCCGGGGGCGAGCGCAAGCGCGGATCCCTCCCGCAGCGCGAGCAGCGGCGGCGCTTCGGGATCCGGCGCTTCGGGATCCGGCGCTTCGGGATCCGGCGCTTCGGGATCCGGCTCGGCGGGATCTGGCTCGACAGGATCTGGCTCGACGGGATCTGCGGGAAGCCCGGGCGAGGTCGTGGCGCGCCTGACGGCGAGCGTCGACGCACGCCTCGCGGCGCTCCCCGACGTCGATGGCCCCACGGCGGCGCTCCTCGCGTCCCTCGCGGCGGGCCAGTCGCTCCAAGCCGACGGGATCGCGGCCGCCGCGGGCCTCTCACCCCAGCAGCCCCAGCAGCCGTCGGCGGCGACGACGGCGACGGGTCCGAGCAGCACGCCGCCCCCGAGCGCCTGCCCGGGCGCGCCGGCTGCGGCGAGCCCGCCCGCGACCGCGGCCACGCGCCAGAGCGCGGCGGCCACTATCCCCTCGCCCGCCGCTCCGGCCGTCTCGGCAGCGTCAGGGGTGTCGTTCGCCGATGCCCTCGCCGCCGTCGACCGCGCCGAGGCGGCGTCCGAGTACACGCTGGAGACCGCCCTCGCGCGCTCCGCACAAGGTTCGTCCGACGCTGCCGCGCGCGCTGCGGCCCTCGACGCCCACCGGCGGCAGCTCACGGCCGTCGCGGCCCTTGCCTCCGCCGCGTGCGTCACGCTTCCGGCCCAGGACGCCGGATTCGCGGTGCCGCAGGGCTTCGCCACCGACCCGACACCCGCCCTCGCCGCGGTCGCGGAGTCCGCCGCGGAGTCCTGGGCGCAACTCGTCGGCGCAGCGCCCGCGGACCGCCGCGGGGCCGCCGCGCAGGGCCTCTTCGCCGCGGGGAAGCTCGTGGCGGGCGCGGCGCCGTCGTCAGCCCCGGCGTTCCCCGGACTGCCTGCGGCGAACTGAGCCGCGACTGAGCCGTGGCGGCGAAAGCGCACTTTTGCCGCGGGAGCGCACGTTCGCCGACTTGGAAGCGTCCGTTCTCTCGGGCAACGTCCGCTCTCGCGGGCCGCCTCCGCTCTCGCGCTCGACGTCCGCTCTCGCGCCAGCTGAGGAAAGGCTTGCTTCGCTGGCAGGCCCCCGCACCGAGTGCCACAGTGGAGGCATGACGACTGAATCGACTACGGGCCTGCATCCTGAGCCGCAGGGGATGGACCTCGCAGCAAAGCTCAATTGGCTCCGCGCGGGCGTCCTCGGCGCCAACGACGGCATCGTGTCCGTCGCCGCGGTCGTGGTCGGCGTCGCGGGCGTCACGACCAACAACGGGCCCATCCTCGCGGCCGGGATGGCGGCGCTCGTGGGCGGTGCCATCTCCATGGCCCTCGGCGAGTACGTTTCGGTCAGCAGCCAGAGTGACAGCCAGCGGCACCTCATCGCCAAGGAGCGCGAGGAACTCAAGGAACAGCCGGACGAGGAGTTCGAGGAACTCGTCGGGCTGTACCGCGGCAAGGGCCTGTCCGAAGGCCTCGCGACGAAAGTGGCCGAGGAGCTCACGGCCCACGACGCCCTGCGCGCCCACCTCGACATCGAGCTCGGCATCGATCCCGACGAGATCGTGAGCCCGTGGCACGCGGCGTTCGCATCCGCGATCTCGTTCCTGTGCGGCGCCGTCCTGCCCATGCTCTCGATCCTGCTGTTCCCCGAGGCCATCCGCGTTCCGCTCACGTTCGTCGTGGTCCTCGCGGCCCTCGCCGTCACCGGGGCGATCGGTGCCTGGATCGGCGGCGGCTCGCGCTCCCGCGCATCGATCCGCGTGGTCGTCGGCGGTGCGATGGCGCTCGCCGCGACATTCGCGCTGGGCAGCCTGCTCGGCACTACAGGGATTGCCTGACACACTACAAACGTGGGTGACGCCGTAGGCCCGGCAACGAGTGCCGCGTTCGCGCCGGAGGATCTGGTCCGCCGGTACTCGCGCACGCCCGCCGGCCGCGTCTGGCTCGAGGCCCTTCCCGGCCACCTCGATCGCTCCCTCGACCGCTGGGGCCTCACGATCGACGACGCAGATCCCGGCCCATGGTCCGGCTTCGGGGCGATGGTGGTGGGCGTCCGGCGGCGCTCGGAGAGGCTCGTACTCAAGCTCGCGTACCCGTACCCCGAGGCCGCCTCGGAGCCCGTAGCCCTGCGCCTGTGGGACGGCAACGGCGCCGTGCGGCTCGTTGAGGACGACGGCGACGGCGCGCTCGTGCTCGAACGTCTCGACCCGCGCCACCGCCTTCAGGACGTCCCGTTCCCCGAGGCGACGGCCGCGTGGGGCGAGCTGGTGCGCCGGCTCTCGATCCCCGAGGACGACCGCCCCGACTGGGCCGCGCTCGAGCGGCTCGACGCGCGAGCCGAGCAGTGGAGCGACGAGCTGCCAGAGCGGTGGGATCGGTTCGGCCGGCCGTTCCCGCGCTGGCTTCTCGAGGCCGCGCTCGATGTCTGCGCAACCCGCGGCGTCGTGGGCCGGCGCGGCGGGCGGGACGTCCTCGTGCACACCGACCTGCACGGCATGAACGTGCTCGGCGCGCCGGGCTCCAACGCCAGTGGCGGCGGAGCCGGGTTCCGCGCGATCGATCCCCAGGCCGCCGTCGGAGAGGCCGAGTTCGCGGTGGCTCCCATGCTGTGGAACCGCCTTCCCGAGCTTCGGCACGCCGACGCGCCCCAGGCGCTCCTCGAGCGCTGCCGCGACCTCGCCGAGGCGGCGGGCCTCGACCCCGAGGCGGCCCGGGAGTGGGCCGTGCTGCGCGAGGTCGAGAACGCGCTGTGGTACGCGGGCAAGCCGGGCCATCGGGGCGACCTCGAGCGGTCCCTGTGGGCCGCGAGCGCCCTGTGCTCGCGGCTCCTCCCGGGCCTGCCCGAGGTTCGCGAGCTCAAGCGGCTCGACTAGCCGGACGCGGGCTCTCGGTCAGAGGCCTTGGGTCGCCGCGAGCGCGTCCCGGATCGCCGCGACGGACACCTCGGCGTCCCCCGCGTCGGAGGACCAGTTGGCCACCGAGATGCGCAGCACCACGCGGCCGTGCCAGCGCGAGCCGCTCATCCACACGCGCCCGTCGCGAGCCAGGAAGTCCGCGACCGCGGCCGTCCGGGCGTCGGAGCCGAACGCGAGCGTGACCTGGCTGAACACGACGTCGTTGAGCACCTCCGCCCCGGGAAGCTCGCCGACGCGCCGCGCGAGCTCCGCCGCGTGCTCCGCGAGGCCCGCGACGAGGCCGTCGACGCCGGACCGCCCGAGCGAGCGGAGCGCCGCCCACACCGGAACTCCTCGGGCCCGGCGCGACAGCTCGGGGACCTTCTCGAACGGGTCGCCGGGACCGTGGTCGCCGTGGGCGTCGTGGACGAGGTAGTCGGCGTGGAGGCCCAGCGCGTGCCGCAGCGCGACGATGTCGCGGCACACCACGATGCCGCAGTCGTAGGGCACGTTGAGGTTCTTGTGCGCGTCCGTCCCCCACGAATCCGCTTCCTCGGCGCCGCGCATGAGGTGCTTCGTCGAAGCGGACGCCGCAGCCCATAGTCCGAACGCCCCGTCAACGTGCACCCACGCGCTGTGCGCCCGGGCCATGGCGATCGCCTCGGGGAACGGGTCGAACGCGCCCGAATGCAGGTTGCCGGCCTGAAGACAGACGACGGCGGGAGCGTCACCCGAGTGCTCCCCGTCCGGCCTTCCTTCCGCGAGGGCCGCGGCGAGGGCGTCCGGGCGGATGCGCCCCTGGCCGTCGACGGCGACCGGTTCCGGAGCGCCGAGGCCGAGCAGGCGCAGGCCCATGTCGATCGTGTCGTGCCGCTCCGCGCCCACGAGGACGCGAATCCGCGGCGCACCCGAGAGTCCGCGCTCGTTGAGGTCCCAGCCCGCGCGTTCGAGGACCCTCCACCGCGCGGCGGCGAGCCCGCTGAAGTTGGCCATGCTCGCGCCGGTCGTGAAGCCCACGTCCGCGCCCCTCGGCAGGTCGAGCAGATCAAGGACCCATCGGCCCGCGGCCTCCTCGGCCGCGACCACGGCCGGGGTCGCAAAGCGGAGTCCCGTGTTCTGGTCCCACGCGCTCACGAGCCAGTCCGCCGCCATCGCGGCCGGGAGGGTGCCGCCGATGACCCAGCCGTAGAAGCGCCCCGACGGCATGGCCATGAGTCCGGGCTCGGCCGCCGCCGCGAGGGCGTCCACCGTGGCGGCCGGATCGAGTCCGGTCTCCGGGAGTTCGCCCCCGAACGCCTCGGCGAGCTCGTCCGCCGTCGTCCGCGGGCCCACGTGCCTCGACGGGATGCTGCCCAGCCATCGCCGCGCGTGCTCGGCGGCCCGGTCCAACGGTGCGGTGTAGTCCTCAGGACGCAGCATGGCTGCATCGTACGCCCGCGGCCTCCCGCGGCTCAGGGTCGGCTAGGCGAAGTTCTCGTTCCAGACGTCGATGCCGAGCTTGACGGCGAGGGCCGCGACGACGGCGAGGAACACCCACCGGATGAACCTGTTCCCGCGCGAGACGGCCATCCGGGCGCCCACGTAGCCGCCGGCCATGTTCGCGGCGCCGAGCACGAGCCCGAGGCCCCACAGGAGCGCGCCGCTCGGGGCAAACAGCAGGAGCGCCCCGATGTTCGTGGCCATGTTGACGATCTTGGCCTTCGCGCTCGCCTCGAGGAACGCGTAGCCCATGCCGGACACGAGGGCGATCACGAGGAACGAGCCGGTGCCCGGACCAATCAGGCCGTCGTAGAACCCGATCACCGCGCCGAGGCCGCACGCGGCCGCGAAGTGGCGCCGCCCCTTGAGCCGCAGCTCGGTGTACTGGCCGAGCTGCGGCTTGAGGACCGTGAAGATCGCGACGGCGATGATGGCCGCGAGGATGATCGGCTTGAAGACGCGGGCCGGCAGGGCTGACGCGAGCGCGGCCCCGCCGAACGCACCGGCCAACGCCACGACGGCCATCGGGATGGCTGTGCGGAGGTCCGGGCGCACGCGCCGCGCGTACGTGACGGCGCTCGTCGTCGTGCCGAAGACCGAGCCCATCTTGTTGGTCGCAAGCGCGTGCACCGGGGTCATGCCGGGCAGCGCGAGCAGAGCGGGGAGCTGGATGAGCCCTCCCCCGCCCACCACGGCGTCGACCCAGCCGGCGCAGAAGCCCGCGAGGACCACGAGGAGAGCGGTGAGGAGATCGACGGACTCGAGCCCGGACGCCACTGGCTGTCCGCCGCGCTATTCGCCGCGGACGGCGCGCACGACCTTGTCCACGACGTCGGCGACCGGGACGTCCTCGGCCGTGCCGGAGCGGCGGTCCTTGACCTCGAGCGTGCCGGTCGCGAAGCCCCTGCCGACCGCGACGATCGTCGGGACGCCGATAAGCTCGGCGTCGCCGAACTTGACCCCGGGGGACGTCTTCGGCCGGTCGTCGAGCATGACCGTGAGGCCGTGCGCCTCGAGCTCGGCGGTGAGGCGCTCGGCCTCCGCGAAGATCTCCTCGCCGCGGCCGACGGCGACCACGTGGACGTCCGCGGGCGCGACGGCGCGGGGCCAGATGAGCCCCCGCTCGTCGTGGTTCGACTCGGCGAGGGCCGCGACCGCGCGCGTGACGCCAATGCCGTACGAGCCCATGGTCACCGTGACCTGCTTGCCGTTCGCGTCGAGCACCTTGAGCTCGAGGGCCTCGGCGTACTTGCGGCCGAGCTGGAAGATGTGGCCCATCTCGATGCCGCGGGCCGTCTCGAGCGGGCCCGAGCCGTCGGGGGACTCGTCGCCCGCGCGCACCTCGGTGCACTCGATGACGCCGTCCCACCCGAAGTCGCGGCCGGCCACGAGTCCGTACACGTGCTTCCCCGGCTGGTTGGCGCCCGTGATCCACGAGCTGCCGGAGACCACCCGCGGGTCCACGAGGTAGAGGAGCCCCGACTTGCCGTCAAGGCCCAAGAGCGCGTCGTCGGGGTCGAGGCCCGGGCCGAGATAGCCCTTGACGATGAGGGGCTGGGACTTGAGCTCGTCGTCGTTCGCGGCCTCGAGGCCGATCTCGCCCGCGATCGGCAGGAACGCGCCCAGGTTCGCCTCGACGCGCTTGAGGTCAACGGCGCGGTCGCCGGGCACCCCGATGACCACGAGCTGCTTCTCCCCCGTGGGGAGCGTGACGGTGAGCACGACGTTCTTGAGCGTGTCCGCTGCCGTCCACTCGCGCTCGGTGTTCGGGAAGACGGTCTGCGACGCCTCGACCAGCGTCTCGATCGTGGGGGTGTCGGGGGTGTCGAGGACCTGGGCGGCCGGCGCGTTCGTGTAGTCGATCGCGCGGGGCACGACCGTCGTGACGGCCTCGACGTTGGCCGCGTAACCGCCCGGCGAGCGTACGAACGTGTCCTCGCCGATCTCGGTCGGGTGGAGGAACTCCTCGCTCTTCGAGCCGCCCATCGCGCCGGCGGTCGCCTTGACCGGGACGACCTCGAGGCCGAGGCGCTCGAAGATCCGCAGGTAGGCCGTACGGTGCGCGGCGTAGCTCGCGTCGAGGCCCTCGTCGTCGACGTCGAACGAGTAGGAGTCCTTCATGATGAACTCGCGGCCGCGCAGGAGGCCCGCGCGGGGGCGCGCCTCGTCGCGGTACTTGTTCTGGATCTGGTAGAGGCTCAGGGGCAGGTCCTTGTAGGACGAGTACAGGTCCTTGACGAGGAGCGTGAACATCTCCTCGTGCGTCGGCGCGAGGAGGTAGTCCGCTTCCTTGCGGTCCTTGAGCCGGAAGATGCCCTCGCCGTACTCGGTCCACCGGTTGGTCGCCTCGTAGGGCTCCTTGGGCAGGAGCGCCGGGAAATGCACCTCCTGGGAACCGATCGCGGCCATCTCCTCGCGGATGATCCGCTCGACCTTGCCCAGCACGGCCAGGCCGAGCGGGAGCCACGTGTAGATGCCCGGCGCGGCACGGCGGATGTAGCCGGCACGGACGAGCAGCCTGTGGCTGGCCACCTCGGCATCGGCCGGGTCCTCGCGGAGGGTTCGCAGGAACAGAGTGGAGAGTCGCAGGGCCACGCGGGCATCCGTTCTGGGCTGGGCCGGTCTGGCGTGTGGGGAGGAAAAGGTCAGCTACCAATGTATCCCAGCCTGGACGCGACCCTCGCGCGGCATTGACGGGCATCCCCCTCCGCCCTACCCTGAATTCATCAAGTGGTGAATTACCAAGCGGTGAATCAACTGGGAGTCAATCTCATGTCCCACGTCGCAGTCCCACCAGTCCCACCCCACAGAGACCCGGCCGACCGTCCCGCCGCGGCCATCGAAGCTGACGGGCTCGTCGTCAAGCTTCGCCGCACGGAGGTGCTCCGCGGAATCAGCTTCTCCGTTCCCGCGGGGCGCGTCACGGGGCTCCTCGGCCCGTCCGGGAGCGGCAAGAGCACCCTTATGCGCACGATCATGGGCGTCCAGCGCATCGCCTCCGGGACCCTCGGGGTCCTGGGCCGCCCGGCAGGCACCACCTCGCTGCGCCCCGAGATCGGCTACATGACGCAGAACGCGGCGGTCTACAACGACCTGACCGTTCTCGACAACGTGCGCTATTTCGCGGCGCTGCACGGCAAGAGCCGCACCGCCGCACGCGAGGCGGTCGACGCCGTCGGCCTCTCGGGTCTCGAAAAGCGCAAGGCCGTGGATCTCTCAGGAGGGCAGTTCAGCCGCGTGTCGCTCGCGTGCGCGCTCGTCGGTGAGCCCAGACTGCTCGTCCTCGACGAGCCAACCGTGGGCCTCGACCCAGTGCTCCGCGTCGACTTGTGGGAGCGCTTCCGCGCCCTCGCCGATCAGGGCACTACGCTCCTCGTCTCGAGCCATGTCATGGAGGAGGCGAGCCGCTGCGACTCGCTCCTCCTCCTCCGCGAAGGCGCCCTCGTGGGCCAAATGACCCCGGACGAGCTGCGCGAGCGCGGCCGGAGCCAGGACCTCGAACAGGCCTTCTTGGGTCTCATCCAGTCGGGCACTCCGCGAGAGGAGAGTGTGGCATGAACCTCCGGATGCTCTGGGCCACCACGGCACGCGTTCTCAACCAGCTCCGGCACGACGAGCGCAGCATCGCTCTGATCCTCGTGGTCCCCTCGCTGCTCCTCGCGGTCGTCTACTGGCTCTTCGAGAACGAGACCCTCCCGCCCGGGGTCCCGCACACGTTCAACCGCATCGGGCCGATCATGCTCGCCATCTTCCCGTTCGTGATCATGTTCCTCATCACCTCCATCACGATGCTCCGCGAGCGCACCTCGGGGACGCTCGAGCGGCTCATGACTACGCCTATCCACAAGGCAGACCTCCTGTTCGGCTACGGGATCGCGTTCTCGATCATGGCGGCGCTCCAGTCCGTGATCGCGACGACGGTGGCGTACTGGGTGTTCAACCTCGACATCAAGGGGTACGGCGGGCTCGTGGTGCTCGTCGCGGTGGTCAACGCGGTCCTGGGCGTGTCTCTGGGCCTCTTCTGCAGCGCCTTCGCGCGGACGGAGTTCCAGGCGGTGCAGTTCATGCCGGTCGTGGTCATCCCGCAGATCCTGCTCTGCGGGCTGTTCGTGGCCCGCGACCGGATGAACGACGTCTTCCACGCGATCTCCGACTGGATGCCGCTCACGTATTCGGTCAAGGCGCTCCAGGAGATCACCGCGAACACCAACCCGACGAGCGAGATGTGGCTCGACCTCTGGATCATGGCGGCCATTCTCCTCGGCATGCTCATCCTCGCCTCGCTCACGCTGCGCCGGAAGTCCTCATGACGAGCGCACCATGATGGCCCGCCCGCCCGGCGCATCCGACCGCCGCGCGAAGATCGTCGCCACTGCGACGCGCCTCTTCGCGGACGACGGGTACGACGGCGTGAGCCTGCGCCAGATCGCGCGCGAGGCGGGCGTGGACGCAGCCCTCGTCCACCACTACTTCGCCGGAAAGGAAGACCTCTTCGCCGCCTCGGTCGCGCTGCCGATCGACCCGCAGGTGATCCTCGACGGCGTCGAGGGACGCGACCTAGCGGAGCGCGGGCGCTTCGTGGCGCACGCAATCGTTCGGCTGTGGGAGGGCCCGCAGCGCCACGCGCTCGCGGCCTTCTTCCGCGCGACCATCAGCTCGACATCACGTTCGAGGCTCCTGGCCGACGTCGTGCGACGGCGGATCCTCGCGCGCGTCGCCGAGGGCCTCCCGGGGGACGACGCCGAGCGCGAACTCCGCGCATCCATGGCGGCGACCCAGGTCGTGGGGTTCATGATCGCGCGCTACATCGTGAAGCTCGAGCCGCTCGCGTCCCTCCCCGCAGAGGAGGCGGAGCGGCTCCTCGCGCCCGCCATCCAGCGCCACCTGACCGGCCCGCTGCCCGGGCGTCAGCCCGGAGCGCCCTGAGTCCTTCAGAACAGCGCGGATCCTTCAGAACAGCGCGGATCCTCAGAACAGCGCGGGCCCTTCAGAACAACACCGTGGCGAAGGTCCCCACGCGCTCGAAGCCCACGCGCTCGTAGCACGCCTTGGCCCGGTGGTTGTAGTCGTTGACATACAGGCTCACCACGGGCGCGAGCTTGCGTGCGAAACCGACGACGGCGGCCATCCCGCCGTGGCTCAGGCCGAGGCCGCGGTGGGCGGGGTTGACCCACACGCCCTGGACCTGGGTAGCGGCCGACGAAACCGCGCCGAGCTCGGCCTTGAACAGCACCTCGCGGTCCTCTCCGAACCGTGCCATCGAATGGCCCTGCTGGATGAGCTGGCGGACCCGGCGGTAGTAGTTGTCGCTTCCGCCCACGACCGGCGAATAGCCCACTTCCTCCTCGAACATCGCGACGCACGCGGGTGCGAGGACCTCGAAGTCGTCGAGGGTCGTGACGCGGACCAGCGGATCCGGGCGAACGGCGGGGCCGCCGTCGATCGCCATGAGCGGCTGGACGGCGCGCACATCACGCGCGCGCCGCCCACCGATGCCGTTGTACAGGGCGAGGGTCGCCTCGGCGGGCCCGAAAATCGAGGCGAAGCGGCGATCGGCGGAGCGCACGGCATTGGCGAAGGCGGGCGCGTCGTCGGCCGTCATTCCGACCGGGACGATGTTCGCACCGAGCCAGCACGCGCCCGTGAGCCCCCCGTCGCCGTCGAACGCGCCGAGGATCTCCGCGCCGCTCGGGGTCGGCGCCGCCGTGCCTGTGGCGAGGACGTGCGAGGCGATGAACACGTTCGCCACGGGGTCTGCGGCCGCGAGTTCGCAGAGCTCGAGGGTGTCCTCGTGCCCTAGCGTGCGGATTGAGGTTCTGCGACTACGAGACGGTGACCACGGGGCCGCCCGCTGCAGCATCTTCGCCATCGGCCTCCCCCATCTCCTCGGCGATCTTCATCGCCTCTTCGATAAGAGTCTCGACGATCTCGCTCTCGGGCACCGTCTTGATGACTTCGCCCTTCACAAAGATCTGGCCCTTGCCGTTTCCGGAGGCCACACCGAGGTCGGCCTCGCGGGCCTCCCCCGGTCCGTTCACCACGCAGCCCATGACCGCGACGCGGAGCGGGAACGTCATCCCGTCGAGGCCCGCCGTGACCTCGTCGGCGAGCTTGTACACATCAACCTGGGCGCGGCCGCACGAGGGGCACGAGACGATCTCAAGGCGGCGCGGGCGGAGGTTGAGCGACTGCAGGATTTGGATGCCCACCTTGACCTCCTCGACGGGCGGCGCCGAGAGGGAGACCCGGATGGTGTCGCCGATCCCCTTCGAGAGGAGGGCGCCGAACGCCGTCGCGGACTTGATGGTGCCCTGGAACGCGGGGCCCGCCTCGGTCACCCCGAGGTGGAGGGGCCAGTCGCCGCGTTCGGCGAGCAGCTCGTACGCGCGGACCATGACGACCGGGTCGTTGTGCTTGACCGAGATCTTGAAGTCGTGGAAGTCGTGCTCCTCGAAGAGGCTCGCCTCCCACACGGCGCTCTCGACGAGGGCCTCGGGCGTCGCCTTGCCGTACTTCTGGAGGAGCCGCGCGTCGAGCGAGCCCGCGTTGACGCCGATCCGGAGCGACGTCCCGTGATCCTTCGCGGCCTGCGCGATCTCCTTGACCTGGTCGTCGAACTTGCGGATGTTGCCCGGGTTGACGCGTACGGCCGCGCACCCGGCCTCAATCGCGGCGAACACGTACTTCGGCTGGAAGTGGATGTCCGCGATGACCGGGATCTGCGACTTCTTCGCGATGATCGGGAGGGCCTCGGCGTCGTCCGCGGACGGGCACGCGACGCGGACGATGTCGCAGCCGGCGGCCGTGAGCTCGGCGATCTGCTGGAGGGTCGCGTTGATGTCCGTGGTCGGCGTCGTCGTCATGGACTGGACGCTGACCGGGAAGTCGGAGCCGACCCCCAATGAACCGACCTGGATCTGCCGGGTCTTGCGCCGGGGCGCGAGGACCGGCGGTGGGGAGGCTGGCATTCCGAGGCTGACCGAAGTCACGAGAGCTCCTTGTCGAACGGTGTTGCGTCGAGGTGTTGCGGACGAAAGGGGTGGCGACTCAGAAGTGCGCGGCGAGCGGGCCGGACACTGGGCTCCAGGCGGTCGAGGTCAGGCCCGAGATGAGGCCGGCCACCGAGTAGGGGTCCTCGGCAAGGAGCGCCTGGAGCGCCTCGGCGTCGTCGGCCTTGAAGAGCAGGAGCGCACCCGAGCCGTCGTCATACGGGCCGCTCGCGAGCAGCTGGCCCCGGTCGGCGACGCCCGCGAGCCAGCCGCGGTGATCGGCGCGCACCTCGTCGCGGCGCGCGGCGGTCGAGGCGTCATAGAGGTATTCAACGGCGAAGACGGTCATGTCACCAGCCTATCCCTTCACGGACAAGGAACGTTCAGCCGAACAGCTTCACCGGCTTCACGATGTCCGCGTAGATGAGCAGGGCACTCATGACGAGGAGGACGCTCGCGACCGCGTACGTGAGCGGGAGCAGCTTGGCGATGTCGAACGGGCCCGGGTCAGGCCTGCGGCGCCAGCGCGCGATCTGCCGCCGGGCGCCCTCGTACAGCGCGCCGGCCACGTGACCGCCGTCGAGCGGGAGCAGCGGAACGAGGTTGAACACGGCGAGAGCGAGGTTCACGCCGGCGAGGATGCCGAACAGCGTCGCGATGCGGGCCGAGAGTGGGACGTCCTCGAGCGCGGCGACCTCGCCGGCCGCCCGGCCCACGCCCACGACGCTCATGGGACCGTTCGGGTCGCGCGGGGCGCTGCTGAAAGCGGCCTGCCCTACAGCGACGACGCGCGCCGGGAGATTGACGACGACGCCCGTCACCTGGGCGATATTCTCACCGACCGCGGGGAAGACCGCGGTGATCGGCTGCGGCGTGAGCGCTTGACGCGAGCCGATGCCCACGAACCCGGACTCGGTGGTCTTGTAGCTTCCGTCGGCGTTCTTCGCGGGCTGACCGTCCGCGCCGTAGACGGCCACTGTGTTGAGCACGGGGGTAATGGTCAGGTCCACGTCCTTGCCGTCGCGCTGCACCGTGATGCCGACCGTCCTTCCGGCCGACGCCCGGATCCACGAGGACAGCTGGTCCCAGCCCGTGACCTGCTTGCCGTCGAAGCGGACCACGGTGTCGCCGGACCGGAGACCGGCCGCGGCCGCCGGAGTCTTCGTGCACGTCGAGGTGTCCACCGCGGTCTGCTGGTTCGACGACACCATGCACGCCGAGACGCTCGCGATCTGGTTCGTGGGCTGCGGGATGCCGAAGCCCACGAGCACGATCGCCATGAACACGAATCCGAGGATGATGTTCATCGCCGGCCCGCCAAGCATGACGATGATCTTCTTCCACTCCGGAAGCTGGTAGAACAGCCGCCCGTGATCCTCGGGGCGGACCTCCTCGTGCGCCTGATCGCGCGCGGCCTCCGCGAGCCCCTGGAAGATGCCCGTGCTGGACTGCCGGACGGAGCCGTCGCGGCGGTTCGGCGGGTACATGCCGACCATCTGCACATAGCCGCCCAGCGGAAGCGCCTTGATCCCGTATTCGGTCTCGCCCTTGCGGGTGGACCAGATGGTGGGGCCGAAGCCGATCATGTAGCGGGTCACGCGGACGTTGAACAGCTTGGCGGGCAGCAGGTGCCCGATCTCGTGCAGGGCGATGGACACGGCAATGCCCACGGCGACGAAGACGACGCCCAGGACGAAGAGGACGGTGGGGTTCACAGGGTTCCTTACAGCTTGTGGCTCAGCTAGCCAAACGCTCGTGCGCGCGCTTCCGTGCCCATTCCTCGGCGGCCAGGACGGTTTCCACAGACATCTCCGAGGATCCTCCATGCTCCGCGAGGACGGCCTCCACCGTATCGACGATGTCGAGGAAACCGATGCGGCGCGCGTGGAAGGCCTCGACGGCCTCCTCGTTGGCGGCGTTGAATACCGCAGGATACGTGCTCCCCTGCTTCGCCGCATCCTTGGCGAGCTCGACCGCGGGGAAGGCCCGCGCGTCGAGCGGTTCGAAGGTCCACGCCGTCGCTCGGCTCCAGTCGCACGGCTCCGCGGCATGGGCCACGCGGTCGGGCCAGCCGAGTCCCAGGGCGATCGGGAGGCGCATGTCGGGCGGCGAGGCCTGCGCGATGACCGACCCGTCCGTGAACTGCACCATCGAGTGGACCACCGACTGGGGATGGACGACGACGTCGATCGCCTCGAGCGGGACGTCGAACAGGAGGTGGGCTTCGATGAGTTCGAGGCCCTTGTTGACGAGGGTCGCCGAGTTCGTCGTGACGACTTTGCCCATGTCCCAGGTCGGGTGGTTGAGGGCTTCCTCGGGCGTCACGTCGGCGAGCTCGGCGCGAGTGCGGCCCCGGAAAGGGCCGCCCGAGGCCGTGAGGATGAGGCGGTCCACTTCGTCCGCGCGACCCGCGCGGAGGCATTGGGCGATCGCTGAGTGCTCCGAGTCGACGGGAACAATCTGGCCGACGGCCGCCGCGCTCTTCACGAGGGTCCCGCCCACGATGAGGCTCTCCTTGTTCGCGAGGGCCAGTGTGGCGCCGGACGCGAGGGCGGCGAGCGTCGGGGCCAGGCCGATGCTCCCCGTGATCCCGTTGAGGACCACGTCGGCCGGGCCGCTTGGGCCGGTCCAGGCGGCGATACGGCTCGAGGCCTCGGGACCCACGAACAGCTCGGGGGCGTAGTCCGTGACGCCCGCCGCGGCGGACGCGTCCGCGATGCGATCCCGGAGCTCGTCGACGCTCCCCTGCGCGATTCCCACCGCCTCGGCACGCGTGTGCACGGCCTGAAGCGCGAGCGAGCCAAGATTGCCGCCTCCTGCGCTGAGCGCCGTCACGCGGAAGCGGTGGGGGGCACCGTCGACGACGTCGATCGCCTGCCGTCCGATGCTTCCTGTCGAGCCGAGGATGATCACGGAACGCTGCTCGGCGGGAGATTGCATGGCACCAGTAAACCGCATGTGGTGTCCTGAGCGGCGTCGTCGTCGATCCGCCCGTGCGCCAGCCGTGGGGCGAGGACGTGGCCGTGGTCCGCGACGCGGACGGGCACATCGTCTGCCTCACTTCGGTCGACTGACGCCAAAATGTCGGACCCCCTGAATAGTCTGGATTCATCTTCAGGGGGGTGGGGAACATGGCTGTTGAGGCAGTCGACGAGACCGCTGACCCGTGGCTGCCGTCCGTCGTGTTCTCTCCCGAGACTGAGTCGCCGTTCGCTGGGGAGCTCCGTGTCCCAGTCGCGTCGTTCCTGGACGCATCGCGAGCACTCGAGCTCGCCGTGGCCGCCGACGAAGTGATTGCCTGGGTCACCGCCATGAAGATGCGGGCGCTCGCACGGGTCGCCGACGCCATTGGCGAGGAGGAGTTCGGGAGGAGCGAAGCTCAGCCGCCGCGATTCGACGGAGAGGAGGCCCACGCGCTCGCCGTGACCGAGGTGGCGACCGCCACCTCGGTTTCCGAGCATGCCGCTGCCCGGCTCCTCCACGACGCGATCGATCTCTGCGGCCCTCACTGGGAAACGCTCGACGCCCTTGAGGACGCGAAGATCGGCGAGGCGCATGCGAAGGTCATCCTCGACGCCGCGCGATCGGTGCCGCCCGATTACGCCACGAGCTTCGCCCGCCTCGCACTTCAGCGCGCCTTCACTCACGGTGGCCGCCGCCGAACCCCTGGGGAGCTTCGCTCGTGTCTCCGCAAGCTCCGCGAGCGCCTTCATCCCGAGAGCATCGAGACCCGCAAAAAAGCAGCCATGCGAGAGCGGGGCGTCTGGTTCGATGCCGAACCCGACGGCATGTGTCTGCTCACGGCGCGCATGCCCGCCGAGGCCGGACTCGCTGTGTACTCCGGGATCGACCACGACGCCCGTGCTGCGGCCGCCCGCTCCGGTGAGACCCGGACCCTGCCCGAGTTGCGGGCCGACTCCCTCGCCGAACGCCTCCTGTTCCCGTCCCACGACGCGGGGACCGATGCCGCAGGGTCCCATCAGGCAACGTCCCGTGAGGCGGCGTTTACCGAGGCCCGGCCCGAACAGCCGGCGTCCGATGAGGCAGCCTCCGGTGAGCCCGCGTTCACCGAGGCCCTCGACCTGCGGGTTCCGCTCGGCCCCTTCCGCCCTGAGATCACTGTGACAGTACCGGCGCCGCTTCTTCTCGGTCTCGGCGGCGCCGGAGGCTCGGCGGGGGACTCGGCCGGGGACTCGGCCAGGGACTTGGGAGCCACCCACAACTCAGGGGATGCGGGGGCTGTGCTCGAAGGATACGGGCCCATCGACGCGCCAACCGCCAGGTACTTGGCGTCGCTGGCTCCTGCGTGGAACCGCCTCTTCGTGAATGCTACGACCGGCGAGGCCCTCGGCGTGGGTCGGGATGCCTACCGCCCGCCGCAAGCCCTGCGGCGATACCTGTCCTACCGCGACGGCACGTGCCGCTTCCCGGGCTGCGACCGGCCGGCCCAGGCCTGCGAACCTGACCACACTGTCGAGTGGCAGAACGGCGGGACCACGGAGGCCTCAAACTTGGCGTCCCTGTGCCCGCGCCACCATGCCCTCAAGTCCATCGGGGCCTGGACGTACTCACACGCCGCCGCCGAAGACCCCGGGTACTCGCCCGATCTCCTCGAATGGCGCTCTCCCCTGGGTCGGACGTATCGCACCGAACCCGCGGACCGGGGCCGACTGCTCGCGCCGCTCCAGGTCTTGCCGGACTCGCCGTGGCCAGACGACCCATCCCTGGAACACGACCCACCACCCCAAGGCAACCCAACACCCCAAGGCGACGAGCCGCCGCCGCCATTTTGATGACGGGTCAGACCCCAGGCCTGCGCGCAACCCAGGCGTGCGCCCGGCCTACGCTCCTCCGGGCAGGTGGCTGATCCCGTTGACGATGGCGAGGGCCGCCCCCGCGTAGGCGATGCCGATGACGAAGCGCCGCACGGTCTCGCCGGCCACGCGGCGGGCGAGGAGGTCGCCGACCACGATCCCGACGAGCATGCACACGAACACGAGCACCCACTGCCACAGCTCGAGCGCCGGCCAATGGCCCCCGGTCGCGAAGACCTTGGCGAGGAGGGACGTGGTTCCGGTCGTGATGAAGTACGGCTGGAGGGTCGCGCCGAATCGGCGCTGATCCCAGCGGCTGAGCACCGCGTACGCGGTGACCGCGGGGCCGCCGACGGCCGCCGCGGCGTTCATGAGCCCACTCGAAAAGCCGCTCGCCGCCATGATGCCCAGGCCGTCGACCGCTCCCTCGAGCCGGCGCCGTGCGCGGGCTACGAGCTGAGACGCCACGAGGCCGGCGACGAGGACGAGGCCGATCCCGATCTCGAGGGGCGCCGCAGGGACGTGGCTCGCGAGATACGCCCCCGCCGCGATCCCCGCGAATCCGGGCACGATGAGGCCTACGTACCGGCGCCACTCGACGTCGCGCCAGACCCTCGAGAGGATGAGGAGTGACGACGCCGCGCCGCACGCGTTGACGATCATCACGCCGTCGAGCGGACCCAGCAGGACCACGAGAATCGGCGAGACCATGAGCCCGAAGCCGAGCCCGGCCACGCGCTGCGCCAAGGCCCCGGCGACGACGGCGAGCAGGACCAGAGCGAACACCCAAGAATCCTATATCCGATTTTGGGGCCGACCGTCCGGTCCCTGACGGTGCGCCGGTCGCTAGAGCTCGGCGCTCCGCCCGGCGCGTCGAAGCAGCGCCTCGGCGTGCTGGAGGATCGGTCCGTCGATCATCCTGCCCCGATGCTCGAACACCCCGGTCCCGGCGGCCTCGGATGCCGCAAGGAGCTCTCGCGCGGCGTCGACGGCCTCGGGGGTCGGCTGGTAGGCCTCCCGCACGGGCGCCACCTGACTCGGATGGATGCACGCCTTCGCCGCGAACCCCGACGCGACGGCGTCCGCAGCCTCGGCCGCGAGCCCCTCGAGGTCCTGGATCGCGGTGTAGACGGCGTCGATGGCCGCCTTGCCGACCGCGCCGGCGGCAAGGAGGACCGTGGACCGCGCGTGCAGCGCGACGGCGCGGTACCCGCCGTCGTCCGCTCGGCTCGACGTCCCGCCCAAGGACGCCACAAGATCCTCGGCACCCCACATGAGCGCGACGACGTTGGGCTCGGCCGCGATGGCCGCGGCGTTGAGCACGCCCGCCGCCGTTTCGCAGAGGGCGACGACGTCGAAGCCCGCCAGCCGCCGCAGCTGCGCGGGCGATTCGGCCTTCGCCAGCATGACCGTTCGGTATGGCGTCGCGACGAGGGCGTCCAGATCGATGTCGAAGTCCGGAGTAGACGCGGCGTTGACCCGCACGATCGTGCGCCGCGGATCGAGCGATGCGGCGGTGAGGTGATGCCGAGCCGCTGCCTTCGCGTCGGGGGCGACGGCGTCCTCGAGGTCGAGGATGACGGCGTCGGCCCGGTCGGCGGCCTTCCCGAAGCGCTCGGGCCGGTCGGCCGGGCAGAACAGCAGGGCGGGGCCCATGCTGAAAGGCGCTGGCCGGTCTGATTCTGAGGGCGTCATCGGTGTGCTTCCTTGGTCCACATGAGGCACGAACGTTTCGCCCGCGCGACGACGACGCCGTCCTGATTGCGACCCGTGTGCTCCATGGTCACGATGCCCTGGCCGGGACGCGACGAGGAGAGCCGCTTCTCGACGACGACCGTCTCGGTGTAGAGCGTATCGCCGTGGAACACGGGATGCGGGAACGAGACGTCGGTCAGGCCCAGCTGGGCCACGATCGTGCCCTGAGTCAGCTGGGCGACGGACTGCCCCACGACGGTGGCGAGCGTGAACATCGAGTTCACGAGCCGCTGGCCGAACGGCTGGCCCGCACTCCACGCCGCATCGAGGTGGAGGGCCTGCGTGTTCATGGTGAGGGTAGTGAACAGGACGTTGTCCGCCTCCGTCACCGTTCGTCCGGGCCGGTGCGCATAGACGACGCCCTCCTCGAGCTCGTCGAAGTAGAGCCCCCGCTGCTCGATGACCCGCGGCGCGTCCGATTCCGGCTCAGGGCTCGTTGTCATGGATCTCCACCTCGAGCTCGGCGGCGGTCGCCGCGACGACCTCCTCCTCGGTCACGCCCGGGGCCAGCTCGCGGAGCACGAGGACGGCCCCCGCCGGCGTGGCGGGCTCGAGGCCTGCCCCCACGAGGCTGGTGCCGGCGTCGCGCACGACGTCGATGACCCCGAGATCCGTGATGATGCGGTCAACGCAGCCCTTGCCCGTGATGGGCAGCGTGCATTCGGGCAGGATCTTCGGGTTCCCGTGCTTGTCCGTGTGGTCCATCATGACGATGAGCCGCTTCGCCCCGAACACGAGGTCCATCGCGCCGCCCATCCCCTTGACCATCTTGCCGGGGATCATCCAGTTGGCGAGGTCGCCGTTCTGCGAGACCTCCATCGCGCCGAGCACGGCGACGTCCACGTGGCCGCCGCGGACCATGCCGAACGACGTCGCCGAGTCGAAGAACGCGGCCCCCTTCTTGATGGTCACCGTCTCCTTGCCGGCGTTGATGAGGTCCGGATCCACCCGGTCCTCGACGGGGTACGGCCCCGTGCCGAGGATCCCGTTCTCGGAGTGCAGCACCACCTCGACGCCGGTCGGGATGTAGTTCGGGATGAGCGTCGGCATCCCGATCCCGAGGTTCACGTACTGGCCGTTCGAGAGCTCCTGCGCGACGCGTGCCGCGAGCTCGTTGCGGTTCCACGGCATCAGGAGGCCCCCTTCGTCTCGGCCACAGTCCTCTTCTCGATCCGCTTCTCGCCCAAGGGGCTGTCGGCGGGCACGTGCACGACGCGCTGGACGAAGATGCCCGGCGTGTGGATGTGCTCGGGGTCGAGCTCGCCCGGCTCCACGAGCTCCTCGACCTCGGCGATCGTGATCCGCCCGGCCATCGCGCACAGCGGGTTGAAGTTCATGGCCGTCTCGTGGAACACGAGGTTGCCGTGGCGGTCGCCCCTGAGGGCGTGGACCAGCCCGAAGTCCGGCGTGAGGGACTCCTCGAGCACGTAGTCGGCGCCGTGGAAGGTGCGCACTTCCTTCGGCGAGGACGCCTTCACAACGTTCCCTTCGGCGTCGTACTTCTGGGGCAGGCCGCCCTCTGAGACCTGGGTTCCCACCCCGGCCGAGGTATAGAAGGCGGGGATGCCCGCGCCGCCGGCGCGGAGCTTCTCGGCGAGGGTCCCCTGCGGGGTGAGCACCACCTCGAGCTCGCCGGAGAGGAACTGGCGCGCGAACTCCTTGTTCTCTCCCACGTACGAGCTCACCGTCCGCCGGATCCGCCCGGCGCTCAGGAGGATCCCGAGGCCCCAATCGTCCACGCCGCAGTTGTTGCTGATGGTCTCGAGGTCTTTCGTGCCCTGCCGGTGCAGAGCGTCAATGAGCCCCACCGGGATGCCGCACAGGCCAAAACCGCCGACGGCGAGCGACGCCCCGTCCGGGATGTCCGCCACCGCTTCCTCGACGCTGGCCACCACTTTGTTGATCACAGAACCTCCATACGGCCGCTTGTCTGACCCGGGCTGCTTTCGTGATCTACGCTACAGCCCGAGCTCGCGAGCGATGAGCATGAGTTGGACTTCCGTGGTCCCTTCACCGACCTCGAGGATCTTCGAGTCGCGGTAGTGGCGGGCGACCGTGAACTCGTTGATGAACCCGTAGCCGCCGAACACCTGCGTCGCGTCGCGCGCGTTGTCCATCGCGGCCTCCCCCGCGACCATCTTCGCGATGGCCGCCTCGGTCTTGAAAGGCTTGCCCGCGAGCATGCGCGCGGCTGCGTCGTAGTACGCGAGGCGGGCCGTGTGGGCTCGGGCCTGCATGCGGGCGATCTTGAACTGGATGGCCTGGTACTTGCCGATGTTCGAGCCGAACGCGCTGCGTTCCTGCGCGTACTTGACGGATAGGTCCACGCAGCCCTGGGCGGCGCCCGTGCCGAGCGCCGCGATCGCGATGCGGCCCTCATCGAGGATGGACAGGAAGTTCGCGTACCCGCGGCCGCGCACGCCAAGCAGGTTCTCCTCGGGAACACGCGCGTCCTTGAACGAGAGCGGGTGCGTGTCGGAGGCGTTCCAACCCACTTTGTTGTACGGCTTCTCGGCCCGGAACCCAGGGGTCCCCGCGGGGACGATGATGGTGGAGATCTCCTTGCGGGTCCGGCCGTCGGCCCGGGTCTCGGTGCCCGTCACGGCGGTGACCGTGACGAACTTGGTGATAGCCGTACCGGAGTTCGTGATGAACTCCTTCGAGCCGTTGATCACCCATTCGCGTCCCTCGGCGCCCTCCTCGAGCCGGGCGTTCGTCTTCGTGCCGCCCGCGTCCGAGCCGGCCTCGGGCTCGGTGAGTCCGAAGCCCGCGAGGGCGCGCCCGGCGGCGAGCTCGGGCAGCCAGGTCTCCCGCTGCTTGTCGGTGCCGAAGCGATAGATCGGCATGGCCCCGAGGGATACACCCGCCTCGAGCGTGATCGCGACCGACTGGTCCACGCGCCCGAGCTGCTCGAGCGCGAGCGCGAGGGCGAAGTAGTCACCGCCCATGCCGCCGTACTCCTCCGGGAACGGAAGCCCGAAGAGGCCCATCTCCCCCATCTGGGAGACGATCTCGTAGGGGAAGCTGTGCTCCTCGTCGTGCTTCTGGGAGGCGGGGGCGACGACCTCGTCGGCGAACGCGCGAACGGTCTCGCTGAGCTCCCGGTAGTCGTCGTCGAGCTGAAAGTCGACCATGGTGGCTCCTTAGGTTTCTTTCGGGCTGGTTGCGGCCGGGCCAGTTGTGGCCGGGTCTGACTCTGCAGGGACTACGGTCGCGACGACTTGGTCCGCCTTGACGAGCGAGCCGACCGAGACGTGCAGCTGGACGGTGCCCCCGAGCGCGGCGACGAGCTGGTGTTCCATCTTCATCGCCTCGACGCTCACGAGCGGCTGGCCCTCCTCGACTGCCTGGCCCGGGGCCACCGCGACGGAGACGACCGTTCCCGGCATGGGCGAGCGGACGTCGGGCGAGGCCTCCCCCGGGTGATGGTGAATGCCGTCGAGTACGCGCCCGAGCCGCTGCGTACGGTCCAGCACGGGCAGCGCGACCGACCATCCGCCGTCGCCCACGAAGAGCGTGCGGCCCGCGCCGCCGTCCTCGGCGCTGACGGCCCACGCATACCGGTAGGGCTCGCCGTCCAGCTCGAGCGCGGCGCTATGGCCGACGACGGCGAGGCTCGCCTTGCGCTCGGAGCCGCCGTCGAGGCTCACCGTGGGCTCGGCACCACCGGCCACGCGGACCGTGGCGACGCCGCCGTCGGGCGTTCCGAGCGTGACGCGGCTCGGCGCGGGGGCACCGAGGCGCCACGAATCGGGCCGCCACGGCCCCGTGCCCGCTCCGGGCTCGCCGATGCGCTCCGAGAGCAGCGCGGCCGCGACGTATTCGGGGGTGCCGGGCTCGCGGAACGCGAGGTGCTCGAGGCGCCGCTCGATGAGCGTCGTGTCGAGGTGACCCGCCTGGACCTCGGCGTCGGCGAGGAGGAGGCGCAGGTACTCGATGTTCGTCTGGACGCCGAGGACCGTGTACCCCGCGAGCGCGGCGTCGAGCCGCTCGAGCGCCTCCGCGCGATCCCGGCCCCAGGCGATGGCCTTGGACAGCATGGGGTCGAAGTCGGCGCCGATCTCGAGCCCTTCTCCGAGCGAGCTGTCGACGCGCACGCCCTCCCCCGCAGGCTCGGACAGGAATTCGACCCGGCCCGTCACGGGGAGGAAGCCCCGTTGCGGCGACTCGGCGTACACGCGCGCCTCGATGGCGTGCCCGTTGAGCCGCACGTCCTCCTGCGCGAGTTGGAGCGGCTCGCCAGCCGCGACCCGCAGCTGCAGCTCCACGAGGTCCACGCCCGTCACCATCTCGGTCACGGGGTGCTCGACCTGGAGGCGCGTGTTCATCTCCATGAAGAAGAACTCGTCCGGGGCCTCGTCGCTCACGAGGAACTCGACGGTCCCGGCTCCGGTGTAGCCGACGCTCCGGGCCGCGTCGCACGCGGCCTTGCCGATGCGCTCGCGTGTCTCGGCGCCGAGCGGCGTGTCGAACAGCGGCGACGGCGCCTCCTCGATGACCTTCTGGTGCCGCCGCTGGAGCGAGCATTCGCGCTCGCCGAGGTGGATCGTGGTCCCGTGCTGGTCAGCGAGGACCTGCACCTCAATGTGCCGCGGCGCGCGGATGAGCCGCTCGAGGAAGAGCGTGTCGTCGCCGAACGCGGCGGCCGCGACGCGGCGTGCCGTCGCGAGGACGCGGGGAAGCTCGTCCGCGCACTCGACCACGTGCATGCCCTTGCCGCCGCCCCCGGCGGAGGGCTTGATGAGCAGCGGGTACCCCACGCCGTCGGCCGCCTCGACAAGCTCCGCATCGGTGAGCCCGGGGCGTGCAATGCCGGGCACCACCGGGACGCCGAAGCCCGCGACGTGGTTCTTCGCGCTGATCTTGTCTCCCATGACCGTCAGCGCCTCGACACCCGGGCCCACGAACGCGATGCCGGCCTCGCCCAGCGCGCGGGCGAACGCCTCGTTCTCGCTCAGGAAGCCGTAGCCGGGGTGGACGGCGTCCGCGCCCACGGCGCGGCAGGCCTCGACGATCCCGCCGATGTTGAGGTAGCTCTGCACCGGGGTCTGGGGGCCCGTGGGAGCGGGGTCGATGCGGACGGCCTCATCGGCCTCGCGAACGTGGCGCGCGCCGGCGTCGGCGTCGCTGTAGACGGCGACGGACGGGATGCCGAGCCGCCGCAGGGTCTGCATGACGCGGCACGCGATCTCGCCGCGATTCGCGACGAGGACCTTGGTGAAGAGCGGGACTTTCTGGATCGGACTCACGTTCCTCACATCCTGAAGACGCCGAAGGACGTCTCGGGCAGCGGGGCCAGAGCGACGACGTCGAGGGCCATGCCCAGGACGCGGCGCGTGTCGGCCGGGTCGATCACGCCGTCGTCCCACAGCCGGGCCGTCGAATAGTAGGGGCTGCCCTGGGCTTCGTACTGGGCCTTGATGGGCGCCTTGAACGCGTCCTCGTCCTCGGCGGACCATTCCTCGCCGTGCCCTTCGAGCTGCTCGCGCTTGACGGTCGCGAGGACGCTCGCCGCCTGGTTTCCGCCCATGACCGAGATGCGGCTCGCCGGCCACATCCAGAGGAATCGCGGCGAGTACGCGCGTCCGCACATCGAGTAGTTGCCCGCGCCGAACGAGCCGCCGATCACGACCGTGAGCTTGGGCACGCGCGTGGTCGCGACGGCCGTGACCATCTTGGCGCCGTGCTTCGCGATGCCGCCGCGCTCGACGTCGCGGCCCACCATGAACCCCGAGATGTTCTGCAGGAACACGAGCGGAATGCCGCGCTGGTCGCACAGCTCGATGAAGTGCGCGCCCTTCATGGCCGATTCCGAGAACAGGACCCCGTTGTTCGCGACGATTCCTACGGGGTGGCCGTGGATCCGGGCGAAGCCCGTCACGAGCGTCGAGCCGTACTCCTTCTTGAACTCGTGGAACGCGCTCGCGTCGACGAGCCGGGCGATGACCTCGCGCACGTCATACTGGGCGTTGACGTCAGTCGGGACGGCCCCGTACAGCTCGCGCTGCTCTGCCTTGGGCTCAACGGCGACGGCCACGTCCCACGGCGCATTCCGCGGCGCGGGGAGCGTCGCGACGATGCCCCGGACGATCTCGAGGGCGTGCTCGTCGTTCTCCGCGAGGTGGTCGGCGACGCCGGAGATCCGCGCGTGGACCTCGCCGCCCCCGAGTTCCTCGGCGGAGACGATCTCGCCGATGGCCGCCTTCACGAGCGGCGGCCCGCCCAGGAAGATCGTGCCCTGATTGCGCACGATCACCGTCTCGTCGCTCATCGCGGGCACGTAGGCGCCACCGGCAGTGCACGAGCCGAGGACGGCTGCGATCTGCGGGATCTTGGCCGCGGACATGCGGGCCTGGTTGTAGAAGATGCGCCCGAAGTGGTCGCGGTCCGGGAAGACCTCGTCCTGCCGCGGAAGGAACGCGCCGCCCGAGTCCACGAGGTACACGCACGGGAGGCGATTTTCTAGTGCGATCTCCTGGGCCCGAAGGTGCTTCTTGACCGTCAGGGGGTAGTACGTGCCGCCCTTGACCGTCGCGTCATTCGAGATGACGAGGACGTGGCGGCCGTGGATCAGGCCAATGCCCGCGATGACGCCCGCCCCGGGGCTCTCGTCGCCGTACATGCCGTTCGCTGCGAGCGGCGCGATCTCGAGGAAGGGCGATCCCTCGTCGAGGAGGGCGTCGATCCGCTCGCGCGGGAGCAGCTTGCCGCGGGCCACGTGCCGCTCGCGCGAGCGCTGGGGCCCGCCGAGGGCTGTGACGGCGAGGCGTTCGGCGAGCTCGCCCGCGAGGGCCCGCTGCGCGGCGTCGTTCTCGGCGAATTCGGTACCCGCCGGGTCGACGCGGCTGAGAAGCGTCTCCATCGATTCCCGCCTTGGGTTAGTGACGATTAACTGGAATCCAAGTTAGTCTTGATTAACTGTGATGTCCAGCACAGGATGGCTGTTCCAGGAGAAGCACATGAGCGAGAGCCCCAGCGCCCGAAGCGAAGCGAAGGCGGTCCGCCGGCAGGCGCTGCTCGATGCCGCCGCCGGGTTGTTCGCGGCGCAGGGCTTCGCGGGCGTCTCGCTCGACGACCTCGGGGCCGCGGCCGGCGTCAGCGGCCCGGCGATCTACCGCCACTTCGCGGGCAAGCAGGCCGTGCTCGGCGCGCTCCTCGTCGGCGTGAGCGAGGAGCTGCTCGAGGGCGGGCTGCGGGTGGCGGGCGGCGGGCTCCACGACACGGCGGACGACGGCGACGGCATCCTTCGCGCGCTCGTCGCCTTTCACGTGGACTTCGCTCTGTCGAAGCCGGATGTCATTCGGGTCCAGGACCGGGATTTCACGAATCTCTCCCCCGACGACCGCTCCTCGGTGCGCAGCCTCCAGCGCCGGTACGTCGACGTGTGGGCGCGCGCCCTCGCGGGGCTGCACCCCGATGCCTCCCCGGCCGAGCTCCGTGTCCGGGCGCAGGCGGCGTTCGGGCTCATCAACTCGACCCCGCATTCGGTGGGCGGCGGCAGGGTTCCCGCCGGGCGCGCCCGGCGCCTCCTCGAGGCGATGGCGCTTGCGGCCCTGGCTGCACCCGCGCCAGGGCCGTCAAGCCCATGACCTAGAGACCCGTGACCTAGACCCCTCTGGTCTCTGGCGTCACACCATCGCGATGACCATGCCGGGGTCGGCCATGATGGCGCCGACATCGGCGAGGAAGCGCGAGGCCTGCTCGCCGTCAACGAGGCGGTGGTCGAACGAGAGCGAGAGCGTGACGACGTCGCGCAGGGCGACCTCGCCGCGGTGTTCCCATGGCAGGCGGCGCACCTGGCCCATCGCGAGGATCGCTGCCTCCCCCGGATTGAGGATGGGCGTGCCGGCGTCGACGCCGAAGACGCCGATGTTCGTGATCGTGAGCGTCCCACCGGTGAGGTCCGCGGGGCTCACGCGGCCCTCGCGCGCCGATGTCGCGAGGCGGCTGATCTCCTCCGCGAGCTGCGTGAGGTCCATCGCGTCCGCGTCCTTGACGTTCGGCACCATGAGGCCGCGCGGCGTCGCGGCCGCGAAGCCAAGGTTCACGTAGTGGTACTGGACGATCTCTTGGGCGGCCTCGTCCCACCGCGAGTTGAGCGACGGGCTCCGGCGCAGGGCGACCAGCACGGCCTTCGCGACGAGCGTCATGGGCGTGATCTTGACGCCCGCGAACGCCTTCGACGCCTTGAGCCGCGCGAGGAGCTCCATCGCCGGCGTGACGTCGACCGTCAGGAACTCGCTCGCGTGAGGCGCCGAGAACGCGCTCGCGACCATCGCCGCGGCCGTCTGCTTCCGGACCCCGCGGATCGGCGTGCGCGTCTCGCGTTCGCCAGCCTCGGGAGCGACCCGCAGCTGCCGGGTCTCCCGAGCCGGCACCTGCCCTTCCAGGACCTCCGGCTCCGGAGTGCCCACCTGACGCAGGATGTCATCCCGGGTCACGAGACCCCGGGGCCCAGAGCCGCGGACCGAAGTCAGATCCACGCCGAGATCCTTCGCGAGCTTGCGCACGGGCGGGGTCGAGCGCGGCCGCTCCGTCCCCTCGGGCCCGGGCGCCGGGACCGGCTCCGAAGCGGGCACGGCGGCCGGCGCAGCGGCCCGAGCCGAAGCGGGCACGACGGCCGGCGCAGCCGGCACGGCCAGCGCGGGAGCGGACCGCACGACCGGCGCACTCGTGGCGCCGCCGCCCCAGCTGCGGGCCTTGCGGGCCGGGCGGCCCGTGGCCTCCGGCATCGCGCCGTAGCCCACGAGGTTGGGCTCGCGCTTCGGCGCGCCGCCTCCGGCAGAACCGCCCGAGGGCTGGCCCTCGACCTCGAACTCCGCGATCGGCGTTCCCACGGCCACCACCTGGCCCGGTTCGGCGAGCAGGGCCGTGACCTTTCCCGCGTACGGGCTCGGGAGCTCCACGACGGCCTTCGCCGTCTCCACCTCGCCGATCACCTGGTTGAGCTGGACGGTGTCTCCGACGGCAACCCGCCACGCCACGATCTCCGACTCGGTGAGGCCCTCGCCGAGGTCCGGCAGCCGGAACTCGCGAGTGTGGGTTCCTGCGCTCGCGACGCTCATTCGCCCTCCTCGGTCCCGCTCAGCGAGTTCGGGCGCCCGAGTGAGCGGTCCACTCCGTCAAGGATTCGGTCGAGGTCCGGGAGGTGGTGGAACTCGAGCTTCGAGTACGGATACGGAATGTCGAATCCCGTGACGCGCACAGGAGCGTGCTCGAGGTAGTAGAAGCACCGCTCGGTGATGCTCGCCGCAATCTCCCCGCCGAGGCCGCCGGTCTGGGACGCCTCATGCGCGATGACGAGCCGCCCCGTCTTCCGCACCGACGCCTCGAGCGTCGCGTAGTCGACGGGCGCGAGGGAGCGCAGGTCGATGACCTCCACCGAGACACCCTCGTCCGAGGCGGCAACCGCCGCGTCGACGCATGTCTTGACGAGCGGACCGTAGCTCACGAGCGTCACGTCGTGGCCCTCGACCGCGACGCGGGCCGATCCCATGCCGAGCCCATCGGGAACCTCGAGCCCGAACGACTCGTCGACGTCGCCCTTGTCGTGGTAGCGGCGCTTCGGCTCGAAGAACACGACCGGGTCGTCGCACGCGATGGCCTGCTGGATCATCGAGTACGCGTCCTGCGGGTTCGAGACCGCCATGACGCGGAGGCCCGCGGTGTGGGCGAAGTACGCCTCAGGCGATTCCGAGTGGTGCTCGGGCGAACCGATGCCGCCGCCGAACGGGATGCGGATCGTGAGCGGAACCTTGACCCGGCCCAGGCTGCGGTAGTGGAGCTTCGCGACCTGGGCCACGATCTGGTCGAACGCCGGGTAGACGAAGCCGTCGAACTGGATCTCGACGACCGGCCGGTACCCGCGGTAGGCCATACCGATCGCGGTGCCCATGATCCCGGACTCGGCAAGGGGGGTGTCGAGGACACGGTGCGCGCCGAAGTCCTTCTGGAGGCCGTCCGTGATGCGGAACACGCCTCCGAGCTTTCCGATGTCCTCGCCCATGAGCACGACCTTCGGATCGCGTTCCATGGCCCGCCGCAGGCCCGCGTTGAGGGCCTTGGCGAACGTCATCTGAGAGGCCTTCGGGGCCAGCTGCTCAGTCATCAGTGCCCTCCTTCCGCGTGGGCCCCGGCAAGGCCGGTCCGATAGCGCTCAAAGTGGTCCCGCTGCCGTTCGAGGACGGCGTGCGGTTCGGCGTAGACGTGGGCGAACACGTCCTCGGGAGCCGGATCGGGCATGTGGATCGTTGCCTCGCGCAGTTCCGCCGCGACCGTGTCCGCCTTGGCGGCGACTCGCGTACGCACCGCGTCGTCGAGCAGGCCGACGCTCTCGAGATAGCGTTCGAGGCGCGCGATGGGATCGCGCTCCTTCCAGTCCTCGAGCTCGTTGGGGTCGCGGTATCTGGTGGGATCGTCCGCCGTCGTATGCGGTCCCATGCGGTAGGTGACCGCCTCGATGTAGGAGGGTCCGTTCCCGGAGCGCGCGCGCTCGAGAGCCTCGCGCGTCGCGGCGAGGCACGCGAGCACGTCATTGCCGTCCACCCGAGCGCTGGCGATGCCGAAACCGGGCGCACGCAGCGCGATCGGCACGTGGGCCTGGATGCCGACCGGCTCGGAGATGGCCCACTGGTTGTTCTGGCAGAAGAACACGACCGGGGCCTGATAGCTCGCTGCGAAGACCATGGATTCGTTGACGTCGCCCTGGCTTGTCGCGCCGTCGCCGAAGTATGTGACGACGGCGGTCTCCGCGCCGTCGAACTGGACACCCATGGCGTAGCCGACGGCGTGCAGCGTGTGCGCCCCGATCACCACCTGGGAGGGCGCCATGTTGAACTCGAACGGATCCCAGCCCGAGTGTGAGTTGCCGCGCCACTGGCGGACGAGGTCGGGTAGGGCGACGCCCCGGATGTACGCGACGCCGATCTCGCGGTAGCTCGGGAAGATGAAGTCGTCGGCCGCGATGGCACGTGCCGAGCCGACCTGCGCGGCTTCCTGACCCACGAACGGGGGCCACAGCCCGAGCTGTCCCTGGCGCTGAAGCGCGGTCCCCTCCGCGTCGATGCGGCGGGCGACCACCATGTCCTCGTACAGCGAGACGAGAAGCTGGGGGCCGTCGTCGCCCTCGACGTCGGTGAGATAGCGGTCGTACCGCTCGTGGTGGTGACGAACGCCATCCGGCGAGAGTAACTGGATCGGCGACCCGTCGTCGCCGGCGGTCATGTGATACGTGGACACTTCGGTTCGCATCCCTATCTGCTCGCGGGAGGCCTGTGGGCCCCCGGGTTAATGTGACCATACTCACAATGAACAACGGGTACAACCAACGGCATCGAAATTGAGCAGGATGCCCTATTCGAGCCTCCCGCACCGTGCTAACCTGCGCATCATGCACCCCGTGGATGCCACCGACACTCGGATCCTGCGCGCACTCGCCGACGATCCACGCCGCACCGTCGTGGCCCTCGCCCAAGAGCTGGGACTCTCGCGCAACACGGTCCAAGCCCGCCTCGCCCGGCTCGAACACCACGCCTTCCTCGCGTTCGACCGCCGCATCAACCCGGCCTCGCTCGGGTATCCGCTCCTCGCCTTCATCACGGTGCACGTCCAGCAGCGCAAACTGACGGGAATCACCGAGGAGATCGCCAGGATTCCCGAGGTGCTCGAAGGCCACGGGCTGACGGGCACAGCCGACCTCCTCCTCCGCGTCGTCGCCGTGGACGCCGAGGACCTCTTCCGGATCAACGGCAAGATCCTCGCGTGCGACGGCGTCGAACGCACCGACACGGCACTCGCCATGGGCGAGCTCATCCCCTTCCGCATGGATCCCCTTCTCGAACGGGGACCACGCCCACCCGGGTAAGGACACGTGACTGCTTTTGTCACAGAATGGAAGCCATGGACGTCGTCTTGGATGTCATGCTCCTCGGCCAACGCCGCTTCCACGAACTGGGGCTACGGGCCCAGGTCGTGCTGAGGCAGCTCCCGCTCAACCTCACGATGATCTTCGTATGCGGGATCTCGGCGCTGGCCGACACCGCCGACTTCGCGGATGCGGGCTTCGTGATCAGCCAACTGCTCGCGCTGGCCGTGCTCGCCGCGTGCGCGGCGGTCCCCTGGGAGCGGCTTCCGCGATGGTCCTTCCTCGCGATCCCCGTGCTGGACTTCTACCCGATCGGCCTCCTCCGCTTCAGCGATGGAGACCTCCTGCCAGGCCTGGGCCTCCTCGCAGTGTTCCCGATCCTGTGGCTCGCGAGTGCGGGCTATCGTCCGCGGACTGCCGTGGCGTTCGGCGCGATCGCGACGCTCCTCATGGTCTGGATGCCCCACTTCATGGACGGCACGGCGAACATCCATAGCCTCGCCTCCGAGCTCCTCACGCCGTTCATCATGTTCGTGCTGGGGGTCGCGACGTCAATTTCGTCGTTGAGCGGCCGGACTCAGCGCAAGCGGATCGAGGAACTGCTCGACCGCAGCGAGACGCGCCAGCAACTCCTCGAGACGATTGTCGACACGGTCGACGTCGGCGTGGTGGTCGTCGATACCGTAGGTGACGTCGTGCTCATGAACGCGCAGCAGCGCGAGATCCACCAATCGGCGCTGCCCGACGGCGTCAACACCGCGCGCGAGCCCGAGCTGCTCGTCTACGCGGACAGCTCCGACGAACTCGTCGAGCCGAAGCTGCGGCCCGCGGCGCGCGTTGTGGCGGGCGAGGTGATCTCGCACGAGCTCTATCGGCTGGGCCGCGGGCAGCGGGCCCGCACGGTGTCCGTCTCGGCAGGGCCCTTCCGCGATGCGGGCGGCGAGGTAGCCGGATCGGTCCTGGCCTTCTCAGACGTCACCGAAGTCGTCGCCGCGATTCGGGCCCGCGACACGTTCCTCGCCGCCATGTCCCATGAATTCCGCACGCCGCTCACGAGCCTCCTCGGCTACGCCGAGCTGCTCCACGAGGATGCCTCCCTGAGCCCAGCAGCACGAGCTGACACCCTCGTCATGGCCCGGAACGCGCAGCACCTGAACAAGATGGTGGACGATATCCTCGCCGCCGCGACGCCCGGGGCCGCCGAGCTGCCGCGGACCCCGCTCGATCTCGCCGAGCTCACCGGCGACGCCGTGGACTCCTCCTCGCCCGACGCCGCGCGCCGCGACATCACCATCAAGCTTACGGACGACGGCGTGCTGCCGGTCCTCGGCGACAGGACGGGCCTCGTGCGGGTCCTCGACAATCTCGTCTCGAACGCGCTCAAGTACTCCGGCGGGGGCTCGACGGTCACGCTCAGGGCACGGCGCGACGGTCCGTGGGCGGTCCTCACGGTCGCCGACCAGGGCATCGGGATCCCGCCCGAAGACCTCAAGCGCATCTTCACGAGGTTCCAGCGGGGCTCGTCGGCACTCCGCTCGGGAATCCCGGGAACCGGCCTCGGGCTCGCGCTCGCGCGCGAGGTGGCCGTGCGGCACAGGGGCGAACTCGAGTGCGTCAGCGAACTCGGCGTCGGGAGCACGTTCACGCTGCGGCTCCCGCTTCGGGGCGAGCTGGGCGGACGATCCTAGCGCGCGAACCGCGCCCGCGCCGTCTCAGGCGATCTTCGCGATGAGTTCGACGCAGCGGTCGAGGAACGCGTCGACCTGCGTCTCCTCGTAGCCGTCCCGGCCGGTCACCGTGCGGAAGACGGCAGTGCGGACGTCGTCGGCGCTCATGACCGCGTCGTGCTCCAGATAGTTGAGGAGCCGGTGGCACAGCTCGTCGACGTCGCGCGGATGGTAGCTCGGTGCGCCGTTCTTCGACGGGCGGCGGAAGCGGTCGCCGTCGGGCCGGAGAAGCCGGGCGCGGAGCACGCTCGCGAGGTGCCCGACCTCGTGGAGCCACGCCTCCTCGCCCTGGCGGTCGATGAGCTCGTCCCGCTCGCGGCGCGCGAGAGCGTCCTCAAGCCGGTCGAGCGCGGCGTCCACCTGACCCGCGTCGTAGCCCCCGCGGATGGCATCGAACGCGACACTGCGCACCTGATGACTCGTCACGGGCTCCGCGGAGGACGTATTGCGCAGGTAGGCCCGGGCGGCCTCCATGAATTTCTCGACCTGCTTGGGGCTGTACCCGAGCTCGCCTCGGCCGACGCGATTGAAACCAGCCGCGGCTCCCGAACCATTGCGCGCCACAGTGCCTCCGTCCTCTATGTCAATCATTATCTTGCCGTATCACGCCGCGGGCAGGAGGCTGAACACGACGTACGCCACCGGGACGCCGAACAGGATCGAATCGAGCCGGTCCATCATCCCACCGTGCCCCGGCAGGATGCTGCTCATGTCCTTGATGCCGAGTTCCCGCTTGACCATCGACTCCGCGAGGTCCCCGGCCGTCGCGGCGCCGACCATGGCGACCGCGAGCACGACGCCCACCCACCACGGGCGCCCGAGCAGGAAGACCGTGCCGAGCACGCCGATGACGACGGCGCCCGCGACCGACCCGGCGAAGCCCTCCCACGACTTCTTGGGGCTGATCTTCGGCGCCATGGGGTGCCTCCCGATGCTCGCCCCGACAATGTAGCCGAACGTGTCGTTCGCGAACACCAAGAGGAGCGTCACGATGAGCTGCAGAACGCTGTGCGGCACGGCGAGGCCGGGCCAAACCCCCAAGGGCGGCGGCGAGACCCCTGAATCGTGCAGCGGCAGAACCGAGAAGCCGACGAAGAACGGGATCCACAGCAGCACGAAGACGCCGCCGATCACGTTGTTCACGGCACCGTGAGCCGACTCAAGGCTCTGCCACAGGAGGACGGCAGCGCTTGCGGCGACGAGCGCGAACAGCTGCGCCTCGGGGCCGCCGAAGAACGCCGAGAACGGGATCGCCACGGAGCCGACGAGCACCGGGACGATAGGAATCGTCGTCTTCCGAGTCTGAAGTGCCCGGAAGACCTCCCATACGCCGAGCACGCCCGCGGCCGTCGCAACACACACGAAGCCCATCGGCCACAGGAAGAGTCCAGCGAGCACGGCGGCGAGCAAGACGAGCCCCACGACGATAGCGGCAGGCAGGTTCCGCCCCGCCCTCGGGGTCGGCGGGGTGGCCACAGCGGCAGCGGCCGCCTTCTCGGCGTCGTCCGCATCGCGGCGGGCGCGTCGGGAGATCGGGGCGCCCGGAGCGTCGCGGACCGGCCCAGCGTGCTCTGGCTCGTGTCCAGACTGTGGGCCGGCCTCGGGCTGGGGAACGGTCATCAGACCTCGAGCAGCTCGGATTCCTTGCGCTTTACGAGCTCGTCGACGCTGTCCGTGTGCTGCTTGGTCAGGCCGTCGAGCTCCCGCTCGCCGCGCACGCCCTCGTCTTCGCCGACCTCGCCGTCCTTGACGAGGCGGTCCATCGACTCCTTGGCCTTGCGGCGGATGCTGCGGATGGACACCTTCGCGTCCTCACCCTTGCCCTTGACGATCTTGACGTACTCCTTGCGGCGCTCCTGCGTGAGCTCGGGGAGGACCACGCGGATCACGCTGCCGTCGTTGGACGGGTTGGCGCCGACCTCGGAGTCGCTCAGCGCACGCTCGATGTCGCGCAGGGCGGTCTTGTCGAACGGCGTGATGAGGATCGTGCGCGCGTCGGAGACCTGGAACGACGCGAGCTGCTGGAGCGGCGTCGGGGTGCCGTAGTACTCCACCATGACCTTCGCGTACAGGGCGGGGTTGGCGCGGCCGGTCCGGATCGCGGCGAAGTCCTCCTTGGCCACCTCGACGGCCTTCTCCATCTTTTCGGCGGCTTCGAGAAGCGTCTCTTCGATCACGGTTGTTTGGCTCCTGATTCGTGGACTGCTGACAGCTGGCTAGCGCTGAAGGGCTGCTGACATCCTAGCGGGATTACGGAGTCACCACCGTGCCGAGCTCGCCGCCAAGAATCGCCTTCGTCACGTTCCCCTCGCCCTGCATGCCGAAGACGATCATGGTGAGTCCGTTGTCCTTGCACATCGTCATGGCGGTCTGATCCATGACCCGGATGTCGCGGCGGAGCGCGTCGTCATAGGTGAGGTGCTCGAGCTTGCGGGCCTCGGGGTCCTTCTTGGGATCCGCCGTATAGACCCCGTCGACACCACTCTTGGCCATGAGGACCACGTCGGCGTGCACCTCGAGGGCGCGCTGGACGGCCACGGTGTCGGTCGAGAAATACGGGAGCCCGGCGCCCGCGCCGAAGATCACGACGCGCCCCTTCTCCATGTGCCGGATCGCGCGCCGAGGAATGTACGCCTCGGCAACCTGGCCCATCGTGATCGCGCTCTGGACGCGGGTCTCGACGCCTGCCTGCTCGAGGAAGTCCTGGAGCGCGAGGCAGTTCATGACCGTGCCGAGCATGCCCATGTAGTCGGCGCGGGATCGGTCCATCCCGCTCTGCGACAGCTCAGCCCCGCGGAAGAAGTTGCCGCCGCCCACCACGATGGCGACCTCGACGTCGTCGACCGCGGCCGCGATCTGGTGCGCCACGCCGCGCACGGTGGCCGGGTCGACGCCGAGCTTGCCGCCGCCGAAGACCTCGCCGGACAGTTTGAGCAGCACCCGGCGCCGGCGCGGTGGGAGGGGATCGTCCGCGATGGGGAGAGTAGCGGTCTGCACGTCGGTCTGTACGGTGTCCATGAGTGATCTGTCCCCTCGAACCGGTGGATATGGCCTTGGTCTAGATTATCGGCATTGCTGGCGCGCAAAAGGGGCGGCCACACGGGGTGGCCGCCCCTCACGCTGGTGGGCTGCGAACAGCCCGGGGGTGGATCTGCTAGGCGCCGACGCGGAAGCGCGCGAACGCGGTCGCCTCGACCCCGGCCTCCTGGAGGACCTGGCCGACGCTCTTCTTGGCGTCCTTCGCGAACGCCTGGTCGAGGAGCACCTCGCCCTTGAAGAAGCCGGTCACGCGGCCTTCGACGATCTTGGTGAGCGCGGCCTCGGGCTTGCCCTCGGCGCGAGCGGTCTCCTCGGCGATGCGGCGCTCGGACTCGACGAGGTCGGCCGGAACGTCCTCGCGGCGGAGGTAGTTCGGCGACATCGCGGCGACGTGCACGGCAACATCGTGGGCGGCGGCCTGGGCGGCCTCGCCCTCGCCGCTCACGGCGAGCAGCACGCCGACCTGAGCCGGGAGGTCCTTGGACGTCTTGTGGAGGTAGGCGTCCACGGTCGCGCCCTCGATGCGCGCCACGCGGCGGACGGCGACCTTCTCGCCGAGCACGGCGCCTTCCTCGACGACGAACTCGCTCACGGGCTTGCCGTCGATCTGAGCCGCGAGGAGGGCCTCGACATCGCCAGCGCCGGAGGCGATGGCCGCGGCGAGAACCTGATCGGCGAGCTCGATGAACTTGGCGGACTTGGCAACGAAGTCGGTCTCGCAGTTGACCTCGACCATGACGCCGACGCCGTTCTCGACCTTCGCGGCCACGAGGCCCTCGGCGGTCGAGCGGCCCTCGCGCTTGGTCGCACCCTTGAGGCCCTTGATGCGAATAATCTCGATGGCCTTCTCGGCGTCGCCGTTGGCCTCGTCGAGAGCCTTCTTGACGTCCATCATGCCGGCACCCGTGCGCTCGCGCAGGGCCTTGATGTCAGCAGCGGTGTAGTTCGCCATGTGAACCCCTCTGTCTTGTTATCTGCACTTCTCACAGTGGCAGGATGGCACCGGGTCCGGTGCCATCCTGCCGTCGGCCCCCAGACCGGGCGGGTGCCCGGCCTGGGGGAATGGTCTGGGGGCTAGTTCTGCTCGCCCTCGGCCGGAGCGTCTTCGGCGGCCGGGGTGGCCTCCTCGGCGGCCGGGGTGGCCTCCTCGGCGGCCGGAGTGGCCTCCTCTGCGTTCTGACCCTCGAGGAGCTCGCGCTCCCACTCGGCGAGCGGCTCGGCGGACGAGGCGCCCTCGGAGCCGGCGGCGCGGTTGTTGCGGGCGATCAGGCCCTCGGCCACCGCGTCGGCCACCACACGGGTGAGGAGGTTGACGGAGCGGATCGCGTCGTCGTTGCCCGGGATCGGGTAGTTGACCTCGTCGGGATCGCAGTTCGTGTCGAGGATCGCCACGACCGGGATACCGAGCTTCTTGGCCTCGTCAACCGCGAGGTGCTCCTTCTTGGTGTCAACGACCCAGAGGAGCGCCGGCGTGCGGGTGAGGTTGCGGATGCCGCCGAGGGTCTTCTCGAGCTTGTCCTTCTCGCGCTGGAGGATGAGGAGCTCCTTCTTGGTGCGGCCCGAACCGGCCACGTCCTCGAAGTCGATCTCCTCGAGCTCCTTGAGGCGCTGGATGCGCTTGGCAACCGTGGAGAAGTTGGTGAGCATGCCGCCGAGCCAACGCTGGTTGACGTACGGCTGGCCGACGCGCGTGGCCTGCTCGGCGATGGCCTCCTGGGCCTGCTTCTTGGTGCCGACGAAGAGCACCGTGCCGCCCTTGGCGACCGTGGCCTTGACGTGCTCGAAGGCGCGGTCGATGTAGGAGAGCGACTGCTGGAGGTCAATGATGTAGATGCCGTTGCGCTCGGTGAAGATGAAGCGCTTCATCTTCGGGTTCCAACGGCGGGTCTGGTGACCGAAGTGGACGCCGCTGTCGAGCAGCTGGCGCATGGTGACGACGGGCATGCCGACGCTCCTTCCGGCAGGTCATTTCGTGAGGGAGCCTTCACGGCTACCCTTGCCCCTGCCCTTGTTCTGACGGTTCTCTGACGGCGGCCGGCCGGCCGCAGTCCCTGGCATCCCCTGCGAGCCCGAGCCGCCCCGCTGAATCAACTGGGCGGACCGTCAGGCAGCAGTGCCGAACCGTGTGACGGCTCGGCGCCGGATGCGCGGAGTCGACTTCCTGCACCTCTCGCATGGCATGGCAAGCACCTGTCATGTGTGAGGGAGCAGAAGGCCGCGGCTCTCAGTGTACTACAGGGGCACGAGCGGGTCTGGCCGCCGCGGCGGCTCCCGCGGGCCCGTTTCACGTGGCGGCACCCGCAATTCTCCTCCCCACAAACGGACGACGGCGGTAGTCCACATGGCGCCCAGCGCACCTCGCTCTGCGCCCGGCCGAGCGGAAGGCTCGAGACATGCTCGCCCCGTTCGCCGGAACCCGACTCGCGCTCGCACTGGCCCTGCTCGTTCCGTGGCTCGCCCTGCCCTGGGCCGCGCCTCCCCCGGCCTCGCTTCCTCGGGCCGCATCCCCCCGGGCCGCGCCCCTCGCGGGGTGGGAGTGGCCGCTCGCGCCGCGGCCCGCCGTCGTGCGCAGTTTTGACGCCCCGGAGAAGCCGTGGCTCGCCGGGCATCGCGGCGTGGACCTCGCAGCCTCGCCCGAGCAGGAGCTTCGCTCCCCCGCCGCCGGCGTGGTGGCGTTCGCAGGGACGGTCGTCGACCGGCCGGTCGTGACCATCGACCACGGGAACGGGCTCCGAAGCAGCTTCGAGCCGGTCGAGACGACGCTCGCCGCCGGCACGCGCGTCGCGGCAGGCGAGACGCTCGGGCGGCTTAGCCGAGGGGACACACACTGCCGCGCGGGGCCCTGCGTGCACTGGGGAGTGCGCGAGGGCGACGACTACGTGGACCCGCTCAAGTTCGTCGCGGACACCCGGCCGTCGGTCCTCTTGCCGTGGGGCGGCGGGTGACCGCGGTGACACGGCGGATCTAGACGATCGCGGACATTCCGGTGATGGCGCGGCCGGCCACGAGTGTGTTGATCTCGTGCGTGCCCTCGTAGGAGAACACTGCCTCGGCGTCGGCGAAGACCTTAGCCATCCCGTAGTCCGTGACGATGCCGTTCCCGCCAAGGATCCCGCGGCCCAACGCGACCGACTCTCGCATGCGTGCGGTCGTGAAGGCCTTCGCGAGGGCGGACTGCTCATCGCGCGCTTGCCCGGCCTCCTCGAGCTGGGACAGCCGCACCATGAGGCCGAGCGAGCTCACGGTGTTCCCGAGCATGGTCACGAGCTGGTCCTGAACGAGCTGGAAGGAGGCGATCGGACGGCCGAACTGCATTCGTTCGACCGCGTAGCGTCGCGCAACGTCGAACGCGGCCATCTGGAGGCCGACGGCCTGCCACGCGACGGAGAGCCTTGTCACCTTGAGCACGCGGTTCGTGTCGCGGAAGCTGTTGCCGTGGGCGAGCTTGAACTCGTCCGGTACCACGACGTTCTCAAGCGTCACGTCGGCGTTCTGGACCGTGCGCAGGGAGATCTTGTTCTCGATCTTGGCGGCCGAGTAGCCCTCGAGCGAGGTGTCGACCAGGAAGGCCTTGACCTGGTCGTCGACCACGTCGCGCGCGAAGACCACGATCCAGTCGGAGAACGTCGCGTTGCCAATCCAGCGCTTCGCGCCGTTGAGCACCCACGTCGAGCCGTCCCGACGCGCCGTGGTTCGCGTCCCGCCCGCCACATCGCTGCCACCGAGCGGTTCAGTGAGCCCGAACGCGCCGATCTTGCGGAGGGCGTAGACGTCGGGCAGCCACTCCTCTTGCTGTTCGCGCGATGCGAGGAGCTCGAGCGAACCCGTGAAAAGCCCGTCGTGCACCCCCATGAACGTCGCGATCGAGGCGTCGGCGCGCGTAAATTCGGCGTGCAGGAGCCCCGCGAGGAGGTTCGAGTGACCCTGGCGCCGCACCGGGCTCACCACGTCAAGCTCGGCGAGTCGGGGCACGAGGTGGTGCGGGAACTCGGCACGGTTCCAGCAGTCCACGGCGATGGGACGCACGTTGGCGTCGAGCCAGCCACGGACCTCGTGCAGCCGATCGCGCTCCTTG
The DNA here is from genome assembly GCF_049332655.1 of Sinomonas sp. P47F7. Lineage (GTDB taxonomy): Bacteria > Actinomycetota > Actinomycetes > Actinomycetales > Micrococcaceae > Sinomonas. The sequence goes on along the minus strand of NZ_CP186327.1, from coordinate 1,634,801 downwards.
TCAGAAAGGAGGGCCTCGAAAGCGTAGAAGTCGCCGTCGGCGTAGGGAAGCTCGGCGGGATTCGTAGGCGCCACGGGGTCCTCCTGACCTCTCGGCCAGGTTGTTGCTGGCCAGTAGTTACTGATCAGTAACATAGCATCGAGGCCCACGGCCATCAAGAGCGCAGGACTCCGCCCCGGGCGCATTATCGCCTTGCCTCAGTCCGGAGGCGGGAGAAGAATCGCCCGCGTGGAGATTGCTCAGGATTCGAGTGAGACACGCGAGGTCGAGGCCGGAGCCGAATTCTCCGTGGATCTCTCACGCTCGGGCGGAGCCGGCTATCGCTGGGAGGTCGCTGGCCTGCCAGATGGCATCGCCGTCACCGGCCACTCTCTGATGCCCGAGGGCGCAACAGCGGCGGCTCCCCCAACCCCGGGGGCTCCCATCGTTCAGCGCTTCGCCTTGCGGGCCATGGCCAGCGGCACGATCACGTTCCGACTCAAACGGCCATGGGAAGAAGCGTCGGTTCGGACGCACACGGCGAACATCCGAGTCCGATAGCGCTCGAAGGGCTAGCGACCCTCGCTTCTCCGGTCACGCCCGCGGCCAGTCAACACGATCAGCAGAACGGCCACCCCAAGGAAGATCCCGCTCAAGGCGGAGAGAACAATCCTCGCGAACACCACATAGAGCTGGCGCTCAGCCGCGAGATTCAACAGTCTCCTCACGCTGCCCCCTGACGCTCCGGAACCCATTCGCCCCCGATTCAAAATATCTGACATATGAAGTACTACTAGACGACATGGGTACAAAAAAGATCTCGAACGGCACGTCAAGCGCGAGGCAGATGCTCTTGGCTGTGCGGACATTGTTGACGGCCTGCGTCCTCCCGGACACGAGGTTGTCGATCGTTCCGGGAGCGCATCCAACGACCCCGGCGAGGCCCCGGTTCGACCACCCGCGAAGGGCCATGAGCTCCACGAGGGCGTCACGAGCCACGAGCCTCATGCGCATGTCGGCGTGCCACCCCCTCCGGTACGTCCGATGCCTGGTGCGTTACTCCATTCAATCGACCGGCGCATCCACCGTCAAGCAGGGGGTAACGGTAGACCAACCAAAGTTAGGCACATCTTAGGCACCCCACCCCAGATTGGCCCGAGATTCCGGGGATCTTGGAGTCGAAAGGTTAGGCACATGTTAGGCACCGCGTGTCGGCGTGTCGGCACGTGGCGGCGAGAGATGCCTAAGATTCAGGAGTTGGACCGACGCTGTCCAACGCGAATGAGGGGAGAGTGATGAGCCAGCCAGATCTCGGAGCGCTGCTCGCTGACGTCAAGGCAGCCCGCGGTTGGTCCTTCGAGGCGATGTCGAGAGCATGCGGCGGAGTGCCGACCGGCAAACGACTCTTCCAGCTCATCAACTCGCCGCTGAAGAACTTTCCCGACCCGGACACGATCAGGGGTCTCCAGAGGGCAACCGGCGCGAGCACGACCGAGATCGTCATGGCCGCGGCGCGATCACTTGGGCTCGACGTCGCCGAAACGGATCCCGACGCACTCCACGTCCCGGGCATCTCGCTCGCCTCAGACACGGACAGGGAGGCGCTCCTGAAGATCGGACGCACGCTCTCTGAGGCCGCCGCGGTCGTGGCAGCCGCACACGGCCCGTCCCTGAGCGAGCGGAATCTGCAAGGCGAGCCACGGCGGAAGGCCCGGCGCGGGGGCGCGCACCAGCCGACCGGCCTGCCGGAGAACTGGAAGGACCTCGCCGCCTATCAGGGGCCCGAGGATCACCTCCGCCGCACGGACGAGTGGGACGCGAGGGGCGAAGAGTCCCAGGGCTGACGCGGCGCCGCCCACATGAGGACCTCAGCCAGTCAGCGGGGACGCTCGACGGCGTCAGCAACCCGCTGAGCGAGGACCTCGAACTGTGCCCACAGCCCGTCCCGGATCGGACCCTCCGGGCGGTCCGCGATGCGGAATCTGATCCGCACGATACCGCGGTGGGCGACCTGAAGATTCATGTACGGATCGCTGTCCGGTGAGCTCGTATACGCAATCTTCCACGCCGGGTTCCACCGCCTCCCGCCCGAGGGAAGCCAGAAGACGCAGCCCTCGAATTCCTGGTCCGCCACGACGAGAGACGGCCAGGCCGCGGCCTCCGTCCGGTCCAAGTCTTCCTCGCGAAGGAAGGCGAGGATCCCCGGGGCGCTCAGCACGAGCCGCTCCCAGCTTCGTCTGGTCCTCAGGTCGTACACGGTCGCGGAAAGCAGGGCGGACTCGCCGATGACGGCGTCGACGACCCGCGCGCCGTCGCCCTCCGCGCCGTCGTACACGCAGCGCAAGGCGCGCCTCAGGTCGAACTCGTGCTCCAATTCCCACAGCGTGGCCGCGAGCTCACGATCCACGGACGGGGCGGACGGCGCGCGGCCCGATGTCGGTCCCGAGAGCGACGGCGTCGCCTCGGCACCCGCCGCGACGGGCTCGCGCACCGGGAGGCTCGCGCTCGGCCCGTTCCGACGAACCCTCGCCGCGTTCCGAAGCTCGCGGTCGATCTCCAGGATCCTCTGCCTTGCCATGACGCCCATGAGCACGCCGGCCGCGGCGAAGACAAGGCCCGCGACCGGCACGAGCGGAACTGCCCTCGCTGACGAGAGGATCGCGACGGCTGCTCCTGCGAGCGCGGCGGCACGACCGGTCCACAGCGCCTCGACCGAGGCACGCCGGAGCCGCATGAGATGCTCAGTTCGCTGGCCCACGCTTCCCCAATCCTTGGGCCGCGCCGACTGCCTCGACAATGGGGACCAGACGGAACGGCCTGCCCACACGATAAGGCAAGAATGGTTCTTGCGGAATGGCCCGTTCGGTCCCCGCGCAGGGCTCGAGGGCCCGTCCAAATAGTAGGGGCGGCGGGGCTTGAACCCGCGACCGACGGATTATGAGTCCGCTGCTCTAACCGGCTGAGCTACACCCCCGCGCAACAGCATTCGCTGCGCATTACAGGCTACAGGAGCTCACGCGCCTGCACCGACGGCCCGCCGAGGTCAGCCGTGCGGCGGCACGGTGTCCGCCCCGCGGTACAGCGCCTCGAACGTGTCGAGCGTGTACTTGATGCTGTGCCTCTGCACCATCTCGTGGCTCACCTTGCCCATCGCGGAACGGTCGGCCTCCGGCAGGCTCAGGATCGCGAGCAGCTTCGCGGCGAGATCGTCGCGGTCGTAAGGGCGGAAGAGATAGCCGTTCTCGCCGTCGCGCACGAGGTGCGGGAGCGCCATGGCGTCGGCGAGGACCACGGGGGTCGACGCGCTCATGGCCTCAAGCGTCACGAGCGACTGGAGCTCCGCGGTGCCCGGCATGCAGAAGACGTCGGCGCGAATGTACGCCTCGCGCAGCTCGGCGTCGGGCGCGAGCCCCAGGAAGCGCACTCGGCCGCCCATGCCTAACCGTTCGACCTGCGCATCGAGGCGGGGCCGGATCTCGCCGTCCCCCACGATCTCGAGGTGCACATTGAGCTCGGCAGGCAGCTTCGCGACCGCGTCGATGAGGACGTCAACGTTCTTTTCCTCGGCGAGCCGGCCCGCGAAGAGCACGGTCGGCCACGGGTTCCGCTCGACACGCTCCCCGGGCCCGAGCTCGTACGCGTGGGAATCGATGCCGTTCGAAAGCGGGATGACCTGGTGGAGGAACGCGTGGTCATGCATCGCCTTGGCGGCCAGCGGCGTGGGAGTCGTGACGACGTTGGCCTTGCCCATGACCTTGCCCATGTCCCTCCAGGACTGGCGTCCGACGATGTCGAGGAACCACTTCGGGAACGGCAGGAACGGGTTGAGGTTCTCCGGCATGAAGTGGTTGGTCGCGATGACGCGGATGCCGCGCTTCACCGCCTCGTACAGGACGTGCTCGCCGATCATGTAGTGGCTCTGGATGTGCACGACGTCCGGCTGGACGCGATCGAAGAGGAGCGCGATCTCCTTCTTGATCTCCCACGGGAACACGACCCGAAAGTACGGGTGGGTCGGCACGGAGTGCGAGCGGAGGCGGTGAACCGTAGCCTCGGGCCGCGCCTCGGTGAAGCTCTTGCCCCTCTCGAAGCGGCTCGCGAGCACGTGGACGTTGTGGCCGCGCGCGGTCATGCCCTTCGCGAGACGGTAGCCGAACTGCGCGGCGCCGTTCACGTGGGGCGGGTAGGTGTCGGCGCCGATCAGGATCGTCAGCGGCTTGTCGGTCGGGACCTCGGGGTCGGGCAGGGTCACGTATATCTCTCCTGGTCGGCCGGTCACTGCCCCGGTCCGGCGGATCCGCGGAGCTCGCGGGCCGCTTCGTTCTTGCGGCTCGTGACCTCCGGGTGGTGCCGGGACAGGGCAACGACACCCACGATAGCAACGAGCGCGGCCGCAGCCATGCCAATTCCCATCACGGGTGGAACATGTGGCCGAAGCTCTCCGAGGATCGTGATGCCGATCGCGACGCCGACCATGGGGTCGATCACGGTGAGCCCCGCGATCACGAGATCAGGCGGCCCGGCCGAATACGCGTTCTGCACGAACCACGAACCAAGCCCGCCCGCTGCCGCGATCGCAAGGATCGAATACCACTGGACATTGAGTAGGAAGAGGCCGTTCGGATCGAGCAGCTGGCGGCCGATGATGCGCGTGAGCACCGCGACGAAGCCGAACAGGACCCCCGCCCCGAGAATGAAAACGAACGCGTTGAGCCGCTGCCGGAAGACCACGGCGAGCCCGCCGAACACGGCGATCGCGAGGACGAGCAGGAGCACGATCGTGAGCTCCTCGGCGCTCGAGACGTGGTGATTCTCGGCGGTCGCGTTGACCGCGAGGAGCACGAAGATCGCGGATCCCGTGACGCACGAGCTGATCGCGACCACGGTGGGACGGTTGAGCGTGATCCCCTGGTCCTTCGAATTCACCACGGTCGTGATCACGAGGGCGATCGCGCCAATCGGCTGGACGACCGTGAGCGGGGCCGTGATGAGGGCGATCATGTTAGACAGGAGTCCGAGGCCGAGGAGTAGGAGCCCGAAGAGCCAGCGCGGGTTTCGCAAGAGCCGCAGGAACCCGTTGGAGTTGAGCCCCAGCCCACCGGTGTCGAGCTTGACGGCGCTGCCCTGCCGCTGGGCGCCCAGCGCAAGGAACAGGGCCCCGAGGAGCGCGAGGACGACCGCGAACCAGACCATCAGAGCCGCACCCCGCCGTCGTCCGCTGCGCCGCCCGCCCCGCCGTCGTCCTCGCCGGCGCGCCGCTCGCTGCGCACGCCGCGGCCCTTGCGGACGATGGCCCAGAAGTAGTTGTAGCCCGCGATCCAGTGGCCCACGAGTCCGAGGACCAGGAACACCCAGGCGAGCGCGAGGTAGGCTCCCGAGCCGGGGATCGGGAGCTTCGACAGCACCAGGAGCGGCGTTCCGACCAGCAGGAGCGCCGTGCGCGCTTTGCCGACGCGGCTCACCGGCAGATCCGGGTGGTTGCGGAAGTAGAAGAGGGACGCAGTGCCGAGCACGACGTCCGGCAGGAGAAGCGCCGCAAAGTACCACCACTGGACCACGCCGGCGAGCACCAGGGTGAGGCCAACCGCGAGGAGGGCGAGGCGGTCGGCGGCCGGGTCGAGCACGCGCCCGAGCTCGGAGGTCTGATCGAAACGCCGGGCGATATACCCGTCCACCCAATCCGTCCCGCCCATGACCGCGAGAACGAAGACCGCCCAGCCATATTCACGCGCCCCGAGGACGAGCCACATGAACAGCGGCACCCCCATGAAACGCACCACCGTGAGGACGTTGGGCACGGTCAGCACCCGGTCGTGATGCACCGACGGCCGTCCGGGTCGAGCACCCGCGCCGAAGATCCTCATCGACAATCCCGAGCAGCGGCCCGAGGCCGCGTCAGCTCTTCACCAGCTTGCGAAGGAGGACGACGAACGCGGTCGCGGAGACCGTGAAGACCGCGATCGGCGCCCACCGCTCCTTGACGGCGTCCGCAGCGGACGACGCGCGGGGCTCAGCAGCCGCCGTCGGCTCGCCAGCCCCGCTGCCGGACGAGGCGCGCGAGGCCCGCTGGGCCCTCGCGAACGCAGCGCCCCGCAGGCGATCGAACGCATCGCGCGCGTCCCCGGCGAGCGCCTCCGCCTGGCGCTTGATGTCAAGCTCCTCGACGAGCCCGTCACGGACGTCGAGGATGTGGTCGCGGCGCTTCTCGATGCGGGCGCGCAGCTGTGCCTCGCTCGGAGTCGGCGGCTTGATCCGGCCGTGAGCCCGGTCCTCGGCAGCCTTCTCCATCTTGGCCTTCGCCGCGGCGGCCTCCTTGGCCGCTTGAGCGCGCTTGTACTGGATCGTGGTGGGGTCGAGAACGCGCGGGTCGAAGTCCCGGCCCTCCGTGATGACGCCGAGATCATGCCGGATCCCGCGGATCGCGTCTGCGGGAACGAGCGGCATGGCCTTCTTGACGCTCCACAGGCCAAGAAGTGCCGCAATCGCCAGGATGATGAGGAACGCCGCGCTCACCACGAGCGCCGCGAGCCACCCCGGCATGACCGTAGCGAGGCCGAGGATCGCCGCCACCACGAGGGCGATCACGAGGAGGCCCAGGAAGATGAGGGCGGCGACGAAGAGCGCAGCCCCGACGCCGACCTTGACCCCGCGTTCCTTGAGCTCGTACTTCGCGAGCGCTATTTCGTCGTTGAGCTGACGGGGGGCCAATCTCGCTGCCTGACCCACAAGGTCCGGCAAGGCCGCGAGGCGCGGACGCCTCACGGCAGGCGAGCTGTGGCGACCACTCATCGCTGGGCCCCTTCCCCTTCTGGCCGAAGCTGACAGGACCACGTGGCGGTCCGTCACCAAAGCTACCATTGACCCCCGCGCTTTCGGGGCAAGGCGGAGGGTGATGGGTGGTGCGCGGCCCGCTCAGCCGATCGCGCCGAAGGCGGCCTCTGCGACGAGGAACTGCTCGGCGGACTCGACCGCCGCCGCGAAGGCGTCCGCGTCCGTCGTCGACCCCCGGGGTCCGCGGGGCTGCCACTCGTGGCGTGCGGTCAGGATGGGCTCGAGGCCGTCGCCCGGCGGGGCGTAGTAGACCGCGAAGCGCTGGACCGGCCAGCCGGTGGGGGTCTCGGGGGCGACGAGGATCGCCGACTTCAACGAGTAGTTGATCCACTGTGCGATGGGCCTGCGATGGTCGCGGACGAACATGCCGTCGGCGTAGTGTTCGGCGGAACCCTCGCCGTAGGTCCGCTCGTACCGCACGCGCCAGATCGTCAGGAGTGGACCCTCGTAACGGGTCCACCCGGCAGGCAGGGTGACCTTCCGCGCGGCCATGAATCCATGATATTCCGGCCAGTGGCTCCCCCGACTGGACTCGAACCAGTAACCCTTCGATTAACAGTCGAATGCTCTGCCAATTGAGCTACGGGGGAATGGCGCCGCCATGCCAGAGGGCATGGGGCTCCAAGCTCCCCCGACTGGACTCGAACCAGTAACCCTTCGATTAACAGTCGAATGCTCTGCCAATTGAGCTACGGGGGAAGGCGCAACGCCCTAAAGATTAGCAGGGAGCGAGGCCGGATCGGAAATCGACTCAATCCCGCTGGCGCAGCTGACGGCGCCGCAGTTCGAGCTCCATGAGCTCGCGGTTGAGGCGGTGATGCTCCTCCGGCGGGGTGCTCGCGTCGAGCCTCTGGAGCTGCCCCATGAGCTCCGCTTTGCGAGCCGTGATCTGGAGCTCGAACAGGCCCGCGAGGATGTCCCGGCAATAGCGCTCGAGCGACTCCTGCGTCGAGGCCGGAAGCGGTGTGACGGCGAGCTCCGCGAGGAGCGCCCGGAGCGGCTCCGGGGCCTCGTCGCGTACCCGCTCGACCCACGCCGAGAGCCCTTCGCCACTGGCGGCTGGGCGACCCGCCGCACCGATGGCGGCGTGGACGGCCTGGTAGGCAGGCGCGGTGAAGTGGGCGAGCCCGAAGTCGCGCCATGCGTTGTCGTCCAGCGATTCGGGATGCTGGAGTGCGACCTCGAGCGCCTGCCGCTCGAGGGTCGCAACCGGATCGCGAGGATCGGGCCGGTCGGCGCGGCCGACGACGGGTGTCTCGCCCGGCGCGCGGCGTGCCGCGGCGCCCACGGCGCGCGAGACGTCGTCCGGGGCCATACCGAGCCATTTCGCGAGCTCGCGCGTGTACGCAGGCCGGATGGCGTGGTCCCGGATCTGGGCGACGACGGGTGCGGCCTCGCGAAGGGCCGAGACGCGCCCCTCCACCGTGTTGAGGTTGTGCTTGCGCAGCGCCGCCTGGATCGCGAACTCGAAGAGCGGTCGACGGCTGTCGATGAGGCCCTGAACAGCGGCGTCGCCGCGGTGCTGGCGGAGCTCGCACGGGTCCATGCCGTTCGGCTCGACCGCTACGTAGGTCTGGGCGACGAAGCGCTGGTCCTCCTCGAAGGCTTTCAGGGCGGCCTTCTGACCGGCGGCGTCGCCGTCGAACGTGAAGACGACCTCTCCCCCGGTGCCGTCGTCGGAGAGGAGGCGCCGCGCGATCTTGATGTGCTCGCTGCCGAACGCCGTGCCGCAGCTCGCGACCGCGGTATCGATCCCTGCGAGGTGGCACGCCATGACGTCGGTGTAGCCCTCGACGACCACGAGCTGGCGCTTCTTCGCGATGTTCCGCTTCGCGAGGTCGATCCCGTAGAGGACCTGCGACTTCTTGTAGAGCGCGGTCTCCGGGGTGTTGAGGTACTTGGGCCCCTGATCGTCGTCGAAGAGCCGGCGGGCGCCGAACCCGATGACGTCCCCCGCGATGTCCTTGATGGGCCACACGAGCCGCCCGCGGAAGCGGTCGTAGAGGCCTCGATTGCCCTCGGAGAACATGCCAGTGAGCTTGAGCTCGTCGTCCCGGAAGCCGCGGCCGCGGAGCTGCTTGAGGAGGCTGTCCCACCCCTGCGGCGCGAAGCCGACGCCGAACTGCTCGGCGACGCTGCGGTCGAAGCCGCGCTCGAACAGGAACTGGCGGCCGGCCGCGGCCCCCGGCGTGAGGAGCTGGTCGCGGAAGAATTCTGCGGCGATCTTGTGCGCGTCGAGGAGCCGCTGCCGCCGGCCGACCTCTTCGCGGCGCGGCCCTGCGCCTTCCTCGTAGTGGAGCTCGTAGCCGATGCGGGCCGCGAGCTTCTCGACCGTCTCGGCAAAACCCGTGTGGTCGAGCTTCATGACGAAGCTGATCACGTCCCCGCTCTCGCCGCAGCCGAAGCAGTGATAGGTGCCGACCTGAGGGCGGACGTGGAACGACGGCGAACGCTCGTCGTGGAACGGGCATAGGCCCTTGTACGAGCCGATGCCCGCGCTCTTGAGCGTGACATACCCCTCGACGACCTCCCTGATGTCGGTGCGCGCGCGCACCTCAGCGATGTCCTCCGGTTTGATCAGCCCTGCCACGTCACCACCTTAGCGATTCAGGGGCGCTGCCGCGCTATGGGGGTCGGGAGTAGCGTGTGGTCGCCTCTTGTCGGCTTACGTCCTCGGGGCGGATCCTCGTGAGGTCGGCCGCGCGACGCCGGTCGGACTATGGTGCGTGCGAGCCTGTACCTTAGCCTGGCGCGGAAGGACTTCCACGGGAACCGTGGATTGTTGCCCCGAGCAGGAGTGTTAGATTCCTTACCTTCATCCCTGTCCTTCCCGCGGCCGACCTGATGAGGGAGGAGCAGGCGATGGACGTGGTGCACGAGCGTGCGGCGGGGATGGACATCTCCAAACGCGACGCGAAGGTCGCCGTCCGGGTCCCGGGCAAGCGCGCAGGCACGTTCACGACGGACGTGACGACGTGGGGCTCCACCGTGGGGCAGATCCTGGAGCTGATCGAGTTCCTCGAGGCCCAGCAGGTCACCACGGTGGTGATGGAGGCGACAAGCGACTACTGGAAGCCGTTCTGCTTCCTGATGGAGGACCGCCTTCCGGTGATGCTGGTCAACGCGAAGCAGGCCAGGAACATCCCGGGGCGAAAAACCGACGTGTCGGACTCGGCGTGGCTGGCTCAGCTGGCCGCGCACGGGCTGCTGCGGCCCTCGTTCGTCCCGCCCGAGCCCATCCGGCAGCTGCGCGACCTCACCCGCGCCAGGGCGGTGGCGGTGCGGGACCGGACCCGGCAGGTCCAGCGGCTGGAGAAGTTCCTCGAGTCCTCCGGGATCAAGCTCTCCGCGGTCGCCTCCGAGCTGACCGGGGCCTCGTCCCGGGCGATCCTGGACGCGCTGGTCGCAGGAGAGCGGGATCCGCAGCAGCTGGCGCAGCTGGCCAGAGGGACGCTGCGGAACAAGATCCCGCAGCTGGTCGAGGCGCTGCAGGGCAGGTTCACCGACCACCACGCGTTCATGGTCACGGAGTACCTGACCCAGATCGACACGGCAACCGGGATGATCGACCGGCTCACAGCACGGATCGAGGACGCGATCGCCCCCTTTCGCCTCGCCCGCCAGGCGCTGACGACGATCCCCGGCATCTCGACCGCCGTCGCGGAGGTGATCATCGCCGAGACCGGAGCGGACATGGCCGTGTTCGAAACCCCGGGGCATCTGGCGTCCTGGGCCGGGGTGTGCCCCGGCTCGAACGAGTCGGCCGGGCGGGTCAAGTCGTCGCACACCCGCCCCGGGGACAAGTACCTCAAAGCCGCGCTCGGAGTCGCCGCGATGTCGGTCTCGCGCGCCCAGGGGACCTACCTCGCCGCCAAGTACCGACGCATCGCCGCCCGGCGTGGCCCCGTCTTGGCCGTCGTAGCAATCGAGCACGCCATCCTGACCGCGGCCTGGCACATGCTTCGAAACGGCGAGGTCTACACCGACCCCGGCGCCGACTACTACACCCGGCTCAACCCACAGAAAGCCACCAACAGGGCCATCCGCCAGCTCCAGAACCTCGGCTACAACGTCACCATCACTCCAGCGCCCGCCTGAACCCGCCACCTACTCCCGTATTAGTCTTCCCCACCGTCACCAGAGACTGGGCAGGCTCCCCACGAGACGCTCGTACCAGGACAGCGCCGACGCGTCCGTGAGCGACGCGACCTGGTCGATGACGACCCGCAGCCGCGCCGCATCGTCGCCCGCGGCACGCCAGTCCGCGGCGAACATCGGTTCGAGGTGCCTGTCCCCGGAGGCGCTCAGCGCGGTAACGAGCGCGTGGAGCACCTCGCGCTGCCGCTCGTAGATCGGCTGGCGGTGGTCCGTGGTCATGACGAACGTCGTGGCGAGGCCCTTCATGACGGCGATCTCCATGACCGTCTCCTGCGGGACTACGACGTCGCCCGCGTAGCGCGTGAGCGGCGCCTCTCCGAACGCGGCGCGGGTCAGGCCCAGGGCGCTGTCACAGAAGCGGCCGATGAGCTGACTCGTCATGTTCTTGAGGGCCGCCATAGCCCTGCGCGAGCCGTCGGCCTCGAGCACCCATACGGGGGTGGACTCCAGGCGCGCGAGAGCCGCGTCGATCTCCGCGGGATCGCTGTGCGGGAGATACCACTGCTGGGTGTAGCCGACCACGCGGGCCCGGTGGTCCGGGTTCGCCATCCAGCGGAGCTGGAACTTGCCGGCGACGATCGCGTCTTCGACATCGTGCACGGAGTAGGCGATGTCGTCAGAGAGGTCCATGATCTGGGCCTCGAGGCAGCTCCGGCCCGCCGGCGCCCCCTCGCGGACCCATTCGAAGATCTCAAGATCGTCCTCGTACGCTCCGAACTTGCTCGTGCGCTGGCCGTGCACGAGCGGGGCGTCCCGCGCCGTCCACGGATACTTGCAGGCGGCGTCGAGGCTCGCCCTCGTGAGGTTGAGCCCGGCCGGGCGGCCCTCGCCGTCGAGCACCTTCGGCTCGAGCCGCGTCAGGAGGCGGAGCGTCTGCGCGTTGCCCTCGAAGCCACCGATCCGGTGGGCGATGTCGTTGAGCGCGCTCTCGCCGTTGTGCCCGAACGGAGGGTGCCCCAGATCGTGGCTCAGGCACGCGGCGTCGACGACGTCGGGATCGCATCCGAGGACCCGACCGAGCTCCCGGCCCACCTGGGCCACCTCGAGCGAGTGCGTGAGGCGCGTGCGCACGAAGTCGTCCGTGTCGGGTGCGACGACTTGCGTCTTCGCACCGAGGCGACGGAGGGCGGACGAGTGCAGGACGCGCGCGCGATCGCGCTCGAAGTCGCTGCGGTAACTCTTCTTGATCGGCTCCGCGACCCAGCGACGGCTGTCGTCGGCCGTGTAGTGGCCATTCTTCGACGGCTCAGCCACCGGAGACATCCAACTCGGCCGCCGCGATGTCACGCGTCTGGCCCGCATCCATCGAACGGCTCTCGAGCCACTTCTCCGGGAGCGCCGGACGCTTCGGGGAGCCCGCGCGCCCACGCGGACCCTCGGCGTCGGCGCCGGGGTACGAGGCCTCGGCGTCGAGCTCGCCGAGCAGCTCGCGGAGCACTGCGAGCGTCGGCACCTGGGCGAGCTTGGCCCTGAGCTCGCCGCCCACGGTATAGCCCTTGAAGTACCACGCGACGTGCTTGCGAATGTCGCGCAAGGCCTTGTCCTCGTCCTCAAAGTAGTCCACGAGGAGCTCGGCGTGGCGGTAGAACGCCTCCGCGACGGCGGCCAAGCCGGGGCGATTGCGCTCGGCGCGCCCCTCGAACGCCGCCTGGAGGTCGCCGAAGAGCCACGGACGGCCCTGGCATCCGCGGCCCACCACGACGCCGTCCACGCCCGTGTGCCGCACCATCCGCATCGCGTCCTCGGCGCTCCAGATGTCCCCGTTGCCGAGGACTGGGATGTCGGGGAGCGACTCGCGGAGACGCGCGATCGCGTCCCAGTCGGCGGTGCCCGAATAGAACTGCGCACACGTGCGGCCGTGGAGGGCGACGGCGGCCACCCCCGCGTCGCGCGCGATCCGGCCGGCCTCGAGATATGTCAGATGGTCATCGTCGATGCCCTTGCGCATCTTGATGGTCAGCGGGATGTCGCCGCGCTGCGCCTCACGCACGGCAGTCGTCACGATCGACGTGAAGAGGTCCGTCTTCCACGGCAGGGCGGAACCTCCGCCGCGCCTCGTCACCTTGGGGACGGGGCAGCCGAAATTGAGATCGATGTGATCGGCGCGGCCCTCCTCGACGAGCATCCTCACGGCCCGGCCGACCGTTACAGGGTCAACACCGTACAGCTGGACCGAGCGGACCTTCTCGTCGTCGTCGTGCGAGATGATCCGCAGCGACTCGGGGTGCCGCTCGACGAGGGCCCGGGACGTCACCATTTCCGCGACGTAGAGGCCGCCCCCAAACTCACGGCAGAGACGGCGGAAAGCCTTGTTGGTGATGCCGGCCATGGGCGCCAGCACCACCGGAGTCTCGATGGTCAGTTTCCCGAGCTTGAGCGGCGGGAGTTCGAGCCGGGCGGGCGCGGGGGCTTCCGAGAGGGCGATGGGCACAGCAGTCACCCGTCCATTGTGTCAAAGTCCCGGCCCGGGGACGGGATCTCGGCCCCGGAGAGGAGGGCGGCGAGCGAATCGTCGAGCACGGCAGTGGTCCGGCCCCGAGGGGCGGTCGCCGCGACGATCGGCTGGCCCGGCCGCCACCAGAACAATTCGCTGCTCAGCGGCGCTACCTCGCCCTCGGCCAAGATCGCGACGAGGTCACGCATCCGGTGAACGTCCTCAACCGAGGCCAGGCCATCCACGTCTTGGAAGCCAAGCATGCGGTGGGCCGGAACGCAGAACAGCAACCCGGAGGGGCCCACCTCAAGGCCCAACCTCTCCACGAGGCGCTCGGGATAGGCGAGCCACGCAGCTTGGCGCGGATGCTCGGACTCGAGCAGGATCACCGCCGAACCGGTGTCCGATTGATAGGCCGTGGGCTCCCCGAGCTCGGCCTCGAAGAGATTCGCCTCGGCCATCTCCCACGCCTCCTCGGCTCCCCCGGCCTTCGAAAGGTGGACGTCCGCGAGAAAGGCCGAGGCCTGACTGTGCCGCACGGCCAGAAGGAGCGGCAGGCCGGCCACGCGCCGCGCGTACGAGTAGTCCTCCGCGAGCTGCGCCGGAGGAATCCTCCCCGGTGCTGAGAACCGCGGGAAGAGCTGTTCGCGGAGATCGTCGCGCGAGAGGTGCGGCGGCGCGGCGAGCGCCGTCGAGATGAGGTGCCCCACAATGTCCCTCGCGAGCCCTCCCCAGCCCGTCTCCGGGATACGGGCTGCCTCCCGCGCGATCGTGGTGAAGCCGAGAGTCGCCCCCGGCGCCCTGAACGGCCCGCCCGTCACGACGATGTGGCTGCCCCGATCCCACGCGCGGTACCCGAGCGAGCGGACCGCCTCCGCGCAATGCCCACGCAGGGCATCGGCCTGCCCAATGGTGAATCCTTCGATATAGCGATCCGGCGAGTCCAGCGCCGCCGTTCCTTCTCGAACCTCCGAGCGTGCCTTCTTGACCCGTGCTGCCTTGCCCATGTGTCCCCCTTAGACGTGCGATGACCCCGACGCTAGCGGGGCCATGGCACACACGGGAGGGCGCCGCCGTCGTATGTGGATAACTCGCTAGGAGACTGCTGAAGAAGTCGGGCGGGCGGGGCGCGCCTCCCTGCTTCGGGCCGGGGAGGGTTAAGACTGGCTTCATGCAGGGTCGCGACGATGGACAGCGTGAGTTCCTTGACGTTGAGGCGCTGGCCGGGCATCTGCTGGTTCCGGGCAGCGTCTTCGCCTTCCTGGCCGGGCATCGGCTGAAGCTGTTCCCGGCGGAGATGTTCGAGGATCTCTTTCCCTCGGGCCGGGGCCGGCCCTCGGTCCCGCCCGAGGTGGTCGCCACGGTCCTGGTGCTGCAGGCGTTGAACGGGCTTTCGGATCGCGAGGCTGCCGAGGCGGTGACCTTCGACCTGCGGTGGAAGGCCGCCTGCGGCTTCGCGGTCGCGGACCGGGCGTTCCATCCGACCACCCTGACCTACTGGCGGCGCCGGCTCGCGGCCAGCGCCCGGCCGCAGCGGATCTTCGAGGCGGTCCGGGACGTGGTGGCCGCGACCGGCGCGGTGGGCGGGGGGACGCGGCGGGCGCTTGACTCCACGGTGCTGGACGACGCGGTTGCCCGGCAGGACACGGTCACCCAGCTGGTCGCCTCGATCCGGCGGGTCGGCCGGGAGGTCTCCGGCGCGGAGGCGGTGATCGCCGCCGAGTGCACCCGGCTGGCCGGGCTGACCGGGCAGGACTACGCCTCGGCCGGGAAGCCGCGGATCGTGTGGGACGATGCGGCCGCGCGCGACGGCCTGGTCACAGCCCTGGTCAACGACGCGCTCGCGCTGCTCGCGGCGCTGGACGTCGATGCCGCCCAGGCCGCGGGCGGGAGGCCTGCGGAGGCGGTGGCGCTGCTGGCGCTGGTGGCCGGGCAGGACGTCGAGCCCGCGGAGGACTCCGACGGCAGCGACGGGCGGTGGCGGATCGCCCGCAGCGTCGCACCGGACCGGATGATCTCCACCGTCGACCCGGAGACCCGGCACGCGCACAAGACCCGGGAGCGCCGGCAGGACGGGTTCAAGGCCCATGTGGTGGTCGAGCCGGAGACCGGGCTGACCACCGCGGTGAAGCTGACCAAGGCCAACGGCCCGGAGAACTCCGACGCATCCGTCGGCAAGGACCTGGTCGCCGCCGACCCGACGATCGCCGGGCAGGAGGCCGTCGAGGTGCTCGGCGACTCGGCCTACGGGTCCGGGGAGATGCTGCACGCCCTGGACCAGCGGAAGTGGACCCCGATTATCAAGCCGTGGCCGCTGCGGCCCGCGGTCGAGGGCGGGTTCACCATCGACGACTTCGCCCACGACGGCGAGGCAGGGACCCTGACCTGCCCGGCCGGGCACACCCGCCGGCTCACCAAGACCCGCAAGGCCGTGTTCGGCGCCGTCTGCGCCCACTGCCCGCTGCGATCGCAGTGCACCACGGCCAGAGACGGTCGCAAGATCGAGGTGCATCCCCACGACCTGCTCCAGCGCGCACACCGCAGGCGGGCCACCGCGGAAGGCTTCCAGACCACCTATCGGGCCAAGCGGCCGATGGTCGAGAGATCGATCGCGTGGCTGACCCGGGGCAACCGCCGCGTCCCCTACCGGGGCGTGGAGAAGAACAACAGCTGGCTCCACCACCGGGTCGCCGCCCTGAACCTCAGGCGACTGCTCGCACTCGGCCTCAGCTTCGACAACGGAACCTGGCAGCTGGCCTGATCGCGCCGCAGGCCCCCAGAAGACAGCCTCGAACCCAACGCCAGGGGCACCACGACGCCCTGCACAGGCGGGACGGACCCATGCTGCACCCAGAGCCGACCAAAACCCGCCGTTCGACTGGCCAAGGCGGCACCGATCACGCCACCAGCCAACCTGCGAAGGGAGCTTGTTCAGCAGTCTCCTAGGCGACGGGCTGGCGCAGGGGCTCCGCCTCCCACACGACGGCCGCCGCGCGACGGGACACCACGAGGGCTTGGATGCCGAGGGTCACCGCGATGTACAGCATGATCGAGGCGTTCGCGACGGGGCCCGACCCGCGCAGCCCCTCAAGCATCGAGCCGAAGAACTCGACGCCGATGTGCACCCCAAGCCCCGCAATCCACAGACCGACCGCGGGCCAACCGCCGCGACGGTACGCGACGCCGTCCTGGATCCAGACCGCCGCCGTCCGGCCACGCAGCCAGCCGAAGCCAGCCGCGAGACCGATTGAAACGGCGAGGGTCACGGCCTCGACGGGCGTGAAACCGTGCGAGTCGGCGATCTGGGCCAGCTGCCACACACCCACGCCACCGAGGATCACGAAAGTGCGGGCGCGGAGGGCGCCCACGGGGCGAGTCCGAAACTGGCGGAAGATGGCCCGCGCGAGGACCGCGACGGCGAGGACGATGTTCGCGAAGCTGAGGGTGAGGCCGGTCATCGGAATCGAAGCTCCTGGTTCAGTGGGCGCCGCCTCTCCGGCGGCCTGAATCCATCGTTCCGCCGAGGCCGCCTGCGGCCCCCATGCGCCTGTCATGACTCCGGCATGACATCCGTCAGATGAACACCGCCGAGGCGCTCGTGGTCAGATGAGCCAGCCGTTCTCCTCCGCGATGCGAGCCGCCTCAGCCCGCGTGCTCGCGCCGGTCTTGCCGATCGCGCTCGAAAGATAATTCCGCACCGTCCCCTCCGAGAGGAACAGCTCGCGGGCAATGTTCGCGATGGTCCGGCCGCCGGCGGCGGCCCGAAGCACCTCGGTCTCGCGATCGGTGAGCGGGCTCTCGCCCGCCGTGAGGGACTCCGCCGCAAGGGTCGGATCCACCACGCGGAGGCCAGCGGCGACTCGCCGCACGGCGTCGGCGAGCTGGCGCGCGGGCGTGTCCTTGACCACGAAACCCGCGGCCCCGGCCTGCATCGCGCGGCGGAGGTAGCCCGGGCGCCCGAAGGTTGTCACCACGAGCACCCGGCACGACGGCGCCGCACTGCGCAGCGCGGCGGCAGCCGAGATGCCGTCGAGGCCCGGCATGTCGACGTCGAGGATCGCGACGTCCGGGTGGTGCTCGGCGACCGCGGGGACCACCTCGTCGCCGCGCCCCACTTCGGCGACCACCTCGAGGTCCGGCTCGAGGCCCAGGAGCGCGGCGAGCGCGCCGCGTACAAGCGCCTGGTCGTCGGCGATGAGCAGCCTGATCATGCGGCCACCCGCAATCGGTATCCGCCGAGCTCCGAGCGGCCGAGGCTCAGCGTGAGCCCCGCCGCGCGCGCCCCCTCGCCGAGGCCGGACAAACCATGCCCGTCGGGCGCCTGCCCGGGCTCTGCCGCAGAAGCTGGCCCGTCAGCTCGGCCTTGACGGCGATCACCGTGAGCGAGTGGCCGAGGATATCGTGCAGATCCCTCGCGACCCGATTCCGCTCCTCTGCGACGGCGAGCTCGGCCAGCTCGTGCTGAGCCCCGCGCAGCTCGCGGAGCGTCTGGGCTTGGCGCCCAAGCGCAAGGTCCACAGTACCAGCCACCTCCTGAGGAGTCGTACAGGAAGAACCCCAGGCTCAGGACCACGAGGAACGCGAGAAGCGCGAGCTTGCGCGCAAGCGGCCGGCCCCAGCTGAACGGAGGGATCAGCATGAACGAGAGCATGAACAGCACGAGGTGGGCGGTGCGGAGCGGGAGGGCTCCGGCCGCGATCGCCGCGGCGGCGAAGCGGTCCCAGCCGCCGATGATCCAGAAGACCACGGCGATCCCGGAGCCGATGAACCAGCGGCGTGAGGCGGGCGCGCGAAGGACGCCGAGGAAGCCGAGGGCGGAGAGATCCTGGCCGAAGATTTCAGCCCCGCTGAGGCGCCCGAAGGCCGAGGCGCGCTGGGAGCCGGAGGTCATGCGACCACTCTAATGTCCTCCCCAGGCAGGGCCGCGAAGAGCGCCGCGAGCGCTGGAACGACAGCGGCGCCCCTGCCTAGTCTTGGCGCATGGCCACGCCCCCGGTTGCGCCGTCCCGCTCCCTCCCCCGCGGGAGCCCGTGGCTGTACGACGTGGGCCTCCGCTTGTTCGAGGGCCTCTCGCGTGCCGCGCGCATCGAGATCACTGCGACCGGGCTCGAGAACGTCCCGCCCGGACAGGTGGTCCTCGCGATCACCCACTTCGGGTACGTCGACTTCGTCCCCGTCGCCATCGTCTGGTGGGCGCGCCGCCGCGACCGGCTCCGCTTCCTCGTGGGCCCGCGCCCGTATCGCAGCCGCCTGCTCGGTGCCGCGATCACGGCGTGCGGCGGCATGGCCGTGCTCGGCGCGCCCAACCACGCGAGCCTCAATGCGTCCGTGCGGGCCCTCGACGCGGGCTGGAGCGTGGCGCTTTTCCCCGAGGCCGGCGTGAGCCGGAGCTTCACCGTGCGGCGCTGCCACACTGGCGCCGTGCGCATGGCGGCCGCCACGGGCGTCCCCCTCGTCCCCGTCGGGGTGTGGGGCGGCCACCGGGTGACGACGCGCGGGCACGGCACCTTCGGCACGCGAGGCAGAGGCTCCTTCCGCGATCTGTGGCGCGCGCCGATTCGGGTGCACTTCGGCGATCCCGTGGACCTCGTCGACGGGGACGATCCCGAGCGCGCCGCCGCAAAGCTCCAGCACGCGATGCAGAAGGCCGCCAACGCCGCGGCCCTCGACTTCCCGCTCGGCCAACCGGCCGGCGCGTGGTGGCTTCCGGCGAAGTTCGGCGGCGGCGCGCCGAGCGAGGCCGAACGCGACATCTGGGACGCCCGGGACATGAACGGCATGCGCCCGGACCGCGACAAGATGTGAATCGAGCCACTTTCCAGGCGCCGGGGCCGCCGCGAGGGAATACCCGTGGGCGGCTTCGGTTGCACCGACCATGACGACTCTTGGACTGATCGGAAGCGGACACATCGGATCGCAGCTCGCGCGCCTCGCCGTCGCGGCAGGGCTCGACGTGGTCCTGAGCAATTCTCGGGGCCCGGAGACCCTGAGCGATCTCGTCGCGGAACTGGGCCCCCGCGCCCGCGCCGCGTCACCGGCCGAGGCCGCGGGCGCCGCCGACATCGCGGTGGTCAGCATCCCCCTCAGGAACATCGGCCTCGTGCCCGTGGACGAGCTCGCAGGCAAGACGGTCATCGACACGAACAACTACTACCCGCAGCGCGACGGAATCATCCCCGAGCTCGAGGCCGAGGAGACCACGACCGCGGAGCTCCTCCAGCGGCATCTTCCCGACTCGCACGTGGTCAAGGCGTTCAATCACATTTACGCGCGCGAGCTCACGAGCCATGCGCTCCCTGCCGGCTCGCCGGGGCGGCGGGCGCTCGCCATCGCGGGTGACGACGCGGGCGCCAAGCCGGAGGTCGCAGCACTCATCGACGCGTTCGGCTTCGACACGGTCGACGCGGGGCCGCTCGCTGAGGGCTGGCGCATCCAGCGCGACACCCCCGGCTACGGGCCTCGCCTCGACAGGGCCGGGCTCACGGCGGCGCTTGCCGCCGCGAAGCGCTACCGCGCCGCGTAGCTCGGCTCGGCCTCGGGCCCTGCCAGGCGCGCCGCCCCGGTCGCCTTGACCACAGCGACGGCGATCGCGGTCGTGATGGGGATGGCGAGCACGAGCCCGGTCGAGCCCACGAGGGTGCGCACCACCTCCTCGGCGAGCTCCGAGCCTGTGAGGGCCTCGAGGAGCGGCCGGTCGTAGAGCGCCACGATGATGAGCAGCGGAAGGGCCGCGCCCGCGTACGCGAACGCGATCGTGTACACGGTCGACGCGATGTGGTCGCGGCCAATCCGCAACGCCGAGGAGAAGAGCCTGCGAGCGGGCGTGTGCGGCGCGAGCTCGTAGAGCTCCCATACGGCGGAGGCCTGCGTGACCGTGACGTCGTTGAGCGCGCCGAGGCTCGCGATGATGAGGCCGCACAGGATGATTCCTGAGACCGAGAGACTGCCTCCGAGGTTCACGAGCGAGGCCGCGGGATGTGCCCCCACGCCCGTGAGGTTTCCCGCGTCCATCGCCCACGAGGCGAGCGCTGCCGTGACCCCAAGGCCGAAGACCGTGCCAAGCAGCGCCGTGGACGTCCGCGCCGAGACCCCGTGGGCGAAGTACAGGACGCCCATCATGATGACCGTCGAGCCCACGAGCGCGAGCAGGAGCGGCGGCTTGCCCTCGACGAGGCCGGGAAGGATGAACAGAGCCAGGACCGCGAACGCGCCCCCGAGGCCCAGAAGTGCTCGCAGGCCGCGCCACCGCGCGACGGCCACGACGACGACCGCGTAGAGCCCCGCGAGCAGCAGCAGCGGAACCGTGCGCACGAAGTCGGCGAAAACATACGACGGCGCTTGGGCCCCAGGAGCTTCGGCTTGAGGGCTGTCCGAGGAGCCTTGCGGCTGGGCCTGCTGGATCTTCGAGAGGTTGAGGTACCGGATCCTGTCCCCGGGCTTGACTCCGTGCGACACCATGACGTCCGGGTTCATCGCGACCCTCACCGCCGTGCCCCCTGCGTCCGGCTGGGTCACCGCGAAGGTGCACTGGGACGGCTGCTGGCCCTTCTGGCACCCGGACAGGGCGACCTGCTGCACCGTTCCGGTGTCCATCGTGACGCCCTGGGCAAGCGCATAGGGGTTGGAGAGCCTGAGGTCGCCGCGGTTCCCAGAGGGCCACAGGAGCACCATCGCGACGAGGGTCACGAGGCCCAGCGGGACGAGCACAGCCGCGAGGATCCACGTCGCCCGGCGCCGGGCGACCGTCGCAGCACGGCTCGGGGCCTCCTCCGGATCCGCGTGACCGTGCCCGCCGCCCACGGGGTTCAGTCCCCCAAGATCACAGTGTCGGGACCGGCCTGGGCCGCGAGGCCCGCTGCGAGGAGCGGTTCGACGGCCGCCCGGAGGGCCTCCATCGAGTCGTCTACTTCAAGCAGAACGGGGTGCTGATACGCGACGAGGGCCAGCAGCCCGCGCACGGCGTCCCGCGCGTCGTCGGCGTCGAGCGCGGGGTCGTGGCCCAGCAGGACTTCGGTGGGCTGCTCGCCGCCGTGCGTGGAGCCGAGGACCGGCTCCACGGCCAGGGGGCTCGCGTAGCTCACAGCGAAGGCCCGCAGCCGTCCCTTCTTCGTGGCCGGGGCCGCGGGACCGAACGCGCTCGACGCCCGGGCGCGCAGCACGACGGCGCCGTGCGCTCCCGCCGCGTCTGAGAGGAACAGCTGCTGGGCCTTTCCGACGCTGAGCGGGGCGGGCGGGTCCCACGCGTGAACCGAGGTGTAATAGCGGCCGACGGCGTCGCTCAGCTCGACCGAGCCCGTAGCCAGATCCTGGACGAGCTGCGAGCTCTGCTGCTCAGTTCCGTCGCCGAAGACCGGAAGCTTGAGCGTCCCGGGCCGTACGATGACGTGCCGCGAGCGCTGGAGCGGGACGAAGCCCGACGCGAGGGCGAACGCCTGGCCCACCGTCCCGTCCGCGGCCTTGGTGCGCAGCGGAGTGATCCCGCCGGGCGCCGTCAGCGCGGCCTCGCGGAGGCGCCGCAGCAGGGCGGCCCCCACGCCCCGGCGCCGGTGGTCCCGGGCCACCTCGACATACGCCCACAGCCGCTCGGGATGCAGCGCGCTCGTGTACACGACGCCGGCGGCCACGGGGATGCCCTGGTCCTCGGCCACGACGCAGCGCCGCCACACCCCCTCGTCGGCATCCGGCGCAAGCTCACCGCGGAACTGTTCCGCGGCGGGCCCCTCGGCGTCGCCCCAGATCTGCAGGAGCGTCTGGTCGTCGCCCGCCCGCCACGGGCGGTAGCTCAGTTCAGCCACGCGCTTGGTTCCTCCCGGCCCGTCAGTTCCCGTTGAGCCGCTCGGCGAGGTAGCCCTGGACCTTGTCGAGCGAGACGCGCTCCTGCGCCATCGTGTCGCGCTCGCGGATCGTGACGGCGTCGTCGTCGAGCGTGTCGAAGTCGACCGTGATGCAGAACGGCGTGCCGATCTCGTCCTGGCGGCGGTAGCGACGGCCGATCGCGCCCGCGTCGTCGAAGTCGATGTTCCAGCGCTTGCGCAGCTCGGCGCCGAGGTCGCGCGCCTTCGGTGAGAGGCTCTCGTTGCGGCTCAGGGGAAGCACGGCAGCCTTGATGGGCGAGAGTCGCGGGTCGAGGCGCAGGACGGTGCGCTTGTCCACGCCGCCCTTCGTGTTCGGCGCCTCGTCCTCGGAGTACGCGTCGACGAGGAACGCCATCATGGACCGCGTGAGGCCGAACGAGGGCTCGATCACGTACGGGATGTAGCGCTGGTTCGTGGTCTGGTCGAAGTAGGCGAGCTCGTGGCCCGAGGCCTTCGAGTGGCTGCCGAGGTCGAAGTCCGTGCGGTTCGCGATGCCCATGAGCTCGCCCCACTCGTTGCCCTGGAAGCCGAAGCGGTATTCGACGTCGATCGTGCCGGCCGAGTAGTGCGCGCGCTCCTCCTTCGGGACGTCGAAGCGGCGCATGTTGTCCGGGTTGATGCCGAGGTCCACGAACCAGTTCCAGCACGCGTCGACCCAATGATCGAACCACGAGGGAGCGTCCTCGGGAGCCGTGAAGAACTCAATCTCCATCTGCTCGAACTCGCGCGTGCGGAAGATGAAGTTGCCCGGCGTGATCTCGTTGCGGAACGCCTTGCCGATCTGGCCGATCCCGAACGGCGGCTTCTTGCGAGACGTCGTGACCACGTTGTTGAAGTTCACGAAGATGCCCTGCGCCGTCTCGGGGCGCATGTAGTGCAGCCCCTCGGCGTTGTCGACGGGGCCGAGGAACGTCTTCATGAGGCCCGAGAACATCTGCGGCTCGGTCCACTGGCCCGTGACGCCGCAGTCGGGGCACGTGATGGACTCCATGCCGTTCTCCGGCGCGCGGCCCTTCTTCGCCTCATAAGCCTCGATGAGGTGGTCCTGACGGTGCCGCTTGTGGCAGTTGAGGCACTCGACGAGCGGATCCGTGAACGTCGCGACGTGGCCCGAAGCCTCCCAGACCTGCTTGGGCAGGATGACAGACGAGTCGAGGCCCACCATGTCCTCGCGGCCGCGGACGAACGTCTGCCACCACTGTTCCTTGATGTTCTCCTTCAGCTCGACCCCGAGGGGACCGTAGTCCCATGCGGACCGGGAGCCTCCGTAGATCTCGCCCGCCTGGAAGACGAATCCGCGGCGCTTGGCCAGGGAGACAATCGCGTCCAGTTGGGATTTGGGTGCCAAGACATGTCCTCCATACTGTGCAGGGCCGCTGGGTGCGGTCCGGGTAGTCCAGAGTCAAGAGTACCGGGGCGCGGGCGGTGGGCGGGTGCATACCGGATGGTGGCCGGGTGCATAACGGATGGTGGGCGGGTGGATAACGGGCGGTGGGCGGGTGGATAACGGGCGGTGGGCGGGTGGATAAAGTGGGAGCCATGGAAGATGTCGAGATCCGCGAGGGCACCATCCGGCTCGGCCAGCTCCTCAAGCTGGCCTCCCTCGTCGAGGACGGCGTCGAGGCCGCCGACTTGATCCGCGGCGGCCTCGTCAAGGTCAACGGAGACATCGAGGAGCGGCGCGGCAGGCAGCTCGCCGCAGGCGACGTCGTCGAGGTCAAGGGCCAGCAGGTTCGCCTCGTCAGCCGCGCGTGAGCACCTTGAAGCGCAGGAATTCCGCGACGTGGGCCATCTCGGGCCCGCTGATGCTGTGCAGGATCCCTTCGTAGACGATCTTCGTGAGGTCAACGCGGCCTCGGACCCAGCCGAGCGTGAACTCGACCTTGTCCGGCGTGATGACCGGATCGGCCTGGTCCCGACCCCAGAAGAACGGCACGGTACCGTCGAGCTCGGCGTCGCGAACGTAGGGCCAGCCGTCGGCCCCGCCCGCAGTCTTGTCCCCGGCCGCGGCTTTGCTCCCGCCCAGGCCACCCTTAATCGCGAACCCAGACAGACCGACGACGGCGGCGAAGTCACCCGGGCGGCGCCGCAGGAGCGTCGTCGCCATGGCCATGCCCATCGAGAAGCCGAGCAGGGTCACCGATGTGTGCTGCGCGCGGACCGGGTCGAGCCACTCGAGGACGTACTCGCTCGCGGCCTCGACCTGGGCCAGCCCGAAGTCGGCGGCCGCGACGAGCGGGAACCACTGGTAGGCCCCCGGCGCGAGCTCCTGAGGGGCCCGCAGGGCGACGACGGTGAACTCTGAAGGCAGGAGCGGCACGAGGCCCATGAGGTCCGCCTCGTTCGCGCCGTAGCCGTGGAGCAGGACGATCAGCGGAGTCCCCGCCCGTTCCTCCTCCGGGCGGCTCCACACAGCGTGGTGCGTCGGGTACGTCGCCGGATAGCTGGGGGTGGTCTGGGCCTCAGTCATGCCAACCATTCTGACACATGGTTGAAGTGTCAAGTAAATTGCTTCGGCGTGGCCGGGCACAGTCGGCCACCTTGCGGCGTTAACGCGGGATAGATAATGCAGGAGTGACGGACATGACCCAGCCCAATCATCGCGACGTACAGCTCTCGGACGGCCAACGCCACCCGTGGCACCGGTACGTAGCCATGGGCGATTCGTTCACCGAGGGGATCGGCGACCCCGACGTTTCCTCGCCTGGCGGGCACCGCGGCTGGGCGGACCGCCTCGCGGAGGAGCTTTCCCGGGGCAGCGAGGACTTCGCCTACGCCAATCTCGCGATCCGCGGACGGCTTCTCGGGAAGATCCTCGACGAGCAGCTCGAGCCGGCGCTCGCCCTCTCCCCCGACCTCGTGTCCATCTCGGCGGGAGGCAACGACCTCCTGCGCCCGGGAAGCGATCCTGACGCCCTCGCTGTGAGGCTCGACGGCGCCGTCGGCCGCGTCGCCGAGACCGGCGCAACGGTGCTGCTCTTCAACGGCCCGGACATCGGGTCGACGCCCGTGCTGAGCGCCATCCGCGGCAAGGTGGCCATCTACAACGAGAACCTGCGCACGGTCGCCGCGCGGCACGACGCGATCATCGCGGACATGTGGAGCCTGCGCCAGCTCTCGGATTCGCGCATGTGGGCGAGCGACCGGCTGCACTTCTCGCCGCTGGGCCACCACACGATCGCGATCATGGCGCTCGGGGCGCTCAACGTCCCGCACGAGCTCTCCCCCATGGAGCCGGCGCCCCTGCCCTCACGCTCGTGGCGCGCCGCGCGCGCCGAGGACCTCGTGTGGGCGCGGGAGTACTTCGTGCCCTGGGTGATCCGCCGGATCCGCCACAAGTCGAGCGGCGACGGCATCTCGGCCAAGCGGCCGACGGCGTCGCCCGTCTTCGGCGTGGGCGTCCCCTTGGGAACGGGCGACGCCATCGGGGCGCGGGAGGCCCTGGGAGACCCCGTGGGAACGGACGAGGGCGGCGAGTAGGCTGAAGACATACTGGCCCGGCAGGCCGGGCGCATCGGACCGGAGGCGGCCATGAGCTGGATATTCTGGGTGATCGTCCTCGCGTGGGTGGTCCCCTTCATCATGCGGAAGATCGGCCAGCCCCCGCGCAATCGGGGCCAGATTCCCCCGCGCGACCGAGGGTACAACCGCTATGGCGGCTACCCCGGCAACCCCTACCCGCACGGGTATCAGGGCGGCCAGCGGCCCCCGCAGCAGAACCCCACGGGAGCCGGCCAGCCCATGCCCCCGCCGCCGGCGCCGGGAGGAAACCCGGGCGGGAACTGGTGGCAGCAGCCCATCCCGCCGGGCACATTCCCGGGCCAGCAGGCGCCCACGCAGCAGCGGACCTCCCAGCAGCGCACCTCCCAGCAACGGCCGGCCCAACAGCGACCCGCCCAACAGCGACCCGCCCAGCAGCAGCCGCCGGGCGCCCCGCAGAGCGCGCTCCCGGCGCCCGGACCCGACGCCGAGCAGCAGGGCTACCGGGCCCGGAAGCTCGCAGAGCTCGACCAGCAGTTCACCGACCAGAAGATCTCCCTCGAGGAGTACATGAAGGCCCGCAACGAGGTCATGCGCGGCTGACGCGCCGCAGGAGGAGCGCCTGGACCGGGCAGAGGCCCACGGCGTCCTGCGCGGCGTCGGCGAGCTGCCCGGGGATCGGGATGTCCTTCCCGCCGCGACCCATGGGATAGCCCCATTCGTCTCGCGCGAGGAGCTCGGGAAGGAGCTCCACGCACAGGCCGCGGCCGTCGCAGCGTGCGAAGTCGATGTGCAGCTCCAGTTCCGTCCGGCTCATCGCCCCTGCCCTCCGTGGGCCGTGCACGTCCCGGCGAGGTGCGCTTGGACCTCGTCGCGGAAGACCGTGAGCGAGCTGCGCACGAACTTCGCGCTGCCGTCCGGGTGGTGGCACGCGCCACGGCCCGCCACGAGGCCCGCGAACCGCTCCGCCTCGGCAGCGAGCCAGGGCGTCCGCTCGCCCGCGGCGATCCGCTCGAGGACATCCGCCATGGCGGGGAGCCCGAACATGCAGGGACCGCATTGGCGCGCCGAGCTCTCCGCGAGATAGCGGGTCACCCGCGCGGCCGTCTCGAGCCCGCAGCGCTCGCGCGCGAGGACCATGAGCACGCCGGCGCCGGGAGAGGCGCCGTAACGCTGCAGACCGCGCGCCGTGACGGGCAGGTCGAAGGCGTCGGCGGGAACCCACGCCCCGTGATAACCGCCCACGAGCACGGCCGTCGCGAACTCCGGGTCGACCCCGCCCAGCTCGAGGAGCTCTCGCAGGGTGGCGCCGCCCGGCGCCTCCACGACAGTCTCCGCGGGCACGTCGCCGCCCACGCTGAAGAGCCTCGACCCGGGATCGTCGGAGCTCCCTTCGCTCCGGAACCACTCGGCGCCGTAACGGGCCACGAGCGCGAGCTGCGCGAGCGTCTCGACGTTGTGCAGGAGCGTTGGCCGCCCCCTGTAGCCCGAGACGCCGAGCCGCGCGGGCTTGTCTTTCGGCAGCGCGGCGCCAGTTTCGAGGGCGTTGACCACGGCGGAGGCCTCACCTGAGATGAAGGCCTTGGGCGCCTCGACGAGCTTGACGGGCACGCGGTCGCGGCGCTCGGCGAGGGCCGCCTCGACACGGGAGAGCGTCCCGGCCGTCGCGTAGAGGAAGAGTTCGGTCGCACCGACGGCCTCCCCTGCTGTGACGAGGCCGTCGAGCACGAGGTGCGGCGCGTGCCGCAAGAGCGCCGCGTCCTTGTGGCTGAGCGGCTCGCCCTCGGCGCCGTTGGCGACGACAACGGGCCGGCGGCCGTTGCCCACCGAGCCGAGCTTGCGCCACGCGGGGAAGCCCGCGCCGCCTCGGCCGGTCAGGCCGGAGGCCTCGAGCTCGCGGAGGAGGCCTTCCCTCGTCCAACGCAGGGGCCGGGGGCCGTACGCCGCCTCGTGCGCGGCAAGAGTGACGCCGCCGGCGGCGAACAGCCGGCCGGTGCCGAGCCTCGTGAGCCCACGCGTCATGGTGGTCATGTCTCCTCCTCAGACCTGTCCGAGGCGGGCACGGGACGTTTCGACGAAGCGGGCACTCAGTCGCCAGCCGCCGGCACAGACCACGGCCCCGGCGCACGTCCACGCGAGCGTCTGGAACCAGAGGTCCGCGGCGTTCGTCCCCGAGCCCAGAGCGTGGGCGAAGGCGAACGGCCACATCGCGTACGCGGCCCAGTGGACGGCGCGGAACATGCGCTGGCCGATGCGCTGGCGCAGCAGGCCCGTGACGACGAGCGCGATGACAAGATCGAACGCGACCGTGCCAAGGCCCACCCAGAACGGGTTCCTGCCGGCGACGAACGGCACCACGGCGTCCGGGAGCGAAAGCTTCGCGTGGCTGTCCAGCATGAGGGTCCCCACATGGAGGGCCAGGAAGACGAGCGCGAGGAGGGACGTGCTCCGGTGGAGGAGCGCGACCGAGAAGCGGGGAAGCGCCGGGAGGGGACGGCCCGAGCGGCTCACGACGCCGAGCACGAGAACGAGTGTGAAGAGCACGAGCGAGACGATTCCGCTCGCCCGCCCGAAGGCCCACATGATCTCGTTCATGTCAGACCCTCTCCGCCGCGGGCCAGCCGTTGAGTTCGAGGACGCCGCCATCGTGCCGCACGAGCCGTGCCGGACAGCCGAACTCGCGGAGCCACGAGAGGGCGCGGTCGCCGCGGACGATCGCCCCCGTGCTGGCCATGTTCGCGCCCACGCAATCCGGTGCCGCCACGGACACGCTGCGCCACACCGGCTCGGCCGGGAGCGAGGTCCACGGGTCGAGGATGTGGTGGAACTGCATCGATCCGGAGCTCCAGCGGCGCTTCTGGGTGCTCGACGTGGCGAGGGCCCAGCCGCCGACGAGGCGCACCTGCGTGGTCGGATCGTCGGGGAGGTCCTGAACGCGAACCTCCCACGCCTCGGGGCCCGCGGTCGCGATGTCGCCGCCGAGCGACACGAGCACCGAGGTACCCCAGCGCTCGGACACCTGCCGCGCGCAGAGATCCGCGGCGAGCGCCTTCGCGCTAGCGCCGAGATCGAGGGCGACGCCGGCGGGCACCGTGAGCACGGAGCCGTCCAGGCGCACGCCGCGCCAACTCTCGGCGGGAAGCTCGCGCTGCGTCACGAGGGACACCGAACCGTACTCGGCGCTGCCGCTTAAGGAGGCACCGCCGTCGTCCGCGAACCGGAACGAGCCGCCGGCCGGACCGTAGCCGAGCACCGCCAACTCGCGGCCCAGCGTCGGAACGACCGTCCCGCCGCTGCGCTCGGCGACACCGAGCGCAGCCCGCACGAGCGAGACCAAGAGCGGGCTCGCCTCCCCGCCGCCGGCGCGCTCGAGCATGCTCAGCTCGGAGTCCTCCCGGAAGCGGCTGCACGCGGCGTCGACCGCGGCGAGCGTTTCCTGCACCCTGGCCAGGGCAGGCTCGAGCACCTCGGGATCGGCAACGGCCAGACGGCACTCGCACGTGAAGGCCTCGAAGTCGCGGTAGGCGATCACGTCACGACCCCGACGAGTGGCCCACGGCGCTTCCGCCGGAGGAAGACTGGAGACCCTGGCTCGACTGCGTGGTGCCCGTGGTCGTCGTGCCTGAGCTCGTCGTGCCGGAGCTGGTCGAACCCGAGCTGGTCGACCCGGAGCCCGTGTCCGACGAGCTCGTGCCCGTGGTCGTCGAGACGGTCTGAATCGCGGACGGGACGTACACCGCCGCCGCGACCGCGGCGGCCCCCAAGACGCTCGAGGCCCCCACCGCAACCGCCGCCAAGCGTGCTCGGCGTCGACCGACTTCTCGGATGTTCTGGCCCATCGTGCCCTCCCTCATACCGGCGTACTGCATCTGTCGCTGTACACCCAGCTTGGGGGGCCTGGTTGTGCCTTCAACGAGTGGTTCCTGTGGACGCACTGTGTCCCTCACCCCTCGCCGCGGGCCGGAGTGGGTGGCTAGAGCGTGAAGACCTGCTTCCGCAGCTCCGAGCCGAGCTGGCCGATCTCGGTCAGGAAGCCGTCGTGGCCGATCTTCGCGTCGATGCGGTAGACGGGAACGTCGCCGGGGAGCGCCGCGGCGAGTTCCTCGCTCTGCTCGGTGAAGTACAGGCGGTCCGAGTCGACGGCCGCGAGGAAGAATTCGGCCTGCGCCCCCGCGAGCGCCCGCGCCACACCCCCGCGTCCGCGACCCACGTCGTGGCTCATGAGGGCCTCGGTCAAGATCACGTAGCTGTTCGCGTCGAACCGACCCACGAGCTTGTCCGCCTGATGGTCCAGGTAGCTCTCGACCTGGTAGCGACCACGGGACGCGATCCCAGCCGAGGCGTCGAACGGGTCCTCGGCCCCCTGTCCGCGGCGACCGAAGCGATGCCCCAGCTCAGCCTCCGAACGGTAGCTGATGTGCGCGATCCGCCGCGCAAGGCCCAGGCCCGCGCTCGGCGTCGCCCTGCCGTAGTAGTCGCCGTCGCGGAAATTCGGATCCTGCCGGATGGCGAGCACCTGGGACTGGGCGATCGCGATCTGCTCGGCCGTGCTGTAGGCGCCGATCGCAACGACGACACAATGCTTGACCCGTTCGGGGTACGTCGCGCCCCATTCGAGCGCCCGAGCCCCTCCCATCGAGCCACCCACCACCGCGTGCCAGCGCCGGATCCCGAGTCCGTCCGCGAGCCGAGCCTCGGCCCGCACGGAATCGCGGATCGTCACGAACGGGAACCGCGAGCCCCACGGCCGGCCGTCAGGATCGGGCGACCCCGGGCCCGTGCTGCCGTAACACCCGCCGACCATGTTGGCGGCCACCACGAAGTACCTCTCGGTGTCCACGGGCTTGCCCGGGCCCACGAGCGCGTCCCACCAGCCGGGTTCCTCGGTGTGCCCTTGGGCCACGTGGGTGGAGCCGGTGAGCGCGTGGTGGATGAGCACGGCGTTGGACGCATCGGCGTTGAGCGTTCCCCACGTCTCGTAGGCGAGCTCAACCTCGGGGAGCTCTCCCCCCGCCTCGAATTCGAGGGCGCCGATCCCGAGCCAGCGGAGCACCCCGTCGCGTGGTTCGGCCTGGAGTGCGTCCCCGGAGGGAGCGGCAGTCGGCGCGGGGGTGGTAGCTGGGGTGGCGATGCGGTCCACGACCGTCATGCGGCCGTCTCGACGTAGATGGGGGCCTTAAAGGACCACTGGGGGTTGCTGGACATAGCATTCCCTTCACGCTGCACTTGACCGGCGGATTTCGCCGGCCCAGGTCTTCACCCGGGGCACCCCACCGCGGCAGGAGGGTTGCCGGCCAGCAAACCGGGGTTTAGCGCTGGCACTCATGACCTGATGCGAGTGTAGAAGGCCGCGGAATCGCGCGGGCAAATGTGTGACCGTGTGTGAAGACAGGCCACAGGGATCCGGGGGCCGGCCTCAGCCCTCCATGAGCCGCCGCCGGTGCTTGAGCTCCTTGACCCACGCGCGAGTCTGGGTCGCCGGGAAGGGCGAGGCCCCGCCGTCGTCCGCCTCGAGCGCCGCCACGAGTGGGCCCGCAGCCCTCAGCGCCGTGTCGACGACGCCGGCGGCGGAGCGCGCCGGGAGCCCGAGCTGCGCCGCCCAGCCGAGGAAATGGCGCCGCGAGAGGCCCATGCGCTTGCCGCCGAGCGGGAGCGCGAGCGACTTGTCCCCGTACGGGACGGTCGAGGGGATGTCGTAGACCGGCGCGACCGTCCATTCGCCCGGCGCGGCGAGCCCGCGCACCACGGAGACGTTCTTGGCGTGCAGGTCGCCGTTGCCCACGAGCCACGCGAACGCCCCCTGGAGCGCGAGGTTCCGCAGCGCGGGGAGTTCGGCCGCGCAGTGCGCCGCGACGGCGCGGCAGAGCTCCTCGTAGCTCACGTTGTATTTGTCCGCCGGGTACAGTCCGAGCAGCTGCGAGCCGTCCTCGACCGCGAGGCGGGCCGTGCCGCCGCCCGGCAGCGCCGGGCGGTCGAAGCGCTCGACGAGCAGGCCGGCGCGCCCGGCCACGTCGTGGACGAGCTTGACTCCGCTCAGCGGGAGGCGGAGCCGCTCCGCGAAGCGGTACATGAGGTGCTCGTTCTCCACGACGTGCGGGAACTCCGGCGCGTTGAGCTTGAGGATGTAGCGCCGTCCGGACTGCGCGGCGGGCAGCGAGATCATGCCCGCGCTCACTTTGTCCTGGACGCCCGCGAGCGCCTTGGGGTCCACGAGCGTGGGGTCGTCGACGAGCGCCGCGAAGTCCGGCGGGCGCCGGGCATCCAGCTCGACAGCGTGCTCCTCCCCCGCGAGCGGCTCGCCGTGCGGGACGATCTGGACGTCCCCCACGGGGTCCCCGCCCGCCGCCATGAGGAGGCCCAACTCGTCGTCGGCGCTCGTCTTGACGGCGCGGCGCAGCGACGCGAGCCGCCGCCCCTCGGGCAGCAGTCCAGTGAAGAAGGGCGGGACCGCACCGGCAGGGGCGTCGACCGGCCGCGCGGTCAACGGGAGCGTGCTCGCGACCGGCTCGCCGCCCGCCGCGAGATAGGCGGGCACGTAGGAAAAGCGCGTACCGCCGTCCGCTCGCTCGAGCCGCGCCGCGAGCACGCCGGCCTTGTACACGTCCGCGATGCGGTGGCGGGTCATCGGCCGGTCGCCGCCCCGGAGTGCGCCCTCGAGTGCGCCCGGGCGACGACGGCGAGCTCGAGTCCGAGCGCGTCGAGCACGGCCGCGAGGGTGTCGAGGCGCACGCTCGCCTTGCCTTGCTCGACGAAGCGGACAAAGCGCTCGGACACCCCGGCGAGGTCCGCGAGGTCCTGCTGCGTGAGGCTCAGCGCACGACGGCGGTCCCTCACCAGGGCGGCGAGGTCCCGGACCGCTTCCTGCATGTTTCCCCCGGCTCCGATTCCGGCTTTCGCACCGAGCGGCACGATCGTTCCGATTCCATGCTCGCGCGGCAGCCTCGTGTGAGTCAAGCAACAGCCATCGCGGTAGATCGGCACGATCGTGCCGATCCGAGTGTCGCAGCCCGCCGGGCCCGCCGCAAACTCCTTTCCGGTTCCGGGGCGGTTCTTAGAGCCGTCTTAGACCGGGCAGGGCAGGATAGGCACATGACCTCTCCCGACTACGCGGCGCGCGGCGCCCGCACGGCGCGCTCCCCGCGCAGCCGACTCGTCACTCTCCCGAGCCTGCGGCACTGGATCCTCGTGCCGGTCGCGATGAGCATTGTGGTCTTTGCCCTCGGCTTCCTCGCGAAGACCACCCCCGTCACCGATGCCGAGCTGAGCGTCAACCAGACCATGAGCACCCAGCACGTCGGCTGGCTCAACACGGTCTCGCTCGCGCTCGAGAAGATCCTGGGCCCCTCCGGCGCCATTGTGATCCTCGTGCTCCTCATCGTCATCCTCTGGTTCCTCCGGCGCACGCCCATCGACGCACTCGCGGTCGTCTCCATCACCGGCTTCGGGTGGGTCTACAGCCTCATCTTCAAGTACGGCGTGCACCGGCACCGTCCGGATCCGGGCCTCCTCGCGAACCCGCTCTCCCCGGACATGGACCCGAACAGCTTCCCGAGCGGCCACGTGTGCTTCGCCGTCTCGCTCACTATCGCGCTGTACTTCCTGTTCCGCGACAAGCGCTGGGGCATCTGGGTGCTCATCCTCGGGATGGTCTTCTCCGGCTTCGTCGCGATCTCCCGCGTCTACGTGGGCGTTCACTACCCCATCGACGTCATCGCGTCGTTCCCCGCCTCGGTGGCAGGCATCGTGCTCTGGTGCGGGCTCTGGAACAAACTCGCGATGCCCATCCTCAACCGCGTCCCGTTCGTGGCGCGCCTCGAGTACCGCTGAGCGAACACCGCTGAGCGAACACCGCTGACCGACACCGTCACGCTCTACTGACAGGACAACCCCATGCTTGACCCGACCTCTCTGCTCGTCGACGCCGGACCCTGGGTCCTCGGCGTCGTGGGCCTCATCGTCTTCATCGAATCGGGGCTCCTGTTCCCGTTCCTGCCGGGCGATTCGCTCCTCTTCACGGTCGGGCTCCTCCACGCCCAGCTCGGACTCTCGCTGCCGATGCTCATTCTCGTGGTCATGGTCGCGGCCATCGCCGGCGATCAGGCGGGCTATCTGCTCGGCCGGGCCGTGGGCAAGCGCTGGTTCCGCGAGGACGCGAAGATCCTCAAGCTGAGCCATCTCGAGAGCGCGGAATCGTTCTTTGAGCGCTACGGCGGGAGGGCGCTCGTCCTCGCGCGCTTCGTGCCGATCGTGCGCACGTACGTTCCCCTCGTGGCCGGGATGGCGCGCTACCCGTACCGGCGCTTCATCGGCTGGAACGTGATCGGCGCCGTCGCGTGGGCGGTCTCCGTGACCATGCTCGGCGTGTGGCTGGGCCACGTCGAATTCATCAAGAAGAACATCGATGTGCTCTCGGTGCTCATCGTCCTCGCGTCGGTGGTGCCGATCGGGTTCGAGGCGCTCCGCCACCGCCGGAACGCGAAGAAGGCGCGCGAGGCCGAGGCTGCTGAGGCCGAGCCTGTCGAGGCGTACGCCGAGAGTTCCGCCGACTGACCGCGAGCCCCTCGCGCACGCCGTCCTTGGCACAATGGCAGCCATGGACCTCCGACCCCGCGTGCTCCTCGTCGAAGATGACCGGCAGCTCGGCCCGCTCGTGGCCGAGCTGCTGGGCACGGACTTCGCGGTGACCCTCGCCGCCGACGGGCGCGAGGGGCTTGAGCTCGCGCTCGCGCGCGAGTGGGACGCCCTCGTCGTGGACCGCGGCCTGCCCCGACTCGACGGGCTGCGGCTCGTCCAGTCTCTCCGCGCGAAGGGCCTCGCGACCCCAGTGCTCCTGCTCACCGCCCTCGGGACCGTCCCCGACAAGGTCGAGGGCCTCGACGCCGGCGCGGACGACTACCTCGTCAAGCCGTTCGACGCCGACGAGCTCGCCGCGCGCCTCCGGGCCATGACCCGCAGCTACGCACTCCCCAAGCGAGGCCGACTCGCAGTGGGCGATTGGGAGCTCGACCCAGCCTCGCGCGTCCTGTCCTCGCGCTACGGCGACCGCGTCGAACTCTCGGGCACCGAGTCCGCGCTCCTCGCGGTCCTCGCACGGGAGCCCGAGCGCGTGTTCTCGCGCGCAGAGCTGCTCGCCCTGGCGTTCGACGCCGGCGAGACTCCAGGCGCGGTCGACACCTACGTGCACTACCTCAGGAAGAAGACGGACAAGTCGGTGATCAGGACCGTCCACGGCGTGGGCTATCAGCTCGGGGAGCTCTCGTGATGCCCACGCGGCGCCCGCCCCGCAACTCCGACGAGGCCGCGCTCCGCCGGGCAGCGCTCAAGGTGGGCTGGCAGATCGCCGGGGCGATCGCCGTCGTCGTCGTCCTTCTGCTCGGAGCCGCCGCCGTCTATCTGTGGGCCAAGTCGCAGCCCGAGGAGGTGCTCGCGCACCTCGAGCGCTCGGAGCCCCAGGTGCTCCTCGACACCGTGGACGTGCTCGGGATCCTCGTGGTGGGCGGCGTGGCGGGGATCGTGCTCGGAGGCGTAGTAGGGATGCTGAGCGCCCGGCGGGCCGTCCGGCCGCTCGGTGAGGCGCTCGCGCTCCAGCGGCGCTTCGTCCAGGACGCGAGCCACGAGCTCCGCACGCCGCTCGCCGTGCTCGACACCCGCATCCAGCTCGCGCAGAAGCGGCTCGGGCCGGAGAGCGAGGCCGCGCCCGTGCTCGCCGAGTTGCGCGCCGACTCGGCCTCGCTCGCCGCCGTCATCGAGGACCTCCTGGGCGGCATCGCGGGGCAGGGCGCCGACACCCCGGAGGCACCCACGGACCTCGCCGAGCTCGCGCTCGACGTCGTGGCCGACTTCGGCGTCCTCGCCGCCGACCGTGGAATCTCGCTCGAGCACGAACCCGCTGCCGGGCCGGTCCGGGTCCCGGTCGCGTCCGCGCCGCTGCGGCGCGTCATCGTGGCTCTGCTCGACAACGCACTCAAGTACACGCCCGAGGGCGGGCGCGTGACGGTCGCCGTGCGCACCACGCCCGGCTCGGGGCGAAGCACGACGGCGGTGCTCACCGTGGCGGACACCGGCCCCGGGATCGAAGGCCGCTCCCCCGAGCGGGTCTTCGAGCGCTTCGCGGGCTCGGGGACCGCGGGACTCGCCGCGCGGCGGAGCTACGGGATCGGGCTCGCGCTCGTGCGCGAGATCGCCGTGCGCAACGGCGGATCCGTGCGGATCGCGGAAACTGGCGCGGGAGGTACCACTATGGAAGTCTCGCTCCCGGCGGCGGGTTACAAGTTAGGTTAACCTAAGCTGAGACGAACATCTCAAAGTGCCAAGATGACTGCATGCGTATGGACCATGTTTCTTATGCCTGCGAACCTGATGGCCTGGCGGCCACGACGGAACGTATAGCCAGCGCACTGGGGGTCGAGGCGGTCAGGGGCGGGGTCCACCCTCGGTTCGGCACCCGCAACATGATCATCCCGCTCACGGCGCACCACTACCTCGAGGTCGTCGAGGTCCTCGACCACCCGGCGTCGGACAAGGCGCCGTTCGGCCAGGCGGTGCGCGCCCGCTCCGCCGCGGGCGGCGGATGGATGGGCTGGTGCGTCGAGGTCGACGATCTGGTCCCCTTCGAGGAGCGACTGGGCCGCAAGGCTGTTCCCGGCAACCGCAAGTTCCCGGACGGCCGCGAACTCGTCTGGAAGCAGATCGGCATCCTGGGCCTCATTGCCGATCCCCAGGTCCCGTACATGCTCAAGTGGGAGGGCGATCCGGGCCTGCACCCCTCGAACGCCTACGCCGGCACGGTCTCGGTCACGAAGCTCACGATCGCCGGCTCGGCCGAGCGCGTGACGGAGTGGCTCGGCGAGC
This sequence comes from Sinomonas sp. P47F7, assembly GCF_049332655.1. Classification (GTDB taxonomy): domain Bacteria; phylum Actinomycetota; class Actinomycetes; order Actinomycetales; family Micrococcaceae; genus Sinomonas. The sequence continues at coordinate 1,598,213 of NZ_CP186327.1, read as the reverse complement.
CGGTCGAGAAGCCGCTCGAGGACGTCGAGGTCGAGTGGGTCGCGCCGAAGGGCACACCGGGCATCATGTCCGTCACGTTCAACACGCAGAACGGTCCTGTCACGATCTGACCGGTCGTTAGGCCAGAGACCCGCAACCTCTCGGACGGGACCCCGCAACGTTGCGGGGTCCCGTCCCGCGTGTTGCGGGGTCCCGTCCCGCGCGTTGCGGGGTCCCGTCCCGCGGCTCAGCCCAGGCCGATGGCCTTGCCCACGAGGCTGAAGCCCACGAAGGCCACGATGTCGAGGAGCGCGTGGGCGATGACGAGCGGCATGACGCGCCCGTACCGCCGGTACACCCAGCAGAACACGAGCCCCATGACGGCGTTGCCGACGAACGGCCCGATGCCCTGGTACAGGTGATAGCTCCCCCGCAGGATCGCGCTCGCGGCGACCGCCGCCGTCGTACTCCAGCCGAGCCGCCGCAGCCAGCCGAGCATGAACCCGACCACGATCGTCTCCTCGACCAGCGCGTGCCGCACGGCGGAGAAAATGAGCACGGGCACCGTCCACCAATACTGGTCGAGGCCGCTCGGGATGATCGACGTCGTAAGCCCGATGGCACGCCCGGCCCAGTACAGGCCAAGCGACGGAATACCGATCGCGAGCAAGAGGCCGGCCCCGAACAGGGCGTCGCGCCCGGGCCGCCGGAAGTCGAGGCCCAAACGTCGGAACGGGGCCCGCCACCCGCCACGGCCCACCGCCTCCCACACGAAGTACAGGGCCAGCGCCACGGGAACCAGCGAGAAGACGATGTCGAGCAGCTGATACGCGAAATCGAAGTATTCACGCGTGCTGAGCGAGCGATTGAGCGTCGATTTCCCTTGGGCGAGCGGCGCCTGCGTCGCCTTGTCGAGGAGCTGCACCACCGAGTACACCGCGGACTGCCCGAGCGAGAGCCCCAGGACGATGAGGAGCTGAACCCGCGAGCGAGTGCGGGAGGCTGAGCGGACGACGGCGAGTGCATCGGGCATGCAACCATCCTGCCTTAGGCTGGGGTGCTATGAGCGCGCCGCGGCAGATCATCATGGTCCGGCATGGCCAGTCGGCCGCGAACCTGGACACGAGCATCTACGAGCGCGTGCCGGACTACCGCATTCCGCTCACAGAGCTCGGGCTCGAGCAGGCACGCGAGGCCGGGCGCCGCATCCGCGAGCAGCTCGAAGGCGAGCGGGTCCGTGTGTACGTGTCCCCGTATCTGCGCGCCTACCAGAGCCTCGAGGCCATGGACCTTGCGGACCTCACCGAGCGGGTCGTCGAGGAACCCCGGCTGCGCGAGCAGGACTGGGCGAACTACCAGGTCGCCGAGGAGATCGATCAGCAGAAGAAGCTGCGCGACACCTACGGCCATTTCTTCTTCCGATTCCGCGAGGGCGAGTCCGGGAGCGACGTGTACGACCGCGTCTCGAGCTTCCTCGAGACGCTCCACCGCCACTGGAACAAGCCGGGCCACGCGCCCAACACCCTGCTCGTGACGCACGGCCTCACGATGCGCCTGTTCTGCATGCGCTGGTTCCACTGGACCGTCGAATACTTCGAATCGCTCAACAACCCCGAGAATGCCGGGGTGCACACGCTCGTGATGCAGGACGACGGGCGCTACGAGCTCGACCGCCCGTTCAGCCAGTGGGCCGATCGGAGTCGCACGGACACGGTCCTCTCGACGCCTCCAGCCCCTCAGCAACCACCTGCCGCCCCCTAGCGCAACCGCTCGCCCGCGCGCCATACGGCGTGCGTGAGCGGCATCCCGGGCCGATATGCGAGGTGTGTGGCGGAGGGCGCGTTGAGAAGGTGGACATCGGCGCGATGGCCGACGGCGATCGACCCCACCGCGCGCTTTCCGTCCTCGTCCCTCCCGACGTGCCGCCGGAGCGCGAGCGCCCCGCCGAATGTCGCGGCCCGCACGGCTTCCTGGATGCTCAAGCCCATCTGGAGCACCGCCGTCGTGACGCAGAAGGCGACTGAGCTCGTGTAGCTCGTGCCGGGGTTGCAGTTCGAGGCGATGGCGATCTGGACGCCAGCGTCGAGCAGCCGTCGGGCCGGGGCAAGCGGGGCCCGGGTGGAGAGATCGCACGCCGGGAGCACCGTCGCGACCGTGCCGGCACCCTCCGCGGCACCCGGGCCCGCCCACGCGCTCCATGTTCCTGCGAGCGCTTCGACGTCGGCGTCGTCGAGGAAGTTCACGTGGTCGACGCTTGCCGCGCCGACCTCGACGGCGAGCCGCACGCCCGCGCCCGGGCCCAGCTGGTTGCCGTGCACGCGGAGCCCGAGGCCCGCGTCACGGCACGCGAGCAGCACGCGGCGCGACTGCTCCTCGGTGAACGCGCCGCGCTCGCAGAACACGTCGGCCCAGCGCACGTGCGGCCGGACGGCGTCAAGCATCTCGCCGCACACGAGGTCGGTGTACTCCTCGGCGTCGGTTCCGGCTGGCACCAGGTGCGCGCCCAGATACGTGACTTCGTCGACGGCCCCTGCCGCGAGCATCGCGCTGCGCCGCTCGTTCTCGACGTCGAGCCCGTACCCCGTCTTCGTCTCGAGATACGTGGTCCCCCACGCCGCCGCCTCCGCGACGCGCGCTGCGAGCAGCCGCCGCAGCTCGCCGTCGGACGCGGCCCGCGTCGCGGCCGTCGTCACGCCGATGCCGCCGGCCGCGTACGCCTGGCCGGCCATGCGCGCCTCGAACTCTGCGGTGCGGTCGCCCGCGAAGACGAGGTGGCTGTGCGAGTCCACCCAGCCCGGCAGCGCGGCGCGGCCCTCGGCGTCGTAACGCTCGTCCGCGGCGGGCGCGGATGACGATGGCCCCACCCACGCGATCCGCTCGCCGTCGAGGATCACGGCTGCGTCATGGAGGACGCTCGCCCCTGCTGCCTCGGGGCTCCCGTCGCCCCAATCCTGGGTCGAGAGCTCGCCGATGTTGTCGATGAGGAGGGTCATGCCCCCATCCTCTAGCGACGCACCGACAATCGGTGCGGATCGAGCGCGCGCTCCGTCTCGGATACCGGACGGACGCCCACCCGGAGGGCCTCGGCGCCCGCGAGGAGCTGGCCGGCAGCGTCCTCCGCCATGGCCGCGGATGTCTGGAAACCGTAGCCGCCCTGGCCTGCGAGCCAGAAGAACCCGGGCGCCTCGGGGTCGAAGCCGAGCACGGGCAGGCCGTCGGCGGGCGAGGTCCGCAGCCCGGTCCAGGCGCGGAGGATCCCTGTGACGGGCAGCTCGGCGACGCCGCGGATGAGCTCGATGGTGCGCTCGACGTCGCCCGGGCGCGGCACGGCGTCCTCGGCGCGGCTCGGCTCCGTCTCGGCGGGCGAGACGAGCGCCCCGACCTCGTCCGGGCGGAAGTACCAGGAGTCGTCGGCCGCGGCGATCATGGGCATGTCCGGGTCGAGCGGCTCGGCGAGCGAGACGAGCGCGGCCGTGCGGCGGAACGGCTGCAGGCCCAGGCGCTCGACGCCGAACAGGATTGCGAGATCGTCCGCCCAAGCGCCCGCCGCGTTGACGACGTTCAGCGCATGGAACCCCTCCGCCCCCGCGCCGACGAGCCAGCCCGCGCCGACCCGCTGGGCCGTGTGGACCGGGCTGCCGACGTGGATCGCCACCCCGCCCGAACGCGCCTTCGACTCGTGGTCCCCGATGAGCGCGAGAGCGTCCGTGCGCACCGAGTCCGTGTCGAGCGCGGCCGCCTCGAAGGCTCCCTCGCGCAGCACCGGAGCGAGGGCACGGGCCTCGTGGGGCGCGAGGTGGCCCATTCCGGAGTGGGCCTCCGCGGCAACGTCCGCGGCGGTGCCCACGAGCATGAAGCGGCTGGGCCACGCGAGCCGCCGCCCGGCGTCGTCCACTGCGCCGCGGAGCGTGAGCAGAGTGCGCCGCGTGAGCTCCTGGACCGGCGCGGGACCGTAGCTCGGAATGAGCTGCTGAGCCGAGCGCGACGACGTGTGGTAGGCGAGGCTCTGCTCCGCCTCCACGAGCGCCACGCGGCACTTTCCCGCGAGTTCTGAGGCGAGGGATAGGCCGGCGATGCCGCCACCCACGATCAGGACGTCGACGTCGTGGGTGCTGTCCGTTGTGGCCATGCGGCCACGATACCGCGCGCATTCCGGCCCGTCCCGGGCACCGAAACGGCGGTGCCTAACAACCTTTCCACAACCGCCCAACAATGGCGCCTAAGATTTCCACATATGGTAAGTGACGCTTGACAGCAATGCCTGCGGGACGCAAGGATCGCAGTGTGGCTCAAGGGAAGCCACGCCCAACTCACACCTATGGGGGTACCTGTGACCACTCAAGCAATCTCACCGAACGCGTCCTTCGCTCCGCGCCTGCTGAGCACCGGAGGACGCACCGAAGAGCAGGCCGACTGGGCCATCATTGGCGCCGTCGCCGGCATTGCTGGCGTCGGCCTTGGCGTCGTCGCCTACATCTGTGGTGTGTGCCAGGCTCGCTCCTTCGACGCCTGCATGCACGCCGTCCGCAACTACTGGGGCTCTGGCTGCTGACCATGGTCATGCTGCCGGGTGCCGGGGACGTCCGGCGGAATGCCGTGGTGACCCTGGCACCCGGTGTCCTCCTGAGCGGAAGCACACTCGAGGACGTCGACGGGCAGGTGTACGAGCTCGACCAGGACGGGGCTGCGCTGTGCGCGGTCTTCGCCGAACCCGCGGACGTTGAGACCGTCGTCGAGGGTCTCTCCCAGCTGAGGGAGACCCCTCCGACAACCCTCGCTGGCCCGATATGGGAGTTCGTGGAGGATCTATCCTCCCGGGGACTCCTCTCGGTGAGCGAATCCTTCTCGTCGGAGCGCGCAGCCCGGCTCGCTGAACTGCCAGGGCGCACCTTCACTGCGCTTACGGCTGGCGCCCTCCCGGCAAGCGAAGTCCGCCGATCGCTCCGCCGCTATCCCGGATCGATCACGGGGCTCGCGAGAGCGGGCCTCGAGGCCCATCAGGCGACGGCGTGGATCGGGGTCGCGCTCGTTGTCGCCGCCGCCGGGCTCGCCTTCGCCCTGTCTCCCACCGATTCCGCTCGGGGTGTGGGCGTCCGCACCGCGTGTCTGCTCTTGTCCGGATATTTCACGTTGCTTCTCGCGAACATATTCGTTCACGAATCGGCCCATCTCGTTGCCGCGCGCCTCAGCAAATGCACCGTCTACGGCGTGTACTGCCGTCCGTCCGGAATGGGAATCTCCTACACGACCGCCTCAGAACCGCGCCGGCTGGCCGTCACCGCCGCCGGACCACTCGCGGCGCTCGCACTCGACCTCACGGTCATGGCGGCCATCGTCGTCGGCCCCGGCATTATCTGGAGTGCTGCCGGAATCGACCAGCTTCGCCTCTCGGCGTTCGCGGGCGTGGCGGCCCTCGCCGCGTTCCAAGCCGTCTGCCTGACCCCGCTGGCCAGAGACGGCCGGAGCATCGCCACATCGCTCAGAGCCATCGTCAGGAAGGAAACCGCCCGTGCTTGAGATCCGGGGCCTCCGAGCGTCCTATCCGGGCTTCGCGCTCGGTCCGGTGACTGCCACCGTTCACACGGGAGAATTCGCAACGCTCGTGGGAACGAACGGATCCGGAAAGAGCACTCTCCTGCGCAGTATCCTCGGGCTCCAAAAGCTCGACGGCGGCGCCGCGACCTGGGACGGCCTGCCACTTCCCGAGCGAAACCCGGCGCTCCTTTCGCTCATCGGCTACGTGAGCGACTCACCCAAAGACGTGCTCCCCGAGTTCACCGCCCACGAGTATTGGAGCTACTGCCGGATCGCCCACGAACGGGCCCGCCGCGAACGTCTGGACGCCGCGATGGATCGGGCCGGGTTCCTCGCGGAGCGGCTCGACTTCCCGCTCGGCCAGAAGAGCCCGCTCGGCGCGCTGAGCCTTGGAACGACGCGGAAGGCTCAGATCGTCGGCGCGCTCCTCGCAGAGCCGGAACTGGTCGTTCTCGACGAGCCGTTCATCGGTCTTGATTTCATCGCGGCGCGGGCCCTGGAGAGTCTCCTCCGAGAGCTGGTCGCAGGCGGGACCACGGTGCTGGCCTCGAGCCACGACCTCGACCTGACGTCCCGGGTTGCCGACCAGCTCATCGTGCTCCACGCGGGGAGCATCGTGCTCGATCGGCCGGTCCCCGAACTCGGCGGCTCAGAGGGGCTTGAGCCGGCCATCGTCGAGGCACTCCGACTCCATCGCGGGGCCACCCTGCCATGAGCCTCGTCCTTCCAACACTCCGTCTCGCGTATCGACGCGTCTTCGGGGGGATGACCACAGCATGGTCGCGCGCCGCCCGCGCGGCCGCGGTCGGCGCGATCGTCTGTTTGATCGAGGGCCTCGCCATCGCGGAGGCGCGCCGGCAGACGACGGCGAACGAGACGATGAGCGCGTTCGTCCCGCCCCTTGTGGCCATCTTGGTCTACCTTGCCGGCGGCAGCATCGTGCTCCTCTCCGTGGCGGCGCGGGACACCTCCGGGAACACCCGCGGCGCGCTCCTGACCCTCCCACTCTCGAGGATCGGCACGGCCCTTCTCGAGTGGATCCCGGTCTTGGCCACCGCACTGGTCCTGCTCGGCCTCGCCATCACCCCGTCCGCGACGGCGCTCATCGCCGCCCAGTACCCGCCTGCGGCCGCCGTGGGGCTCATCGTCACGGCACTCGCCGCGGGCGCGGGGACGGGAGCGCTTGTCCTGTCTGGGGTCTCTCTGGCGCTGCGGGGCTCGACATGGACTGCGGTGCGGTATCCGCTGGCGGTGCTCGTCTGGGCGGCCGTCGCGACGGCCGCGATCTGGCGGAGCTTCGGGCAGTCGAGGTCCGCCGGGCCCGCCGTCGGCGACCTCGCACTCGTCCTCCCTTCCATCGTCCGGCAAGCCGGATTCGGTGAGCCGATCGAGCCGTGGGTCGTCGGCCTCGCGGCGTTCGGCGGTCTGCTCGTGGTTGGCTTCGTTGTCCCGTGGGCCATCGGGGGCCAAGTGGCCAGCCGTCGGCGCCTCATCCGGCGGGGGTGGAACGGCGGGGAGAAGTCCTCCCTCGCGGTGGGCGAGCTCGTCTACTCGACCCGCAACGCGACGCTCGTGGCCAACGCCGTCGCCGCGGAGGTGCTCGTCCTCGGACTGGGTGTTCTGCTCGCGTCCGTGCCCTCCCCACTGAGGCAACCGCTCCTGGCGCCCGTCCTGATGGTGGCCGCGTGCCTGGTCGGCTCGGTCACACGGCAGCAGCGCTCCCTGTTTCCTGCGACGCGACCACCGCAACAGCTCATCAACCTCGAGGTCGGACCGTGGGTCGCGCGCCAGTTCGGGATTGCCTTGCTCTGGTTCGCCGGCCTGTATGCCCCTCCCCTCGTGACAGCCCTGTGGATCGGACTCCCGGCCTGGACCGTGTGGAGCGGGTGGGCCACGGCGGGAGCATCCGCGTTCGCAATCAGCGCCCTCGCCGGCTGGATTCTCCCGTTTCCGCTCGACAACGCCCCCGGGCAGCTGCTCGCGTCGGTGGCCACGGTCTCCGCCGCCGGGGCCCTCGGCACGTTCGCCGTGGACGTCAGCTCAAACTCGCCGCTGCTCTCGATGGCGCTCTGCCTGTGCGCGCTCATCGTCTCAGTGGGCGCGGCGGTCGCCGCCGAGCAGCGCCGGTGGGCGGCAGGCTGAGCTCCGCACCTCGAAGCAGACAAGAACAATCAAGGGGGATCAACGTGAAAGACAAGACCGTGAGGGCCTGGAAGTGGTACAGCGTCGCATCGGTCCTGGTGTGGGTCGGCGCCCTGGCGATAGGCGCGATCGCCTTCGTGACCGCAAGCGAAGCTGCACGCGCCTCGGCGCAGGACGGAACGTTCCTCCAGCAGTTCCTCGGGGCGCCGTTGTTCGAAGGGTTCCGGCTGGCCGGCAAGTTCGGAGTCCGGCCGCAATGGGGCCTCATGCTCCTCGTCGTCGTACCGTTCTCCGCGACAGCCGCCCTCACGGCGCTCCAGGTGCGTCGGTTCGTCAGGGGCAATCGTGCCTGACGCCCTGGCGTGGGTCACCGCGGCTGCCCTTCTGGGCGTCACTGAGCTCGCGTTCGCGGCGCGGGGCGGCCGCGGGGCGCCCGCGGAGGCCGTGGCCATGGACCACGTCATGAAGGCCGCCACCCTCCTGAGCTTCCTCGGCCCTGCCCTCATGGCGCCCCTGATGGCGAGGCCGCTGCCCGTCGTCGTGGGAGCTGGCTTCGCGCTGGCCTTGGGTGGCGTAGCGGTCCGGCTCGCGGCGATGGTTACCCTCAGGGGCCGCTACCGGCTCACGCCCCAGCGCCAGTCGTCTGACCATTACCTCGTGAGGCGCGGCCCGTACGCCCTCGTGCGCCACCCAGGTTACGTGGGGATTCTGGCGGCGCTCTCGGGCATGGCGCTCACCGCCGCGGGTCCGGGAGGGCTTATCTTCGTGGTGCCCGTGGCGGTGTTCTGCGTCCTGCGGATCGCCGGAGAGGAGCGGCTCCTCCGCGAGGAATTCAACACCGACTTCAGCGATTACTGCCGCGCCGTGCGGTGGAGGCTGGTCCCGTGGCTGTACTAGACAAACGCCCCGATCCCCTCGACGATCCCGAGTTCGAACTCGTCCTCCTGCGCGCGCGGGAGGTTGGCGCCCGGACCACGGCCCGGCGGCGACTCGAAGGCCTCATTCCCGCCGCCATCATTGCCGCGACTTTCGTGCTCAGCGTCCTCGCCGCGGTGCTCGGTATGCCGTGACCCCCACGGTCAGTGCCGTGACGGCCCCCTACCCAACGACCGCTGAGCGCGCGGCGACGAACGCCGCCACGGCGGTTTCGACGTCGTCCGCGGTGTGCGCCGCTGAGAGCTGCACCCGGATCCGCGCGAGGCCCTTCGGCACCACGGGGTACGAGAACGCGGTGACATAGACGCCGTGGGCGAGCATCTCGGCCGCGATCCGGCCGGCGAGCGCGGCATCCCCGAACATGACCGGGACGATCGCGTGCTCGCCGGGGAGCAGCTCGAAGCCCTCCTCGACCATGCGCCGGCGGAACAGCCCGGCGTTCTCGAAGAGCCGCTCGCGCAGCTCACCGGAGCCGGCCACGAGGTCGAGTGCGCGCAGGGTTGCGGCGACGATCGAGGGCGCCACGGAGTTGGAGAAGAGGTACGGACGTGCCTTCTGGCGCAGTACCGCCACGATCTCGGCGCGGCCCGCGACGTAACCGCCCGACGCACCGCCCAGGGCCTTGCCGAACGTCCCCGTGTAGATGTCGATTCGGTCGGATACGCCGGCATGCTCGGGCGTCCCAGCGCCGGTCGAGCCCATGAAGCCGACCGCGTGGGAATCGTCCACCATGACCATGGCGCCGTAGCGCTCGGCGAGGTCGCAGATCTCCCGGAGGGGCGCGAGGTAGCCGTCCATCGAGAAGACGCCGTCGGTGACGATGAGCGTCCGCCGCGCGCCGACGCCGTCGTTCATCGCCGCAGCCTCGCGCAGGCGCGCCTCGAGCTCGCCCATGTCGCGGTTCGCGTAGCGGAGCCGCGCGGCCTTGCACAGGCGGATTCCGTCAATGATCGACGCGTGGTTGAGGGCGTCGGAGATGACGGCGTCCTCAGGCCCGAGCAGCGCCTCGAAGACGCCCCCGTTCGCGTCGAAGCAGCTCGAGAACAGGATCGTGCTCTCGGTGCCGAGGAACTCGGAGACGCGGCGCTCGAGCGCGAGGTGGGCGTCCTGGGTTCCGCAGATGAAGCGCACGGACGCCATGCCGAAGCCGCGCTCGTCAAGCGCCCGCTTCGCCGCGGCGATGAGCTCTGGGTGATCGGCGAGGCCCAGGTAGTTGTTCGCGCAGAAGTTGAGCACCTCCCCCGCTGGGGCGTCGAGCGGGCCGGCCTGGATGTGGGACGACTGCGGCGAGTCGATGTGCCGCTCCTCTTTGAACGTCCCCGCCGCGCGGATCTCCGCGAGCTCGGCCGCGAGCTGCTCCTTGACGCCTGCGAACATGTATCTACCCTTCTCCTCGTCCTCTGAACTTCCGCTTTCGCCCTAAACGCCCGACCAGTCCAGCACCACTTTGCCGCCGCGGCCAGAGCGGGCGACGGCGAAGCCCTCCTCCCAGCGCGAGGCCGGGAGGACGTCGGTCACCACGGCCGCGACGTTGCGGTGGAGGACCGGGTCGGAGGAGAGCATCGCGCTCATCGCGTACCAGGTTTCGAACATCTCGCGCCCGTAGATCCCTTTGAGCGTGAGCATGTGGGTGACGATCTTGCCCCAGTCGACCTCGATCGGCTGGGCCGGGAGGCCGAGCATCGCGATGCGGCCGCCGTGGTTCATGTTCTCGATCATCTCGGGCAGTGCCGAGGGGTGGCCGGACATCTCGAAGCCCACGTCGAAGCCCTCGCGCATGCCGAGCTCGCGCTGCGCCTCGCGGACCGTCATGGTCGAGACGTCGACCGCGAGGTCGACCCCCATGCTGCGCGCGAGCTCGAGACGCGACGCGGAGACGTCGGTGATCGCGATCTTGCGCGCGCCGGCGTGGCGGGCCACCGAGATGGCCATGAGGCCGATCGGCCCCGCGCCGGTGATGAGCACGTCCTCGCCGACGAGCGGGAAGCTCAGGGCGGTGTGCACGGCGTTGCCGAACGGGTCGAAGATCGCTCCGAGTTCCGGGGTGATCGACGGATCGTGGTGGACCCAGACGTTGGTCTCGGGGATCACGACGTACTCGGCGAACGCGCCGTCGCGCTGCACGCCGACGCTCGAGACGTTGATGCACATCTGCCGACGACCCGCGCGGCAGTTGCGGCACATTCCGCACACGATGTGGCCTTCGCCCGAGACGCGGTCGCCGACCTTGACCTCGCGGACCTCGCTGCCGACCTCGACGACCTCGCCGTAGAACTCGTGGCCGGGGACGAGAGGGACGGTGATCATGGACTGCGCCGTTGCGTCCCAGGACTGGATGTGGAGGTCGGTGCCGCAGATGCCGGTCGCGAGGACGCGGATCTTGACGTCGGCGGGCCCGGCCTGTGGCTCGGGGCGCTCGACGAGCTCGAAGCCGGGCTGGGGGCCGGCCTTGAAGAGGGCTTTCATGAGGCCATTCAAGGACAGGCGACGGCTTAGAACAACAGTGGGTGTCTCAAGGGACGGTTTAGGCTCACTTATGCGATCCGAGCCCCGCGCAGCCGCGTCTCAGTGTCACTCCGGAGGGCTATCGTCGGAAGTACGGGCGCCGCGGGGGTCGGGCCCGATCTGGGGGCCTCGGAATGCACTACTCGAAGTTTCGTCTGCCCGGCGCCATCCTTGCGGGCTTGCTGTGCATTGGCTGCTTGGTCGTGGCCGCGGTATTTCCCGGGAGGTATCCGTGGGTGGCTTGGACGACCGCTGGACTCGCATTGGCGTCCCTCCTCGCGGTCGGCGTCTTGAGCCTCCGACCGCGTCTCGGTGGCGCGCTGTTCGCAGTCGCGGGGCTGAGCGGCGCCGCTTTCAAGTCGGCGAGCGGCTTCCACATGCCGACCGAGCTCGCCGCGTGGGCGTGGGTCCTCGTGGCGCTAGCGCTGGCAACGATGGGCCTCGTCGAGCATGCCGACGACCGCGCCGGCCCAAGCGTCGACCCGTGAGCGGGCCCGACGGGCGAAAAATCTGTCAAAGAATATGGCTCAATATCAAAATTTGAAATTCTCTGAAATCTTTTGGATATTATGGACCGCGTGGACCCCGCTCTGAACCCCTTCGCGCCCGGCTCCGGAGTCAGGCCACCCGCACTTGTTGGACGGCAGGTGGAGATCGACGCCTTCGAACTTCTCGTCGCGAGAGCCAAAGCCAACACCGCTGGGGACCGCGGAATGCTCCTGACCGGCCTCCGCGGCGTAGGCAAGACGGTCTTGCTCAACGTCTTCTCGGACATCGCTCGCCACAATGGATGGCTTGTGGTGCAGTTCGAAGCGCAGCCAGGGGACAAAGCCGGTGGTGCGGCACGGAGGAAGCTTGCCCGGGAGCTCCAGCTCGGTGCACGAAGACTTCGACCGACTCCAGCTTGGTCACATCTGCGAGAGCAGGGGCTCGGGAGTATCTCAAACATTTCGGTTTCGCTGGGACTTCAAGGTCTCACCGCAGACCTCAAATTCGCCGCGGGACGAGCAGACTCGCACGATCTAGACATCGACCTCGAAGAACTAGTCGAAGACATTTGCCTTTCCATGAGCAAGGCCAGAGCTGGTTTCGCTCTCGTCATCGACGAGATGCAGGACCTCGACGAAGACTTGCTCGGAGCCCTCCTCGCCGTTCAGCACACGGCTGGGCAAAGGGGTTGGCCGTTCTTCATCATCGGAGCAGGTCTGCCGTCGCTTCCAGGTCGATTGAGCGAGAGCCGGTCGTATGCGGAGCGCCTCTTCCAGTACCGGCAAATCGGAAGACTCGATCATTCAGCGGCTTCGGAGGCGCTGACAGTCCCGATCGACCGGCTCGGCGGAATCCTCCGCGGGGACGCCCTCGAAACACTGCTGGAAGCGGCAGGTGGATACGCGTACTTCCTGCAGGCCTATGGGCGCACCGTCTGGGAGACCGCATCAGACCGGGAAATCACCGTCGGAGACGCACTTCTAGCGGTGGAACTGGGCACGGCCGATCTCGACCAGGGGTTCTTCGTGGCGAGGTGGCAGCGGACCACCCGCTCCGAGAGAGGCTATCTTCGCGCGATGAGTCAGGACGGAGAAGGCCCAACGGCAACGGCCGACCTCATCGACAGGCTCCAGAAAGACCACAGCTCGCTGACCAGCCAGCGGGCGAGGCTTATCGACAAGGGAATCATCTTTGCACCCGAGCATGGCCACGTGCAGTTCACGGTACCCGGGATGGGATCGTTCATCGCGCGCCAGAGCAACGACTAGCTGCCCGGCACGTATCAAGGTTTAGCCGTGGACCGACATTGAGGCCAACCATTTAGAATCCCTACATGGATGTCCGGCAACTGCAGATTCTCCGCGAGCTCGGGGAGCTGGGGAGCGTCAAGGCCGTTGCCGAGGAGCTGCTCGTCACACCGTCGGCCGTTTCGCAGCAGCTCGCCCTCCTGACCCGCAGCGCGGGCGTGCCTCTCACCCGCAAGGAGGGGCGCTCCCTCGTCCTCACGGACGCCGGCAAGGTGCTCGCGGAGGCAGGTGGCGCCGTCGTCCGCGCCATGGCCGACGCTCGCGCGGCCATCGGCGTCTACCACGACGATCCGGCAGGGACGGTCTCGGTGAGCGCGTTCCACTCGGCGGGCCAGGCCCTGTTCGGTCGCCTCGCCACGCGGCTCGCCGCGGGAACGGACGACGGCGCCGCACCTCGCCTCAGGCTCGCCGACGAGGACGTCCCGCAGCACGGCTTCCCCGCGCTCACGGCACGCTACGACCTCGTGCTCGCGCACCGGATGGCGCACAGCGAGGAGTGGCCGCTCGACCGGCTCGTCGTCGTCCCGCTCGTGCGAGAGCCGTTCGACGTCGCGCTCCCGATGGACCACCCGCTCGCGGCGCGCTCCTCGCTCACCGCCGACAATGTCGCGGGCGAGTCGTGGGTCTCGAGCCGGCCGGGCTACTCCCCTGCGGACGTACTCGCGGCCATCGGCGCGGTGGCCAGCCGCGCGCCGGAGGTGGCGCACCGGATCAACGACTATTCGACGGTCGCCGCCGTCGTGGCGGGCGGAGGTGTCCTCGGGCTGCTCCCCCGCTACACGGCCGCGATCGGCCTCCCGCCCGGCGTCGTGCTCCGCCCGCTCGAGGGCATCGGGACGCGACGCAGCATCGACCTTCTGATCCGGCCGGAGAACGCGCGGCGTCGCTCCGTTCGCGCGGTGGCCGACGCGCTGCGCGGCCTCGTGGGAGAGCTCGTCGCGGAGGCGGAATCGCGGGCCCGCGCGTCAGCCGAGGGGCCCGCCCCGGGTTAGGACGTGCTCGACGGAGACGGCGAAGGCTTCGAGGTCGACGGCGCGGACGGCTTGGGCGACTGCGTGCCGGGCGACTGTGTCCCCTGGCCGCGCTCGTGGCGCTGGCCGAAGCCCTGCCGGATCTCCTTCCCCGGGAATGGTCCCTTCGTGAGCTGCTGCACGACGTAGTCGCTGCCGGACTGGACGGCCCGAACCATGACGGTGTCGCCCTTGGCGAGGTCGCCAGACTTGATCGCCGCACCCTTGGGCTCGGCCTGCGACAGGAAGCGCGTCGAGCTGTTGAGCGTGTAGGTCTGGGTGAAGCCGTCGTCGCTCTTGATCGTCACCTTAGTGTCGCTCACGTCGGTGACGGTGCCGCGCTGCACGAACACGGTCTCGATGGTGCCGTCGGCCTTCTTGACGGTCATCTGGCCATGAAGCGTCTCGGCACCCACTTGGCCGGCGCCGGGCTTCCCGGCATGGTGGCCGGGCTGGGCGCTCGCACTCGCGCTCGGGGCGGGCGACGGCGAGTTGGTCGCGTTCGCCGCCCACGCGGCGGCGCCCCCCACTCCGGCGAGACCCACTACGACGGCGCCCACCACGAGCCCGCGGCGCACGTGCCGGCGCGGCGGGAGCTGCGACGTCGGTGGGGTCGGGGGAACGGGCGGGTAGGTGTTGCTCATGCTTCCATGATCCCGCGACACGCCGGGGCACGAGCGGATCCTCAGGCACTCGGCCGAAGATTCACAGACCTGACACAGGTCGGGACGGCATGCGCTCCCCTCAGTTTTCGAAGAGGCAGAACGGGTGGCCTGCGGGGTCGAAGAACACGATGACGTCCTCCTGCGGCTGGTGCTCGGCCCGCGTCGCCCCGCATTCCTTGGCGTGGGCCGCGGCCTTCTCGAGGTCCTCGACCTTGAGGTCGAGGTGCATCATCATCTGCTGCTGTCCGAGCTGCTCCGGCCAGACAGGGCGCTGGAAGTCCTCCTCGAGCTGGAACGAGAGCTTCGGCCCGCCGCCCGGGTTGAGCACCGTTGCCCACTCCCGCTCGTCGTCGCCGAGCTCCCAGCCGAGGAGATTGGCATAGAAGCGGGCGAGCCGCTGCGGGTCCGGGGCTCCCAGGACGGTGGCGTGCAGGCTGATGGGGGTCTTCATGCGCTCAGAGTAGGACGACGGCGAGCGGCGGCGGGAGGGGCGAGACCAACCTCGCCTTCGCGGCATCGCTGTTACCCCCTCACCCGTGCTTCGGCTCTGAAGCACGCTGGCCACGAATCGGGTCCGTGGCAGAAGAAGGAGCCGCGGGGTCCACCTTGGACCCCGCGGCTCCCTTTCACGCCCGCCGTCTCGCGCTACGCGCTGACGCCGAGCCTCTCGAGGATGAGCTCGCGCACTCGGCCGGCGTCGGCCTGGCCGCGCGTGGCCTTCATGACGCCGCCCACGATCGCGCCGACGGCCTGGACCTTGCCTCCGCGGATCTTGTCGGCGACGTCGGGCTGGGCCGCGAGGGCCGCGTCGATCGCCTCGAGGAGGGGACCGTCGTCGGACACGAGCACGAGCCCGCGGGCCTCCATGACCTGGGTCGGCGTGCCCTCGCCGGCGATGACGCCGTCGAGCACCTGGCCCGCCATCTTGTTGTTGAGCTTGCCGCCCTCGACGAGACCGTTGAGCTCGACGATCGCGGCTGCGCTCACGCCGAGCTCGGCCGGGTCGACGTCTGCGACCTTCGCCCGGCCCACGATCTCGCCCATCCACCACTTGCGGGCCGCGGTCGCCGAGGCGCCGGCGGAGATGGTCTCCTCGATCGAGTCCATGACGCCGGCGTTGACCACGTCGCGGAACTCCGGACCGGAGTAACCCCACGCGGCCTGGAGGCGCTTGCGGCGCTCGGCCGGCGGCTCGGGGAGCTGAGCGCGCAGCGACTCGACCCATTCGCGACTCGCGTGGATCGGAACGAGGTCGGGCTCGGGGAAGTACCGGTAGTCGTCGGCGTCGCTCTTGGGGCGACCCGCCGTCGTCGTCCTCGTGTCCTCGTGCCAGTGCCGCGTCTCCTGGGTGACCTTCTCCCCCGCCGCGAGGACCGCCGCGTGGCGCTGGATCTCGAAGCGCACGGCGTGCTCGACGGACCGCAGCGAGTTGACGTTCTTCGTCTCCGAGCGGATGCCGAACTTCGTGGCGCCCTTCGGCATGAGCGAGACGTTCGCGTCGCAGCGGACGTTGCCGCGCTCCATGCGGGCGTCGGAGACGCCGAGGTTCTTCACGATCTCGCGGATCGCCGCGACGTACGCGCGGGCCAGCTCCGGGGCACGGCGACCGGCGCCCACGATCGGCTTCGTGACGATCTCGACGAGCGGCACGCCCGCCCGGTTGTAGTCCACGAGCGAGTACTCGGCGCCCTGGATGCGGCCTGCCGCACCACCGAGGTGGGTGAGCTTGCCGGCGTCCTCCTCCATGTGCGCGCGCTCGATCTCGACGCGGAACACCTCGCCGTCCTCGAGCTCGATGTCGATCCAGCCGTCGTGGGCGATCGGCTCGTCGTACTGCGAGGTCTGGAAGTTCTTCGGGGTGTCCGGGTAGAAGTAGTTCTTCCGGGCGAAGCGGCACGACTCGGCGATCTCGCAGTTGAGCGCGAGGCCGATCTTGATGGACGACTCGACGGCCGCCTTGTTGACCACGGGGAGGACGCCGGGAAGGCCCAGGTCCACCTCGTTGACGTTCGTGTTCGGATCGTCGCCGAAGGCGTTCGGCGCCGAGGAGAACATCTTGGTCTTCGTGTTCAGCTCCACGTGGACCTCGAAGCCGAGGACCGGGTCGAACTGCTCCATGGCCTCGTCGAAGGTCAGGGTTGCGTCAGCCATTTACTTCACACCTCCGAGCACAGGGGCCTTGGCGAGCAGGGGGCCGCCCCACTGCGCCTCGAGCAGGGACTCCAGCGCGGCGCCCACGCGGTACAGGCGGGCGTCCTCGCGGGCCGGGGCGAGGAGCTGGATGCCGACGGGCAGGCCGTCCTCGTCCGCGAGGCCGCCCGGGAGCGAGAGGCCCGGGACTCCCGCGAGGTTCGCCGGGATCGTCGCAACGTCGTTGAGATACATGGCCAGCGGGTCGTCGAGCTTCTCGCCGAGCTTGAACGCCGTGGTCGGCGCGGTCGGCGAGATGAGCAGATCGGCCTGCGCGAACGCGGCGTCGAAGTCCCGCTGGATGAGCGTGCGGACCTTTTGCGCCGAGCCGTAGTAGGCGTCGTAGTAGCCGGCCGACAGCGCGTACGTTCCGAGGATGATGCGGCGCTTGGCCTCCGCACCGAACCCGGCCGCGCGCGTCGCACCCATGACGCGCTCGATCGTGAGCGGGCCGTCCTTCGGCAGGACCCGCAGGCCGTAGCGCACGCCGTCGAACTTCGCGAGGTTCGAGGAGACCTCGGACGGCATGATGAGGTAGTACGCGCCGAGCGCGTACTTGAAGTTGGGGCACGAGACCTCGACGATCTGAGCGCCCGCGCCGCGGAGCAGCTCGACCGCGTCGCGGAAGCGCGCCTCGACGCCCGGCTGGAACCCCTCGCCGCCGAGCTCCTTGACGATGCCGATCCGAAGGCCCTCGACGCTGCCGTTGCGTGCCGCGGCGGCGAGCGTGTCGAACGGGTCGGTGAGCGACGTCGAATCGAACGGGTCGTGGCCGCCCACGAGCTCCTGGAGCAGCGCGGCGTCGAGCACCGAGCGCGAGACCGGGCCGATCTGGTCGAGGCTCGAGGCCATCGCGATCGCGCCGTAGCGGGACACGGCGCCGTACGTCGGCTTGACCCCGACGGTGCCGGTCACCGCGCCGGGCTGGCGGATCGAGCCGCCCGTGTCGGTGCCGAGCGCGAGCGGCGCCTCGAACGCGGCGACCGCGGCTGCGGAGCCGCCGCCCGAGCCGCCGGGGATGCGGTCGAGGTCCCACGGGTTGTGGGTCGGGCCGAACGCCGAGTGCTCGGTCGAGGAGCCCATCGCGAACTCGTCGAGGTTTGTCTTGCCGAGCATCGGGAGCTTCGCGGCCCGGATCTTCTTGATGACCGTCGCGTCGTAGGGGCTCATCCAGCCCTCGAGGATGCGGGAGCCCGCCGTCGTCGGCTGGCCCACCGTGACGATGAGGTCCTTGATGGCGATCGGCACGCCGGCCAGCGGGTGGAGGGCCGCGGCGTCGTCCCCGCCGGCGGCGCGGATCGCGTCGACCTCGCGGGCGACGGCGAGCGCCTCCTCGGTGTTGACGTGCAGGAACGCGTGGACCTGCGCGTCGACCTCGCCGATGCGGTCGAGGTGAGCCTGGGTGACCTCCTCGGAGGAGACCTCCTTGGCGGAAAGCTTCTCGGCCAGCTGCGCGGCTGTGCTCGTGATGAGCTCGTTCATGTAGGTGCTCACTCCTCGTCCAGGATGGCCGGGACCCTGAAGCGGTCTTCCTCGGCGTCGGGGGCTCCGGACAGCGCCTCGGCGGGCGTGAGCACGTGGCCCACGGTGTCCTCGCGGAAGACGTTGCTGAGCGCGATCGGGTGCGACGTGGCCGGGACGTCGGGGCCAGCGGCCTCGCTCACCGACTTGACGGCATCGACGATGTGGGCCAGCTCGCCCGCCATCCTGTCCAGTTCCTCTGCACTCATCTCGATGCGCGCCAGCTGCGCCAGATGCGCAACGTCGTCACGAGTGATCTCAGCCATGGATCTCCCCTGTGCGGTGGTTAGGTATCGCCGTCCAGTCTAATGCGGCGCGGCGGACGACGGCGGCGGGCGCCTTGATCCCCGACCGCCCCGCGAGGGGCTCGACTAGTCGTCGAGAATCAGATCGTCCCCGTGTGAACCGTAGAACTCGGATTGTCTGCGCATGATCTCATCCATAGACGTCCCCCGGTCGACGCCGTAGACCGTGCCGACGAAGTCGAGCTCGCGCTGGATCGCCCAGATCTCCTCGTGTCTGTCGGGTGGCAGGATGCGCGCCGGGGTGCCGACGGCGACCCAGCCGATCGGCACGACGTCGCCTGCCGAGACCGTCGTGTTGACCTGAACCACACCGTGGATGCGGATCTCGGCGCCAGCCCCGATCCGGCTTCCCGGGAATATGGCGGCGCCCGTTGCGATGAAAGCACCGTCTTCGATCACGCTGCCGTTGAGGTGAGCGTGGGGCCCGATCATCACTGAAGATCCCACGAGTGTCGGGTAGCCATCACGGCCTCGGATCAGGGCATGCTCCATGACCACCGTGTTCTCGCCGACGCGGACCTGACCGTCTTCAGCGGTCAGGACAGCACCGTGCAGCACGCGGGCGCCAGCACCGATATGGACATCTCCGACAATGACGGCCGAAGGTGCGACGTAGGCGGAAGGGTCCACTGAAGGTTCCTGACCCCGATGACGCATCAACATGCCCAACACTCCAATCATGGAAGCCCGTTTCGGGAGGCTCAGAGGGTCTTCCGGTACACCGGGAGCATGATGTCCGTCCCGGGGATGGGCCAGTCGAGCTCGGGGGCGCGAGCGTAGCCGAGGCGCGGATAGAGCGCGTTCGGTGCCTCCCAGCCCTCGCCCGTGGTGAGGACGACGGCGGCGGCCCCCGCCCGCCGTGCCCGCGCCTCGACCTCGGCGACGAGGGCGCTCCCCGCGCCGCTGCGCTGCACGGCGGGGTCCACGACGAGGAGCCGGAACTCGTACTCGCCCTCGCGGGCCACCTGCTCGAAGCCGTCGCCGTGGGCCATGAGGGTGACCGATCCGACGATCCGCCCGCCGCGCTCGGCGACGAGGACGGTGCCGCGTGCGGCCCGATACCCGACATCCGCGATCTGCCGCATGTACGGGTGCCCCGCGTCGGCAAAGTATCCCGCGCCGAGGTAGGCGGCCCACGTGATGCGGGCGATCTCGGCGTAGTCGGCCTCGGTCGCCTCCCTGACGGTCAGGGACGTGCCGCGCGCGCTCACGGACGGCTCATTCGACCGGGAAGCGGCCGGAGAACTCGATGCCGCCCGCGCACGTCCACGAAGCGAGCCGCTCGACGTCCGTCGGGCCGCCGTCGAGCGGGCTCGTGAGCTGGGGGCGCCGGACCCAGCAGCCCGCCTCCTCGGCAATCAGGGCGCCGGCGGCGAAGTCGTGCTCATTGAGGCCGCGCTCGCCGTACGCGTCATGCGTCCCGTCGGCCACGAGGCACAGGTCGAGCGCGGCGGAGCCCAGCCGGCGCATGTCTCCGAAGCCGTCCATGAGACCCGGGAGGAACCGGGCCTGCTCGGCACGGATGCCGGGGTCGTAGCTGAAGCCGGTCGCGAGCAGGGCTGCGCCCGCGGCGTCGCGGCCGGGCACCGGGCCGTCGAGCTGGCGCGGCGCTCCGCCGTCGTCGCTGCGGAACGCGCCACCGCCGCGCACGGCCCAGTACTCGCGGCGCAGCGCGGGGGCGCTCACGACGCCGACGAGCCACCGGCCGCCCGCATCGGCCACGGCGACGCTCGTCGCGTAGTAGACGATGTCGCGGATGAAGTTCGTGGTGCCGTCGAGCGGATCGATCGACCAACGGAAGCCGCTCGGCTCGGCGACGCGGGACGTCCCCTGCTCCTCGCCCGTCACGATGTCGTGCGGACGCTCGGCCGCCAGGACTTCGCGCACGGCCTTCTCCGCCGCGACGTCGAACTCGGTGACCCAATCACTGCCCGAGCTCTTCGTCTCCTGGCCCAGCCGGGCGCCGTCGCGCGTCGCGAGGACTCCCGCGCCCGCCGCGGCCGCGCGCCGCGCCGTCGCAAGCAGCTCGCGCAGGAACTCCGCGGTGTAGACGTCCGCGCTCACGGTGCCTCGTCCGCCTCGAGGAGGGCCACGGGCTCGCCTGCCAACTCAGCCTCGGGCTCCGGTTCGGCCGCAGCGCTCACGCCTCCGCCGACCCCGGCCGCGCCCTCGGCGAGGAGCGCGCGGAAGCCGTCCTCGTCGAGGACCGGGATGCCCAGCGATTCGGCCTTGTCGAGCTTGGTGCCGGCGTTGTCCCCCGCGACCACGTAGTCCGTGTTCTTGGACACGGATCCCGCGGACTTCCCGCCGCGCACGATGATCGCCTCCTTGGCCTCGTCACGGCTGAAGCCCTCGAGCGAGCCCGTCACCACGACCGTGAGCCCCTCAAGCGTGCGAGGGCCGGCGGCATGGCGCTCGTCCTCCATCTTGACGCCCGCGGCCTTCCAGCGATCAACGATGTCGCGGTGCCAGTCCTCGGCGAACCACTCGATGAGCGCGTCCGCGATGATGGGACCCACGCCGTCGACCTCTGAGAGCTGCTCGCGCGCGCCCTCGGCGTCGAGGACCGCCCGCAGTGCGTCCATCGAACCGTAGCGGGTCGCGAGGGCGCGGGACGCCGTCGGTCCCACGTGCCGGATGGACAGCGCCACGAGGACGCGCCAGAACGGCTGCGACTTGGCCTTCTCGAGCTCGCGGAAGAGCTTCTCCGTGTTGGCGCTCGGCTTGGAAGGTGTCTTCGCGGTGGGCTTCGTCCAGAAGTACGGGACGAGCTCCCACTCCCCCGTGCCGACGCCCTTGGATCGCTTCTCGCGCCGAATCATGACGTCGCGCAGATCCTCGGGTGCGAGGTCGAAGACGCCCGCCTCGTTCACGAGCGGCGGGGTATCGGGCTCGGCCGGCTGGGTCAGGGCGATCGCCGCCTCCCAGCCGAGCGCTTCGATGTCGAACGCGCCGCGGCCGGCAAGGTGGAACACGCGTTCGCGCAGCTGCGACGGGCACGACCGCGCGTTGGGGCAGCGGATGTCCACGTCGCCCTCCTTCGCCGGCGCAAGAGGCGTTCCGCACGAGGGGCATTCGGTGGGCATGACGAAGTCCCGAACGGGCGGATCCTGCTGGTCTCGAAGCGCAAGGACGGGCCCCACGATCTCGGGGATCACGTCCCCGGCCTTGCGGAGCACCACGATGTCCCCGATCTTGACGCCCTTGGCCTTCACGACGTCCTGATTGTGGAGCGTGGCCATCTCCACCGTGGACCCGGCAACCTTGACGGGGACCATGACGCCGAACGGCGTGACGCGGCCCGTGCGCCCCACGTTCACGAGGATGTCGAGGAGCTTCGTGTGGACCTCCTCGGGCGGGTACTTGAACGCGACAGACCAGCGCGGCACGCGGCTCGTGTGACCCAGCGCGCGCTGCGTCGCGAAGTCGTCGACCTTGATCACGATGCCGTCGATCTCATGGATGAGGCTGTGCCGCTTCTCGCGGTACTTCTCGATGTACGCCCGCACCTCGGCGTAGGTCTCGAAGACCTCGAAGTACGGGCTCGTGGGCAGACCCCACGACTTGAGCAGCGCGTACGTCTCCGCCTGGCCCGTCGCGGGAATGCCCTCGCGCACGCCGACGCCGTGCACGAACATGCTCAGCGGCCGCTTGGCCGTCTCCGCGGGATCCTTCTGCCGCAGCGAGCCCGCCGCAGCGTTGCGGGGGTTCGCGAGCGGCGCCTTGCCGTCCGCGATGAGCGCGTCGTTGAACTCCTTGAACGCCTTCTGCGGGATGTAGACCTCGCCGCGGATCTCGACTTCCTCAGGGTGGCCCTCGCCGGCGAGCTTCCGCGGGATGGCCTTGATGGTCAGCACGTTGTGCGTGACGTCCTCGCCCGTGCGGCCGTCGCCGCGCGTGGCCGCGCGGACGAGTTCCCCGCGGCGGTACAGGAGGTTGATGGCCAGGCCGTCGATTTTGAGCTCCGTGAGCCACCGGACCGGCGGAAGATTGCCGCCGAGCCCCACGACGCTCGCCTCGGCGCGCGCAATCCACGCGTCGAGTTCCTCGATCGAGAACACGTCCTCGAGGCTGTACATGCGGCTCAGGTGGGTGACCGACGCGAACGCGGCCGTTGCCTCGCCGCCCACCTCCTGGGTCGGCGAATCGTTGGAGACGAGCTCGGGGTGCAGCGCCTCGAACTCCTCGAGCTTCCGGAACAGAACGTCGTACTCGGCGTCGGAGATGACCGGGGCGTCCTCGTTGTAGTACAGCGCCCGGTTTCGGCGCACCTCATCCGCGAGGGATTCGTACTCCTCGCGGAGCGTCGCAGACGGGGCATCGGGCGGGATCACGGGTTCTGCGGTCACGTGTCCTATCTTGCCCTACCCCTCCGACAGTGGAAGGGGCGGCACAGGGGCGCCGTCGTCGTCCTCCTCGCCGCCACCGGCGACGGCATCGTCGTCGCCCGCGCGCACGCCGACGACGACGACCGTGACGTTGTCGCTTCCCCCCGCCTCGAGCGCGGCCGCCACGAGCGCGTCGGCCGCAGCCTGCGGGTCGCCGTGCTCGGCGAGGACGCCAGCGATCTGATCATCCTCGAGCTCGCACGTGAGTCCGTCCGAGCACACGAGGAGCCGCTGGCCGGGGCTCGCGGGGAACGTCCACAGATCGGGATCGGCGTCGAAGCCCGTGCCCAGCGCCCGCGTCACGACGTTCCGCCGGGGGTACACGCGGGCCTCCTCGGGCGTGAGCTCGCCGAGGGCCAGGAGCTCCCACACTTCGGAATGGTCCTCGGTGAGTTGGGCGAACTCGCCCTCGAACTCGAGGTAGACGCGCGAATCGCCCACGTTGGCCACGAGCCACGCGAGGGCGCCGTCCTCGCCCTCCGTGAGGATCGCGGCGGCCAGCGTCGTTCCCGCGAGCGCTCCCGTGGCCTCCCGGATGCTGAGATCGGCGCGGCGCACGGCAAGGATCACGTCGAGCGCCGTGACGGTGCGCCGCCCGGGGCGCAGAACGGGCTCGTCCGCGAGCGACTCGATGCACAGGCGGCTCGCCACCTCGCCGGCCTCGTGCCCGCCCATCCCGTCCGCGACGGCGAACACCGGCTCGCGCGCGAGGAACGAATCCTCGTTGAGCTCGCGCACGCTGCCGCGGTCCGTCGCGGCGCCGACGTCGAACGCAAGGGATGCAGGGTGTCGCCGACTATCGGTCTCCGCCATGGGCCCTCCCGTTGCTTGCACCATCAGTCGAGGACGATACCCGTTCCCTCGCCGCGCCTGAGCGCGACGGGCCGGATTTCGCCGAAACCTCGCACGTTCTGAGCCTCGAGCCCCTCGAACACGAAGCGCGGATCGCTGCCCAAGACGCCGGCCGTGAGCTCATCGACGAGAACCTGCCCCGGATCAGCGATCGCCGTGAGCCGTGCCGCAAGGTTCACGGTCGGACCGTAGATGTCGCCGAGGCGGCTCAGGACGCGGCCCCACACCATGGCGACCCGGCCCTCAGGGAGGCGCTCGTCCGCGGCGATCTCGCGGGAGAGGGCGAGCGCGATCTCCGCACCGGCCGTCGGGGTCTCCGCGATGTAGAGGACTTCGTCGCCGACCGTCTTGACGAGCCGCCCGCCGCCCACGGAGATGACCTCGGCGCACATGCTCTCGAACGTCTGCACGAGCCGGGCCAGGGTCTTCTCGTTCATGCGCCGGGACAGGCTCGTGTAGGAGACGAGGTCCGCGAAGCCGACGGCGCGTGCGAGCGGGAGCGGGGCGTCATCCTCGGTGCCCTTGCGCCCCTCCTCGCTGGCCTCAAGTCCCTCCTTGGCGCGCACGGCGAGCCGCTGGACGCCCGCGCTGAGCTGCCGGCGCCACGAGTACACGAGCATCTCCTCGAGCGGCTCGATGAGGCGCGGGAGCTCGTTGACGAGCCGTACCCGGGCCTCCGCGTCTGTGATGCCCTGGGTCGCGACCATGTCCTCGACGAGCGCCTCGACCTGCCACACGACCATGCGGTCGGTCATCTGGCCGATGGCCCGCGTCACGGAGATCGCGGCGTCCTCGGTCAGCACGCCCTCGCGCACGAGCCCCGGGAGGATCTTGAGGTGCTCGAGGTCCTCGCTCGTGAACGCGAGATCGTCGTCAGTGAAGTTCGGCATGCCGAGGGCGCGCCAGAGCTTCCGGGCGGAGAACAGCGAGAGGCCGACGCCTTGCGCGACATCGCGGCGCTTGAGGGTGCGCTCGCCGCCCAGAAGGAGGCTCTCGAGCGACTTCGCGGCGCTGCGGTAGTCGGACCGCGCGGGAGCCTCGGCAGGATCGACCACCACCACGTCGAGGGCCTCGTCGAACTCCTGGTCCGTCGGCTCGTCGGGCGCGGCAGGGTTCAGCTCCTCATCCATCGCGTCGCCCTCCATCAGTCTCTCGGCTCCCTCGGCAGCGGGGCGTCGGAGAACTCAGCCCCGTCGCGCGGGCCCGGCAGGCCGCCGTCGTACGAACCGGCGAAGCCCCGGTCCGGCGGAAGTTGATCGATCGCATCCAGGACCAGCTGCCGGAAGCTGCGCACGTCAGGCACGTCGTCGAGCCGGAGGCTCGCGGCCTGCCCTGTTGTCAAGGTTATCGTTCCCGAGCGGGCGAGCGACTGCGCGACCGACTGGTGGACCGCGACATCGCGGACCATGGCGAGCGGCAGCTCGCGGTCGCTGCGGCGCAGCCCGCGCTGGCGGCGGAGCACGCGGCGGCTCGTGAGCACGTACCGCAGCGACGTCCACGCGGCGAGACGGCGCAGCGGATAGGTGAGGAGCGCCCACGCCGCGAGCCCTGCCGGGACGAGCGCAAGCCACGGCCCGAGCCCCTGCGGGAGCCATGGGGCGAGGGCCTCGAGCCGCCCGCGGGAGAGCCATCCGGCGGCGTAGGCGGCCACCCCGACCACGAGCACCCCGACGGCGGCGGGGAGGGCGAGGACCGAGCCGTGCTGGCGCGTGTCGACGATCACCTGCTCGCCGGGGACGAGCAGTCTACGCATAGCCGCCGTTGGCCGGGCGCAGATGGACCACGTCCCCTGCGGACACGGTGTGCCGCCCGCCGTCGTCCTCCACGATCTGAAGCGCGCCGTGCCCGTCGAGGCCCGCCGCGCGCCCCTCGAGCCGCCGCCCGCCCGGGAGTTCGACGCGTACGCGCCGCCCCAGCGTGATCGTCGCGTCCTGGACCTGCGAGAGGAGGCTCCGGCCGCCCGCAAGCGGAGCGTCCGCGTTGCCGTTCACGGCGCAGAAGGCCTGGTAGCGGCGCGCGAAGTCTGCGAGATACGCCACAAGCACGTCGGTGCGGTCCACCGGCCGCGCCGCCGCGAGGCTCGCCGACGTCGCCGTGGGCACGGGAAGCTCGTCCTGGCGCAGCGAGACATTGATGCCAGTCCCGAGGACGACGGCGGGCGGCTCGCCGTGCGCACCGGGCGCGAGATGGGCGAGGATGCCCGAGATCTTGAGGCCGCCGACCACGACGTCGTTGGGCCACTTGAGCGCGGACTCGAGCCCGGCGACCTCGGCCAGCGCCTCGCGGAGGGCGAGCGCCGCGAGCGGCGAGAACCACGAATAGCACTGCGTGGGCAGCGGCCGGCCCGACGCGTTGTG
Organism: Sinomonas sp. P47F7; assembly: GCF_049332655.1. GTDB lineage: Bacteria > Actinomycetota > Actinomycetes > Actinomycetales > Micrococcaceae > Sinomonas. The sequence continues at coordinate 1,572,032 of NZ_CP186327.1, read as the reverse complement.
CGGGCGCAACAGGATCGAGACGGCGAGCGAGGCGCCGGCCGGGGACTCCCACGGACGGTGAAGGCGACCGTGGCCCTGCGTCTGGTGGTCGGCGACGAGCACAGCGAGGTCGCCCCACGCGTCCGGCTCCGTCTCGGCGAGACGCGAGAGCTCCGTATTCGTCGAACCGAGCTCATCCACGACCTCGATCCGCGAAAGCCCGGCTCGCGCCGCGAAGTCCGCCATGAGGCGGGAGCGATCGAGGGGGCCGCGTTCGTCAGCGGCGGGCTGGGCGTCGTTCTCCATATCGGAATCCTAGCGACGCAGCCCGACGCCGTGCCCGATGAAATGGCACGTCAGAGGAAGATGTCGCGCGCGAGCCGGTCCTCGGGCGCGCCGAGGCTGTAGCGCGTGAAGTCGGTGATTCCGGCGCGGCGCAGGGCATCCTCGTCCGTGAAGAAGTGCCCGCTCGTGGTGCGCGGATCGCTCGTGAGGATCGCGTAGGCGGCGTCCGCGACAATCTCGGGGCTACGCGAGACGCCCGCCATGGCGGCCCCGCCGGGCAGGTTGCGGATGGCCGCAGTGTCGATGAGCGTGCACGGCCACAGCGAGTTGACGCCGATCCCGTCCCCGCGCAGTTCCTCCGCGAGGCCGAGCGTCACGAGGCTCATGCCGTACTTCGCCATCGTGTACGCGAGATGCATCCCCGCCCACTTGGGCTCGAGGTTGAGGGGCGGCGAGAGCGTGAGGATGTGCGCGTCGCGTCCGCTCCGCGAAGCCTCGCGCAGAGCCGGAAGCGCGAGCTTGGAGAGCAGGAACGCACCCCGCGCATTGATGTCCTGCATGAGGTCGTAGCGCTTCATGTCGATCGCGTCGGTGCGGGAGAGGTCGATCGCCGAGGCGTTGTTGATCACGGCGTCGATCCCGCCGAAGCGTTCGACGGCGGCGCCCACCGCGCGCGCGACGTCGTCGTCGCTCCGCACGTCCCCCACGACCGGGAGCGCATGGCCACCCGCGGCCTCGAGCTCGGCGGCCGCGTCGAACACGGTCCCCGCGAGCTTGGGATGCGGCTCGGCGGTCTTGGCGAGCAGGACGATGTTCGCACCGTCGGCCGCGGCGCGCCTCGCGATCGCGAGGCCGATCCCACGGCTTCCGCCGCTCATGAGGAGAGTCCGGCCCGCGAGTCCGGGGCCGCGGCGAGCCGCGTCGCCCGGGGTGATCGTCGTCATACGGACAGTGTACGGCATAAGTTACTGGCGAGTAACAAGAGGGCGAGGTCCGCGCGCAGCCAGCGGCGCGATCGTCCGCTGCCCACGGCGCCGGGAAATTGTAGGGTTCCTACACACGGAGCCCGAACACGGCTTACTAGACTGTGGTCACGGCGCCGCCGATTGTGCGGAACCTACATCCGATACGAGTTGCCGATCGAGAGCTGGAGCACGTGACCCACGACCTCACCACGACCGCAGGCAAGATCGCGGACTTCCGCGAGCGGCGGGCGGCCTCGCTGCTCCCGTCCGGCCCGGAGGCAGTCGAGAAGCAGCACGCGCGCGGGAAGAACACGGCGCGCGAGCGGATCGCGATGCTGCTCGACGAGGGATCGTTTGTCGAGTTCGACGCGCTCGCGGTGCACCGTTCGACGGCGTTCGGGATGGCCAAGAAGAAGCCCCTGGGCGACGGCGTCGCGTCTGGGTACGGCACGGTGGACGGTCGGCTCGTGGCCGTGTACAGCCAGGACTTCTCGGTCTACGGCGGCTCGCTGAGCCAGGTCAACGGCGAGAAGATCGTCAAAGTCCAGGAGTTCGCGCTCCGCAACGGCTGCCCGGTGGTCGGGATCAACGACGGCGGCGGCGCGCGCATCCAGGAGGGCGTCGCCTCCCTCGCGATGTTCGCGGACATCTTCCGGAACAACGTCGCCGCCTCCGGCGTCATCCCCCAGATCTCGCTCATCATGGGTCCGTGCGCCGGCGGCGCGGCCTACTCCCCCGCCCTCACGGACTACGTGGTCATGGTGGACAAGACGAGCCACATGTTCATCACGGGCCCCGACGTCATCAAGACGGTCACGGGCGAGGAAGTGGACATGGAGACGCTTGGCGGCGCGCGGCAGCACAACGCGACGACCGGCACCGCGACGTACCTCGCCGCCGACGAAAAGGATGCGATCGAGTTCGTGCGCGAACTCCTCGACTACCTCCCGTCCAACAACCTCGTCGAGGCACCGGTGCTCGAGTCGGAGGAGGAACTCGAGGAGACGGACGAGGACGCCGCGCTCGACGCACTGGTGCCCGATTCGCCGACTCACGGCTACGACATGCGCACCGTCATCGAGGCGATTGTCGACGACGGCGCGTTCCTCGAGATGCAGTCGCTCTACGCGCCGAACGTCATGATCGGCTACGGGCGCATGGAGGGCCACACGGTCGGCATCGTGGCCAACCAGCCTATCCAGTTCGCGGGCACGCTCGACATCGCCGCGTCCGAGAAGGCCGCGCGCTTCGTGCGGCACTGCGACGCGTTCAACATCCCGATCATCACGCTCGTGGACGTCCCCGGCTTCCTGCCCGGCAAGGACCAGGAGTTCCTGGGCATCATCCGCCGCGGCGCGAAGCTCCTCTACGCCTACGCCGAGGCGACCGTCCCGAAGCTCACGGTCATCTGCCGCAAGGCCTACGGCGGCGCCTACATCGTCATGGGATCGAAGAAGCTCGGCGCGGACCTCAACCTCGCGTGGCCCACGGCGCAGATCGGCGTCATGGGCGCGCAGGGCGCCGTCAACATCCTCTACCGCCGCGACCTTGCGACCGCCGAGGCGGACGGCGGCGACGTCGAGGCCAAGCGCGCCGAGCTCATCCGGCAGTACGAGGAGGAGCTCCTCAACCCGTACCAGGCCGCCGAACTCGGCTACGTCGACGCGGTCATCGCGCCGTCCGAGACCCGCGTGCAGCTCATCCGCGGCCTCCGCGCGCTGCGCGACAAGCACGCATCGATGCCCGCCAAGAAGCATGGGAACATCCCGCTGTGAGCGCCGAGCTCCCCGGCGCCAGGGAATCCACGGCAGCGCACGACGGCGGGGACGCGCCCGCCGTCGACCGCGAGCCTCTCGTCAGGATCACCAAGGGCAACCCCACGCCCGAAGAGCTCGCCGCGCTCACGGCGGTGCTCGCCGCAGTCGGCACCGAGGAACCCGAGGGGGCGCCGGTCGCGCCACCCACCCGTCGCGAGCGAATCCGCCGCGCGACCCTGCGGCCCCGGCCGGCGATGGGGCAACGTCGCGGGCGCTACTGAGCCGGGACTCGCGGTGTGCACGGGTTCTTTCAGAAGCCGGAGGTGCGGGATAGGCTCGGCCTCGTGACTCAGAACTCCTCGGAATCCCAGACCGCAGACGCCGCCAAGGTCCTGGACCGCGCGCCGTCGATCATCGACGCGGCGGCGGAGACCTTCACGGACAGGCTGCTCGAGCTCAACCCCTCGCTCGCGACGGAGCTCGGCTTCTCGGGACACGAGACCGAATACCCCGACTACTCCCCCGCCGGCCACGAGGCCTGGATCGCCGTGGTACGCGACACGCTCGCACTCCTCGGAGCGCTCGAACCGACGGACGCGATCGACGCCGTCACGCTCGACGCGATGCGCGAGCGGCTCGGGCTCGAAGTCGAGGAACACGAGAGCGGCTGGAAGCTCGGGGAGCTCAACAACATCGACTCCCCGGCGCAGCACATCCGCGCCGTCTTCGACCTCATGCCCACCGACACCGCCGAGCAGTGGGACCACATCGCCGGCCGGGCCGCGAACGTGCCCGCCGCCGTCGCCAGCTACATCGAGTCGCTGCGCGCTGCCGCCGCGCTCGGCAAGGTGGCCGCGGCGCGGCAGGTGCGCGCCGTCGTCGGCCAGGCCCGCAAGTACGGCCAGGAGGGCGCGGGCTTCTTCGCGCAGCTCGCGGCAAACGCCGCGCTCGACGGCGGCGCCCCCTTGGCGGGCGACGCCGCGGCCACGCTCCTGGACAGCTGCGCCGCCGCGGCGGCGGCCTACCGGCAGCTCGCGGACTTCCTCGAGGACGAGCTTCTGCCCCAGGCCCCCGAGCAGGACGCCGTGGGGCGCGAGCGCTACGCGCTCTCCTCACGCCGCTTCCTCGGCGCGGCCGTGGACCTCGAGGAGACGTATGCGTGGGGCCTTCAGGAGCTGGACCGCATCATCGCGGAACAGGAGGCCGTTGCCCAGCAGATCAAGCCCGGCGCCACGATCGCCGAGGCCAAGGAAGCGCTCAACGCGGACCCCGCGCGCCAGCTCAACGGGACGGACGAGCTCCGGGCGTGGATGCAGGGCCTCTCCGATCGCGCCGTCGCCGACCTCGCGGGGACCCACTTCGACATCGCCGAGCCCATGCGCAAGCTCGAATGCATGATCGCCCCGACGCAGGACGGCGGCATCTACTACACGGCCCCCTCGGACGATTTCTCCCGCCCGGGCCGGATGTGGTGGTCCGTCCCCGCGGGCGAGGACTCATTCACCACGTGGTCCGAGACGACGACCGTCTACCACGAGGGCGTTCCCGGGCACCACCTCCAGTGCGCCACCGCGGTGTACCAGCGGGAGCTGCTCAACCGCTGGCGGCGGCTCATCTGCTGGGTGTCGGGCCACGGCGAGGGCTGGGCGCTCTACGCCGAGCGGCTCATGGACGAACTCGGCTACCTGTCCGATCCGGGCGATCGCATGGGCATGCTCGACGCGCAGCGCATGCGCGCGGCCCGCGTGGTGTTCGACATCGGCGTGCACCTCGAGCTCGAGGTCCCCGAGCGCTGGGGCTCGGGAACCTGGACTCCGGAGAAGGGCTACGCGTTCCTCCGCGAGAACCTCGACATCTCCGATGGGCAGCTCGACTTCGAGTACCACCGCTACCTCGGGTGGCCCGGCCAGGCGCCGTCGTACAAGGTCGGGCAGCGGCTGTGGGAGCAGACGCGGGCCGAGCTCGCCGCCCGCGCCGAGTCCGAGGGTCGCGAGTTCGACCTCAAGGAGTTCCACACGCGGGCGCTCAACCTCGGGTCGGTGGGGCTCGACACGCTCCGGCGGGCGCTCCTCGCGTGAGATTGTTCACTCTGCGAGCGGGAATAGCGTAACAATTCGGCCGATTGGCGCGGCATTTCCGGGTTTCCTGGAATGTCGCGCCATCGGATTGCTAGTCACATTTCTCGGCGTCGTCCTTGGCCTCGTCGCGAAGTACACCGGAAGCACCGCCGCCAGGCCCAACGGCCTCGGCGCGACCCTCTCGACGATCGGCAGCAGCTACGTCGCCCTGCTGCAGACCGCCGTCGTCCCTCTCATCTTCACCGCGGTGGTGAGCTCGATCGCGAACCTCCGCCAGGTCTCCAACGCCGCCAAGCTCGCGTGGAACACGCTCCTGTGGTTCGCGATCACGGCGCTCATCGCGGTGCTCATCGGGATCGGCCTCGGCGTCCTGCTGCAGCCGGGCGCCAACACGGACATCACGCAGCAGGCCAAGTACACGGGCAAGACCGGCGACTGGTGGGCCTTCCTCACGGTCCTCTTCCCGCACAACTTCCTGGGCCTCACCGCGGCTCGGCCGCGACGGCAGGTACGACGGGCGCCGTCGTCATGCTCACCCTCACGCTCTCCTCCCTCGGGCTGCCGCTCGCCGGCGTCGGCCTGCTCCTCGCGATCGACCCCGTGCTCGACATGGGCCGGACCGCGATCAACGTCGCCGGCCAGGCGCTCGTGCCGACCATCGTCGCGAAGCGGCAGGGCATTCTCGACCTCGCGCTGTACAACGCGCCGCGGAAGGGCTCGGCCTTCGCCGACGAACCCGACGAGCGCGCCACTTCGGCCGAGCGCGAGGCTGCGGCCGAGCACGCCGCTTCGGCCGAGAACGAGGGGACCCCGACGAACGACGGCGGGCTGCTCACCGCCCGCTGACCCACCGGTTGCGGGGTCCCGTCCCACCGGTTGCGGGGTCCCGTCCCACCGGTTGCGGGGTCCCGTCCCACCGGTTGCGGGGTCTCCGTCGCCCCAACGAAGCGCCTGCGCACACAGTGTGCGCGGGCGCTGCCTCTTGCGCGGCACGGGACCCCTCAACACCCCGGACGGGACCCCGCAACACCCCGGACGGGACCCCGCAACACCCCGGACGGGACCCCGCAACAGAGGGAGGCGAGAGTCTCCGTCTCAAGTTTGCACAGAGTGCAAAGTTGCACTTAGTGTAATCACGTGACCACCTCTTCTGACGCGCCGTCCCGCCGCGAGCTCAACAAGGCCGCGACGCGACAGTCGATCGTCTTCGCCGCCGTCGGCCTTGCGCGCGAGCGCGGGCTCGGCGAATTCACCGTCGAGGACATCGCCGACGCCGCAGGCGTCTCCCGCCGCACGTTCTTCAACTACTTCTCGAGCGCGGAGGAAGCGATCGCGTCGCCGACGTTCGGCTTCCTCGACGCCGCGCTCGAGGGGTTCCGCAGGCGCCCCGAGGGCGAACCGCTGCTCGACTCCGCGATCGAGGTGCTCCTCGCCCTCGCGGACAACGAGTTCATCGAGCCGATGGCCGAATCGTTCCTCGTCTCCCATGGGCACGAGACCGTGACCCGTTACCAGCTGCAGGCGTTCGACGAGTGCAGCGACAAGATCGTGACCGCCATCCGCGAGCGCGAAGGCAACGCCCTCGAGGCGATCTACGTGCATGCCCTCGCCGGCTGCGTCATGTCGTGCGGCAAGGCCGCGCTCGAGGTGTGGCTGGCCGAACGGGGCGGGGACCTCTCGCCGTCGTCCCTTGAGCGCCTCCGCGAGCTGCTCATCAGCTCGTTTGCCCACCTCAGGACCGGCTTCGCCGTTCGTTAGACCGCAGTCTTGGGGCAGGTCCTCACCAGCCTGTTCCCGCCTCCCCCCGCCGCCGTTTCTCACCCACAGAAGGCATCATGGCTACCCTCCTCTATCGTCTCGGCCGCTTCGCGTACGACCGCCGGTGGCTCGTCCTCTCGCTCTGGATCGTGGTGCTCCTCGCCGTCGGCGGGTCCGCGGCCGCGTTCCACGGGACCCTGAGCAACACGTTCCAGATCCCCGGCACCGAGACCCAGCGCATGCTGGACAAGCTCAAGACGGACCTCCCCTCGTCCGCGGGCGGAAGCGCGAGCATTGTCTTCGAGTCGCCGGACGCGGCCTTCACCTCTGCCCAGAGGCAGGGCATCAGCGACGCCCTCACGCAGATCAAGGGCCTCGACGGGGTCCAGAGCGACACCGACCCGTTCGCCACCCAAACCCAGCTCGACAACGCGGCCGCCCAGGTGGTGAGCGGGCAGAAGCAGATCGCGGACGCGGACGCCCAGCTGACCGCAGGCCAGCAGCAGCTCGAGGCCCAGAAGCAGGCACTCGCCGCACAGGGCATGCCCGCCGGCGCGATCGCGCAGGCCACGGCGAGCGCCCAGGCCAAGATCGACGACGGCCGCGCGCAGCTCACGCAGAAGAAGGCCGACCTTGCGCTCGGCGCACGCCAGGCCCAGGCCTCGCAGGGGCTGCGCTTCGTCTCGAGCGACGGCAAGGCCGCGATCGCCACGATCCAGTTCACGAAGTCCACGGACGCACTCCCGGCCGACCTCCGCCAGAAGGTCCAGGACCTCGCCGCCCGGGTTCCGGGCGTCCACTCCTACGCGAGCAAGGAACTCACGCAGGACATCTCCCAGCTGTTCGGACCCTCGGAGGCGACCGGCGTGATCATCGCCGCGATCGTGCTCCTGATCATGCTCGGCACGTTCGTCGCGGCGGGGCTCCCGCTCCTCATGGCCCTTGTGGGCGTCGGCGTGGGCGTCGGGGGGACGTTCGCCCTGACCGGCGTGATCCAGATGAGTTCCACGACCCCCATGCTTGGGCTCATGCTCGGCCTCGCGGTGGGGATCGACTACTCGCTCTTCATCGTCAACCGCCACCGCACCCAACTCCTGCACGGCATGGCCCCGCGCGAGTCGGTCGCGCTCTCGATCGGCACGTCCGGCAATGCGGTCCTCTTCGCGGGCCTCACGGTCATCATCGCGCTCGCCGCGCTCGTGGTTCCGGGCTTGCCGTTCCTCGCCGTCATGGGCGTCGCGGCGGCCGCAACGGTCGCCGTCTCGGTCCTCGTCGCGATCACGCTCCTCCCGGCGATCCTCGGCTTCGCGGGCAAGCGCATCATCTCCAAGCGGCGCTGGAAGAAGGCCGCCGCGCAGAACGCCAAGGCCGGCCACGAGGAGGCCGAGGCGCGCGAGGACCTCGCGAAGGCCGAGCACGGCTGGGGCGCGTGGGTCACGCGCCACCCGTGGATCGCGCTCGTCGCTTCCGTGCTCGTGCTCGGGGCCCTGGCCCTCCCGGCCGCCCAGCTGCGGCTCGCGCTCCCCGACGGCGGCTCCGAACCCGTCGAGTCGAGCGCCTACCAGGCCTACGACGCCACCGGCAAGTACTTCGGCCAGGGCATGACCGGCCCGATCGTCGTGGTCGGCGAGTTCCCGTCAGGCCTCGACGCGACCGCCGCGAAGACCAAGCAGTACGACGTCGCGGACCAGCTCCGTTCGGTTCACGGCGTCACTGCGGCCGTCCCGGTCGCGCTGAGCGACGACCGCCGCACGGCCGTGTTCCAGGTCATCCCGACCGACGGTCCCGCGAGCGCGAGCACCGTCCAGGTGGTCAACGACCTCCGGGCGAATGGCGCGCAGATCCAGAGCGCGACCGGGGTCACGATCGGCCTCACAGGCCAGACGGCGGCGAACGTCGACGTCTCGTCGAAGCTCGCCGACGCGCTCCCGCCGTACCTCGCGATCGTCGTCGGCCTCTCGCTCGTGCTCCTGCTGCTCGTGTTCCGCTCGCTCCTCGTGCCGCTCCTCGCCACGGGCGGGTTCCTGCTTTCCCTCGGGGCCGCGTTCGGCTCGGTGGTCGCGGTGTACCAATGGGGTTGGCTGGGCCCGGTCTTCGACGTGACGCACCCCGGGGCCGTGCTGAGCTTCCTGCCGATCCTGCTCATCGGCATCCTGTTCGGCCTCGCGATGGACTACCAGGTGTTCATCACGTCGGGGATCCGCGAGGCGTACGTCCACGGCCAGGAGGCGCACCTCGCCGTCAAGACCGGCTTCCGCCACGCGGCGCGCGTCGTGACTGCCGCGGCGATCATCATGGTGGCCGTATTCGCAGGCTTCATCTTCAGCCACGTGACGATGATCCGGCCGCTCGGGTTCGCGCTCGCGCTCGGCGTGCTGCTGGACGCGTTCGTGGTCCGCATGACGCTCGTCCCGGCGGTCATGCGCCTCATCGGCAGGGGCGCGTGGTGGCTGCCGCGCTGGCTCCAGCGGATCCTCCCGGACCTCGACATCGAGGGCGCCCAGCTCGAGCGGACGACGTCGGAGCCCACCCCGCGCATCGCGGAGCCTGCCAGCCGGTAGGCCTGACCGTCCCTTCCTGCCCACTTTGGCGCTCCCCGCCGTCCCCGAAGCCTCGATCCGAGCCATTCCTGACCCGGTTCGAGGCATGATGTGGGCAGGAAGGAACGGCCACTAGGCTGGACGCATGGTCGCGGCCCCCTCTCCCTCCCCACCCGCCCTCGTCCTCGCCTCGAAGTCCCCCGCACGCACGAAACTGCTTGCGGAGGCCGGGATCCCCCACCAGATCGTCGTCTCCGCCGTGGACGAGGACGCGATCGTCGCCCAGCACCCCGAGGCAGGCCCCGCCGAGATGGCCCTCCTGCTCGCCCGCGCGAAGGCCGAGGCCGTCGCGTCGCTGGCCGAGGCGGACGGCGCATTGGTCCTCGGCTGCGACTCGGTCTTCGAGTTCGACGGCGCGGCGCTCGGCAAGCCGTACACGGCGGACGTCGCGGTCGAGCGGCTGCGTGCCATGAGCGGCCGCGCGGGGGTGCTCCACACGGGGCACTGGCTCGTGGACTGCCGCGACGGCGTCGTCTCGAGCGAGGGCGAGCTCTGCTCCGCAGGCGTCGAGTTCACTGAAATGTCCGACGACGAGATCGACGCGTATGTCGCGACCGGCGAACCGCTCCACTGCGCGGGTTCCTTCACGATCGACGGGCTCGGGGGCGCGTTCCTGGCCCGCGTGGACGGCGACCCGCACGCCGTCGTGGGCCTCTCGGTCTCGACGCTGCGTGCGCTCCTCTCCCGCGCCAAGGTGCGGCTCACTGACTTCTGGGCCGCCGCCGTCGTGCCTCATTTGTAGGACCCCGACAAAGGATCGGCCGCTCCCCCGCCGGATCCGCCATCAATATGGGCGAATCCACCAAAGGGGCGCTAGGCTCACGGACAGTACAGAACGGAGTAGCCTTGTCCCTCAACGCCGCAAGCAAGCCCATCACGAAGGTCCTCATCGCGAACCGCGGTGAGATCGCCGTTCGCGTCATCCGAGCGGCCCGCGACGAGGGGCTGGCCTCGGTCGCCGTCTACGCGGATCCCGATCGGGACGCGCTGCACGTGCGCCTCGCCGACGAGGCCTTCGCGCTCGGCGGCACGACCGCTGCCGAGTCGTACCTCGTGATGGACAAGATCCTCGATGCGGCGCGCCACTCCGGCGCTGACGCCATCCACCCCGGCTACGGCTTCCTCTCCGAGAACGCCGAGTTCGCCCGCCGCGTGATCGACGCCGGCCTCACGTGGATCGGACCCTCGCCCGAGGCGATTGCTGCCCTCGGCGACAAGGTCTGCGCACGCCACATCGCGGAGAAGGTCGGCGCGCCCCTCGTGCCTGGGACGAAGGACCCGGTCGGCTCCGCCGCCGAGGTCCTTGAGTTCGCGCGGGAGTATGGCCTCCCGCTCGCGATCAAGGCCGCGTACGGTGGCGGCGGGCGCGGCATCAAGGTGGCCCGCACGCTTGAGGAGATCCCGGAGCTCTACGAGTCGGCGGTGCGCGAGGCGACGGCCGCGTTCGGCCGCGGCGAGTGCTTCATCGAGCGTTTCCTCGACTCCCCGCGCCACGTGGAGACGCAGTGCCTCGCCGATTCGCACGGCCACGTCGTGGTGGTCTCGACGCGCGACTGCTCGCTCCAACGCCGCAACCAGAAGCTCGTCGAGGAGGCCCCCGCGCCGTTCCTGACCGACGAGCAGACCAAGCGCCTCTACGAGTCCTCGAAGGCGATCCTCAAGGAGGCCGGGTACCTCGGCGCCGGCACGTGCGAGTTCCTCGTGGGCCAGGACGGGACCATCAGCTTCCTCGAGGTCAACACGCGCCTTCAGGTCGAGCACTGCGTCTCCGAGGAGGTCACGGGTCTGGACCTCGTGCGCGAGCAGTTCCGCCTCGCGCGCGGCGAGGAGCTCGGCTACGACGATCCCGAGATCCGCGGCCACTCCTTCGAATTCCGTATCAACGGCGAGGACCCGGGCCGCAACTTCATGCCTGCGCCCGGCACGGTCGAGACGCTCAAGTACCCGACCGGCCCCGGCATCCGCGTGGATTCGGGCATCGAGGCCGGAGAGGTCATCAGCGGCAACTTCGACTCGATGCTCGCGAAGCTCATCGTGACCGGCTCGAGCCGCGAGCAGGCGCTCGAGCGCTCGCGCCGTGCCCTCGACGAGCTTGTGATCACGGGCATGCCCACGGTCGTTCCGTTCCACGCCGCTGTGGTGCGCGACCGGGCGTTCGCGCCCGCGTCCGGCCCGTTCCGCGTGCACACGCGTTGGATCGAGACCGAGTTCGAGAACGAGATTCCGGCGTGGTCGGGCGTCCCCGGCGCGGGCGCGGACGACGCGGGCGAGCGGCAGAGCGTCGTCGTCGAGGTGGGCGGCAAGCGGCTCGAGGTGACGATCCCCGCGGGGCTCGGGGGCATCGCGCGTGCCGGGAAGCCCAAGGCCAAGAAGGCCCGCTCGCAGCGCGGCGGCGGTGCCGCGACGGCGGCGAGCGGCGACGCGCTGACGGCGCCCATGCAGGGCACGATCGTCAAGGTCGCCGTCGAGAACGGTGACCAGGTCGCGGAGGGCGATCTCGTCGTCGTCCTCGAGGCGATGAAGATGGAGCAGCCGCTCACGGCGCACCGCTCGGGCACGATCCACGGCCTCACGGCCGAGGCGGGGCAGACGGTTTCAGCCGGTTCGGTCATCGCGACGATCGAGGACTGAGACCCCACAACACGAGGGACGGGACCCCACAACACGAGGGACGGGACCCCACAACACGAGGGACGGGACCCCACAACCAATCGGTTGCGGGGTCCCGTCCCTCCGTTTGCGGGGTCAGCTCACGCCGCGATGTTGTCCTCGAAGTCCCGGTCGCGGGTCTCGCGCGTCAGAAGCAGCGCGACGAGCGTGAGCACCGCGGCGACTGCGAGGTAGACGCCGACGAGGACGGTGCTCCCCTTCCCGGCCTGCCACAGGGCGATCGCGACGAACGAGGCCGGGGCCGCGCCGATCACGGACGAGAGGTTGTACGCGATCGCCGAACCCGTGTACCGGACGTTCGCGGGGAAGAGCTCAGGCAGGATCGCGGCCATGGGGCCGAACGTCGCGCCCATGAGCGTGAACCCGACGATCAGCCCCACCATCGCCGCGCCCGTGCCGGGGCCGAACATGAGGCCCCACGTGAGGCCGAACACGAGGATGCCCGCCGTGACCCCCAGGAGGAACTTCCTGCGGCCGTACCGCTCCGCGAGCGGGCCCGAGACCACGGTGAAGATCCCGAAGAACACGACGCCGATGATGAGCATCCACAGGAAGAGGCCCCTGTCGATCCCGAGCCCGGGCACGAAGGACGCCGCGTCGAACGTCTTCCCGGCCTTCTCCGCCGCGGCGCGCGCCACCTCGGCCTTCGCGGGGGCCGTTCCGTACGTGAGCGTGAAGCTCGTGGTCAGGTAGAACAGCACATACGTGGCGAGCATGATGAACGTGCCCGCGATGACGGCGCGCCAGTGGTGCTTGAATGTCGCGGCCAGCGGGACGCGGGCCACCTTGTCCTCCTCGAGGACCTTCTGGAAGGACGCGCTCTCGACGAGCTTGAGCCGCACGTAGAGGCCGATCGCCACCATCACGATGCTGAACAGGAAGGGGATGCGCCACCCGAAGTCCTCAAACTGCTTCGCAGTGAGGAATCCGTTCATCACGACGTACATCGTGTTCGCGATGATGAAACCGATCGGCGCGCCGAGCTGGGGGAACGTGCCCCAGACCGCGCGCTTGCCGGCGGGCGCGTTCTCCGTCGCGAGGAGCGCGGCGCCGGACCATTCGCCGCCCAAGGCCAGTCCCTGAAGGAAGCGCAGGACCACGAGCAGGAGCGGCGCGAGCACCACCCAGCCCGGCGTCGACGCCGGGGGCAGGACGCCGATGAGGAACGTCGCGAGGCCCATGGTGAGCAGGGAGGCGACGAGCGTGCCCTTTCGCCCGAGCTTGTCCCCGAAGTGGCCGAACACGATCGAGCCAATGGGCCGCGCGAAGAACGCGACGCCGAAGATCGCGAAAGAGGAGAGGATCGCGTTGATGTCGGTCGCGCCCGGGAAGAACAGCTTCGGGAAGACGAGGACGGACGCCGTCGCGTACGCGTAGAAGTCGAAGAACTCGATTGTGGTGCCGATGAGACTCGAGAAGATCACGCGCCCACGGGTGTTCGCGCCCTTCTGCGAATCGGTTTTCTGCGGCTCTGCCGCCGATTCCTCGGCGACGGCTCGTGTGGCCATGGGTTCTGGTGCCTTTCGCATGCTGGACCCACCGTTGACATGGGTCCTGGGATCGTGCGTGGCCATCCTACGAACAGCGTCCACTGACCGGACATTCGGTCCACATACCGGACCTCACCTCACGACTCACCCAAAACCGCCGTGAGAAGAGAGGTCGATGTCACGGCCTGTTTACACCCCGCGACGCTTCCGGAAACGCGCCGTTCTTAGCGTGGAACTAGACAAGTTCCCACGTTCAAGGAGGGCCCATGAGCACCGACCCCCAGATCACCGCCTCCGCGGCACCGGCGGCAGAGCGAACGACGGCGGCCCCCGCCTCCCATCTGAGCCTCGACTTCCGCGCGGGTCGCTGGATCGAGCACTGGAACCCGGAAGACGCCACCCAGTGGGAGCGCGAGGGGCGCGCGATCGCTCGGCGGAACCTCGTGTGGTCGATCTTCGCCGAGTTCCTCGGCTTCGTCGTGTGGCAGCTTTGGTCGATCGTCGTCGTCCAGCTTCCGGCGGCCGGCTTCAAGTTCGACACGTCACAGACATTCTGGCTCATCTCGATGCCGAGCCTCGTCGGCGCGACGCTCCGCATCCCCTACACGTTCATGGTCTCCCGCTTCGGCGGCCGGAACTGGACGATCGTCTCCGCGCTCCTGCTCCTCATCCCCACGATCGGCCTCGCGGCGTGCGTCGCGAACCCCAGTACGCCGTTCTGGGTCATGCTCGCTGTTGCAGGCCTCGCGGGCTTCGGCGGCGGCAACTTCGCGAGCTCGATGGCGAACATCACGTTCTTCTACCCGGCTAAGGAGAAGGGCTGGGCGCTCGGCCTCAACGCCGCGGGCGGCAACCTAGGCGCTGCAATCTCGCAGCTCGCCGTGCCGATTGTGGTGAGCCTCACGGCCGTCGTCGTGACGGGCCCCCGCGGCGGCACCCTCGCCATGGCGGGCCTCATGTGGGTTCCGTTCATCCTCATCGCCGCGTTCGCGGCCTGGCGGCGCATGAACAACCTCTCGAACGCGAAGGGCGACGTCGCAGGCTCGCTCGCGGCGCTCAAGGAGCCGCACCTGTGGATCGTCGCGTTCCTCTACATCGGCACGTTCGGCTCCTTCATCGGCTTCGGCGGCGTGTTCCCGAAGCTCATCCACGACATCTTCCCCGCGTACTCGACGTTCGCGCTCGGCCCGGCCGCGCTCTCCCTCGCGTTCCTCGGCCCGCTCGTCGGCTCGCTCTCCCGCCCGTACGGCGGCAAGCTCGCGGATCGCTTCGGCGGCGCGCGCATCACGGTCGCCTCCTTCGCGACGATGGCGGTCGTGACTCTCGCCCTCATCGCGACGCTCCCCCTCAAGAACTTCTGGCTCTTCCTCGTCCTGTTCCTCGCGCTGTTCGCCGCGAGCGGCATCGGCAACGGCTCGACCTATCGCATGATCCCGGTGATCTTCGCCCGGGCGAGCCGGGCCGCCCAGGCCGGCGCGGCGCCGTCGCACACGGCGCGGCTCTCCTCCGCGGCGCTCGGGCTCATCTCGGCCATCGGCGCGTACGGCGGCTTCGCCATCCCGCAGCTGCTCGGCGCATCGAGCACCGCGACGGGATCCTACGTCCCGGCGTTCTACGGATTCGTCGCCGCGTACGTGCTCATGCTCGTGGTCTCCTGGGCCTGCTACCTCCGCCGCGGGAGCGCCGTGGCCCGAACGGGAGCCTGACATGCCCGGCCCGGCGGTTCCTCAGCCGCCCGCCCAACCAGTAGCGACCCACTGCCCCTACTGCGCCCTGCAGTGCGGGATGAACCTGACGCCGGCCCAGAACGAGGCCGCGCCCGAGGTGTCCGGCCGCGAGTTCCCCACCAACCGGGGCGGCCTGTGCCGCAAGGGCTGGACCGCCGCGGAGCTCCTCAGGCACCCCGAGCGCGTCATGGAACCGCTCGTGCGCGACGCCCGGGGCGTGCTCCGCGAGGCGAGCTGGGACGAGGCGCTCGGGCGGGTCGCGAGCGAGATCCGCCGGGCCCAGGCGGCCCACGGGCCGGACGCCGTCGGGATCTTCGGCGGCGGCGGGCTCACGAATGAGAAGGCGTACCTCCTCGGCAAGTTCGCCCGGGTCGCGCTCGGCACTTCGCGCATCGACTACAACGGCCGGTTCTGCATGTCCTCGGCCGCGGCCGCCGGAAACCGGGCCTTCGGGATCGACCGGGGCCTGCCATTCCCCCTCACCGACCTCGACGCAGCGGACACCATCCTCCTGCTCGGTTCGAACGTCGCCGAGACCATGCCGCCGTTCGTGCAGCACCTCGCGGGTGCGCGCGAGGCGGGCGGGCTCATCGTGGTCGACCCGCGTCACTCCGCGACGGCCAAACTCACGGACGACGGCGCCGGCACTCACCTCGCGCCCGCCCCGCACACGGACCTCGTGCTGCTCCTCGGCCTCGCCCACGTGGTCATCAACGACGGCCTCCTGAACTCGGGCTACCTCGCGGCCCGCACCGAGGGCCTCGAGTCCGTGATCCGCTCCGTGGCTCCGTGGTGGCCCGAGCGGGTCCAGGCGACCACGGGTATCCCCGCCAACCTCGTGCGCGAGACCGCGCACCGGCTCGCGAAGTCCGCGCGCACGGGCTCGTGCTACATCCTGACGGGCCGCGGCGTCGAGCAGCACGCGGACGGCACCGACACCGTCACGGCCGCGATCAACCTCGCGCTGCTCCTCGGCCTCCCCGGCTCGCCGCTCGGCGGCTACGGGACGCTCACCGGCCAGGGCAACGGCCAAGGCGGGCGCGAGCACGGGCAGAAGGCCGACCAGCTCCCCGGCTACCGCAAGATCACCGACCCCGAGGCCCGCGCGCACGTCGCCCGGGTCTGGGGCGTTCCGGAGGCGAGCATCCCCGGGCCGGGACTCCCCGCCGTCGAACTCCTGCGCACCCTCGGAACGGACGGCGGCGTGCGCGCCCTCCTCGTGCACGGCGCCAACGTCGTGGTCTCCGCGCCGGACGTGTCTGCCGTCCGTGAGGGGCTGCAGCGACTCGACTTCCTGGCCGTCTGCGACTTCTTCCTCTCCGAGACGGCGCGCGAGGCGGACGTCGTGCTCCCGGTCCTGCAGTGGGCCGAGGAGGAAGGCACCATGACGAACCTCGAGGGCCGCGTGCTGCGGCGCCGCCGCGCTGTCGAGGCGCCCGCGGGCGCGCGGTCCGAGCTGTGGATCATGAACCGCCTCGCGGAGCTGCTCGACGCGCCGTCGTCCTTCCCGACAGAGCCCGAGGTGGTCTTCGAGGAGCTCCGCGCCGCGTCCGCCGGCGGGCTCGCGGACTACTCGGGGATCTCGTACAAGCTCCTCGATAGCGGCGCCGAGGCCTACTGGCCGTACCCCGCGGGCACAGCCGGCACCCCGCGGCTGTTCCGCGACCGCTTCGCGCACGACGACGGGCGGGCTCGCCTCGTCGCGGTGCGCGCCGCAACCCCCTCGTGGACGCACGCGCGGCCCGCGCTCGAAGAATTCCACCTCGCGACCGGTCGCCTGCTCGAGCACTACCAGTCGGGCGCGCAGACCCGCCGCGTCGAGGCCCTCAACACGGCCCAACCGGAGCCGCGGCTCCAGCTTCACCCCGCCCCGGCCGCGCGCCTGCGGATCGCCGACGGCTCATGGGTGCGGATCACCCGCGCCGGCGGCCACACGCCGTCGGCCGTTTCTTCCATCGCGGCAGCCGCCGAATCCGCTCCTGCGGCGAACGCCGAGGTGCTGTGCCGGGTCGAGCTCACGCTCGACATCCGCCCCGACACCGTGTTCCTGCCGTTCCACTTCCCGGGGCTCGCGGCCGCGAACCAGGTCACGGAGTCCCGCACGGACCCGATCTCGGGCATGCCCGAGTTCAAGACCACCCGCGTCCTCGTCGAACCGACGGGCTTCCCGCCGGCCGACCCCGGCCTCGTCCACGCCGCCCCACGAGAGGAGCGCCCGTGACCTTCGGCGCTGTCCCGTCCCAGTCGCAGCCCGGCACCCCGGAGCGCATCGTCGTCGTCGGCTTCGGCCCCGTCGCGGCGCGCTTCGTCGACGAGCTGCGCCCGGCCGCGCTCGCGGGCGTCGCGGACGTGACCGTGATCGGCGAGGAGGAGCAAGCTGCGTACAACCGCGTGCTCGTCGCCGATCTCGGCGTGGGGCGGACCACGCTCGCGGCGATGCAGCTCTCAGACGCGGACGAACTGGCGGTCGACGGCGTGCGCGTTCTGCTCGGGGCGCGCGCCGCCCGGATCGACCGGAGCCGGCGGAGGCTGCACCTCTCGGACGGGACCGCGCTCCCCTACGACCGACTGGTCCTCGCGACCGGTGCCCGCGCCGCCGTGCCGAACCTCACGGGGCTCAACCCCGATCCGGTCCACCCCGTGCTCCCCGAGGGCGTCACGACGCTGCGGGACCTCGCGGACGCCGAGCGACTCGGCGAAGCCGTGCGCGGACGCAAGCGGATCGTGGTTCTGGGCGGCGGCGTCCTGGGCCTCGAGGCCGCGCTCGCGGCGTCCGAGGAGGGCGCGACCGTCACGGTCGTGCACCACGGCGACAAGCCGCTCGGGCGGCAGATCGACCGCGCGGGCGGCGGGACGCTCTCCGCCGCGCTGCGGCGGCAGGGCCTGCGCCTCGCGCCCAATGCGCGGGCCACCGGCATCGAGACGGGCGACGACGGCGCCTTCCGGGCGCTCGTGCTCGATGACGGCTCCGCGATCGACGGCGACCTCCTGGTCATTGCGTGCGGCGCGCGCCCACGGCGCGAGCTCGCCGAGGGGGCCGGGCTTGCGGTCGATCGCGGCATCCTCGTGGACCACCGGCTCGCCGCGGTGCACACCGAGCACGTCTTCGCGATCGGCGACTGCGCCGAGCTGCGGTGCCCGGACCCCTCGTGCGCCCCGTGCGCGCAAGCCTCGGGGCCGAGCGGCCTCATCGCGCCGGGCTGGCGGCAGGCCGACTGGCTCGCGGCGTCCTTCCGCGCGCGGCTCCTCGGCGAGGCCGTGCCCGCTCCGCTGCCGGAGGAGCGGCCCGGCGTCATCCTGCTCAAGGCGCGCGGCGTGAACCTCGCACTCGCGGGCGAGGCGCAGGCCGACCCGTGGGACACGGTGGCATGGGACGCCGACCACGCGGCGGGCCGCGCGCCGCTCGAGGTCTCGCTGTGGGCGGACCCGGCCCACGGACGCTACGTGAAGATGTGCACGCGCGACGGCGTGCTCGAGGGCTTCATCGCGCTCGGGATGCCGCGCGCGGCGGCCGAGCTCACGCTCCTGTTCGGAAGCGGCGCGGAACTCCCCGCCGACCGCTCCGTGATCCTGCGCCTCGACGGCCCCGAGAGCTCGCTCGGCGTGCCCGGCTCGGCCGCCGGACCGGAGTCGACGCTGTGCCGCTGCGCTGGCGTGAGTCGCGGAACCGTGGAGGAGGCGATCGTGGGCGGTTGCTCGACGGTCGAGCAGGTCTCGAAGGGGACCCGCGCCGGGACCGGCTGCGGCGGGTGCAAGGACGGAATCCGCGAGCTCATCGAGCAGCATTTCGCGGCCGTCGGGGCCTGATCGGGCGGTCCCTCGGGGCCCCGCCGGCCCCGCCGATCGGCCCGAAAAAAAATCGGCCCCGAAAAAGCGGATTCGCGTAACCTTTCCTCCGGCTCCGGCGATTACCTAGTTGGAAGCCGGGACGGACTGTCCCCCAGCCCGGCTTTGCTCTGTCCCAGCAGCTGGGCCGGGCTGGAACCTTCCCCCAGTTGTTCCAGCCCGGCCGGGCCCGGGACTTTGCGGCCTTGGTGGTCGACGCTCCTGTCCGGTTGATTCGCCCCAATCGGTCCCAGAGCGGAGTGCCACGGCGGGACACCCCCAGGCGGGCCAAGAAGCGGACCGGAAAGCCGCCCGGCCCCGCCGGACAGCGCAGAGCTACCCCTCCACGACGTCGTCGAGCGAGCCGACCGCCTCGGCCAGGCTCAGGCCCGGGCTCGCCGCGATGAACGGCAGCAGGAGCCGCTCCTCCTGCCCGATGTGCAGAGCGAAGAGCCTCGCGATCATGAAGCCCACCGCAGCGGCCTTCACGCCGCTGGCACCGCGAAGTTCGTCCACGAGCCCCACGAGAGCCTGATGCTCTTGAAGCAGTGCCTCGACGAGCAGGCCGGCCTCTCCCGTGGCGTGTGCGCCGGCGTAGAGCGGACCCTCCTCGGCGAGCATGTGCGGAATGAGCTCGTCCTCGCACCACGAGACGAGATTGGCCTGCTCATCGTGAGCGGTGTTCCGATCGCCCGCCTCGGCGGCGGCGAGGAGCGAGCCTGTGAGGCCGCGAACTCGTTCAAGCATGCGGTCGTGACGGTAGCCCAAGGCTGCCGCTGCCTCCCCGACCGTATGGTGCTTGCGTTCCATGGCGTCATGATGCGCCGCCCTCCGGGGCCCCTCAAGGGCCGAAAACCCTCACTCCGCGGCGAGGAAGTCGAGCGCGATCTGCACCTCGAGCCGGGCGCCGGCGGCCAGCGCGGACTCCGTGACGTTGAACTTCGGGTGGTGGTTCTGGAACGGGAAGCCCTCCGACTCGTCGCCGCCGCCGAAGAACAGGAAGCATCCGGGCACGCGGGCCGCGTACGCGGAGAAGTCCTCGCTGCCGCTCGTGGCCGGGCCCCACGCGACTCGGTCCTCGCCGAGCGCCGTCGCCGCGGCTGCGAACGCGAGTTCGGCGGCGCCGTCGTCGTTCTGGATGGCCTCGTAGCCGGGCTCCCAGTCGAGCGTGTACGTGGCACCGTGCACGGCGCACACCCCCGCGATGACCTCGCGCACCCGCCGCCGCACGGTCTCGCGGTCGGCGGGGTCGGTCGTCCGCACGGACAACGCCAGCTTGGCCGTGTCGGGAATGACGTTGGGCGCCTCCCCCGAGTTGAAGCTCCCGACCGTGACGACCGCGAAGTGATCCGGCGCGATGGATCGCGAGACGACCGTCTGCAGCGCGAGCACGATCTCGGAGCCCACGACCACGGGGTCGATGCCGTGCTGCGGCATCGAGCCATGCGAGCCGCGGCCCTGGATGGTGAGCTGCCCGCCGTCGTACGCGGTCGAGGCGGCCCCGCGCGTGATGGTGACCGTCCCCGCCTTCTGGTTCATGACGTGAAGCCCGAACACGCCGTCGGCGCCGTCGAGCGCACCCGCGGCGACGAGCTCGGCGGCGCCGCCCGGCGGCTGCTCCTCGGCATGCTGGAAGAGGAACGTAACCGTCCCAGCGAGCTCGTCGCGGAGCCCCGCAAGCGTCTTCGCCGCGGCGAGGAGCATGGCCGTGTGCGCGTCGTGGCCGCACGCGTGCATGAGGCCGGGCGTCTGCGAGGCGAAGGGTTCGCCCGTCTCCTCGAGCACGGGAAGCGCGTCCATATCGGCCCGCAGGGCCACGGAACGGCCGGGCCGCGAGCCGCGGAGCGTCCCGACGACGCCCGTGGGCGTGGGCCGGGCCACTTCGATCCCGAAGCCCTCAAGCAGCTCCGCGACGAGGCCGGACGTCCTCGTCTCGTGGAAGCCCAGCTCGGGGTGGGCGTGGATGTCTCGCCGCCAGGCGATGAGGGCGTCTTCGTCAATCTCCCAGTTCACGCACCCCAACCTACGCCCGAAAGCGCTACATGTGGACGTGCAGACGCCGCGCGGCCTCCGAGATCGAGCCGGAGAGCGACGGGTAGACGGCGTACGTCGCGGCGACGTCGTCGACGTGCAGGTTCTGCTCCACAGCGATGGCGAGGCCGAAGATGAGCTCGGAGGCGTTCGAGCCCATGACGACGGCGCCGATCACCGTGCCCGTGCCCTTGCGCGCGATGATCTTGACGAAGCCGTCCGTCGTGTTGCGCATCTTGGCGCGCGCGTTGCTCTTGAGCCGCAGCGTCACGATGTCGCCCGCGACCTTGCCGCTCGCGACGTCCGCCTCCGAGACGCCCACCGACGCGATCTCCGGCGACGTGAAGATGTTCGAGGCGACGTGGTTGAGGTTGAGCGGCAGGACGCGGTCGCCGAGGAAGTGCGCGACCGCGATGCGTCCCTGCATGGCGGCAACGGAGGCAAGGGCGAGGACGCCCGTGCAGTCGCCCGCGGCGTAGACGTTGATCGCCGTGGTGCGGGAGACGCCGTCGACCTTGATGTGCCCGCTCTCCGAGAGCGCGATGCCGGCCTCCTCGAGGCCGATCCCCTCCGTGTTCGGGATCGAGCCGACGCACACGAGGCAGTGCGAGCCCGTCACCTTGGTGCCGTCGCCGAGGACGACGGCGACGCCGTCGCCCGTGCGTTCGACGGCGGCCGCGCGCGAGCGGGAGAGGACGTTGACGCCGCGGCGCGCGAAGACCTTCTCGAGGAGCTCCGCACCATCCTCGTCCGAGCCGGGCAGGACGCGATCGCGCGAGGACACGAGCGTGACCTTGGCCCCGAGGCCGTTGTACGCGGACGCGAACTCGGCGCCCGTGACGCCCGAGCCCACCACGATGAGGTGCTCCGGGATCTCGTCGAGCTCGTAGAGCTGCGTCCAGTTGAGGATCCGCTCGCCGTCGTAGCGCGCGGTCGGGAGCTCGCGCGGGTGGGCTCCGACCGCGAGGATCACGGCGTCCGCGTCGATGAGCTCGGCACCGGAGTCCGTCGTCGCCTCGATCGTGTGCGGGGCGACGAGCCGGCCCATGCCGTCGACGATCCGCACGCCGAGCTGCTCGAGCCCCGCGCGGATATCCTGCGACTGCTGCCGCGCGAGGCCCATGAGGCGCTCGTTGATGGCACGCAGGTCTGCGTGCTTGATGGGCCCGCCGTCCGTGTGGCCAAGGTGGATGCCGAGCGCGGCGGCCTCCTCGACGCGGGTCATGAGGTCCGAGGACGCGATGAGCGTCTTCGACGGGACCACGTCCGTCAGGACGGCCGAGCCGCCCAGGCCCGAGCGCTCGACAACGGTCACGCGCGCTCCGAGGGACGCCGCGACGGACGCCGCCTCGTAGCCGCCGGGGCCGCCGCCGAGGATCGCGATGTGGGGAACGCTGAAATCGGGGTTCATCGTCACGGACACCCATTGTGCCCTGACGATGCCGCGCCCCACCACTGCGTGCGCCACTCACCCGGGTGATGTGCAGCACGTGACGCCCTGTTTGGCGTGCTCCAACGGCGCGGCACCGTGTGGACGTGCCACGCGGGGTCCGCGTTGGTAGGTTCTACGTGTGACAACTACTGAGCCCTTCCAGCTGGCCCAGGCTGCCGCCGACTACCTCGCGCAGGCCACCGGCGTGCCCTCGCACGATATCGCGCTCGTCCTCGGATCCGGGTGGGGCGGGGCCGCGGACCTCATCGGCGAGGTCACGGCGACGGTTCCCACGAGCGAGGTCCCGGGCTTCTCGGCGCCTGCTGTCGAGGGGCACGTGGGCACGATCCGCTCCGTCCTCACGCGAGAGGGCAAGCGCGCGCTCGTGCTCGGCTCGCGCACTCACTACTACGAGGGCAAGGGCGTCCGCGCCGTGGTCCATGGGGTGCGCACGGCCGCCGCGGCCGGCTGCCGCGTGCTCGTCCTCACGAACGGCTGCGGTGGGCTCAACCCCGCGTGGAAGCCGGGCACGCCCGTGCTCATCAACGACCACATCAACCTCACGGCCACGTCGCCGCTCGAGGGCGCGACGTTCGTGGATCTCACGGACCTCTACTCGAGCCGGCTCCGCGATCTGGCCCGCGAGGTCGATCCGACCCTCGACGAGGGCGTCTACGCCCAGTTCCCGGGGCCGCACTACGAGACGCCCGCCGAGGTGCAGTACGCGAAGCGCATCGGCGCGGACCTCGTCGGCATGTCGACGGCGCTCGAGGCGATCGCCGCGCGCCACGCCGGTCTCGAGGTGTTCGGGATCTCGCTCGTCACGAATCTTGCCGCGGGCATCAGCCCCACGCCGCTGAGCCACGAAGAGGTCATCGAGGCCGGCCGAGCGGCCGGCCCGCGGATCTCCCGGCTCCTCGCCGACGTCATCGCGAAAATTTGAAGGGACCGGGGACACTATGAGCGCAACTCCCGCTGGATTCGAGGAGCTGCGAAGCAAGGCCGAGGCATGGGCGAAGGCCGATCCGGACCCCGAGACGGCCGCCCAGCTTCGCGCCACGCTCGAGCAGGCCGCCGATGGGCAGGCCGTCGCGTACCAGGAGCTCGTTGACGCTTTCGGTGGGACGCTTCAGTTCGGCACCGCCGGGCTGCGCGCCGCGCTGGGTCCGGGCCCGAACCGCATGAACAGCGTCGTGGTGCGCCGCGCCGCGGCGGGGCTCGCCGAATTCGTGCGGCGGCGCGTCGCCGAGGCGAAGCCGGGCCAGGAGGACGACGGCGGGCGGCCGCGCGCCGTCGTCGGCTTCGACGCGCGCAAGAACTCGGATGCGTTCGCGCTCGACACCGCCGCGATCTTCACGGCCGCTGGCCTCGAGACGTTCCTCATGCCCGGCCCGCTCCCGACGCCCGTGCTCGCGTATGCGCTGCGCGCGTTCGGCTGCGACGTGGGCGTCATGGTGACGGCGAGCCACAACCCGCCCCAGGACAACGGCTACAAGGTGTACCTCGGCGGGCGCGCGGTCGACGACGCGGGCCGGGGCGCGCAGATCGTCGCCCCAGTCGACGCCGAGATCGCGGGCCTCATCGCGGAGGTCGGGCCGGTGGGCACGATCGAGCTCGCGGGCTCGGGGTGGACCGTGCTCCCGGCGAGCATCGCCGCGGACTACCGCGCCGCCGTCGTCCGCTTGGCCCAGCCCGAGGCGTTCGGCGCTCGCGAACTCAGGATCGTGCTCACGCCCCTGCACGGCGTGGGCGGGACCACGGCGCTCGGCGTGCTGCGGGAGGCCGGCTTCGAGGACGTGACGCTCGTGGCCGAGCAGGCCGTCCCCGACCCCGGCTTCCCCACCGTCGCGTTCCCGAACCCCGAGGAGCCCGGCGCGCTCGACCTCGCGCTCGCGGCCGCGCGGGAGGCAGGAGCGGACCTCGTCATCGCGAACGATCCCGACGCCGACCGCTGCGCCGTCGCCGCCCCCGATCCGACGAGCGGCGAGTGGCGCATGCTCCGCGGCGACGAGGTGGGCGCTCTCTTGGGCGCGCATATCGTGCGGCGAATGGGCCTCACGGACGACGGCGGGGGCGCGGCCGCCGCGGGTCCGGTGGGGGGCGTGTTCGCGAACTCGATCGTCTCCTCGCGCCTCTTGGGCCGCATCGCGGACGCTGCGGGGATCGCCCACCGCGAGACGCTCACGGGGTTCAAGTGGATCTCCCGCGTCCCGGGGCTCGTGTACGGCTACGAGGAAGCGCTCGGGTACTGCGTCGCCCCGGAACTCGTCAAGGACAAGGACGGGATCTCCGCCGCGCTGCTCGTCGCCGAGCTCGCGGCTGACGCCAAGTCGCAGGGACAGAGCCTGTTCGATCGGCTCGACGCGCTGCACGTGCTCCACGGCGTGCACCTCACCGACCAGCTGAGCGTGCGGGTCGCGGACCTCGGGCTGCTCGACGCCATGATGGTGCGGCTGCGCGAGAACCCGCCGGCCGCGTTCGCGGACTCCCCCGTGGAGACCGCCGTGGACCTGTCGGTGGGCTCGGAGGGGCTTCCGCCGACCGAGGGCCTCCTGTGGGTGACGCGCGACGCGACGCGCGTGATCGTGCGGCCGAGCGGCACGGAGCCCAAGCTCAAGTGCTACCTCGAAGTGATTCGGCCCGTGGACAGCTCGGCCGAGCTCGCCGAGGCCCGGCAGGCCGCGCGCCAGGCCATGGACGCGGCGCTCGAGGACGTGCGCGAGGCGCTCGGGCTGTAGGCGCGAGGCCTCACCGGAACGGGACCCCGCAACTCGAGGGACGGGACCCCACAGCGTTGCGGGGTCCCGTCCGGGGCGTTGCGGGGTCCCGTCCGGGGCGTTGGGGGGTCCCGTCCGGGGCGTTGCGGGGTCCCGTCCGGGGCGTTGCGGGGTCCCGTCCGGGGCGTTGCGGGGTCCCGTCCGGGGCGTTGCGGGGTCCCGTCCGGGGCGTTGCGGGGTCTCTGCTTGGCCGACGGCGCGGCCTACCATTTGACGTACCACATGAGTCCGCGCGAAGGAGCTGGAATCCGCCATGCTGAACGCAACCATGGTCGTGGCCACTGTTCCCGTGACCGATTTGGATCAGGCGAAGCGCTTTTACGGCGATACGCTCGGCCTGACCCAGCTCTGGGAGAATCCCGCCTCGGTCAGATTCCGGTGCGGAGCGCACAGCGAGCTCTCGGTCTTCAAGCGCCCGGCCCTCGAGACCGTCCACACGCTCGCCCACTTTGAGGTCGCGGACATCGAAAAGACGGTCGCAGAACTCGAAGCCAAGGGCGTCGCGTTCCTCGACTACACCGAGGGGCCCCTCGCGACCACCGGTCACATCGCGCAGCTTGGTCCTGCGCGTGGCGCATGGTTTACGGACCCCGACGGCAACACGCTCGGCCTCCGTCAGGGCTAGGGACGAGACCCCGCAACACGAGGGACGAGACCCCGCAACACGAGGGACGAGACCCCGCAACACCAAGGACGGGACCCCGCAACACCAAGGACGGGACCCCGCAAGGTTGCGGGATCCCGTCCGGGGCGTGCGGGTTCCGTGGTTGTGAGTCTCTGGCTCACACTGCGGGGACGCTGCCCCGCCGCGAGCCAGGTGCGGGATCAGGCCGCGATCTGGACGATGCCGTCCACAACGCGAGCCGGGAACGCCGGAAGCGGAGCTCCGTCGGCGTCAAGCCGCTCGCCCGTGCGGAGGTCGTAGACCTGCTTGAGCAGCGGGGAGGCGATCGTGGGGCGGTCGCCGCGCGAGCCGACGATGCCGCGGGCCATCACGTGCGCCTCGGTCGCGGGATCGCGCTGGTCCACGGCGTAGACCTCGCCGGACGGGAGGCGGAAGACCGCCACCTGACGGCCAGCGACGAGAGCGGCCTCCCCCCAGTTGGGCTCCAGGTCGCTCAGGTTGCACACGCTGTGCCACATCGGCAGAACCGTCGCTGCCGAGGCTTCAAGGGCGTCAACGTCAATCGATGCAGAGGCTGTGATCGTCATGCATCCACGCTAGATATCCATCCATTTCGGACGGGTTGACCATGTGTCACGCGGAAGTAAAACCGCCCTCACTGGCATCGAAACATCGTCGTGACAGTGAAGTTAATCGGCCGTTACACCCGGGCAACTGATGCGAAATCGCGGCTCCCTACGCTGGAGGAAACCCCGCCGGGCTGTCCGGCGCCCCTTCGACGGAAGGCACCATTCGTGAGCATTCCCAGCCCCAGCGCCCCCCGGACGCATGGCACCCCGCGCCGCGTCGTCGTCGTGGGCGGTGGCCCCGCCGCGCACCGCTTCGTCGACGCCATGGCCGCCCGCGGCCTCGACGGCTTCGAGGTCACGGCGCTCGCGGAGGAGGCGCACCTCCCGTACGACCGCGTGGCCCTCTCGAAGGCGCTCCTCGGCGACGTCGACCTCACGCTCGGCGAGGCCTCCATGTGGGACACGGCCGGCGTCGAGCTCCGCCGCGGCGCGAAGGCCGTGCGCATCGACACCGCGGCCCGCACGGTCCACACCGAGGACGGAGCCGCGCACGCGTACGACGAGCTCGTGCTCGCGACCGGCTCCAACGCGGCTCGGCTCCCGATCCCGGGCGCCGACAAGTCGTATGTGTACCGCACGCTCGAGGACGTCTGGTTCCTCCGCGCCGAGATCGGCCGCCTCGCCGCGGGGCTTGACCGCAAGCCCACGGTCGCGGTGATCGGCGGCGGTCTCCTCGGCATCGAGGCGGCGGCGGGCGCGCAGGCGCTCGGCGCCGAGTCCGTCATCATCGACGGCTCGCCCTGGATGATGAACCGCCAGCTTGACGAGGGCGCCGGGCAGGCGCTCGGCCGCCTCATCGAGGGCAAGGGCTTCACGGTGCACGGCGGCGTCTTCCCGTCCGAGATCATGACGGACGACGGCGGGCGCGTCACCGGCGTGCTCATGGCGGACGAACGCGTCATCGAGGCGGACCTCGTGATCGTGGCGATCGGCGTGCGCCCCCGCGACGAGCTCATCCGCGCCGCCGTCGAGGACGAGGCCGGCTTCGAGCTCGGCCCGCGCGGCGGCGTGGTCATCGACGAGAGCTGCGCGACCGCCGTCGACGGTGTGTGGGCAATCGGCGAGGTCGCGAGCTTCGGCGGAATGTGCCTGGGCCTCGTGGCCCCGGCCAACACGATGGCCGAGATCGTTGCCGACCGCCTCCACGGCGGCGACGCGACGTTCCCCGGCTTCGACACGGCGACGAAGCTCAAGCTCTCCGGCGTGGACGTCGCGAGCTTTGGCGACGCGTTTGCCAAGGAGCCGGGCGCGCTCGAGATCGTGTACGCCGACCCGGCTCGGGGCGTCTACCAGAAGATCGTCACGACTGACGACGCGACGACCCTCCTCGGCGGCATCTTCGTGGGCGACGCCACGCCATACCAGAGCCTGCGCCCCCTCCTGGGCCGCGAGCTCCCGGCCGAGCCCGGCGCGTTCCTCTCCGCCGCGGGCGGCGGCACCGCCCCCGACACCGAGCTGCCCGACGACGCGACGCTGTGCTCGTGCAACAACGTCTCCGCCGGTGCGCTGCGCGACGCCGTCAACGGCTGCGGGACGTGCGAGGGCAAGGACCCGGTCCGTGACGTGCCCGGCCTCAAGGCCTGCACGCGCGCCGGAACGCAGTGTGGTTCGTGCGTGCCGATGATCAAGAAGCTCCTCGAGAAGGAGCTGCAGAAGGCCGGCGTGACGGTCTCGAAGGCCCTGTGCGAGCACTTCGAGCTCTCCCGCCAGGAGCTGTTCGACGCGATCCGCGTCCTCCAGCTCACCTCATTCGAGGACATCCTCTCCCGCTACGGCAAGGGCGCGGGCTGCGACATCTGCAAGCCCGCGATCGCGTCGATCCTCGCGTCGCAGCACTCGGCCTACG
The DNA here is from genome assembly GCF_049332655.1 of Sinomonas sp. P47F7. Taxonomy (GTDB): domain Bacteria; phylum Actinomycetota; class Actinomycetes; order Actinomycetales; family Micrococcaceae; genus Sinomonas. The sequence continues at coordinate 1,543,558 of NZ_CP186327.1, read as the reverse complement.
TCCTCGACGCCGGCCGCGGCACTCTCCAGGACACGAACGACCGCGCCCTCGCGAACATGCAGAAGGACGGCACGTACTCCGTGGTCCCCCGCATCCCGGGCGGCGAGATCACGCCGGACAAGCTCGCGGTCATCGCCTCCGTGGCCAAGAAGTACGGTCTGTACACGAAGATCACGGGCGGCCAGCGCATCGACATGTTCGGCGCCCGCCTCGAACAGCTCCCGCTCATCTGGGGCGAGCTCATCGAGGCCGGCATGGAGTCGGGCCAGGCGTACGGCAAGAGCCTGCGGACGGTGAAGAGCTGCGTCGGCTCGACGTGGTGCCGCTACGGCGTGCTCGACTCGGTGGGGATGGCGATCCAGCTCGAGCTGCGCTACCGCGGCCTGCGCAGCCCGCACAAGCTCAAGCTCGGCGTCTCGGGCTGCGCGCGCGAATGCGCCGAGGCCCGCGGCAAGGACGTCGGCGTGATCGCGACCTCCGAGGGCTGGAACCTGTACGTGGGCGGCAACGGCGGCGCGAACCCCGCGCACGCCCAGCTCCTGGCCGGCGGGCTGGACGACGAGACGCTCGTGAAGTACATCGACCGGTACTTCATGTACTACATCCGCACCGCGGATCGCCTCCAGCGCACGGCGCACTGGCAGGCCGACCTCGACGGCGGGCTCGACCACGTGCGCCAGGTGGTGGTCGAGGACTCCCTAGGCATCGCCGAGGAGCTCGAGGCGGCCATGGCCATGCACGTCGAGAACTACGAGGACGAATGGGCCGCGACGCTCAAGGACCCCGAGCGGCTGCGCCGGTTCCGTTCGTTCGTCAACGCGCCGGACGCCGCGGACGAGTCGATCGTGCACGTCGCCGAGCGCGACCAGATCCGGCCCGCGACGGCGGCCGAGCGGGTGTCGCTCGGCTCGACCATTCCCGTCCGCGCCGCGGCTCAGGAGGTGTGACGTGCAGCTCGAGATCACGCTCGCGGGGACGACCGTCGTCCTGCTCGGCGAGGCCGACGCGTCCCGCCAGGCCCTGCTCCGGTACCGCCGGGCGGGCGCCGCCGTGGCGCACTTCGACTCGCCGGCGGCGTTCTTGGCGGCGGTCGCGCTCCCCGCGCGGCCGGGCCTGGTCGCCATCGTCGACCCCCTCGCTGGAGGCCGTGCGGCGAACGACGACGGCGACTGGGCTGCCGTGCTCGACCACTACCGGAGCGCGGGGGTGCCGCTCGTGCGCGAGCCGGCCGCCGGAGCGCGCGGGCACGTGACGCTCGTGGGCGGCGGGCCCGGATCGCGCGGGCTGCTCACGGTCCACGCGGTCGAGGCGCTGCGCGACGCCGACGTGGTCCTGTTCGATCGCCTCGCGCCGTGGCGCGAACTCGAGAGGCTCACGACGGCGCAGCTCGTGGACGTCGGCAAGCTCCCCGGGCACCACAAGGTCCCCCAGAGCGAGATCAACCGGCTTTTGGTTGAGCACGCGCAGGCGGGCCTCAATGTGGTGCGGCTCAAGGGCGGCGACCCGTTCGTGTTCGGGCGCGGCGGCGAGGAGGCCGCGGCCTGCGCGGAGGCCGGAGTTGCCGTCCGAGTCGTGTCGGGGATCTCGAGTTCGATCGCCGTGCCCGCGGCCGCGGGAATCCCCGTGACACACCGAGAAGTGAGCCACTGCTTTACCGTGATCTCGGGGCACGCGCCGCTCACGGCTTCCGAGCACGAGCACCTCGCGGGGCTCGGCGGCACTGGTGCAACCCTAGTAGTACTGATGGGCGTCGCGAACCTCCCCCACCTGGCCTCGGGCCTGCGGCGGGCGGGGATGCCGCTCACCACGCCGCTCGCCGTCGTCGAACGCGGACACCAGGCGGGCCAGCGCACCACGGTGACCGAGCTGGGGCGGGCCGAGGCGGACACCTCGGCGTGCGGCAACCCGGCCGTGATCGTGATTGGCGACGTGGTGCGGCTCGCCGGAATCGGGGACCGCGCAGCGGAGGGGCGGGAGCTCCACGACCTCGCGGCCTCGCTGCTCACGGCGTGACGGGCAGCGGGCACCAGGACCATGGGAAGGACGTTGAGATGAGCGGAGCGGCAACGATGGGAGCCGCAACGGCGAAGGAAGCGGTGGCGGAGCTCGAGACGGCCCTCAAGGGCTTCCGGGTCGGCGTCACCGCGCACCGACGCGCGGAGGACCTCATCGAGGCCCTCGAGCGGCGCGGGGCCGAGGTGCTGCACGCCCCTGTGCTCACGATCGCGCCCGTCGGCCAGGATCTCGGCGTCCTCGAGGACACGCGCCGCACGATCGAGTCGCGCCCTGACATCTGCATCGTCACGACCGCGTACGGCATGCGCCGATGGCTCGAGGTCGCGGACGCCGCCGGGCTCGGCGAGAACCTCCAGGAGGTCCTGAGCGCCGCGTCCCTCTACGTGCGGGGACCCAAGGCGCGCGGCGCCGTCCGCGCGGCCGGGCTCGCCGACGTCGGCATCTCGAACGACGAGACCACCGCGACGCTCGTGGACCTCGTGCTCCGCGACGCCGGCGGGCGGCTCGACGGGCACCGCGTGGTCATCCAGCTCCACGGGTACACCGACGGATCGCAGCTCGACCGGCTCCGGGACGCGGGCGCCGAGCTCATCACGGTCACGCCCTACCGGTGGGTGCGGCCCGAGGGCGAGGACCGGCTCGAGGCGCTCATCGCCGCGGTCTGCGCGGGTGAGCTCGACGTCGTGACGTTCACGAGTGCCCCCGCCGTCGATGCGCTGTTCAGCGCCGCCCACGAGATGGGCCTCTACACCCCGCTCATCGCCGCGCTCCGCCAGCGGGTGGCGACCGCCGCCGTCGGCCCCGTCACGGCCGCGCCCCTCGAGGCGGCGGGCCTGCGGCCCTGGGTGCCCGACCGCTTCAGGATGGGCGCGCTCATCAAGCTCGTCACGGACAATCTCTCGCGGCGCCAGGTTCGGCGCGTCGAGACGCCGGCCGGCCCCGTCGAGCTGCGCGGCCGGACCATGACCCTCGCCGGCGAGGAGCTGTTCCTCGCGCCCGCCGCGATGCTCCTGTTCCGCGCACTGTTCGACGCCGGCGGGGCCGTAGTGCCGCGCGAGGCGCTCGCCCGGCTGCTCTCCCAGTCGGGGTCGAGCCATGCGCTCGACATGGCCGTCAACCGGCTGCGGAACACGCTCCCGAACCCCGACCTCGTGCAGACCGTGGTCAAGCGCGGGTACCGGCTGCGGGTCGAGCGCGCGTAGCCCCCGCGGACCTTCGGGGCGCCCGCAGTGGGTGCGGCCCGGATGTGCCAGTATGGGGATGATCCCGACCGAAAGGACGCCCCCGTGCCTTCCGAGCCACACCTCAGCCCCGCGGACATCGCAGGATTCATCGACCACACGCTGCTCAAGCCAACCGCGAGCGAGGCCGAGATCCTGCAGCTGTGCAGCGAGGCGATCGAGCACGGCTTCAAGTCCGTGTGCGTGAACCCCCGCTGGGTCAAGACAGCCCATAGGGCCCTTCGCGGCAGCAACGTGCTCACGTGCGCCGTCGCGGCGTTCCCGCTCGGCGCGACTCCCACGGACGTCAAGGTCTACGAGGCGCGCGGCGCGACGCTCGACGGCGCGGACGAGGTCGACATGGTGATCGACATCGCGGCCGCCCAGGCGAACGACCGCGGCGCCCTCGTGGACGACATCCGGGCCGTCGCGGAGGCCGTGCACGGTAGCTCGTCGATCCTCAAGGTCATCATCGAGACGGCGCTCCTGACCGACGATCAGAAGGTCCTCGCGTGCGAGGCCGCCGTCGAGGCGGGCGCGGACTTCGTCAAGACGTCCACCGGCTTCAACGGCGGCGGTGCGACGATCGAGGACGTGGCCCTCATGCGCAAGACCGTGGGGCCGCATCTCGGCGTCAAGGCGTCGGGCGGGGTACGAACCCTCGCGGACGCGCGGGCTATGATTGCTGCGGGTGCCAACCGGATCGGCGCGAGCTCCGGTGTGGCCATTGTGACCGGCGGCTCCGGCTCCGGTTCGTACTAAGCACTCTAGGAGACAAGCATGGCTGACAACGCCGAGAACCGGCCGATCGAGAACGAGAACCCTCTGGTCGGCAACATCGTCATCTTCGTGGTTCTGATGGCGATCTTCGTGCTGGGCCTCGTAGCCGTCTCCTGGCTCGACTTCACGACCGTGTGGCCCATGGCCGTGCTCATCCTGTGCTTTGTCGGCGCGTTCTTCATCCCGATGGCGATCATCGGCCGCTCGGATTCGGGCAGCGAGCACCGCAACTAGTCCCCCGCGCCCCGCTCGGGCGGTCGCGGCCGCGCCGTTTCGTCTCGGGTACAGCTACCCCGCTCTCTGGGCGTTTCGGGTACGCCAACTCAGGTCCAACTGCTCTTCGGGTACAGATAAGCCCGGCCGGATACCTCATTCGGCCGGGCTTATCTGTACCCGAAACCATCTGGATTGCTCCTCCACGAAAAGCGCTGAGGCGTCTCGTCCACATAGACGTAGGGCGGCCAGTCAGCGCCCCGATCTTCCTGACTCAATGAGGGCATGTCCCATGAGATGCTGCCCAGTCCTCTTCGCAGTTCGTCCTTCACCGTTGAGGAGGCGCTGGAACTCGGCGTCAGCCCCAGACGCCTGGAGGCCCCCGATCTCCTGCGCCCCAGCAGAGGAATACGCGTCCCCGAGCTGGCCCGACAATCGCTTCTTCAACGAGCACGGCCATACACGGCGATCCACGGCACGACCGTTGTTTCGCACGTCAGTGCAGCGATGGCGCACAGGATTCCGCTCCCCGCGTGGGCGCAGGATCCGACGATCCTCGATCTTTCGCGGGCGCCGGGCCGCGACCCGGGGAGCAACGAACGGCTCGGGCAGCCGCGACGTTCCGAGATTCGCGGGCACCGCCTTCGTCTCCAAGACGACGATGTCACAACCCTCGATGGGACGCGGGTCACGACCCCGGCCCGAACCTGGCTCGACCTGTGCAGCATCCGAGGGCTGAGCTTTGACGATCTCATCGCCGCCGGCGAGTACTTGGTGTCCGAGCACGAGCGGACCTTTCACCCCAGGACCGCGATCGTGCAGCTGGCGGACCTTCGTTCGTACATCGAGAGCCGCCATCGGGTAGTCGGCCTCGGACGCGCGCGCATCGCCCTTGAGCTGTTGGCCGTTGGCGTCGACTCGCCGCCAGAGTCGTATCTCCGGCAGATGCTTGAGCGGGCCGGGCTCCCCAAATTCATCCCCAACTGCCCCGTCACAGATCCGTGGGGCGGGACCATCTGGATTGATCTTGGGAATGTCGAGTTCCGAACAGGCGTGGAGTACGAGGGCGAGCACCACTTCACTGAAGAACAGATGGCCTTGGATGCGTGGCGCGACACCCGCACCCGCGCCGCGCGCTGGAATCAGGTCAAGATTACCAAGCACGACATGGCCCGCGGCGAATCGTACGTGGTGCAGCGCGTGGTCGAGGCGCTTCGGGACCACGGGTACCGCAGGTAGGCGTACCCGAGACAGACACAGGCCCGAGTTGGCGTACCCGAGACAGACACAGGCCCGAGTTGGCGTACCCGAGACAGACACAGGCCCGAGTTGGCGTACCCGAGACGGATAGGGCGGGGCGGGTTAGTCGAGCTAGTCGGTGAAGATGGCCGTGACCACCTGGTCGGCCCAGTCGAGGATCTCCTTGTCCTGCAGGTCTCGTCCGCCCACCGGCGAGGTCTTGGGCTTCGGGATGAGCACCGCGCCGAGCGCCGGCTTGAACTGCGCCCCCTTGTACATGCGCGTGAGGCGCATGACCTTCGACTCGGCCAGCTCCGCGGGCGCGAACCGCACCATATTGCCCTGAAGGGCGACGTCGGTCAGACCGGCCGCGCGGGCCCGTACCCGGAAGCGGGCGACGGCGGCGAGGTTCTCCACGGGCGCGGGCGGCTCGCCGTACCGGTCGGTGAGCTCGTCCATGACCTCGCCGATCGCGCCGTCGTCGGTCGCCGCCGCGAGCTTGCGGTAAGCCTCGAGCCGAAGCCGCTCCCCCGGGACGTAGTCGTGCGGCAGGTGGGCGTTGACCGGGAGCTCGATCTTCATGTCCGCGGTCTTCTCCTCGGACTCGCCGCGGAAATCGGCGACGGCCTCCCCGACGAGCCGGATGTACAGATCGAAGCCGACCCCCGCGATGTGCCCGGACTGCTCGCCGCCGAGCAGGTTGCCCGCGCCACGGATCTCGAGGTCCTTCATGGCCAGCTGCATGCCCGCGCCCAGCTCGTTGTGCGCCGCGACGGCCTTGAGCCGCTCGAGCGCGACCTCGCCGAGCGGCTTCTCCGACGGGTACAGGAAGTACGCATACGCTCGCTCGCGCCCGCGGCCCACGCGACCACGGAGCTGGTGGAGCTGCGAGAGCCCGTACGAATCGGCCCGGTCCACGATGAGGGTGTTCGCGTTCGAGATGTCGAGACCGGTCTCGATGATGGTCGTGCAGACCAGGACGTCGAAGCGCTTCTCCCAGAAGTCCACGATGATCTGCTCGAGCCGGTGTTCGGACATCTGCCCGTGCGCGACCTCTACCCGCGCCTCCGGCACGAGCTCGCGGATCGACGCCGCCATCTTCTCGATCGACGCGACGCGGTTGTGCACGAAGAACACCTGGCCCTCGCGCATGAGCTCGCGCCGGATCGCGGCGGAGACCTGCTTGTCCGTGTAGGGGCCCACATACGTGAGCACGGGGTGGCGTTCCTCGGGCGGGGTGGCGAGCGTCGAGGTCTCGCGGATGCCCGTGAGGGACATCTCGAGCGTGCGCGGGATGGGCGTCGCCGACATCGCAAGGACGTCCACATTCGTGCGCATCTTCTTGAGCGCCTCCTTGTGCTCGACGCCGAAGCGCTGCTCCTCGTCGACGATCACGAGCCCGAGATCCTTGAACTCGACCTCCTTCGAGAGGAGCCGATGCGTCCCGATGACGACGTCGACGCTGCCCTTCTGGAGTCCCTCGACCGTGTCCTTGGCCTCGCCTCCCGCCTGGAAGCGGCTCAGCGCCCGCACGCGCACGGGGAAGCCCGAGAAGCGCTCGGAGAAGGTCTCGAAGTGCTGCTGGGCGAGCAGCGTGGTCGGCACGAGCACGACCACCTGCTTCCCGTCCTGGACGGCCTTGAACGCGGCCCGGACGGCGATCTCGGTCTTGCCGTACCCGACATCACCGGAGACGAGGCGGTCCATGGGGATGTCCCGCTCCATGTCCGCCTTGACCTCGTTGATCGTGGTGAGCTGGTCGGGCGTCTCGATGTAGGGAAACGCCTCCTCGAGCTCGCGCTGCCACGGAGTGTCCGGCGCAAACGCGTGGCCGCGGGAGGCCATGCGGGCCGAGTACAGGCGGATGAGCTCGCCCGCGATCTCCTTGACTGCCTTCTTGGCCTTGGACTTCGTGGCCGCCCAGTCCGCGCCGCCCATCTTGGAGAGCGAAGGCGCGTCCCCGCCCACGTAGCGGGTCACCTGGTCGAGCTGGTCGGTCGGCACGAAGAGCCGATCCCCGGGCGCCCCGCGCTTCGACGCCGCGTACTCGAGCACGAGGTACTCGCGCATGGCGTCCGAGCCTCCCCCGGCCCCGCTTCCAGCAACTTTGCGCTGGACCAGCTCAACGAACTTGCCGATGCCGTGCTGCTCGTGGACCACGAAGTCACCCGCGTGGAGCTGGAGGGGGTCGACGGCGTTGCGCCGGCGCGAGGGCATCTTGCGCATGTCGCGGGTCCCCGCGGCGCTCGCGCGGCCGAGCAGGTCTGCCTCCGTGAGCAGCCCGAGCTTGAGGCCATCGAGCACGAAGCCCTTGCCCGCCGTCGCGGTCGTGATCTCGATGATGCCCGGCTCGGGCTCGCCCTCAAGCCCCTCGAGGCGCGTGCACGGGATCTGCGCGTCGTGGAAGAGCTCCGCGAGGCGCTGCGCGGGGCCGGGGCCGTCCGTCGCGACGACGAGGCGCCACTGGTCCGCGACGCGCGAGCCGATGAACTGCATCATCTCGCCGACGTCGCCGTGATACCCGCGCGGCTCGCGGGCCGCGATCGAGAGCGTGTCGATGTCGAGCACGGTCTCCTCGTCGACGCCGAGCGACGTGACCGACCACCACGAGATCGAGCGGGCGATCGCGGCCGAGCGCGTGTCCGCGAGCGTCGAGAAGCTCGCGTCCTCGAGTCGGCCAGCATGCTCGGCGGCGTCCCCACTGGCGCCCCCGCCCGCGGCGACGCTCAGGTCGAGGGGTGCGGCCCCGCCGTCGGACGCTGTGGCCCACGCGGCGGCGAGGAACTCGTCATTGGTGGCGGCGAGATCATGCGCTCGGGAGCGCACCTTCTCGGGCTCGAGGAGCAGCGCGACGGAGCCCTCGGGCAGCTCGTCGACGAACGGCACCATCGAGTCGACGAGAAGCGGCGCGAGGGACTCCATGCCCTCGACGGCGATGCCGCCCGCGATCCTCTCAAGCATGTCCTCGGCGGCGGGAAGCTGCCCCCTGAGGCGTGCCGCGCGGCTCATGACGGACGGCGTGATGAGCAGCTCGCGGCACGGAGGGGCGATGAGGGACGTGGGGTGGTGGATGTGCGGGCCCGTGAGCGAGCGCTGATCGGCGACGGCGAACCAGCGCATCTGCTCGATCTCGTCGCCGAAGAACTCGACGCGCACCGGGTGGTCCTCGGTAGGCGGGAAGACGTCGATGATCCCGCCGCGCACCGCGAACTCACCGCGGCGGCTCACCATGTCCACGCGCGCGTACGCCGCCGCGGCGAGGGCCCGGACCACCTCGTCGAACGAGCGCTCCTGGCCCACCGTGAGCGAGACCGGGGCGAGGTCGCCGAGGCCGGCGACGAGCGGCTGCAGCACCGCGCGGATAGGGGCGACGACGACGCGAAGCGGCTGTGCGCCGTCGTGCGCCGCGCCGTGCCCTTCGAGCCCCGGGTGCGTCAGGCGACGAAGGACGGCGAGGCGGCGCCCCACGGTGTCCGAGCGCGGCGAGAGGCGCTCGTGCGGGAGCGTCTCCCAGCTCGGGAACAGCGCGGCCGAACCGGCCGGAAGGTACGCGCCGAGGGCCGCGACGAGGTCCTCGGCCTCGCGGCCCGTCGCCGTGACGGCGAGCAGGACTGAGCCCTCGTCGGGGAGCGTCTCGAGGATCTCCGCGATGAGCACGGGACGAAGACCGGCGGGTGCGGCGACCTGCAGGTCCTGGCTTCGCCGGCCCGCGGGCTTCGACGCATAGTCGCGGAGCCGCGCGACGGTCTCGTCCTCGGCCACCGCACGGCGGAGGCCTTCGAGCGATGCGGGTCGCAGCACGTCAACGGACACGGGATCCTCCCAAAGGGCAGCACAGAGACCCGGAACCAGCGAGCAGTCCGGGGGATGCAAGTAGCCTATCGCGAGCGCGGCGGCGTGAGGATGGGCGGCGGCCTCGGGCTGCGGGACCCCTGCCACAAGCCCCGCGGCGTCATGGTGGTCGAGGGGCCTCCGCAGGACCCCTAGGATGGTCCCGGCCCCCATTCCCCAGAGGCAGATTGGAAGGACCCCATGGCCCTCGAAGCCACCACCACCCTGAACTACCCCGTCGACCAGGTCGCGGCGGTCTTCGCCGACGAGGCGTTCCAGCGTCACGTGAGCGAGCTCGTTGGAGGCAAGCTCGAATCGTTCGCGATCGACGGCGACGTCGCCGGCGCCTTCACGGCCACCGTGGTCCGCCAGGTTCCGACGGGCCGTCTCCCGGAGATCGCCAAGAAGTTCGTGGGCGAAAGCCTCAAGGTCACGCAGGTCGAGGCCTGGACGGCCCCCGAGGCCGACGGCTCGCGCCAGGCGGACATCACGGTCAAGGTCGCGGGCGCCCCGGTGGACGTCGCCGCCGTCCAGCGGCTCACGGCCGACGGCAGCACGACCCGCATCGAGCTGACCGGCAAGGTCTCGAGCTCCGTCCCGCTGCTCGGCGGCAAGATCGCCGACGCTGCCGAGCCCATGGTCGGCAAGGCCCTCAACCTCGAGGCCACCCAGGCCGAGGCCTGGCTCGCAGGCGAGATCGTCTGATGCAGCTCCCCGCGGCACTCGCTTGGCTGCTCGTTGTGGCCGGCGTCTGGAACATCGTCGTGTGGCCACAGTTCCTGCGCCGCGTCATGAAGGACCCGCGCGCACGGGACGAGGCCGGGCGGGCCACCCGCTTCCTCACGGTCCACGTGTTCCTTGTCGCCATCTCGGTCACGCTCGGAGTCGCTGTGGCTGTCGTGGGGGTTCGGGCGCTCTTCGCGTAGCCGTCCGTTTGGCGGCATGACCGTCCCTCGGAGGCACAACCGTCCGGCGTGCGGGACGGTCATGCCTCCGAGGGACGGTCTTCGTCCGGCTAAAATTGACTGAGGTGCGCCGGGAAGTCTGGTCGGCAAGTTCCGCCGTCGACCCCAGGACAGGTGCCAGCATGGCCGTACCACCAGCATCCCGCCCGCGCCGCCGCGCCCTCGCGCGCGGCAGCTCTCTTGAGTACCGGCGCGTCGCCGAGATCCTCCGCAAAGAGACCGTGGGCGGCGCCCTCCTCCTCGCCGCGACCACGATGGCGCTCGCGTGGGCCAACTCCCCCTGGCAGTCCGCGTATTTCGCGCTCCGCGACCTTCGCGTCGGGTACGCGCCGTGGCGCCTCGACCTGAGCCTCGGCCAATGGGCCGCGGACGGCCTCCTGGCGATCTTCTTCTTCGTCGCGGGCCTCGAGCTCAAGCGCGAGTTCGTCGCGGGCGAGCTCCGCCGGCCCTCCACCGCCATCGTGCCGGTCGTGGCCGCATGCGGGGGCGTCGCGCTCCCCGCCATCCTGTTCACCCTCATCAACCTCCCCACCGGCGGCGACGCGCTGCGGGGCTGGGCCGTGCCCACGGCGACGGACATCGCGTTCGCGCTCGCCGTGCTCGCGATCATCAGCACGCATCTGCCCCCGGCGCTGCGGACCTTCCTCCTGACGCTTGCCGTGGTGGACGACCTCCTCGCGATCGGCATCATCGCCCTGTTCTATACAGACGGGATCAACCTCGCCGCGCTCGGCCTCGCGCTCCTGCCCCTCGCGGCGTTCACGTGGCTCGTCCGGCGGCGCGTGCGCGCGTGGTGGGCGCTCGCGCCGCTCGCCGCGGGGACGTGGGTGCTCGTGCATGCCTCCGGGATCCACGCGACCGTGGCGGGCGTGCTCCTCGCGTTCGCCGTCCCCGTGCTTCGCGGCGAGAAGGCCGGCGGCCCTGTGCCGGGGCCGGGTCTCGCGGAGCACTTCGAGCACCGGTTCCGGCCCATCTCGGCGGGTGTGGCGGTCCCGCTGTTCGCGTTCTTCTCGGCTGGCGTCACCGTGGGCGGGCTCGACGGGGTCGGTGCGGCCCTCGCAGATCCGGTAGCGATCGGGGTCGCCGTGGGCCTCGTGGTGGGCAAGGCGCTCGGGGTGTTCGGCGCGACGTGGCTTGCCACGAAGTCCCGGCACGCGGACCTCGATGCCGACCTCGCGTGGATCGACGTCCTCGGGATCTCCGTGCTCGCCGGCGTGGGGTTCACGGTGTCGCTCCTCGTCGCGGAGCTTGGCTTCGGCCCGGGGTCGGCCCACGACGAGCACGCCAAGGTGGCCATACTCACGGGTTCGCTGGCCTCGGCGGTGCTGGCCGCGATCGTCCTTCGCGCCCGGAACCGGCACTACCGCCGCGTCGCCGCCCAGAGCAACGCAACCCTGGGGAGATAGCCGTACCCGAAACGCAGCCGCCGTCCCGGCGCGTGCTGCGCCGGGACGGCGGTCCCCCCAAGGCGGGTTAGATCACTCGTGCTCTCCGCGACGCCGCCGGGCGAACGTCGGAGTGAGCGTGCCGAGCAGCATGAGGACGCCAGCGACGAAGAAAGCGTTGGATGACGTGTAGTCAACCGGGGTTGCGCCCGCGGCGGTCTGCGCACGAAGGCTCACCAGGCCCTGCGTCGTGGCCTGGGTCGGGTCGGACACGACGGACGACGACGGCGGGTCGCCCGCGGTGGTCGTCGCACCGGACGACGACGGCGGGTCGCCAGCCGTGGTCGTAGTGCCGGACGACGACGGGGGTATCACGGGCGCTACCGGAACCGTTGGCGTGGTCGAAGTGCTCGGGGCCGACGTCGTGGGGCTCGTGGGGGCGGGGGTTGTCGGCTGCGTCGGCGGGACCGTCGTCACGGGCGCAGAGCTGGTTGGGGCGGTCGTCATCGGGGCCGTCATCGTCGGCGTCGTCGTGATTGGCGCGGGCGTCGTGGGGACGGTTGTCGGCGCTGAGGTGGGGGCCGGCGTCGTCGGCGCGTTCGAGGTCGGGGCCGGATCCGTCGCGGTCGGGACCGGAACGGATGGCGGGGGCGCACTGGTGGTCGGCGCAGGAGTGGTCGGCGCTGGCGTCGTGGGCACCGTCGGAGCCGGAGTCGTGGGCGCCGTCGTGGGCGCCGCCGACGTAGGCGGCGCCGTCGTAGGCGGGGCGGACTGCGAAGGCGGCGCGGTGGTCGGCGTCACCGTCGGCGGCGCAGTGGTCGGCACAACGGTCGGCGTGGTGCTCGGCGTCTGCGTGGGCCCGCCCGGGGAGACGCAATTGTTCGCGTACAGCACCTGACCGATGGCGTCCCAGTTCTGCCCCGGCACGATGATCGTGGTGCCGTCGCTCTGGACGAAGGCGAAGGAGGGGAAGACGTCATCCGTGAACCGCGGGCGCGAGCCCACGATCGAATCCTTCGCGGTGAGGATCGAGACCCACGGGTTGGCCGCGGACGACGTGCGGTGGCACACCGGGATCGACGTCGCGTTGGCGGACCCCGGCGCGGCGACGGCCGGGCTCGTGGCGATGCCGACCGCGAACAGCCCCACGGCGCCGGCCGCGAACAGCCCCACGACGTGCTTCTTCGAAAATCGTGAAATGAGCGGCACGATGCCCGCCTCCTTTGTCTCCCCCTGCGCGGCTACCGCTTGTGGCGGTTGCCGCGAGCCAATGCGGGCACGTTCACGTGCATTGCCCGCATCGGAATGTCAATAGAACGATCTGCCCGTCGGGATTCTCGTAATTGCATGAGAACACGACGACCAGGCACGGATCATTTGCAAAAGAAAATGCCTTTGACTTGTCGACCACTTCCCGGCTTGCGAGCGCGCATTGCACCATCTTGCCGAGCGCGTCGGTGGCGGTGGCCGCCTGCCCGATCTCCCAGCCCGCGAAGCTCAGCCGGTTGAACGGGAACGTCGCGTCGTTGCACAGTGCGACGGCCTGATGGCACGAATGCGCCGCCAGGACGATGGGCCGCACCTCGTCCGACTCCCCCGTTCCGGCGAGCCAATGCGCCACCGGATCGAAGTTGTTCGCGTCGAGCGGCGGGTCCACGGGCTGGTCCTTGCTCCAGGCGGTCGGGACGACGCTGACCGTGAGGCCGGCGGCGGGCCACGAGAACCTGGTCAGAGGAAGCGCGATCGAGGGACCGTGGGACACGGCCGGCGAGCCGACTGCGGTCGGGGCAGCCGCGCTTGAGGCGGCCGCGGTTCGGGTGGACGCGGCGGTGGGACCCGCGGCCGGAGCCGCCGGAGCGGTCCCCTGCGAGGGCCCCGAAGCCGGGGTGGCCAGCTGCTGCGCTGCCCCGGCCCGGAGCTGCTCGTGCGCGTCGATCTGAAACTGGCGCGCACCGGCCGTGGCGGCAATTGCCGTCGCGATTCCAAGGGTCAACACCCTGAACCACCCCCAGCCTTTTCCATGCGCCCGAGCCAAATGCCGCACAACGCGCCTCGACTTCCATTACTCAATTCGCCGCGGTCTAAAGAGCCGACCGTGACGAGGTGCGCGACGCGGGATTCCCAGCAATCCCCGTCGCCCAACAAATTCGGCGAATTACCGAACTTCACCCTTCAAGTACAGCCGCCGCACGTTCCGAGGTCACCAGTAGTCGGTACCCGGGTTCTTAAGGCCCTAGGACGGGGCACCTCTGTGAGTACGCGAAAATGCCCACTTGCGGCTACCCAAGTAGTGCGCAGGTGGGCCCGCGTGATCGGCCCCGCTACTCGCCTCGGGCGCCGCGGCGGCTCCGCGTGCGATGCGCGCCGCTGAGCCCGGAATCCCGGGCCTGACGGCCCGCGTTGCGGCCCGAGTACCCGGTACGCAAACACCGCCGGAGGCGTCTCGGGGACTACTTGCCCGCGCCCTCGGCCCGTACGCGCACGTCGCGCGGCCGGGAGCCGCCATCACCCGATTACCGGCCCGCGAGGACCCGTTTCAGCCGGACCGCCTTGTCCACCACCGGGGGCGATTCCGACCGTAGAACCAGGAGCCAGCGCGCCCAGAGCTGGCACCGGGGATGGAGGGGTGCATGGTCCGGAACCATCCGACCGCGGAGATCGAGGCCGGAGCGATGATCGGCGACGGAACCGTCGTCTGGCAGTACGCGCACGTCCGCGAAGGGGCCCAAGTGGGCCGCGATTGCATCGTGGGCCGCGGGGTGTACATCGGGCCGGGCGTCCGCGTGGGCGACCGGTGCAAGATCCAGAACTACGCGCTCGTGTACGAGCCTGCCGTCCTTGCCGACGGCGTCTTCGTGGGCCCGGCCGTGGTCTTCACGAACGACCTCAATCCGCGCGCGATCACCCCGGACGGGCGCCTCAAGGGCGCCGACGACTGGATCGCCGTCGGCGTCACCGTGGAGACCGGCGCGTCGATCGGTGCCCGCGCGGTGTGCGTCGCCCCGATCCGGATCGGCGCGTGGGCCATCGTTGCGGCCGGCGCCGTCGCGGTCAGGGACGTCCCGGACTACGCAGTCGTGGCGGGCGTCCCGGCGCGGCAGATCGGCTGGGTCGGCGAGGCGGGCCACCGCCTCAAGCAGGAGACCTACTCCACCGGCGAAGGCACCGCGTGGCTGTGCCCCGTCACGGGCGCCCGCTACGTCGAGAGCGAGGGGCGGCTCCGGAGGTCCGAGCCGTGAGTACTGCCTATACCCGCCCCAGCCACCCGAACCACCCCGGCCTGGCCGTGACACTCGGCGGCACCGCCGTGACGCTGCTCGACCGCGACGACGCCGTGGGCGCGATCCTGGCCGGCTGCCGCGAGCGCACCGCGGCGCTCGGCGTCGTCTCCGCGAACCTCGACCACGTCTACCACTTCGGCTCGGGCGGGCGCTGGGAGCGCGCGCTCGAGGCGGCCGACGGCGTCGAATGGCTCACCCTCCTCGACGGCGCCCCGCTCGCCGTGCAGGCCCAGCGCGTCACGGGGCGGCCGTGGCCGCGGCTCGCTGGCAGCGACCTCATCGGCCCGGTCCTGGACCGCGCCGAGTCCGACGGCCTGAGCGTCGGCTTCCTGGGCGGGAGCCCTGACGCTCAGGTCCTCCTCCGCGGCCGCCTCGCCGAGCGACGGCCGGGCCTCGCCGTCGCCGGTTTCTGGGCCCCCAGCCGCGGCGAGCTCGAAGACCCTGCGATGTCCGCCGCCGTCGCCCGTTCGATCGCCTTGGCGCGCGTGGACGTCCTCGTCGTGGGGCTCGGCAAGCCGCGGCAGGAGCTCTGGATCGCCGAGCACGGCGCCGAGACCGGCGCGCGCGTGCTCCTCGCCTTCGGTGCCGTGGTCGACTTCCTTGCCGAGAGGATCCGGCGTGCCCCGGTGTGGGTCGCCGACCACGGCTTCGAATGGGCGTGGCGGCTCGCGCTCGAGCCGGCCCGCCTCTCCGAGCGCTATCTCGTGCAGGGCCCCGAGGCGTACGTGCGGCTGCGACGCCACAGTGCCGCGAGGCAAGAGACAGCCGGCGTCGCGCTCGCGGCCGCCGCGAGGACTGCGGCGGCGCGCGCCGGGGCCCAGTCAGCGCACCCGGCGGGCCGGGGGCTCGTGCCCGGAAGCCCCCGGCCGGACGCCGAGGGCGGCTTCGCGCCCTCGGGCGAGCCCGCGGACGTCGCGGTGCTCGTCGCGACCTACAACAGCGCGGACACGGTCGGACCGCTCGTGGAGTCGCTGCGGTCGGCGGCGCGCAGCGTCCGGCTTCGCGTCGTCGTCGCGGACAACTCCCAGGACCGCCGGACCCTCGGCGCGCTCGCCGCATTCCCCGACGTGCTCGCGTTCCGCACGGGCGGAAATCTCGGGTACGCGGGGGCGATCAACGCGGCCGCGGCGGCAGCGGGCGACGCCGAGGCCTACCTCGTGCTCAACCCAGACTGCGAAGTGTTCCCCGGGGCCGTCGACGCGATGCTCACGCGGCTCCGCGCGAGCGGCGCGGGCGCCGTCGTGCCGCTCATGATGACGGACGACGGCGGCCGCTACCCGTCGCTGCGGCGCGAACCGAGCGCCGTGCGCGCGTGGGGCGACGCGCTCTTCGGCGCCAAGCTTCCGCGGCGGCCCCAGTGGAGCGCCGAGACCGACTACGACGCCGAAAGCTATGCCCACGCCCACACGGTGGACTGGGCCACGGGCGCGGCGATCATGGTCTCCGCGGCGGCCGCCCGCGCCGCCGGCCCTTGGGACGAGCGGTACTTCATGTATTCCGAGGAGACCGACTACTGCCGCGCCCTGCGGCTCAAGGGCTTCGAGGTGTGGTTCGAGCCCGCGGCGCGCGTCATGCACTCGGGCGCCGGGAGCGGGACGTCGAGCGGGCTCGCGGCCCTCATGGCCGTCAACAAGATCCGCTACATGCGCAAGCACCACCCAGGGGTGCCCGCGGCGCTCGCGGCGGCCGCCGTCGTCGTCCGCGAAGCGCTCCGGGCGGGCGACGCCAGGCATCGCCGCACGCTCGCCACGCTCGTGCGGCCCCGCCGCTGGCCCGCGCTGCCGCACGCGAGCGCCCACACGCCGGACGGTCCCGCGGAGCATCCCGCGGGCTGCGTCGTGATCCCCGCCCACAACGAGGAAGGTGTGATCGCGCGGACGCTCGAGGGGCTGCGGCCCGCGATCGAGAGCGGACGCGTCGAGGTGATCGTGGCGTGCAACGCGTGCACGGACCGGACGGCGCGCATCGCGTCGCGCTATGCCGGCGTTCGCGTCCT
This sequence comes from Sinomonas sp. P47F7, assembly GCF_049332655.1. Taxonomy (GTDB): domain Bacteria; phylum Actinomycetota; class Actinomycetes; order Actinomycetales; family Micrococcaceae; genus Sinomonas. The sequence goes on along the minus strand of NZ_CP186327.1, from coordinate 1,526,632 downwards.
CGACCTCTCCGAACCTGGCAAGGCCCGCGCCCTCAACGCGGCGGACGCCGTCGCGAGCCGCTGGCCGCGCGTGTACCTGGACGCGGACATCGAGGTCCCGCCCGAGGCGCTCGCGGGCATTCTCGCGGAGCTCGGCCGGGGCGAATACCTCGCTGGCCGGCCGGACTTCCGCTACGACACGTCCGGCTGCGATCCGCTCGTGGCCGCGTACTACCGCGCGCGGGTGCGGATCCCGTCGAACCGGGCCGCCCTGTGGGGCGCCGGCTGCTACGCCATGACCGAGGAGGGGCACCGGCTCCTCGGCTCGTTCCCGGAAGGAGCCGCGGACGATTTCTACGTCGACGCGGCGTTCGACCCGGGGAACAAGATCCTGCTCGGCGGCCCAGCGGTTGTCGTGCGCCCTCCGCGCACCTCGGCGTCGCTCGTGGCCACGCTGCACCGGATCTACCGGGCGCCAGCCTCCTCTGGAGGGGCCGCGGCGCCGATGCGGACGCTCCGGGGGCTCGCCGCCTCCGTGCGCGGACCGTTTTCTGCCCTCGACGCCGCGGTCTACGCGTCCTTCGCTCTTGCCGGGCGGCGTCAGCCCGGCGGAGCGAAGGGCGCCCATGAGCTCCTGTGGGAGCGCGACGAGAGCAGTCGGCGATGAGGCGGCGCGCATTGTGGTGGGCGCTGGGGCTGTACGGATTGGCCCTCGCGGTCCTCGTGTTTGCCCCGGCGGGGCCGAGCCTCAAGGGCGTCGCCCTGCCGTCGTGGCTGCATGCCGGGGCCATTGAGGCCGCCGCAAACGTCGCGATCTTCGTCCCGGTGGGTTTCCTCCTCGTGCTGATCCTCCCGCGCCGCTGGCGTTGGCTGGCCGTGGTGGGCTGCTGTGCGCTCTCGACGTTCATCGAGACCGTCCAATGGATCCTGCTGACCGACCGTTCCGGCAACGTCCGGGACGTGATCACCAATACCACGGGCGCCATCATCGGCGCCCTCTGCGGTGCGATGTGGCTTCGTCTCCGGCGCCCGCGGCCCTCAGAACGCGCCTCCGATCCGGGGGCATCCCTTTCCGAGACCTCCACCGGGTCATAGCGAGGAGTCACCGTGGCCAAGCCAACAATTCCCAGTTTTGCCCGGAGGTCCCTGCGGCGCAGCGTCGCGGCGTGGGCCTCATCGCTCCTCGTGGCCGCCGTGTTCGTCGCGGTGGAGCCCGTCGCTTCGGCTCCCCCGTCCGTCGCGGCATCCAATCCCTGCGCGGCCCCGGTGGTCAGCGCGGTCGCGTGCGAGAACACCCTCGCGGGCGATCCGCAGAGCGACTGGATGGTTTCCGGGGTGGGTGATTCGACCATCCAGGGGTACGCGACGCAGATCAGCGCGAACCTGGGCGAAACCGTGTCCTTCAAGGTGAACACGGCCGCCAAGTCCTACCACTTCGACATCCTCCGGCTCGGCTACTACCAGGGGACCGGAGCGCGCAAGATCGCCGCCAACCTCCAGCCGAGCGCGGCCCTCCCCCAGAACCAGTCCGCGTGCCAGACGTTCTCCGACACCGGCCTCATCGACTGCGGCAACTGGGCCGTGTCCGCCTCGTGGACCATCCCCACGACAGCGGTCTCGGGCCTCTACATCGCCCACCTCGTGCGCGATGACACGGGAGGCAGCAGCTGGATCCCGTTCGTGGTCCGCAACGACGCGTCGACGTCGTCGATCGTTTTCCAGACCTCGGACGAGACGTGGCAGGCCTACAACTCGTACGGCGGCAACAGCCTGTACACGTGCACGGTCGCGTGCCCGCCGGGTAGCCCCGCGGCGTACAAGGGAGCCTTCAAGGTCTCGTACAACCGGCCGTTCCACACCGCTCTCGACGACAGCGGGCGCAGCTGGATCACGTACGCCGAAATGCCCATGATCCGTTTCATGGAGGCCAACGGCTACGACATGAGCTATCAGGCCGGGCTCGACGCCGCGACGCGAGGCTCCCTGCTGCTCAACCACAAGGCCTTCGTGACGTCCGGCCATGACGAGTACTGGTCGTACGATCAGCGCGCCAATGTCGAGGCCGCCCGCGACAAGGGCATGAACATCGCGATGTTCACCGGGAATGAGATCTTCTGGCGCACGCGCTGGGAGAACAGCGCGGCGGGTCCGACGACGGCGGGACGCACCCTGGTCTGCTACAAGGACACGCACTTCCAGCAGCCCACCGACCCCGTCACGTGGACCGGCACGTACGCCGATCCCCGCTTCGGCACGGCCAACGGCGGCGGCAACCCGCAGAACTCCCTGAGCGGCCAGTTCTTCAACGTCAACTCGGGGACCACGGACATCACCGTCCCAGCGCAATACGCGAAGACGCGAATCTGGCGCAACACCCCGGTGGCCAACCTCACCGGAAACCAGACCGCGACGCTTGGAGCCGGAATCGGCACGCTCGGCTATGAGTGGGACATCGACGCCGCGGACGGCTTCCGGCCCGCCGGCCTGTTCGACGTGTCCTCGACCACCAATACGAGCGCGGAGGTCTTCACCGACTACGGCAGCCAGACCCAGACGGGCCAGACGCAGACGCACAATCTCACCGAGTACCGGGCGGCAAGCGGTGCCCTCGTGTTCGGCGCCGGGACTGTCCAATGGTCGTGGGGCCTCGACGGCTCCTACACCGGCAAGAACCCTGACCCGACGATGCAGCAGGCCACGGTCAACCTCTTCGCCGACATGGGCGTGCAGCCGGTGACGCTCATCTCGGGCCTCGTGGCGGCCACGGCCTCCACGGACAAGACCGCTCCGACGTCCGCGATCACGTCGCCGGTGTCCGGAACGTCGGTCACCGACAGCTCGGTCGTCACGATCTCGGGCACCGCCGTCGACACGGGCGGCGGCGTCGTGGCCGGGGTCGAGGTCTCGACGGACGGCGGCACGACGTGGCGGCCGGCCACGGGAACCACGAGCTGGACCTTCACATGGACCGCCCACGGAAATCCCTCCACGACCATCAAGAGCCGCGCCGTGGACGACAGCGGCAACCTCGAGACGCCCGGCGCCGGGGTATCCGTGCTCGTGAGCTGCCCCTGCTCGCTCGTCGGAACCACCGCGAAGCCGAAGGTCGCTGACGCCGGTGATCCCAACGGAGTTGAGGTCGGCGCCCAGTTCTACTCGGACGTGGACGGCACCATCACGGGCATGCGGTTCTACAAGGCCAACACCAACACCGGGACCCACGTGGGGAACATCTGGGACATGGCCGGCAACAACCTGGCCACCGCGACGTTCACAGGTGAGACCGGCACCGGTTGGCAGACCGTGACGTTCTCGACCCCCCTCAGCATCACGGCCGGGACCCATTACGTCGTCTCCTACTTCGCCCCGAAGGGCCATTACACCGAGGACACGGCGTACTTCTACCCGAACCCCTCGCCGCCGCCGGCAGGCGGTGACTCCGTGGACTCCCCGCCGCTCCACTTCACAAGGAGCCTCCCCGGGTCCCGCAACGGGTACTACATGTACGGCAACACGTCGTCGTTCCCGACCAACGTGTACGACTCCGAGTACTACTGGGTTGACGCCATCTTCTCGCCCTCCGCGAACCCTGCGCCGGCGGTGACGAGCACCACGCCGTCCTCCGGTGCGACGGGAGCAGCGATCACCACGGCTCCGACGGCGACGTTCAACCAGGCCGTGACGGCGTCCTCGGTGACGTTCACGCTCAAGACGTCCACCGGCGCGTCCGTGGCCGGATCAACGTCGCTCAACAGCGCGGGCACCGTGGCGACGTTCACGCCGTCGTCCGCTCTCGCCTACAGCACGAGCTACACGGCGACCGTGAGCGGGGCGACCAACTCCAAGGGCCAGGCGATGGCCTCGCCGTACTCGTGGAGCTTCACGACGGCGGCGCCTCCGCCCGCCCCGGCCGTCATCTCGACAAGCCCGGGCTCTGGGGCGACGGGCGTGGCCGTCAACACCGCGCCGAACGCGACCTTCAACCAGGCCGTGACCGCCTCGTCGGTGACGTTCACGCTCAAGGACGCGACCGGTGCCTCGGTGACGGGGACCACGTCGCTCAACAGCGCGGGCACCGTGGCGACGTTCACGCCGCAGGCCAATCTCGCCTATAACGTGACCTACACCGCGACCGTCAGCGGTGCCACGAACTCGACAGGCCAGACGATGGCGAGTGCCTACTCGTGGAGCTTCACGACACTCACCTCGCCGCCCGCGCCGAACGTCTCCTCGACGAATCCGGCGCCTGGGGCAACCGGCGTCGCGGTGAACGTGGTCGTGGGCGCGACGTTCAGCCAGGACGTCACCGCCTCCTCGGTCCAGTTCGTGCTGAAGGATCCCACCGGTGCGAGCGTTGCGGGCTCGGCCTCCTACTCGAGCGCGACGACGACGGCGACGTTCACGCCGTCGGCCAACCTTGCCTACAACACGCAATACACGGCGACGGTGAGCGGGGCCACGAACTCCACCGGGCAGACGATGTCTCCGTACAGCTGGAGCTTCACGACGACGGCTTCATGCCCGTGCACCGTCTTCTCGGCCACCTCGACGCCGGCCACGGCCAACGGGGCGGATCCGAGCGCGGTCGAGCTCGGGATGAAGTTCCGCACCGACACCGCTGGCCAGATCACCGGGGTCCGGTTCTACAAGGGATCGCTCAATACCGGAACGCATGTGGGCAACCTCTGGTCGTCGACCGGGACGAAGCTCGCCACCGTGACGTTCGTCAATGAGTCGGCATCCGGGTGGCAGCAGGCGTACTTCTCCACTCCCGTGAGCGTCACGGCGAATACGACGTACGTGGTCTCCTACTTCGCGCCGAACGGCAACTACTCCTACACGAGCAGCGGCTTCTCGGCGTCGCAGGGATCCTCGCCCATCGTCGGCCTCGCGAACGGGACCGACGGCGGCAACGGAGTGTACGCCTACGGGTCCACCTCGTCCTTCCCGTCGGGGACGTACAACTCGACGAACTACTGGGTTGACGCCGTGTTCAACCCCGGCTCCCCCGCGGCCCCCGTGGTCCGGAAGACGTCGCCGGCCCAGGGCGCGACCGGAGTACCGGTGACCACGAGCGTCTCCGCCACGTTCGACCAGGCCGTCGACACGACGACCGCGACCTTCACGCTCACCCCGAGCGGTGGCGTGCCGGTGGTCGGGACGACGGGGAACGTGTCCGCGACCGGCACCTACACGTTCACGCCGACGGCCTCACTCGCCGGCAGCACGACCTACACCGCGAGCATCTCGGGGGTGAAGAGTGCCACCGGGCAGGCCATGCCGTCGGCGTACAGCTGGAGCTTCACGACGGCGGCCTCCTCCTCGGGCTTCACCTGCCCGTGCAGCGTCTTCAGCTCGTCGTCGGTCCCCGCAACCGCCTCGGTGAACGATCCGAACGCCGTCGAGCTGGGCATGCAGTTCACGGCCGACGCCTCCGGCTCCGTCACGGCGATCAAGTTCTACAAGGGCACCCAGAACACGGGTACCCATGTGGGGCACCTGTGGTCGGCGGGCGGAACGCTCCTCGCGACGGTGACGTTCAGCGGCGAGACCGCGAGCGGTTGGCAGACCGCCACGCTCGCGAGCCCCGTGTCGATTTCCGCGAACACGACCTACGTCGTCTCGTACTACGCGCCGAGCGGCAATTACGCGGCGAACGGCAACTACTTCGCCACGGCGGCAGACAACCCACCGCTCCACGGTCTCGCAAGCGGCTCGGGGCACCTGAACGGCGTGTATCTGTACGGAGCATCGGGCTTCCCGACGAACAGCTACAACGCCACGAACTACTGGGTCGACGTCGTGTTCACCACGCCGTGACGGCGGCCTGACGCCTGCGACGCCAGGCGTCTGGGTGGCCAACAGCCTGGAGGGTGGAGTGCTCGAGCACTCCACCCTCCGGGTTTTTCGAGTGGTGAGGCTCGGAGGGAATCATGCTTGCGGTCGCGCGGTGACCGGACGAGGCTATCGTCATGACCGACCGTGACGATTTTCTGGCTTGGTTTCGTGGCCCGCTGTTCGCGGCGGAGCTCGCTCTCCACAACGGGGATCCTGGCCCTCGCCGTGCACTGTGGTCGCGGAATGATCCAGTCAGCGTTCTCGGCGCCTGGCGTAGTGCAACCGGTCAGGAGGAGATCGACGAGCTCTTCGCGTATCTCGGTGGCAGCTTCACGGACTGCACGTCATCGACCGTCGAGGTGCTGGCGTTCGACGTGGTCGGTGACATGGCCTACACCGCGGCTTTGGAGCACACTTCGGTTTCCGTCAACGGACAGCCGCGCACGTACACATTGCGGGCGACGCAGGTGTACCGGCGCGAGTACGGCAAGTGGAGGGTTGCCCACCGGCACGGCGACACCCTGGCCGACTGAACATCCCGATCGGTCCACCACGACGGTCATGTGCCTCTTGTAGATGCACAGCGCCGGGAGCCGCACGAGGACTTGGGCTCAGAGGCGGCACACGTTCGGAGTATCCAGCCGATAGAGATGGACTGCGGTGGCCGAGGCAAAGTGATCGGTGAAGGTGTGGGCCGCCCCTTGGAGGGTCCGCCCCTCGCCGAGCACGGTCACGGCCCCGCCGGACCAGCACGGAACGGTGAACGTCACGTCGTGGGCGCCCGGTCCCGTCGCGGCGGCGAACAGATACAGCTTCCCTTGATAGTCCTTCACGGTGATGTCCACCTTGCCGTCCGTGGAAGCCCCGTGGTCGACGAAAGGCGCGTTAAGGACCGGCGCAAGATCGGCGATCTGATGGTTGAGGGCCGTGACGGCAGCGCGCAGGTCCGCGGAGCACGGGTCACGGAGGAGGTGCTGGGTTGGGCAGGCGCCGCCGAAGCTGTGATTGAAGTAGACGATTCCGCGGGCTCCGTGAATGAGGCTCTCCCAGACTGCCGCGCGCACTTGATCGGGCGAAATCGTCGAGCCGTCGTCGAAGGGGTGCCCGAGCTCGATGAAGGCCCACACGGGTTTGCTTCCGTGCGGCTGCGCGAGGGATCTCATCCGGTCCACGACCCACCCGTAGTTGGCGGCGCGCCGGCACTCGCCGGGATCGCTGAGCGCCCTGTCTCCGCCGACCAGTGAACCGCCCTGCGACGCGACGCAGATGTCGGGATCGGTGAACCAGTAGGCGTCGGCCGAGACGACGTCGGCGGACGCGACGAATCGTGACGCATCGGCATCCGACTCCCAGAAGAGGACGCCCTTCCCGAAGTTGGCGAACGACGCCGCGCCCTGCGGGAACAGCCTGCGGCGCGCGGCGAGCACGGAAAGTCCGCAGGTGGCGTCCGCTGGCGCACAGATGTCGCCGTCGCCCGGAAAGTTCCCGGTCCACGTGCCGGTCCCCGGTCCGGCCCACATGTCGATCTCGTCGCCGAGCAGATACCCCGCCGCGGGCGACGCCGGCGTGCTCGGGATCGCGAAGGAGCCCGCCTGGGCGGCCCGTTCGGGCTGCGAGTCGTCGGTCAGCTCGAGATAGGTGTTGATTCCTGCGGATCGGTCCGCGGAGACGCCTTCGTCATCCACGAGACTCTCGAACCACAGCGCGACCGGGAAATAGCCCTGGTCAGTCGGCAGGGAATGGGCGAACCTCGAAAAGTAGCCGGCGCCGCCGTCGATCGGGCGCAGGCTGGCGAGGCGCTGGGCCGGATCCAGGACGATTCCGGGGAGCGCCGCGTCGGCCGTCGCGGCCACCGCCACGAAGATGGCGGCCGAGGCGAAGGCGATGCCCCGGACGAGCCTGCCCGACATCTGGGACCTCCTCGAGTGGGGCGGCGAGTGCTAGCGGCGCCCGACCACGCGAACTCGCTCGTCCGGTTCCGGCGATTCGCTGACCACTCCGGTGCGGGCGGGTGACTGCCGCTTGGAGAGGCGCGCAGTGCCAGTCGGAATCTGCGCGGGCCGGGGCTCCTCGTTCCGCTCGCGCTTTTCTTCCTCTGCGGCTCGAGCGAGGGCCTTCCGGTGGCGGCGGCGCTGGATCATGAGTTCGACGCGGCGGGAAATGGAGATCGCGGCCAGGAGGGCGATGAGGCCCGCGACGGCGACGACGACGATGCTGCGCAGCCTGCTCGTATAGACCTCCTGGGCGGTGTCTCCAGGCTGCACGAGCTCGGCCTTGATCAAGTACGAGTCGTCGGCGCCATTGACCTTCTGGACGTCCTTGAGCTCTGACTGCATGCGCTTCCCCAGCGCATCGACGGTGGCGATGGCCTGGCTCGGGTTCTTACCCGTGGCTTGAATCTGCAGGAGCAGTCCAACCGAGGCTCCTGACGCGCCGGGGGTCACGGTGTAGTCGCTCGCAAGCCCGGCGTCCTGCAACGAGCTTGCCGCCTGCCGCGTGCTGAGCCTCGTGATGAGGACCTGGCTGAGGAGTCCGTCGGGGCTGCGGAGGTAGGGATTGTCGGAATTGATCTTGGCCAGCGAAGGATTCAGCTCGATCTCGCGGTCAGTCGGCACCTTCGGGGCGATCAGCGCATAGGTGGCTGTCGAGGTGAACGTCCGCTGCGACGTGAAGATGTAGAACGATGCTGCTGCGGTCAGGATAATCACGGCGAGAGCCACCCATTTGTGATGCCAAATTGTCTTGAGCACGCCACTTGGGCCCATGATTGATCGCCTCCTAATGTATTGCCGTTGGAATGAACTTGCTTGGGCTCAAAGCGGTCCGGGCTGCCCCAGAGCCTCGACCGTCAGATCGGTGCAGACGCCCGACAACACCCGATATTCCGATGAAGAACGGGTAGAGCAGGGCAAATACCTGGAATGACATCGAATCGAAGGTTGCCGACGACACGGCGGTGATGATCCCCGCCGCTCCGGCACTCGCTGCGAGGAGTCGCAGCGAAGGGTCCGCAGTCCACCGCGCGACGCCCAGCGCAGCGAGTCCCGGGACGGACACATACAGGGCGAACGCGAGGAGTCCGATGATTCCCATCGTCACCGCAATCAAGAGATATTGGTTGTCGAAATTGTCTTTCATGGAAAGGTGCATGTAGGTTCCCGGACCGCCACCCAGGAGGGGCTTCTGGGCAACGAGGCTTTCCGCCCGGGGATAGTCGTCGAGGCGCCACGTAATCGAGCTGTCCGAACTGCTGTCGGCCACTGAGTTGAACATGGCGGAAACGAGCCCCGGAACCGTCACGAACAGGCCGGCGCCGACCACGGGAACCGTGACGAGCGCCCATTTCCTCGGGATCGGTGGCAGGGCGGGCACCATGACGGTGATCGCGACCGCGAGCGCGAGCATCGCGGAGCGCGACACGGTCAGGGCGTTGGCTACGAGAAGGACGACCGCGATTCCCCAGTGGATCATCCTGCTGCCGGTTCGGTCATAGAGCGCCCGCCACACGGCGAGCGGTAGCAGCATCGAGCTGACCACTCCGAGTTCGATCGGATGAAGAGTGGTCCCGGCCACCCGCATGAGCGCATTCCGCGCTTGGAACGAGCTCGCCTCGCTGTTTTCGACGAAGCCCGGCATCAAAGCCTTGAGGAGGTCTACGGGATTCGTGTGCGTCGCGAACTGGATCACGGCGACGGCGGCGCACACGGCCCCTCCCGCAAGGACCCACCGTGCGAGGGACATGACGTCGTCCAGATCCCGGACGGTCTCCGACGTGATGAAGACGATTCCCATGATCGCGACCATGAGCAACATCCACCGATCGGCGCCTGCTCTCGCGAGGGACGTGCTCAGGCCGCTGAACCCGAGGAACAGGCTCGCGTAGCTGAGACACGAGGCGAACGCGAAGACAAGCACGGCCGTCCGCCCCGGGTGCGAGGACCAGGCGGAATGCCGGAGCCCCAGAAAGGCTTCCATGAGCCACACGACGAAGAGGCCCAGCGCGAGGATCTCGGGGAGGCTCCCGCTCGCTCCGAGCGGAGAGAACACGAGATTGGGCGGGAAGATCAGAATCGCCGCGAGCGTGAGCTTGAGGAGCATGAACGTCCCCGGGTGTCTCTGGGTCACGGGGTTCCTCCCGCTCTCGTGCGCCGCCACGGGACGGCGAGCTGCCGCACCGCATCCCACAGCTGGCGGAAACTGCGGATCCGCAGGAAGGGCCTCTCGCAGACCACGAAGAAGGCGTAGGCGCCCGCGAGTGCCGCCGGGACGCCGAGGAGCATGAGCGGCCAGAAGGCGTTGGCCCCGGTGACCCCGGCGGGCGCGAGGACCCGCTCGCGGAGGACGTCGAGGATCGGCGCATGCACGAGGTAGAGGCTGAACGCGAAGGTGCCCACCGCCGCGAGCGGACGCAGGGCCAGGAATCTGGCCAGCCACGGGAGCCGGCCCTGCGTGAGCGCCACGAAGAGGCAAGCCGTCGCGGCGCCGACCACGAGGTCGACCCAGAAGTACTCCCCCACGATGGTCCGGGGCCCCGCGACACCGGCGGCGGTCGCGAATCCCGCGACGCAGAGCGCACCGAGGACGATCCCGGCCGAGGCGCCGGCGCCCCGGGTCGCAAGCTGGGCGGCGACGCTCCCGCCGACGAACAGCACGAAATACGCGGGGCTGAACCGATCGAACCAGCCGACGGCGGGAATCACGGCCCCGATGAGGTGCTGCGCGATGACGAGCGCCGTCGCAACGCCCAGCACGACGGCGGCACCCCAGCGCCGCACGAGCAGGAGCACGAGCGGGAAGAGGAAGTAGATATGCCATTCGACGGCGATCGACCAGAACACCCCGTTCGGAGGCGTGGTGCCGATCGCGTCCTGCAGGAGGAGGCCGTGGACGAGGACGTCCCGCGACGTGAGCGCTCCACCCGTCGGAGTGGACGCGAGACCGACCACCACGAGGACGGACGAGAACGCGAGCGCGGCCCAGTATGGCGGCACGATCCGCCAGAAGCGTCGCCGGAGGAAGCCAAGGCCGCCTTCGGGCAGCCTGCCTTCGTGGCGCGCCGGCGAGAGCGTGAGCGAGAATCCGGAGACCACGATGAAGACCGAGACGGCCAGATGGCCGTAGACCATCCAGTCCATCGTCCAGGGCCCGTTGTTGCCCGGGTAGCCGCCGACGCTCAGGAGCCACACGTGGTGGACGACGACGAACAAGGCGGCGAGCGCGCGCACCCCGTCGAGCCACTCGACTCGGGTGGCCGTCGCTGGGGTCCGCAGGGCAGCGCCAGGCTTCAGCGTCGCCATGACCGCACCCCGGATTCGATGATGTCCGCCACGGCATTGCCGGTTTCGTCCCATCCGGAATGCGCGGGAACGCTGCTCGCGACCGGCTCCGGCGAGCGGTCGAGCGCCTCGCAGAGCCCATCCGCGATGCCTCCGGGGGTCGGTCGCGCCCAGATGACCCGCGGATCCTCGAGCACGGCACGCGCGAGGGGATCGTCGTTGACCACGGGGGTCAGGCCGGCGGCCAGCATCTCCCCGGGGACGAGGGACACGTTGGTGAACGAGAGCGCCATCCCCGCCTTGGAGCGGTTGTAGACGGCGTTGAGCTCGGACGGCGAGAGGACCCCGAGGTGCTCGTGCGGAACGCTCCAGGCCGGCATGGGTCCGCCGAAGGCGCGCAGGCCGACGTCCGGACGGCGACGGTGGAGCTCCTCGAGGGCAAGCCTGCCGAGGAGTCCTCCGCGCCGGTCGGTGCCCGAGCGGGCGAAGAAGGCGACGCCGCTCCGCGGACCGGGCTCCAGGAGGCGGTAGGTCTCGGCATCGCAGCCGAACGGGACCACGAAGGCCTCCGCGCCGACGTTCCTCCGCAGCTCCTCGGCCACCATGGGGCCGAGAGCGATATGCATGAGCCCGAGCCGGTAGCTGTCCTCCGCGAGGCTGTACAGGCTGCCCCGCGGGTGGAAGTACGGTTCGTAGTCCTGGATGAAGTAGAAGGCTCGAGTCGGCGCCTGGCCGCGCCGGACGCTCACGTGGGCCGTCTCCCACGAGCTCGCGACCACCGCGTCGAATCCGGCGATCCGGGCCCCCACCTCCTGCACCTCGGCCGCGAGCCACGGCCAGTTCGCGCGGATGGTCCGGCGCGCGCGGTCGGGATCGGATCCGTGCCGGTTGTAGAGGAGCACAGTGCACGCGGCGCCCCGGCGCTCGAGGGCCGCGGCCATCCGGAAGAACGTCGTGTGTCCCCCCGATCCGGGCGACGGCGGGGTGCACAGCCACGCGATCTTGAGCGGCCGCGTCCCCACCGGGGTCGCGGGACCGTCCGCGGCCCTGTGGACCGTGGAGTCCGCAACGTCCTGCGGCAGGAGCGGGAAGTCGAGTGACGCCGTGTCAAAGCGGCGTTCGAGGAAGGACGCCGCGACGCGAGCGGCGCGCCTGCTGGTCTCGGCGAGGCCGTCCTGGCCGAGCCTGCGGAGGACCTCTAGCGTGCTGATCGTCATGGCCGCCCACCCCCCTGAGACCGCGCGGCGTCGAGCTCGTCGAGTGAGCCGCGGAACGACCGCCAGGCCGAGAGCACCGCGGAACGGAGCAGAACGGCCGCAACGAGCAGCCCCGCCGCACCCCCGATCATGAGCGCGGCGAGCGGAACCGCGAACGCGTGCGCCACGAGGCCCGCCGCGAGGCCCGTGACGACGGCCGCTGCGAGCGGGAGAGCCACGGCGCGGCTCAGGGCGCTCAGCCGGGTGCCGACGGCGCGGGCCCCGACGAGCGCGTAGACCGGCAGGACGCAGATCCAGAGGACGACGGCGTGGGCCCAGCCCACGCTTCCAATCCCGCCGTGCGACGCCGCGAACCAGAGGGCGGGAGCGAGGAGCCCGAGCCACAGAACCTGGATCCAGAACAGGCTCGTGGTCCGTCCCGCCCCGACGCAGATGTCCGCCAAGAGCTCGGCCACGATCCTCCCGCCGCTGAACACCCCGAGGCCCGCCAGCGCGGTGGCGGCTGGCGCCCACGCGGGCCCGTAGAGCACCGCGATCAGGGGCACCGCGAGCGCCGTCACAAGCGCGGCAATCGGCATCGCCGCCGAGCAGACGAGGAGGAGGATCCGGCGGGCTTCCTCGCCGAGCCGGCCCGCTGTGTGCAGCCTGCCGAAGGACGGCACCGCGACCGAGCGGACGGCGGTGGTGACGAGGCTGCTCGGGAGCCCCGCCAAGGTGAAGGCCAAGAGGTAGTAGCCGAGCGCTTGGGGCCCGAGCATGCTTCCCACGATCGCGTAGTCCGCGTTGAGGGCGAGGAAGACGACGAGATTCGCGCCCGCGAGCGGGAGGCCGAGTCCCAGAACCGTCCGCGCGTGATCGCGCCGCAGCCCGGGACGGACCTTGACCGGGGCCACCAGCCAGTAGCCCACTGTCGTCGCGGCCTGCCCCGCTACGCGAGACCACGCGAGCGCCATGGCGCCCCACCCGAGGAAGGCCAGCAGGACCGCCACGGCGAGCGCGACGATCCCGCCCGCGGACTCGACGGCCGCCTTCGACCCCTGCCGGTAGTCCCGCGCGACGAACGCCGCGGGGACGCCCGACATGCCGGCCAGCAGAATGGTCAGCGACATCACCTGCACCACTGGCGTCGCGCCCGGGTTGCCCATGGCGGCGGACAGGGCCGGAGCCGCTGCACTCGCGGCACCCGTTAGGAGCACGCTCGTCGCGAGAGACACCGTGAGGACGGTCGGGGCGATCTCGGTCGAATCCCGGCCCGCGCGCGCGATGGCCGCGGTCGCGCCCAAGTCCGTGATGTTGACGGCGATGGTCTGCACCACGAGGGCCACGGCGAGCGCGCCGAAGTCCTCCGGCAGGAGCATCCTGGCCAGGACGAGTGTCGTCAGGAACTGCAGGAAGCGTCCGGAGATCACCCCGAACGTTCCCCACGCGAAGGCGACCCTGAAGCGGCGTGCGAGGGACTGTCCCTCGGCGGCCCGCGTCGGCTGGTCGAGCCTCACGAGACCCCCACCGCCTTCCACAACCGCCACCGGCCGCGGTCGGCCTGGCGCCGCACGGCCTCAGCCCAGCGTGCTGCGACGGTCGGAGCAAGGTGGCGCTCCGCCCTCCGCAACGCCTCCGCAACCGACCTGCCCCGCAGCGTCCGGCTGGCTCCGGGACGCGCCGCCTCGGCCACCCCGACGAGCTCGGCCGCCTCGGCGGCCGAGCCGCCAGCCGCGAGGCACCGCGCAGCGGTGATGAGGGCCTCGCGCCCCACGGCGCGCCGCGCGCGTGCCTCGAGGCGGGCCCCTGCCTCCTGGGGCGCCACGATGGCTCCGAGGACGGCGAAGGCCGCCACCCGGTGGCGCAGGTCCGCGGCAGCCGAGGCGAATCGCAGGGCGTGCATGTTGCCCCCGTGCACGCGGTAGAAGGCCTGGACGGGTCCGTTGATCCGGCCCACGGCCGAGCCGGCCGCGACCCGAAGCCAGTACTCGAGGTCCCCGGAATGCGGGAGCTCAGGGTTGTAGCCTCCCGCGCGCCGCAGGGCGCTGGTGCGGACGACGGCCTCCGGCGAGAGGATGAAGTTCCGGCCCCGCCACGTGGCCAGGCCGATCCATTCGCGGCCTCGCCAGATGGTCCACGAACCGCGAGCGCCGATCCGCGCGGTGGAGACCGCGGTGGCATCCGAGAACTCGACGACCCGCCCGTAGACGAGCCCCACCTCGGGACGCGCCTCGAACAGGGCGGCGGCGCGCGTGAGCGCTCCGGGGGCGAGCAGGTCGTCCGCCGAGAGCAGCACCACGAGCTCGCCGGCCACCCGTGCGAGCCCGTCGTTGTAGGTCGCGATGTGCCCCTGGTTGCGCTCGTGCCTGACCAGGGTCACGCGCGCGTCGGCCGCGGCGAGCCGTTCGGCGACGTCCGCGCTGCCGTCGGTCGACGCATCATCGACGATGATCACCTCGACGTCGATGCCGGGCTGGTCGAGCGCGCTCGCCACCGCCGCGGGGAGGTAGTGGCCGTAGTTGTAGCACGGCACCACGACGGACACGAGCAGACGCGAGGCGAGGGGGCGCGGGAGGAGCGGCCTTGCTTTGAGCCTCAGCATCCCCTCACCACCTCGGCCACGAGCCGCTGCTGCTCGGGCGTGATGTGGGGGAACATGGGCAGCGAGAGCAGCTCGCGCGCGGCGGCCTCCGCGACCGGGAAGTCGCCACGGGCGTAGCCCAGATATGCGAAGGCGTCGGTCAGGTGCACGGGCGTCGGGTAGTGGATGCCCGTGCCGATCCCGGCCGTGGAGAGCGCGGTCTGCACCCGCGCGCGGTCCTCGACGCGTACCACGTAGAGGTGCCACACGTCCTCGTTGCCGGGCTGGCTCCGCGGGGTCCGAACCCCGGGCACCCCGTCGAGAAGCTCGCCGTAGAGCTTTGCCGCCTGCCGCCGTCGTGCGTTCCATTCGGCGAGCCGCCGCAGCTTGGCGCGCAGCACGATCGCCTGGACGGCGTCGAGCCGCGAGTTGAAGCCCACCACCTCGTGCACGTACTTGACTGCGCTCCCGTGCGCGGAGAGGAGCCGCACCACGTCGGCGAGGAGTGGATCGTTCGTGGTCACGGCGCCCGCATCGCCGGCCGCGCCGAGGTTCTTGCCGGGGTAGAAGCTCGTGGCCGCGATGTGGCCCAGGCCGCCGGCGCTGCGGCCGAACCGCCGCGCCCCCTGCGCCTGCGCGGCGTCCTCGACCACCGCGATCCCGCGCCGCGCGGCGAGCGGGACGATCGCCTCGACGGGCGCGGTCTGGCCGAACAGGTGGACCGGGACGATGGCCTGAGTCCTAGGCCCCACCGCCCGGCCCACCTTGTCCGTGTCGATGAGGAGCGTCTCCGGATCGACGTCCACGATCACGGGGCGCGCCCCCGCGCGGACCACCGCCTCCGCGGTGGCGACGAACGTGTTGGCGGGCAGGATCACCTCGCCGCCGGGCCCTACTCCGACGGCGCGCAGCGAGAGCTCGAGCGCGTCCGTGCCGTTCCCCACGCCGATGCACGCGCGCACGCCGACGAACGCGGCGTACTCCTCCTCGAACGCTGCGACGTCGGGCCCCCCGATGAACGCCCCCGCGTCGAGCGCGCGCACCACTTCGGGCACGACGTCGGCGCTCACCTCCCGCTGCTGCGCGGCCAGATCCACAAACGGAACCCGGTGGATCCGGCCGGCCTGCGCCTCCGTGGTCATCGTTCCACCCCCTGAGAACTCCCGCCGGAAAGCTGCGACATGGGTCGGGCGGGGACACCGACCCATGTCTGCCCCTCGGGCACGTCCGTAACCACGGCCGCGCCCATGCCAATGACGGCCCGCGCACCCACCCGGGTGCGCTGCCGAATGCTGCTGTTCATGCCGAGGTAGGCCGCGCGGCCGACGACGACGGAGCCTCCCAGCGAGACTCCCGCACCGAACGTCACATAGTCGTCCACGAAGTCGCCGTGCGTGAGCGTCACCCCAGGCATGACGACGACGTGGCGCCCCAGCGTGACCGCCGCGGTCATGACGACGTTCGCGAGCAGGATGCTCCCCTCCCCCACGGTGCAGCCCTCGGGCACGATCGCGGTCGGGTGCACGATGGTCGCGAAGTGGCCGGGAGGGAGCCCGAGGGCGCCGAGCCGCCGGACGATGTCCGCACGCGTCGCTCCGCTGCCCACGCACACGACGATCCGCGCGCCCGGGTGCTTGCGCACCTCGGCAAGCGGGCCGAGCACGTGGGCACCGTCGAGGACGCTGCCGGCTCGGACAGGATCGTCGTCGAGGATCCCGAGAACGTCGAAGTCGTCGCCGGCCCGCACGAGCGCCATGACCTCGCGGGCCAGCCCGCTCGCGGCGACGAGGAGAAGTTCGGTCATGTCCGCACTTCCCTCCGCGCGGGAGCGGCCGCGGCCGCGTGCCGCACGGCCTCGGCCACGCGGTAGACGCCGGCCTCGCCGAGCTCGTGGTACAGCGGGAAGATGAGCGTGCGGGCCGTGAGCCGCTCTGTCACGGTGAGCGGGACGCGGCGGGGCCATCCCTCGTACGCGGGCTCGAGGTGGGCGGCCATGATGCCGGGCCGCGCCGAGATGCCCTCGACCGCGAGCGCGCCGAGGAGGCCGTCGCGGCTCAGCGGGAACTCCTCGCCCACCTCGGCCCACAGCGACTGGAAGTTGGAGGCGCACTCGGGAGGGTCCTCGACGAACCGGAGGCCGGGGACGTCGTCGAGCGCGTCGCGGTAGACCGCGGCGAGCTCGCGCCGGCGCTCGACCATCTTGGCGAGGCGCCCGAGCTGCACGAGGCCGATCGCGGCCTGCACGTCCGTCATCCGGAAGTTGAAGCCGAGTTCGGAGTACCGCTCGGCGGGGGCGCGCAGCGACGTGTGGCGCTCGGCGGCGGAGAGGCTCGCGGCGTGCTGGCGGAGGTGCCGGGCCCGCTCGGCCCACTCGCCGCGATCGGTCGTGAGCATGCCGCCCTCGCCCGTCGTGAGGAGCTTGCGCGGGTGGAACGACCACGCCGCGATGTCCGCGCCGATCCCCACGGGCCGCCCGTGGTAGCGCGAGCCGGCCGCGCACGCCGCGTCCTCGATGAGCGCGATCCCCCGCGCAGCGCACAGCTCCGCGAGCGGCTCGACGTCCGCAGGGACCCCGCCCTGGTCGACGACGATGACCGCCGCCGTGCGGGGCCCGAGCACCTGGGCCACGCCCGCGACCGTGAGATTCCCGGTCACGGGGTCGACGTCCGCGAACACCGGCTCGGCCCCGACGTACCGCGGCGCATTCGCCGTCGCGATGAAGGAGAAGGAGGGCACCACGACCTCATCGCCGGGCTGGACGCCCGCGACAACGAGGGCGAGGTGCAGCGCCGTCGTGCAGCTCGACACGGCGACGCCGTGCGACACGCCCTGGGCCGCGGCGAACGCCCGCTCGAACTCCGCGACGCGCGGGCCCTGCGCGAGCCACCCGGAGGCAATGACCTCGGCGACCGCGCGTGCCTCCTCCGCCCCGACCCAGGGCTTCATGACGTTGATGCGGCCCTCATCGCTCTGCGCTGGGGCCTGCCCCGCCTCCGCGCTCATGACGCGGCCACGACCCTCGCCGCGGCGATCTCCTCGCGCAGCGGGCGCCACCACGAGACAAGCCGGCGGAGGCCCTCGTCGAGTGGCATCTCGGATCGGAACCCGAGGTCCCGGGCGGCCGCGGCCGTGTCGGCGAGCCGCCGCGTCACGGCGTTGACC
This sequence comes from Sinomonas sp. P47F7, assembly GCF_049332655.1. Taxonomy (GTDB): domain Bacteria; phylum Actinomycetota; class Actinomycetes; order Actinomycetales; family Micrococcaceae; genus Sinomonas. Next base: position 1,508,600 of record NZ_CP186327.1, on the reverse strand, counting down.
TTGCGCTCGGGGCCGAACTCGACGGAGAGCTTCGAGTCCATCGCGGCCAGGAGCGCGACCGCGAGCGCGAGCAGGCTCGTCTCGGTGCCGCTCGCCACGTTGTAGACGCCCTCGCGCACGGCCGATTCGGCCGCGTAGATGTTCGCGCGCGCCACATCGCTCGTGTAGACGAAGTCCATGGTCTGCTCGCCGTTGCCGTACACGAGCGGGGGCCGCCCGTCCGCGATCCGCTCCATCCAGCGCACGAGCACCTCGGTGTAGAGGCCGTGGACGTCCATGCGCGGCCCGTACACGTTGAAGTACCGAAGGGCCACGTAGTCGAGCCCGTACATCGCGCGGAAACTGCGGGCCATGCCCTCGTTGAAGCTCTTGGCCGCGCCGTACAGCGTGTCGTTGTTGTGGTGGTGGTGCCGCTCGCCGGTCGGGAACTCGTCCGCCGCGCCGTAGACCGACGCGCTCGAGGCGAGCACCACCTTGTCCACGCCGTGCTGCGAGGCCGCCTCGAGGACCGTGAACGTCCCGTCGACGAGCACCTCGAGCGCGAGGCGCGGCTCCTCGGCACACTGCGTGATGCGGATGGCGGCCTCGTGGAACACGAGGTCCTTGCCGATCGTCGCGTCGTGGACGGTGTCCCGGTCCCGGAGGTCGCCCTCGATGAGCCGCACCCGCCCTGTGGCGAGCGCATGGTCGAGGTTCGCGAGCCTTCCGCGCGTGAGGTTGTCGAGGACGTCGACGTGCTCCACGCCCGCGTCGAGCAGATGGTCCACGACCGTGGATCCGATGGTCCCCGCACCGCCCGTCACGAGCACCCGTGCGCCTGCCAGAACAGTCATGCCCCCGCCTCCTGCCTCAGCGCGCCGTCGACGAGCTCGTGTCCGAAGAGTCCCGGCCCGGTCATGCGGTCCGGTGGTGCGACGTCAGCCTTCGCGCCCCCAGTCTGGAGGCTCCGGCTCGTCGCCTCGAGCACGCCCAAGACGCGCAGCGCGGACGCTCCGCTCGTGGCCGAGGGCCGCTTCCCGCGGATCGCGGCCGCGAACTCGGCGACCATTTGGCCGAGGGCCTCGCGCTCGGGAAGCGCGGGCGACCACGTGTCGCCGAGGCGGTACGAGATCGCGGCGTCGCGCCGGTCCGCGGTGCTGTGGGCACCGTTGCTGTGGGCACCACGCTTGGGCAGCTGGACCCCGCGGTCGTAGACGCTCAGCCGCTGCTGCGGGTTGAGGTCGTCCCAGACGAGAGTGCGCTGCGTCCCGCCGATGACCATCTGGCGGATCTTCGTGGGGCTGAGCCAGTTGACGTGGATGTGGGCCATGGCCCCGAACGGCAGGTCGAACGAGAGGTGCCCCACGCAGTCGCGTCCCGTGCCGAGCGGATCCGCGCCGTGCGCGGACACCGCCTCGGGCGTGAGCCCGTCGGGGAGGATGAAGTCGAGGATGGAGAGGTCGTGGGGGGCGAGGTCCCAGAACACGTCGACGTCCGGCTGGACGAGCCCGAGGTTGATCCGGACCGAGTCGACGTACAGGACGTCACCGAGCTCGCCGTCGGCGAGCAGCTCGCGCATCTTCTGCACGGCGGGCGTGTAGCAGTACGTGTGGTCGGCCATGAGGACGAGTCCGCGCGAGTCTGCCGCCGCGACCATGTCCGTGCCCTTGGACCAGTGGTCGGCGAGGGGCTTCTCGACGAGCACGTGTTTGCCGGCCCCGAGTGCCGTCAGCGCCACGTGGTGGTGCGTCCTGGCCGGCGTCGCAATGGCGACCGCGTCGACGTCGAGCGTGTCGAGCGCCTCGTCGAGGGAACCGAACGCGGTCGCGCCGTAGAGCGACGCGAGGCCCGCCGCGCGGTCGAGGTCCAGATCGCAGACCGCCACCAGGTCCCAGTCGGCCGAGCGCTGAAAGTTCCGTGCCAGATTGGGCCCCCAGTAGCCCGCACCGACGACGACGACCGCGAGTGGGCGGTCAGGCTCGCTCCCAGCGCCGGATCCCCGGAACTGGAGGAGCGAGTGCGGAAGGTCCGCCATGGTCTTGCCTCTTCTCTCGATGCACGCTTGCTGGGTTGCCCGGAGTCATGCGGTTCAGTACGCCCCGCTGGGGGCTACGACGGCGCGGAACGTGCGCCACAGGATCATGAGGTCGCCCATGATCGACCAGTTCTCCACGTAGTACAGGTCGAGCCGGACCGAATCGTCCCAGTCCAGGTCCGAGCGCCCGCTGATCTGCCACAGGCCCGTGATGCCGGGCTTGATGAGCATCCGGCGGTGCGTGTACCGCTCGTACTCGCCGACCTCTCGGGCGAGCGGAGGCCTCGGGCCGACGAGGCTCATCTCCCCCTTGAGGACGTTGAGGAACTGCGGGAGCTCGTCGAGCGAGTACTTCCGCATCCACTTGCCGCAGCGGGTCACGCGCGGATCGTCCTTGACCTTGAACAGGACGCCCGCGCCCTCGTCCTCCGCCTTGAGCTCCTCGAGCCGCGACTCGGCGTCCTGCACCATCGAGCGGAACTTGAGCATCGCGAACGGCCTTCCGGCCTTGCCGATGCGCTCCTGGCGGAACAGCACCGGGCCCGCCGAGTCGAAGTGCACGATGAGGGCCAGGACGCCCATGGCCGGGGCGAGGACCACGAGGGCAGCGCACGCGAGCACGAGGTCCAGGGCCCGCTTCACCACGTGCTTGGCGCCCGTGTAGTGCGGGAGGTCCACCTCCATGAGTGGGAGCCCCTGGACGGGCCGCCAGTGGATGCGCGGGCCCGCGACGTTCGTGAGGGTCGAGGCGAGCACGAGTTCGGCGTCGTGCTGTTCGAGGTTCCAGCCGAGCTCGCGCACGTAGCGGTTGCCGCCCGGGACCGGGCCGGCGATGATGACGGCAGCCGCCTTCTTGAGCGCGACCGTCCGCACGACGTCGTCCGTCGAGCTCAGCACGGGGAGCCGCACGCCGTCGACCGCGAGGCTCTGGCCGCGCCGCCCGCCGGGGAGGACGGCGCCGAGGACGTTGTAGGGCGCGCCGTCGCTCGCGGCGATCCGCCGCACCACGTAGCGCACGTCCTCGGGCTCGCCGACCACCACCGCGGGGGTCAGATACAGCCCGCTTTGACGCTGGTGGTTGAGCCAGCGCCTGCTGATCCAGCGGACCACGAGGAGGGCCATGACCCCCGTGCTGAACACGAGCGCGAAGACGCGGGCGGGCAGCCAGTCGGTCATGAGCACCGAGGCGATCGCGAGGACCGCGAAGAGCTGGAACGATGCCGCGACCACGCGCCGGTACTCCTCGGCGCCGATGCCGAGCACGGACGCGTCCCGGGTGCCGTAGATACCGAGCGCCACGGGCCAGAGGACGGCGATCGCCGCGATCGCGGCGAGCCCGCGAGGGCTGTTGTCGCCGAGGATGAGACCACCCGCCGCAGCGGCGAGGACGACGGCGGAATCAACCGCGCGCAGGTACAGCGCGTATCGTCGCGGCCAGGCCTGCGCGCGCTCCGAGCGGGCGATGCGCACCGAACTCGCGGTGCGTGCCAAAGGTGTTGCAAACCTCAACACAGTCGAGAGGCGGGGTCCCCACCACGCGGTGATCGTGTGGGCCACACTCTGCTGCGCGCCTACGGACATGACAGTTCCTCGGCTTCCCCGTATGGGGGTCGGTCGGATGCCGGCCCCTCACCTCTCCAGTACAGCCGCGCGGTGTTCGCTGGTCACCAGTAGTCGGTACCCGAGCTACTACGCGCCTCCGGAGGGGGAACCCTTGGCCTGTACGCAGGAGTACCGGCACCCATTACGCGTAGGCGCGTACTCGGCACTGGGCGCGCCGCGCGAGTACTCGAATGGTCCTGTCCAACGGCAGGCAGTCCCCACGGAACCCCCGTCTGACGTGGGGGGTTGTCAGTCGTTGACCGCTTCGTGGAGCTCGTCCCGGCTGCGCACGCCAAGCTTCGCGTAGCTGCGGTGCAGGTGCCCCTCGACCGTGCGGACGGAGAGGTGGAGCTGGTCCGCGATCTGCCGGTCGCTCAGGCCCTCGAGGGCGAGGTCCACGACGTCCTGCTCGCGCCGGCTCAGGCGCAGGGAGGCGAGGATCGCCTCCTCCTTCTCGCCGGCCTCTCCGGAGCCCGGGAGGCCCTCGCACGCACGGGCCAGCGAGCCGCGCGGCGGGCGGCCGCGCGGTCGCCCGCGTCGTCGAAGCATCCAGCGGCCCGCGCGTACGCCGCGCGCGCCCGGCGGTACAGGGCGAGCCCGTGGAAGAGCTCGCCGGCCGCGAGATAGCCAGTCGCCGCTTCCGGCCGTGTCGGCCGAGGCCCACGCGCCCCACGCCGCGGCCCATGGTCCCTCGGCGGCCGCGGCGAGCTCGGCCGCGCGCCCGCCCACGTCCTCGGCACCGAGCTCGAAGCTGAGCACGCGCGCGAGGAGTTCCCAGCCGGGACGGCCCGCTGCGCGGTTCTCCTCGGCGATCGCGTCGAGGAGCGGAAGGCCTGAACCGGGCTCGAGCAGCTCGAGTGCCCCGGCGCGGTGCATCGCCGCGACGTGCCGCATGGCCACGCTGCCGAGGCCCGCGGTCGCCTCCGCCCGTGCGAGGTGCTGGCGCGCCGTGGCCGCGCTCCCCGTGGCCGCGGCGGCCCACGCGGCGAACGACGACGCGACCCCCAGGAGCTGGAGCGGGTCGGTGAGCTCGAGGTTCTCGACGACGTCCCGCAGGATCGCCTCGGCCTCGGGCTCGCGCCCCTGGCGCAGGTACGCGTACGCCAGCGCGCAGTACAGCCCGGGCCCGAACACGACGATCGGCCGCATCGAGCCCCCCGGGTAGGAGCTCAGGACGCCCTCGGCGCTCGACCAGTCCCCCACGAGCAGCGCCGCGGCCAGGTAGCGGAGCAGTCCGTGCTCCTCGAGCGGGAAATGCTCGGTGTCCGCCTCCGGGTCCGAGAGCGCGAGCCCCGAGGTCCGCGCTGCGGTCTCGAAACGTCCCGCGGCGAGTTGGACCTCGGCCTCGAGGAGGAGCCACAGGTTTCGCTCGATTGCTGGCGCTGCGGCGGCCTGAGGGAGCCGGCCGTCGTGGTCGAGGGCCTTGACGACGGCGGCGAAGTCGGCGCGCTCGACCGCGGCGAGGGCGCGGAGCAGGCGGGCGCGCCGCAGCACGGACTCCTTCACGCCGGGGCCGTACGGGACACCTCCCGCGCCGGTGCGCAGGTCGACGCCTTCGGCGGCACGTTCGAGGTCCGCCGCGTCCGAGTCCACGAGGTCGAGTTCGCCGAGCGCGGTGCGGGCCGTGAACTTGACGAGCGATCCCGCGAGGACGTCTCGGACGTCCGAGGGAACGGCCGGCGTGACCGAGAGGGCAGCGAGGGCCGCCCCGGGATCGCCGAGGTTGAGGTGGGCGCGGGCCACGATGCCGCGCGCGAGCGAGCGTTCGGCCGAGCGGTCTATGAGCGCGGCCGCGCGGAGCCCGAGGTCGTTGCGGAAGCTGCGCACGGCGGCCGCGGCGCCGCGGACGAGTTCGGCCGCGGGGAGCGTCGCGCCAGTATCGAGCGCCAGTTCGAGCAGCCGCAGCTCGTTGGAGGGCTGCCGCAGGTCCTCGCCGCCGAGCGCGAGCGCACGGCGGTACAGGTGCAGCCGGCGCGTCGACGTCGTCATGCGCCGCACGGCGTCGGCCTCGAGCGGATAGCGGAGGCGCAGCCCGTCCGCGCCAGGCTCGGCAAACCAGCCGAGGTCATTGAGCCGGTCGAGGACCTCACGCTCGCCGAGCACTCGCGCCGCGGCACGCGGGAGCGGCTCGGTGAGGGCCACGAGCATGAGGACCTCGCGCTCGGCGGGGGTGAGCGACTCCATGCTGCTGCGGACGGACTCGGCGAGCGCGTCCCCTCGGCTCGCGAAGCCGCTTGTGAGGAGCCAGATCCCGCGCTTGCGCACGAGCGTTCCCGCTTCGACGGCCTCGTCGATGAGGGACAGCAGGTGGAGGGGGTTGCCCCCGCTGAGGCGGTGCAGGACGCCCGTGGCGGTGACGGACAGGTTCCCGCCGAGGTGTTCCTCCGCCGCGGACTGGCTCTCGGCAAGGCTCAGCGGCGCGAGCTCGATGCGCTCGGCGATGCCGTCGTGCCACATGTCGAGGAAGTCCCGCGGGAGGCCGTTCCGGGCCGTTCCGGTCGCGAGGAGCCTGACCCAGGAGGATGCCACGGCCTCCGCGATGAGGCCCGCGGAGCCGTCGTCGAGATCCTGAGCGTCGTCCACCACGAGGACCACGGGCCGGCCAGCCTCGCCCGAGAGCCGGTGCAGCTCGGCCCACAGGGCGCGGAGCACGCCAATGCGGTCCTGGACGTCCTCGGGCGAAAGCCTCGGAAGGCATTCGATGAGCGCCGCGTACGTCACGGATCGGAGGCTCCGGCCCGTGCGGAGCTCGAGGATCTCGGACTCGCCGCGCAAGGCCGCGACGACGTCGTCGAGCAGGTAGGTCTTTCCCGCGCCGCCCTCTCCGACCACGAGGACCGCTCCCGCCCCCTCGCGGCGGAGCGCCGTCGCGGCCGCTGCCGCGAGATCACGCCTGGTCGTCTCGGCGACCGATGGGCTCCCAGCCAACTTCACCCCCATCTTCGCGACCACGTCAGACCAAACCGTCCAGTCCGCCTCGAGACGAGACCCCGAGCTTCATGAAGACCTGGTACAGATGCCCCTCCACCGTGCGGACGGAGACCCCGACCGCATCCGCGATGTCCCGGTTCGACGCGCCCGAGGCGGCCATGACCGCGATCTGCCGCTCGCGCTCGGTGAGGACCGGTGCGGGAACCTGCGGGATGAGCGGAAGCGTGGGCAGGATCCGCGTGAGCCGGTCGAGCCGCGTCTGCGCGCGCCCCGCCGCCGCTGACTCGCTGTGGTCCCGTGCGAAGTCGAGCGCGAGCGCCGCGCAGCGGGCCTCGACCGCGTCGAGCTCCATTCCGTACGCCATCTCGGCGGCGTCGAGCAGGGCCTCGGCGTCCTTGCGCCGCGTCGCGCTCGCGACAGCGGCCATGAGGTGCGCGAGCGGTCCCTGCCGGTGGTGCGAGAGGCGCTCGATCCACAGGAACTCGCGTTCGGTCCCGGGGACGCTCGAGCCGAACACCCGGATGCCGGCCGCCGTCACCCGGCCGGCGGCCTCGTCCTCGACGGCGTGCTCCAAGAGCGCCTCCGAGGCGGCGGGGTCGCCGAGCCAGCGCCGGGCCATGCCCTCGCAGAAGTCGGCGATGAACTCGAAGAGCCACGGCGCGTGCTGGCGGCCCGCGGCAGCGTGCTCGAGGAACCTCTCGGCCTCACCCGCGTCCCCGATCTGCGCATAGGCGAACGCCGTCGCGGCGTAGGCCGTGTGGAGCGCGTTCTTGGCCGGGAACTCCTCGAGCTGGGCCACGGCATTGAGCAGCGGCTCGAGGGCCGCGCTCCCCCGCCCGGCCAGGACGAGCGCGACGGCGAGGAACAGCTCCGCGATCCCGCCCCGGAGGCTCAGCCGCCGCCCGCCGCGATCCACGTAGGCCTCGAACAGGTCCACGCACCGTTTCCAGTCGCCGTTGTTGATCCACGCGGCGAAGGCGGCGGTGAGGTACGCGTCGTCGTCCGTGTGCAGCGGCGAGCTCAGCCCGAAGGAGGCCATGAGCGCCGCCGCGTCAGCCTCGCGGCCGCACACGGCCCAGCCGAGGGCGAGCAGGAGCGAGCTCTCGCGGCGGAAGTATTCGCTCGAGCCGGTGCGGCGCGACGCGGACTCGAGCGCGTCGAGGACCGAGGAGAAGTCGCCCCGGAACGCGCGGAGCCGGTACTCGGCGAGGTCCAGGACCTCGCCCGCGTCCTTGAGGTCCGCGGGGTCGGCATCCTCCCTCCGGGCCAACTCGTCCCACGCGATGTGCAGCGGCTCCTGGGCCTCGCCGCGCTCGGGCAGCCACGTGAGGAGCTCTGACTTCGCCGCGGCGTGCCGTGCCATCGTGACGGGGTCGAGCTCCGCGAACGATTCGGACGGGACGGCGTCGAGCACCGAGAGGGCCTCGTCCTTGCGTTCGAGGAGGGAGAGCGCCGCGGCCCGCTGGAACGCCGCCTCGACGGCCGTGGGCCCCGCGATGTCCGGTGCCCGGTCCAGGAGCTCGAGCGCGCGGCGGGGCTCGTAGAGGCCGATCGCCGCGCGCGCCGCGTGCACCGTGAGCTCGGGAGCGAGCGTGCTCCCGACCCCGAGGCTCCACTCGACGTAGGAGACGAGGTCCTCGCGGTCGAGCCCGGTCTCCTCGGGCGCCCCGCCGAGGGACGTGAGGGACGCGAGCTCGCGGTGGCGGTCCGGCCCGAGCCGCTCGCGGACCAGCTCGGCCATGCGCGGCTCGCGCAGGTAGGCGCAGCGGTGCTCAGTGGCGTCGACCGCGATGAGCGAACGGTCCTCCATGTCCACGAGCACCTCGGAACCAAAAAGCCCGGCCAGTCCCGCGATCGGGACCCGCCGGGCCACAGCCAGGTGTTCGATGACCTCACGCACGTCCTGCGGCTCGCGCGCCCACCTGGCACGGATGATCTCATCCGTCCCGCTCCCCGGTTCTGGCTCGACCGCACCGTCGAGCGTCCAGACGCCGCCCCGCTTGTGAAGGTTTCCCGTGGCCCGCTCGCGCCGCACGATCCCCTGTACGGACGCGGGGTTGCCCCCGCACGCGTGGTGGAGCTCTCCCACGGCCGACGAGGCGACGCGCCCGTCCACGAGCGCCGAGACGAGGAGCCGGGTCTCGGGGATGCCGATCCCACGGAGCGGGATCTCGGCGAGCCGGCCCCGCCGCACGAGCCGCAGGAAGTCCGCCGGCAGATCGGTCGCGCGCTGGGCGACGGCGAGGAGCCTCGCCGTTCCGGTCAGGAGCAGATGCAGGAGGACGCCGATGCTCCCCTCGTCGAGCTCACCCGTGAACTCGACGACGAGGACCACGGGGTGGCCCCCGGAGTCCTCGCGGAGCATGCGTTCGACGGCGAGCAGGAGGCCCGTCGGAGAGGCGGCGGCGCCCTTCGGGAGCCGGGCGAGGAGCGCGCCCAGGCACGCGTAGTCGAGCGACGGACCCGTGGTCGACGTGCGGAGGCGGAGCGGGTACACGCCCCCACCGAGCGTGGTCAGGACGGCGCTCGCGAGGAACGACTTGCCGACCCCGGGCGGGCCCGTGATGACCGTGCCGAGGGAGCCCCGACCCTGCAGCGCACGGGTCGCGGCCTCGAGCTCGTCCTGACGGACGAGCATGGCCCATTGCAGACGATCGGCCTGGCGCTCCGCCGCATCTGACGACGGCCGCACCGGCCGTCTCGGCAAAACCGAGACAGCTGAATCTCGCAGCATATTCAAGCCTCCCCCCGCCGGTAGCGCGACACGCCGCCGGAGTCAGGCACAGAGTACGCCGAAGTCACAGATCGGCAACAGGGAACTGAGTCCCACCCGATTGGGCCTTTACGCGTCCTTTACGGGGCCGCGTCAGGGCCTTCTCCACCGCGTCAGGCCGGCCCGCACATCAGGCCTTCTCCACCGCGTCAGGCCTGCTCCACCTCAGGCCTGGGCCTGGCGCGCGGCGTCCTCGGCCGCGACCCACGCGATCATGGCGCACTTGACCCGCGCGACGTATTTGGAGACGCCCTCGAACGCCGCGGCGTCCCCCAGGACCTCCGGATCCCCCGCGACCGCGCCTCGCGAGCGCAGCATGTCCCGGAAAGCACCCACGAGCTCGCCGAACTCCTCGGTGGTCGCACCCTCGGCGAGGTCGTGGAGCACGGAAGCGGAGGCCATCGAGATGGAACACCCATGGCCCTCCCACCGGAGCCCGCTGATCGCGCCGTCGGCCACGTCGACCCGGACCGTGACCTCGTCACCGCACACGGGGTTGAGCTGGTGCGACTCGCCGTGGCCGGACCCGGCCGCCGGCGCGCCGTCGAAGCCGCTCCCGTGGCGCTCCTTCGCGTGCTCGAGGATCACCTGCTGGTACAGCGCGTCGAGGCTCATGCGCCCGCCTTCGCCCCGAGCCCGAAGAAGCCCCGCACCTCGGCGAGCGTCGCGACGAGCCCGTCGACCTCGGCCTCGGTCGTGTACAGGTACGCGCTCGCGCGCGTCGACGCGGTGAGGCCGAGGCGGCGGTGGAGCGGCTGGGCGCAGTGGTGACCCACGCGGACGGCGATGCCCCGGCTGTCGAGGTACTGGCCGACGTCGTGCGCGTGCACGCCGTCGACGTCGAACGCCGCGAGGCCGAAGCGCGCGTGGCCGTACCACCGCTCCCCTGGGGCGGGGCCCAGCAGCCGCACGCCGTCGATCGCGGCAACGCCCTCGGCGAGCCGCCCACCGAGCTCGGCCTCGCGCTCGGCGATGCGCGCCATGCCGGTCTCGCGCAGGTAGTCGACGGCGGCGGCGAGGGCCACGGCCTGCGAGATGCGCTGGGTCCCGGCCTCGAAGCGCTGCGGTGCGGGCAGGTACTCCGCACGCTCCATCGTGACCTTCGTGATCATCGAGCCGCCCACGAGGAACGGCGGGAGCGCGTCGAGGAGCTCGGCGCGGCCGTAGAGTGCGCCGATGCCGGTTGGCGCGAGCATCTTGTGGCCCGAGAACGCCGCGAAGTCGACGCCGAGCGCCTTGAAGTCCACGGGCATATGCGGGACTGACTGGCACGCGTCGAGGACCACGAGCGCGCCGAACCGGTGCGCGAGCTCCACGAGTTCCTCGACCGGGCTCACCGTGCCGAGCACGTTCGAGGCGTGGGAGAACGCGAGGATCCGCGTGCGCGGCCCGACGATCCGGGCGGCCTCGGCGAGGTCCAGTCGGCCGTCGTCGTCGACCGGGATGTAGCGGAGGAGGGCGCCCGTTCGGAAGGCGAGCTCCTGCCACGGGATGAGGTTCGCGTGGTGCTCGAGCTCAGTCACCACGATCTCGTCCCCCACGCCGAGCGCGAAGCGCTTGAGCTCCGCTCCCCCTCGGCCGCGCTCGGCCCACGCGCTCGCGTTGGAGAGCGCGTACGAGACGAGGTTGATCGCCTCGGTCGCGTTCGAGGTCCAGACGAGTTCCTCGGGCTCCGCGCCAACGAACGCCGCGACCTTCGCGCGCGCGTCCTCGTAGGCGTCGGTGGCGCGCACCGCGAGCTCGTGGGCGCCGCGGTGCACGGCGGCGTTCCGCGTCTCGTAGAAGTCCTGCTCGGCCTCGAGCACGCTGCGCGGCTTCTGCGATGTGGCGCCCGAGTCGAGGTACATGAGCGGGTGCCCGTTGACCTCCTGGTCGAGGGCCGGGAAGTCGTGGCGGATGCGCTGCGCCTCGGCGTCGTCGAGGCGGGCTTCGTGGAGGGAGGCATCGCTTCCGCGGCCATCGAGGCCCTGGGCTGATCGGAGGGCGGCCGGGATGCTGACGAGGGCCACGGGGACGGCTCCTTCACGCAGGGAGAATGAGTTCACTAATTACGTTACGGCTGTGTGCCGCAATCCATTCTCCCACGCTTCTCCGCGAGCCCCGGACGGTGGCCCCGCCTCGCCGCCCCGAGCGCGGCCCTGGCCCGCCCCAGACAGGGGAAGAGCCGGCGACGGCTGGGGGAGGAACCTTGGTCTCGGGGAGGTTCCGTCGTCGCCGGCTCAGTCCCTAGGGCTGTCCTTTCGGGCTAGCCGTGCCGGGTGGCCCCGGCCCTTCAACTTTCCCACTCCCGAGCCCTAGGAGCATCAGTGGAGACTACGCATTTGCGGGAGAAAGGCCTCGCCACCACTACTTGCTCTGCTGCGCCGTGTACTCACTCTCCGGAGCGAGTCCGACGGCGGTAGAAAGCTGCTCACGGCTGCTCACCCCGAGCTTCGAATAGGCGCGGTAGAGGTGCCCCTCGACGGTGCGCACGGACACGATGAGCCGGTCCGCGATCTCGCGGTCGCTGAGCCCGCTGATGGCGAGCGCGACGATCTGCCGCTCGCGCCGCGTGAGCTCCCCCGCCGAGGCGGAGGGCTGGGTGGTCAGCTCCGACTCGCCGAGCTCCGCGTCGCACGCGCGCTGCCCCTCCCACACCACGCGGGCGTCCGCGCGCGACGGCGTGTTCTCGAGTTGGGCGAGCGCCTCGCCGTAGCATTCGCGCGCCAAGCGCGGGTAGAACGCGCTGCGCAGCGCGTCCCCCGCCGAGCGGAGGGAGTCGGGGCTCCCCTCCGCGAACGCCGCAGAGACGAGCACGGCGGCCTCCGCCCACTCCCCCTCCATGGGCCAGGAGACGGCGAGCAGCTCGTCGAGCCGGTCGCGCTGGCCCGCCTCGAACCACAGGAACAGCGCCTGGAGGCACACGTCACGCCGCGTGCCCCGCACGGCCGCGTCGACCGCGCGCTCGAGCGCCGCGACCGCGCTGGGGTCGGGCTGGACCGCGCACGCGGCGGCCGCCGCGAACAGCCCGGCGATGGGCCGCACGATCGAAGCCGGGACACGCTCGGTGGACCGCGTGTCCTCGAGGAAGTCGGCGGCCTGGCCCCAGTCGCCGAGCCGCGCCGCCGCGTAGGCCGCCCCGGCCGCGCACAGCTGGAAGACGTGCTGCGAATCGCACACGCGCAGCTCCTCGAGCGTGGGCTCGAGGACTTCGAGGGCCGGACCGAACCGCCCCTGGCGCAGGAACGCGAGCCCGCGCGCACACGCGAGCGTGGCCGCGAGCTGGAAGGACTCCTCGTGGTGACGCGACCCCGAGAATCGCGCGGGGATCGACTCGACGGCGCCCCATTGGCCCGCCGTGACCGCGGCGTAGACGAGGCGGACGGCCGCGAACTCGGCGAGGCACCCGCTGCCCTCGACCGAACCGAGCAGCTCAAGCGCGCTCGACGCCGCGTCGACGCTCTCGAGCAGGAGTCCCCTGCACGCGAGCACCTCGGCCTCGAGCGCGCCCACGACCCCGCGCTCCACCGCGGAACGCTCCGTCGCCTGGTTCGCGCGCCACGCCGCGAGGCCGACCTCGAGAGCCATGTAGTCTCCCGCGACGGACGCGAAGACGAGGCGGAGAAGATCCCATGGGCCGCCGTCGGACGCCTCGGCGAGCCGATCGACGTCGTGCGCGATCTCCTCGTGCGGGTGCCCCAACGCGTCCCTGCTGTAGAGCCACAGGAGCCCGGCCGTGAGGAAGCCCTCGGCGTCCAGCTCGGGCGACGGCTCGAGCAGCCGGGCCGCCTCGCTGTGGTGGCTCGCGGCATACGCGACGATCCCGCGGACCAGAAAGGCCTCGGCGCGAAGCTCAGGGGACCTGACGGCGTCCGCGGCTCGGAGCGCGAGCGAGGTCTCCCCGAGTCGGGCCGCGAGCTTGGCGGCCCGCAGGAAAGTGGTCTCCTCGAGCGCGAGCCCGCAGCCGAGCGCCCACGAGACCGCGCACAGGAGGCCGTCCGCCGTTGCGATCTGGCGGGCCCGGTGGTCGGCGGCGAGCTGCTGGAGGCGCAACGAGCGGCTCAGCGGGATGAGCTGGAAGATCGCCTCGCCGTAGACGCTGTGGCGGAGCCGGATCGAGCCGTCCGGTCCCGTGGGCGGGAGGATGAGCCGCTTCGCGACGAGGCTCCGCACCACCTCGGCCGCGAAGTTGCCCTCGATGAGGCTCAGCGCCGCGGGCTGCGCGACGGCCACGAGCATGAGCGCGTCGCGCTCGTCGGAGGAGAGCCGCTGGAGCTGCTCGCGCACGAGCCCCACGAGCCCGTCGCCCCGCCGCTCGAGCGCGGACGCGAGGATCCACGTGCCCTTGCGCTCCGCGAGCGCACCCGTGCTCTGCGCCTCCTCGACGAGGCAGCGCAGGAGCATCGGGTTGCCCTGCGAGTCGCGCCACAGCCGGCGCACCGTCGAAGGCAGCACGCGGCTGCCGAGGCTCGATTCGAGGAACCGCGCGGCCTCGCCGTAGGTGAACGGCTCAAGGTCGATCCGCTCGGCTCCCCCGTCAAGCCACAGCTGCATGAGCGGGGGCGGGAGGAGCGTGCCGTCGGGCGAGGTCACGAGCGCCTGCGCCCAGCCCGCGCCGACGAGCTCGGCGACTACCTCGGCGGTGAGCGCGTCAATCGAGTGGGCGTCGTCGATGACGAGCACGAGCCGGCTCTCCCGGCCGACCCGCAGCTCCTCGATGCGGCGCCAGAACGCGCGCAGCACGGAGAGCCTCGAACCGGCCTCCGCCGTGGGAAGCCCGCCCAGGAACGGGGCGAGCACGCCATACGGCACGCGCTGCAGAGACGGGCTGCCGTGGATCTCGAACATCTGCGCGACCGGCGCAATCTCGTCCCGCACGGCCGCGACGAGGGCCGATTTGCCGACCCCCGTCTCGCCCAGCACGAGCACGGCCGGGACCCGGTCCCGGAGCAGGGCAGCGCATCGCGCTATTTCGTGGTCCCTCCCGACGAGCTCAAGCGCCATCAGAGGAGCCCCGCGAGCTCGGAGCGAGACGTGATCCCGAGCTTCGAGAACACCTGGTACAGATGGCCTTCTACGGTACGCACTGACAGCCCCATTTCCTCAGCGATCGTCCGGTTTGATTCGCCGCGGGCAGCGAGCACCGCGACCTCGCGCTCCCGCGACGTGAGCAGAGGCCCGAGGCTCTGCGGCACGACCGGGAGGACCTCGACGAGCCCGGTGAGCCGGTCGAGGCGAGCTTGGAGGCTGCGCGCCGAGCGCACGTCCCCCCTGTCCCGCGCCACGTCGAGGCCGACGGCGGTGCACCGCGACTCGAGCGTGTCAAGCTCGAGTTCGGCCGCGAGATCAGCCGCAGCAGTGAGGTCGGGCAGGTTCCGGAGCCGGGAGCCCCGCGCGAGCCGGCGGCCCAGCTCCGCGAGCGGGCCCTGGCGGTGCGAGCAGATCTCTTCGAGGAGCGCGAACTCCTCCGGTCCCGTGTCGACGGTAGCCCCGAGGAGCTTGATTCCGGCCATGGTCCACCGGCCCGCACCGAGATCCTCGCGGGAGGAGGCGACGAGGCGCGCGGCGGCGTGGCGCTCGCCGATCCACCGCCGGGCCATGTCTGCGCAGAAGTCCATCGAGCTCTTGATCGAATAGCTGCACGGAGCGGACCAGGCCTCGACCTTGTCCAGATAGGTACGGGCGGCCGCGGCGTCCCCCTGCTGGGCGAAAGCGAACGCCGTCGCGGCGTACGCACAGCCGAGCGAGGACTGGACGTGGCCTTGCTCGAGCTGAGCCGTGGCCGCGAGGAGCGGCGAAAGGGCCTCGGGGCCCCGGCCCGCGTAGACGAGCGCGAGGCCCGCGGCGAACTCGTAGTGCGCACCCTCGATCCGAAGGCTCGGAACGGTCGAGCGGCCGGACGAGCGGACGAGCGCGAGGCATTGGCGCCAGTGGCCGTTGAGCAGGAGGACGAAGAACGCGCGCGTGTTGAATTCGTGGCGCACGCGCGGGGTCCCGGCCGGGCCGCCGAGCTGGCTCGAGATGTCGTGGAGCGTGGAGAGCGCGTCCGATTCGCGCCCGACGTATGCCTGGGCCTGCATGAGCAGGCACCCGGCGCGCAGCCGCAGCTCGTCGTCCCAGCCCGGCCTGCCTTCCTCGATGCCCTCGATCCGGTCGATGACGGACGCGAAGTCCCCGAGGTACACGGCGTCCGCGAACTCGGCGAGGTCGAGGATGGCCCGCGCGCGCTCCGTCTCCTCGTCGGGGACGGCTGTGAGGCCCGCGTGAGGCAGGAGCCGCGCCCGCGCGTCGTCAAGCAGCGGGGCGATCTCCTGCTCGCGCAGCGGAATGGCCCGCTTGGCCGTGACGAGCGTCTCGACGTAGCCCGCGAACTCGACCGGGGCGAGGTCGCCCAGCTCGTCCTCCGCGATCTGTTCGAGGATCGAATGCGCCTGGAGCGGAAGCCCGAGCCCAAGATAGGCGGCCGCGCGCAGCCGCTGGACCGTAGCCCAGGTCCCGCGCACACGCGGGACGCCCTCGAGGCAGTCCAGCGCGAAGCGGGGATCGTAGAGGCGCAGGGACGCGCTCGCGGCGGCGATCGCGTGCGACGCCGGGAGCACGGTCTGGCATTCGCGCGTCCACGCGGCGTAGCCCAGGAGCTCGACGACGCCGAGCGTCGAGAGCGGGGGCTCGGCCGCCCCGATGATGAGCGCCCGGAGCTCGCGGCGTCGCGGGATGCTGAGCCAGCCGCGGACCACCTCGGCCATGATCGGGTCCGCGAGTGAAACGGTGTTCCGCTCCTCGACGTGGATGAGCCCCGACTCGTCCATGAGCGCCACGGTCTCGGCTCCGAAGACGTTCGTGAGCCGCTCGAGCGAGAGCCGCCGCGCGCACGCGAGCGCGTCGATCGCGGTCTGCACGTCGCTCGGCTCGCGCTCCACCCGGGAGCGCACCACGTCGTCGATCTCGCGGCTGCGCGTCGACTCGGCGTCCTCGGCGAGCGTCCACACGCCCTCGGTCGAGCGGAGCTGCTCGGTGAGCAGGAAGTCGGCGAGGATCCGGTAGAGGAGTTCAGGGTTGCCGTGCGCCATCGCGTGGAGGAGGCGGGCCACGGTGCGGGGCACGATTCCGCCGAGCACGTCCCGGAGCACGTGCTCGGTGCGGTCCTCGGGCAGGAGCTCGAGCGGGATCTCACGGATGCGCTGCTCGGTGAGCATCCAGTGGAAGTCTTCGGGGAGGTCGCTCGTCCTGGTCGCGGTGACGATGACCTTTGCGGTGCCCGTGGTCATGAGCTGCACGAGCGTCGCGGTGCTGAGCTCGTCGAGGCCGCCGGGCGTCTCAAGCGCGATGACGGCGGGGCGGCCGGCCGCGTCCTCGGCGAGCGTCTCCATGATCCCGCGCATCGTCGCGCCGGGGCTCTCGAGCGCCTCGTCGGGGAGCCGCGCGAGCAGTGGGGCGAGCGCGCCGTAAGGGGTCTCTGCGCCCGCGATCGTGCTGCGCAGCGTCTGGGCGTACATGTACGGTGCGAGCGATCGGACGAGGGCGGTCTGGAACGCACCTTTGCCGATGTCCCGTTCGCCCGTGATGACGATCCCGAAGCTGTGGGAGTCGTCGAGCGCGTCCCGCGCGGCCTGCAGCTCGTCCCGCCGGACACCGCGCACCCACTGAACCCGGTCAGCCGCAAACGCCCGTGCGCCGCCAGACTGACGGCGTTCGGACACACCGGCCGACCACTGCATTGCCCCTCCCCATGCTCCCGCAGATGCAGGTGTCCAAAAGATACCCCGTCTAGCCAACTGTGGGGCAGGGCCCTAAGCAACTTTCCTCTTGTACAAGTACAAAAGTTGCCTCTGCTGCGCCCGAAACGGGCCTCGCGGACGGGGAGCGGGGCGGTTCGGGCGCCGGGAAGCGTCAGGCCTTGGCCGGGTGGTGCTTCTGCTGCGCCGCGAGAAGCCCCTCGCGCACCAGGAGCTCGACCGCGTCGGCCGCCTCCGAGAGCAGGAAGGGGAGGTCCTTGCGCTCGGTCGGCGAGAAGTCGCGGAGCACGTAGTCGGCGGCATCCATGCGCCCCGGCGGGCGGCCCACGCCCACTCGGACGCGGAGGTAGTCCTTCGTGCCGAGCGCCTTCGTCATGTCGCGCAGGCCGTTGTGCCCGCCCTCTCCCCCGCCCAGCTTGAGCCGCACGGTGTCGAACGGGATGTCGATCTCGTCGTGGACCGCGACGACGTGCGCGGCGTCCACGCCGTAGAACTTCGCGGCGGAGGAGACGGGACCCCCGGACTCGTTCATATACGTGATCGGCTTGGCGAGGACCACGCGCGGGCCTCCGATGCCGAGCCGCCCCTCAAGCACCATGGCGCGCGAGCGATGCGAAGAGAACGTCCCGCCCACGCGGCCGGCGAGCTCGTCGAGCACCATGTGGCCGACGTTGTGCCGGTTGCCGCTGTACTTGGGTCCGGGGTTTCCGAGGCCGACGATGAGCCACGTCTCTGCCATGGGGTGGGTGCTCCTTAGAGGCCAAGGCGTCTCGGGGACAGCTAACTCCCCCACAACGCGCAGCGGGTACAGATCATCTGTACCCGGAGGGACGACGGCGGCCCGCCCCACCGGGGACGGGCCGCCTGAGGATCATGAGCGCAGACTACCTGCTTACTCGCCAGCTTCCTCAGCCGGGGCCTGGGCCGCAGCAGCCTCGCCCTCGGCGGGCTCCTCGGCCACGACGACGGCCTCGGAGATGTTGACGACAATCGCGTCGGCCTCGGTCACGAGCGAGACGTTCTTCGGGAGCTCGACGTCGCCGGCGTGGACGTGCTGGCCGATCTCGCGGCCCTCGATGCTCACCTCGAGCGCGGCCGGGAGGTGGGTCGCCTCGGCCTCGACCGTCACGGTCACGGCCTCCTGGTTGACGACCGTGCCCGGCGCGGCCTCGCCCACGAGGTGCACGGGGACGTCCACGGAGACCTTCTCGCCACGGCGGACCGTGAGGAGGTCCATGTGCTCGATGATCTGGCGGACCGGGTCGCGCTGGATGTCCTTGACGAGCGCGAGGTGCTCCTCGCCCTCGATGTCGATCGTGAGCAGCGCGTTGGCCACGCGGACGGCGAGCGTCGTCTCGCGGCCGGGGAGGCTGACGTGCAGCGGCTCGGCGCCGTGGCCGTAGATGACGGCGGGGATCTTGCCGGCGGCGCGAGTGCGGCGGGCGTAGCCCTTGCCGAACTCGGTGCGCTTCTCGGCGGCGAACTTCTCAGTCATGGAATGCTCCTTCGGGTCTTGGGTGGCCTGGCGCGAGGGCGGGCGACAACCGGCCCGCACGCCTCGAGCGCCGCACGTGCGTCGCAGAAGGAGTCTCAGACCCAGTCGATCACGGCTCTGCCCATCCCATGAGCATCAGCCCACGAAGCAGCACAGTCCCTCGCCAAGGTTCGCCGTCCATCGTACCAGACGGGCCCGCCGGAAAGCGGACGACGGCGGGTGCGCACCCGCCGTCGTCCGCTCGCCTCGGGAGGACCGCTAGCTGCGGCCGTCGAAGAGGCTCGTGACGGAGCCGTCGTCGAAGACCTCGTGGATGGCGCGCGCGATGAGCGGCGCGATCGAGAGGACCGTGAGCTGCTCGAAGCGCTTCTCGGCAGCGATGGGCAGCGTGTTCGTCACGACGACCTCTCGCGCGCCGCACTCCGCGAGCCGACGCGACGCGGGGTCCGAGAACACGGCGTGCGTCGCGGCGATGATGACCGAGCGAGCGCCCGCGTTGTTGAGCACCTGGACGGCGCCGGAGATCGTGCCGCCGGTGTCGATCATGTCGTCGATGAGCACGCAGTCGCGGCCCTCGATCTGGCCCACGACCTGCTTCGAGACTGCCTGGTTGGGCACCGTGACGTCGCGGGTCTTGTGCACGAACGCGAGCGGCGCGCCGCCGAGGCGCTCGGCCCACTGCTCGGCCACGCGCACGCGGCCCGTGTCCGGCGAGACGACCGTGACCTTGTTGAGGTCCACGCGCGTGCGCACGTAGTCGGCGAGGAGCGGGATGGCCATGAGGTGGTCCACCGGCCCGTCGAAGAAGCCCTGGATCTGCGCCGTGTGCAGGTCCACGCTCATGAGGCGGTGGGCGCCGGCCGTCTTGTAGAGATCGGCCATGAGGCGCGCGGAGATGGGCTCGCGGCCGCGGTGCTTCTTGTCCTGTCGTGCGTACGGGTAGAACGGCGAGACGACCGTGATGCGCTTGGCGCTCGCGCGCTTGAGCGAGTCGATCATGATGAGCTGCTCCATGATCCACTCGTTGATCGGGGCCGGGTGTGCCTGGATCACGAACGCGTCGGCGCCGCGGACGCTGTCCTCGAAGCGCACGTAGATCTCGCCGTTCGCGAAGTCGTACGCCGACGTCGGAAGGAGCTCGGTGCCGAGTTCCTTCACGATCTCCTGCGCGAGTTCGGGATGGGCCCGCCCTGACGCGACGACGAGGCGCTTCTCGCCGTGGGCCGTGATCTCGGTCATCTACTTGCCTTCTTCTGTCGAGGGAATGCTGCTGGAGGAGGTGGTCTGGGGCTCTCGGACCGGGGCGGGCTGGGCTGGCCGCGCGGCTGCCTCGGCGGCTTCTCTCGCGGCAGCGGCCGCGACGGCCGACGGCGACCCTGGCCGCTTCGCCTCCGTCCAGCCCTCCGCGTTCCGCTGGGGGGCGACGTTGAGCGCGAGCGCGCCCGCGGGGACGTCCTTGCGGACCACGGCTCCGGCGCCCGTGTACGCGCCGTCCCCGACGGTGACCGGGGCAACGAAGACGGTGTTCGACGCCGTCCGGACGTGCGCGCCGATCACGGTGCGGTGCTTGGCGACCCCGTCGTAGTTCGCGGTGATGTTGCCGCAGCCGATGTTCGTCCCCTCGCCGACCTCGGCGTCCCCGACGTAGCCGAGGTGGGAGAGCTTCGCGCCGCGGCCGATCTGCGCGTTCTTGGTCTCGTAGAACGCCCCGATCTTGCCGTCCGCGCCGAGCACCGTCCCCGCGCGCAGGTAGGTGAACGGGCCCACGGTCGCGCCGGGGCCGATCTGTGCCTTCGTGCCGTCGGTGCGGCGCACGGTCGCGCCCTCGCCCACGAGCACGTCGGTGAGCGTCGAGTCCGGCCCGACGACCGCGTCCCGCTCGACCACGGTCGCCCCGTGGAGCTGCGTGTTGGGCTTGATCGTGACGTCCTCGGCGAGCCGGACCGTGCCGTCGATCCACGTGGTCGCCGGGTCGATGACCGTCACGCCGGCGCGCATCCACGCCTCGACCGTGCGGCGGTTGAGCTCCGCGGCGAGCGCCTGGAGCTGGACCCGATCGTTCGCGCCCTCGACCTGCCAGCGGTCCTCGGTCACGAGCGCCGCGACGCGGCCTCCCGCCCCGCGCGCGATCGCGAGGACGTCGGTGAGGTACTTCTCGCCCTGCGCGTTGTCTGTCGTGACGCGGCGCAGCGCGTCGGCGAGGACCCGCGCGTCGAACGCGTAGATGCCGGAGTTGACCTCGCGGACCTCGCGCTCGTCGTCGTTGGCGTCCTTGTGCTCGCGGATCGCGGCGACGGCGCCCTCCTCGTCGCGCAGGATGCGCCCGTAGCCATGCGCGTTGTCGAGGACCGCGGTGAGGACGGTCACGGCGTTGCCCTCGGCCTCGTGGCGCACCACGAGCTCGCGCAGGAGGTCGGTGCTCAGGAGCGGGACGTCGCCGTACGTGACCACGACCGTGCCCTCGAGGGCGGCCTGCGCCGCGAGCGCGTCGAGGGCGACCTCGACGGCGCGGCCCGTGCCCGGGATCTCGTCCTGGTCGACGACGAGCGCGGCGGGGTCGAGCGAGGCAATGTGCGCGGCGACGCGGTCCCGCTCATGGCGGACGACGACGGCGAGCCGCTGCGGCTCGAGGCCGCGCGCCGCGGCGAGCGCGTGGGCGACCATCGAGCGGCCGCCGAGTTCGTGGAGGATCTTGGGGGTGCGGGACTTCATGCGCGTCCCCGCGCCTGCGGCGAGGACGACGACGGCGGCCGGTCCCCCAGCGACCCGGGGCGCCGGCTGCGGGGACTCCGGGCGGTCGGCTTCAGTGCTGTGTCCGGGGATCTCCGCATTCACTGTCGCTGGTTCTCCTGCTCGTCGTGTCCCGATGGTCCGCGCTGCCCAATGTTCCAGTTCAGCTTGCCAAGCGGGATTGGACACCGACGTCGGCCATTCTATCCACGCGGGGCGGACCCCACGCGAGCCGGGGCCGCCGTGCGCTCGTTCCGCCCCTAGGATTCGAACCTAGACTGCACGGCTCCAAAGGCCGGCGTGCTGCCATTACACCAGGGCGGACCGTGCCCGAACGGACGGCGGGAAACTCCCGCCGTAGCTCGCGGCACAATCGTCTATTCTGCCATGTTCGGCTGCTTACGATGGTCGAATGAGCCAACCGAGCCCTGACCGAGCCGCGCCGCGGATCCGCATGACGGGCCCCGCGCGGCGCCGACAGCTCATCGACGTGGGCCGCGGGCTTTTCGCGGCGAAAGGCGCCGATGCCGCCACGATCGAGGAGATCGCCTCGACGGCGGGCGTCACGAAGCCCGTCATCTACGAGCACTTCGGCTCGAAGGAGGGGCTGTACCGGGTGGTCGTCGAGGAGGAGTCCGAGCTCCTCCTGCACGCCATCACGGGATCCCTCGCGGAGGACGCGAAGCCGCGCGTGCTCGTGGAGCGCGCCGCGATGGCTCTCCTGACGTACATCGAGAACCGCAGCGAGGGCTTCCGGATCCTGGTCCGCGACGCGCCTCCCGGTCAGCAGGCGGGCGCGCTGACGTCGATCCTCTCCCGCATCACCGCCCGGGTCGAGCACATCCTTGCCGACGAATTCGCCGCGCGCGGCTTCAGCGCGGGCGACGGCGCGATGTACGCCCAGATGCTCGTGGGCATGGTCGCGATGACCGGGCAATGGTGGCTCGACGCCCGCAGCCCCGACAAGCGCGAGGTCGCCGCACACCTCGTGAATCTCGCCTGGAACGGGCTCACGGGCCTCCAGAAGGAGCCGGCCCTCGTGGACGACGCCGCGCGTGCTTGAGAGTTTCAGGGCTGTCCGGGCTCGTCGTGGTGCGAGCCGCGGTACGAGCGCTCCTCGCGGCGCTCGGCGCGGCCCTTGCGCACGCGCCACACGATGACGCCGATCACGGCGATCACGAGGACGATCGCGGCGAGGTCCCGGCCCGCGGCCTTCGCCACGACGTCGTACGACGCACCGGCTACGAAGCCCAGAAGCGTGAAGCCGACGCCCCACGTGGCCCCGCCGAGCGCGTTGAACGAGACAAACCGGGGGTAGTGCATCTGCGAGGCCCCGGCGAGTGCGGGCATCATCGCGCGGAAGAACGCGACGAACCGGCCTAGGAACACGGCCCATCCGCCGCGCCTGCGGAGGAACGCCTGGGCGTCCTCGAGCCGCTTGCGGTGGCGGTCGAAGACCCGGAAGCCGAGGAGCCGGGGGCCGAGGTGCTTGCCGATCTCGTAGCCCACAGTGTCGCCGGCGATCGCCGCGAAGACCACGAGGGGAACCATGATCCAGATGTTCGCGTGGCCCTGGCTCGAGACCACGCCGCCGAGCACGGCGGCCGTCTCCCCCGGGATCACGAAGCCCACGAAGATCGCGTCCTCCGCGAACACGAGCGCGAACACCACGAGATACGCCGCAAGCGGCGGCATCCCGAGAATTGCGTCAACGATTGCGCCCATCTCAAGGATGGTATCCCCCGAGTCTGGACACTTCCAGCGAGGACGCTGAACCCACGCGGGCTAGCCGGCTGCCCGCATTCCGTCGATGCGCCGCACGTCGGCGCCGTCCGTCACGTGCACCATCCGCCGGCTCATCCCGCCGTCCTCGCGGAGCCAGAAGACGGTCCCGTCGGGAGCGACCTCCTCGACGATCCCACTCAGGTTGAGTCCTTCCAGGCCCTCGACGCTCACCACGTCACCGCGGACGAACCGCCCGAAATCATCACTGTGCATAGTTGTCCCCTAGAGCTTGCTGTCCCGTGTCAAGCGGGTTCAGCCTACGGGGGCTTCGAGACACGGAGATGACGCGTCGGTGAACGCTCATCCCCCTACTGGACCTCGCCTCGGGCCCCTCAACGGGCCCCTCAACGGGCCCCTCAACGGGCCCCTCAACGGGCCCCTCAACGGGCCCCTCAACGGGCCCCTCAACGGGCCCCTCATCGGGCCGGAGATCGTCGCCGCCTACTCAAGCACTTCAGAGGCCTCAAGCCATTCGAGCTCGAGCTCCTCCTTCTCGGCGAGGATCGCCTGGAGCTCGGCGTTGAGCTCCGCAAGCCGGCCGTAGTCCTCGGCCGCCCCCGCCATCTTCTCGTGCAGGGCGGCCTCCTGCTCGGCGAGCTTCCCGAGCCGGCGCTCCACGCGGCTGAGGTCCTTGCGTGCCTGGCGCTTCTCGGCCTCCGTGGCGCCGGATCCACTGCTCGAGCCGGCGCCCGAACCCGACCCTCCACCCGCGGCGCCCGTCGCCGCGGTAGGCGACCCCCCGCCGTCGTCCGTGGCTCCGCCCGCGCCGCTGCCCGCGAGGCCCGCCTCGCGCAGCTCGAGGTACTGCTCGACGCCGCCGGGGAGCGCACGGATGGCGCCGTCGCCGAGGAGGGCGAGCTGGTGGTCCGTGACGCGCTCGAGGAGGTACCGGTCGTGGCTCACCACAACGAGCGTCCCCGGCCAGCCGTCCAGGACGTCCTCGACGGCCGCGAGGGTGTCGGTGTCGAGATCGTTCGTGGGCTCGTCGAGCATGAGGACGTTCGGCTCGCCCACGAGGAGCCGGAGGAGCTGCAGCCGGCGCCGCTCACCGCCCGAGAGCTCGGACACGCGCGTCCACTGCTTCTGATTCGTGAAGCCGAGCTGCTCGACGAGCTGTCCGGCTGTGAGCTCCTTCGCGCCGACGGAGAACGTCTGCTTCTCGCGCTGGATGACCTCGACCACGCGGAGGTCGGCGACGTCGTCGAGCTCGCCGACGTCCTGGCTCAGCACCGCGGGCACCACGGTCTTGCCGCGCTTCACGCGACCCGACGTGGGCGCGAGCTCGCCCGTGAGGAGTCGCAGGAGCGTCGACTTTCCCGCGCCGTTGACGCCGACCACGCCCACGCGCTCGCCCGGCGCGAGGCGGAGCGTCACGTTGTCGAAAAGGGGCCGTGCCCCGGCCGACGCCTCGCCGTACGCGAGGGTCACGCCCTCGAGGTCGATCACGTCCTTGCCGAGCCTCGCCGTGGCCATCTTGGACAGGGCGACGGCGTCGCGGGGCTCGGGCACATCCGCGATGAGCTCGTTGGCGGCCTCGATGCGGAACTTCGGCTTCGACGTCCGGGCGGGCGCGCCGCGGCGGAGCCACGCGAGCTCCTTCTTCATGAGGTTCTGCCGCTTGCCCTCGACCACAGCGGCCATCCGGTCGCGCTCGGCGCGGGCCAGGACGTACGCGGCGTAGCCGCCGTCGAACGGCTCGACGATCCCGTCGTGGACCTCCCACGTGCCCGTGCAGACCTCGTCGAGGAACCAGCGGTCGTGGGTCACGACGACGAACGCGCCCTCGTTCGCGCGCCAGCGTCCCCTGAGGTGCCGCGCGAGCCACGCGACGCCCTCGACGTCGAGGTGGTTGGTGGGCTCGTCGAGCATGATGACGTCGTGCGGCTCGATGAGGAGCTTCGCGAGCGCGACGCGGCGCCGCTGGCCGCCCGACAGCGCGCCCACCTGGGCGCGCCAGTCGACGTCGCCCACGAGTCCCGCCATGATCTCCCGGATGCGCGGGTTCGCCGCCCACTCGTGGTCCGCGCGGTCGCCGACGATCGCGCTCCCCACGTCGAGGTCGCCGTCGAGCACGTCCGCCTGGTCGAGGTAGCCGACGTTGAGGCCGCGGCGCCACGTGACCCGGCCGCCGTCGGCCGTGGCGCGCTGGGCGAGGAGCCGCATGAGCGTGGACTTGCCGTCGCCGTTGCGGCCCACGATCCCGATCCGGTCGCCGTCGTTGAGGCCCACGGTGACGCCGTCGAGGACGGTGCGCGTGCCGAAGGAAATGCTGAGGTTCTCGCCGCCGAGCAGGTGTGCCAAGGATTGCTTTCTCGGGTGGGTGGGGGGGTGAACAAGGTGGGGTGGGACGGGTTGGGTGGGACGGGTTGGGTGGGTCAAAAGGGGTGGGTCACGAACGGGCCTACAGCAGGGTATCGCTCACGATCCGCGCCCCAGGAACCGGGCCGTGGACGGCGAGCGCCTCGGCGCCGCGTCGGCCCAGGGAGTCCGCGAGCTCGACGGCGGCCCGCGGATCCTCGGTGAGCATCGCGACGGTGGGGCCGGAGCCGGAGACGAGCGAGGCGAGCGCGCCGTGCGAATCGCCCCAACCGAGCGTGTTCCGGAGCTCGGGCGCGAGCGAGACGGCGGCCCGCTGCAGGTCGTTCACGAGGAGGTGGCTCAACGCGTACGCATCCCCCGCGCGCACCGCGGCGAGGATCCCGGGCTCGACGTCGCTCGGCTCCTCCGCCTCGAGGCCCTCGGCGGCGCGGAGCCGGTCGAGCTCGCGGAACACCGCGGGCGTGCTGAGCCCGAAGTCGGCGGGCACGAGGACCCAATCGAGCCGCTCCGTCGCGAGGGCGGGCGAGAGCTGCTCCCCCACCCCGAGGCCGACGGCGGCGCCCCCGAGGAGCGCGAACGGCACGTCCGCGCCGAGCTCGGCCCCGAGGTGGGCGAGCTCCTCGCGCGAGAGTCCGGCTCCCCACAGCGCGTCGCAGGCCACGAGGGTGGCGGCGGCGTCGGCCGAGCCGCCGCCCATGCCCCCGGCCACGGGCACGCGCTTCGTGATCTCGAGGTGCACGCCCGTGGCGTGCTCGGACACCTCGGCCATGAGCGCGGCCGCGCGGACGGCGAGGTTTCGCTCGTCGAGCGGGATCTCGAGCGAATCGACGTCGAGCGTGCTGTCGGGGCTCAGGCTCACGGTGATCCCGGGGCCCTCGGTCATGGTGGCCCGGACTTCCTCGAAGAGCGAGACGGCGAGGTAGACGCTCGCGACGCTGTGATACCCGTCCGGGCGGGGCGGGCCCACGCGGAGCGAGACGTTGACCTTGCCGGGGGCCTTGGCACGGACTGATGTGCGGCCCATGGCGCTCCCTGATCGCATGCCCCCCACGCTATCCCAGCGTCTCCGCCCCGCCAGAGTCCGGCGCACCGGATCCCGCTGGGCGCGCCGCTGGGCGGTGCTCGGCGATCCGCACGAAGTCGGCGATCGCGAGCGTCTCGCCGCGCGCGCTGGGGGCCACACCCGCGGCGACGAGCGCCGCCTCGGCCGCGGGCCCTCCGCCCGCCCAGCCGGAGAGGGCGGCCCGGAGCGTCTTGCGCCGCTGGGCGAACGCCGCGTCGATGACGGCGAAGACCTCGGCGCGGCTCGCGTCCGTCCGCGGCGGTTCGCGCCGCTCGAAGGCGACGAGCCCCGAATGGATGCGTGGCGCGGGCCAGAAGACGTTGGTGCCGATCACGCCGGCCTTGCGCATCGTGCCGTACCACGCGGCCTTGACGCTCGGCACGCCGTAGATCTTGGAGCCGGGCTGGGCCGCGAGCCGGTCCGCGACCTCGTCCTGAACCATGACGAGCCCGTGGCGCAAGCTCGGGAAGTGCTCGAGCAGATGGAGGACCACGGGCACGGCGACGTTGTACGGGAGGTTCGCGACGACGGCGCTCGGCGGGGTGGAGAGGCTGGTCACCTTGAGCGCGTCCGCGAGCACGAGCTCGAAACGGCCGACGGCGTCCGGTCGCCACCGCGCGACCGTCTCCGGGAGCTTTCCCGCGAGGAGGGGGTCGATCTCGATCGCGACGACGCGCGCGGCGGCGTCGAGCAGCCCGAGCGTGAGGGACCCGAGTCCGGGACCCACCTCGAGCACCGTCTCGCCGGGATCGAGCTTCGCGGCCGCGACGATGCGGCGGATCGTGTTGCCGTCGATCACGAAGTTCTGGCCGAGCGTCTTGGTCGGGCGGACGCCGAGATCCTCGGCAAGGGCCCGGATGTCGGCAGCCCCCAGGAGGTGGGCGGGTTCAGTCACCAGTGCATCCTATCGGCGGGTCGCATTCGGTCCGCCAAACCGTTGCGCCGTCACCTTCGCAGGGCCACCAAACCGTTGCGCCGTCACGACCGCAGGGTTGGGCCAGCGGACGTGACGGCGCAAGCGGAGAGGAGTGCCTAGGAACGGGTCAGCGCGACGCCGCCCACGCGCAGCCCCACGGTGCGAGGCCGGCCTTCGCGTAGTAGGTGTTGGCCACCGCGATCTGCTGCGCCTTCGTGGCGAGGGACGCGTTGGGCGCGTACGCCCCGCCGCCGTTCGCCATCCACGACGAGATGTTGAACTGGAGGCCGCCGTAGTAGCCGTTGCCCGTGTTGGCGGCCCAGTTGCCGCTGGACTCGCACTGGGCGATCTTGTCCCACATGGCCTCGTTCATCACCGCCGGGGCCGCCGCGCCGGTGTTGGCGCCGGCGTCCGGCTGCTTCGTCCCGACGAGGACCTTCTGGACCACGGGCTGGACCGTGACGTTCTGGGAGACGAGGGTTCGGCCCGCCTCGCGACCGTCGACCGTGACCACCTGGTACGTCTTGACGAGCGAGCCCGCGACGCCCTGCTGGACGACCTTTGTCTGGCCGACGGGGAGGTCCGGCGCGTCGGTCTTCTCGGTGCTGAACGGGATCGGCTCGGTGACGGTATCCGCCTTGCCGGTGTCGACGCGCGTGACCTTGAGCACGAGGCCGGTCACGACGGGCGCGTTGGGGGCGAGCGACACATGGTCGTTCGCGCTCAGGGTGAGCCCCAGCTCGGTGAGCAGGCCGCCCACGGTCCCGGCCGCCGTCGTCCGCGTCACGGACTGGCCGTCGACGAGGATCGTGACGTCCTTGGGGGTCGTGATGTCCACGACGCTGCCCGCGGGCTCAAGCGTGGTGGAACCCGCGAGGGAGACGACGCTGTTGGAGGCGACGCCGAGCTCGCGGACCAGCGCGTCGACGGTAGGGACGGTCGTCTCGACGGTGCGCTGGGCGCCGTCGAGCTTGACGGTGACCTCCTTCGAGCGGTTCACCGTGATGACGGCGCCGTTCCCCACGGCGTCGCCGAGCGCCGGCTGGACGAGGTCGGCCGGCTTGATCTCCACGTCAGCGCCCCGGATCACCTGATCGACGGTCCCGGCGAAAGTCTGAACGGTGCTGGCCCTGCCGTCGACGCTCAACGTGACGGTCTTCGTGCTCGCCACGAACGCGGTCGTGCCCAGCACGAGCGCACCCACGACGGCGACCTGGCCGGCAATCCTGAATGGCTTTGCCGCGGCGTTCTCGGCGGAGTATCTGCTCACATGTGCCCTCACCTCGCAGGACCGGGCACGGGCGGATCCGGACGCGGGCACAGGGCTCTCCCCTCGCGCGGCGCGCGCAAGAAAAGCAGGTCTGTCCCTAGCCCCGCGCGCGTGGCGCACGGGCACATACGTCCGGCGGCCTTCCCCGACCCCGGCTGTTGGGAAATGAGCGTAATCGAAGTGTTATCAAAGGGCAAGCCATTATCACGGATCCATTACGCGGCGGGCCGCCCACGGGCCTGCCGCCGGGCCCGCGCGAGGCGCCTTCAGTCCCAGCTTCCGTAGGCCGCTACCGTGTTCTCGCCGATGCGGGAGCACAGCTCCGCAAGGTCCGCGCCGAGCACCTCGGCCATGCCGCGCACGGTGTACGGGACCATGTAGCTCGCGTTGGGTCGGCCCCGGTAGGGGTGCGGCGTGAGGAACGGCGAATCGGTCTCGACGAGCACGCGCGCGGGGTTGGCGATCGAGAGGGCCTGGCGGAGGTTCTCCGCGTTCTTGAACGTGAGTGTCCCCGCGAAGGAGAGGAACCAGCCGTTCTCGTTGCACGTCCGCGCGAGGTCCTCGCCGCCCGAGAAGCAGTGGAAGACCACACGCTCGGGCGAGCCCTCCTCGCCGAGGATCCGGACCACGTCGTCGTGGGCGTCGCGGTCGTGGATCTGGAGCGTCAGGCCGAGGCGCTTGGCGATGTCGATGTGGCGGCGGAACGAGTCGCGCTGGATCTCGAGCGCCTCGCCGTGCGTGCGGAAGTAGTCGAGCCCGGTCTCCCCGATCGCCCGCACGCGCGGATGGGACGCGAGCCGCTCGATCTCGGCGAGCGCCGACTCGAACTCGCCCCGCGCGGCGTAGCGCGGCGCGTCGTTCGGGTGGAGGGCCACGGCCCCGAGCAGGCGAGGGTCGGCGTCGAGCGCCTCCACCGTGAACCGCGAGGACGGGAGGTCGCAGCCCACCTGGACTGCGCGATGCACGCCCACGGCCTCGGCAGCATCGAGGGCCTCGCGGACACCGACCTCGACGAGCCCGTCGCGGAAGTTGAGGTGCGTGTGGTTGTCCACGACTGGAACCGGGAGCGGCTCGGGGGCGGGCGGGTACTCGAGGCGGCGCTTCCGGCCCGCCTCGTCGTGGGCCGCGCGGAGCTCGCCCTCGCCGCCGCGCGGGCCGCCCGCGGACCCGCCCTCGGCCGCCGCCTCGCCGTCGGTCCAGCGGTAGGCGGCGGGAGGAAGCGAGGCACACATGATTCCCACTCTAGGCGGACCCCGCCAGCCCCCATGCTCGCTGTCAGGCGGGTCACAGCCCGGTCACAGGATGGGGGGAGTCTGGAGCGCCAGGTTACGGGTAACGTGGACACCACAGGGTGTGACGGAGGTCTCCTCGCGGTCACTCCTCCACCGGCCCGAGGGGGACGCATGGATGTGCACCGCATCGGCGGGACCGCGCTCACGCCGCTGAGGCCGAGCCCCCCGCCCAAGGCCTTGCCGCCCGCCCAGTTCCGCGCGACGTGCGAGGCGATCCTCGCCGCCGTCGACCGGGTGATCGACGGCAAGGCCGAGGCGTCACGGGTGGCGCTCACGGTGCTCCTCGCCCAAGGCCATCTCCTCGTCGAGGACGTCCCCGGCGTCGGCAAGACCATGCTCGCCAAGACGCTTGCGCGCACCATCGACTGCTCCGTGAGCCGCATCCAGTTCACGCCCGACCTCCTCCCGAGCGACGTGACGGGCGTGTCGATCTACAACCAGGCCACGCGCCAGTTCGAGTTCCGGCCCGGCGCGGTCTTCGCGAACATCGTGATCGGCGACGAGATCAACCGCGCCTCTGCCAAGACCCAGTCCGCGCTCCTCGAATGCATGGAGGAGCATCAGGTCACGGTGGACGGGACCTCGTACGGGCTGAGCGAGCCGTTCATGGTCATCGCGACACAGAACCCCATCGAGATGGAGGGGACGTACCCGCTCCCGGAGGCCCAGCGCGACCGCTTCATGGCGCGCATCTCGATGGGCTACCCGGACGAGGCCGCCGAGATCGAGATGCTCGAGAGCCACCAGTCGGAGTCCCCCCTGCTCTCGGTCGAGCCGGTCGCCGAGGCCTCCGACGTTCTCGCCATGACCGAGACGGTCAAGTCCGTCTACGTCTCGGACCCCGTGAAGGAGTTCACGGTCGCGCTGGGCCGAGCAACGCGCACGAGCGAGAAGATCCGCCTCGGCGCGAGCCCGCGCGCAGTCCTCCAGCTCCTGCGCTCGGCCAAGGCCCGTGCGGCGCTCGACGGGCGCGACTTCGTGCTCCCGGACGACATCGCCGCGATGGCACCCTCGGTACTCACCCACCGGCTCATCCTCGACCGCAGGGCCGCGGGCGCCGGGCTCACGGCGGCCGGGATCCTCGAGGCGCTCATCGCGGCCGTCCCACTCCCGTCCGACGGCGCCGCCCGCCTCCGCAGACAGGGCTGAGTCCCATGGCGTCCCCCACTTCGCGCTGGCGCGGCGCGCCGTGGCAGGGAGCGCTCACGGCCTCCGGCTGGGGCTTCGTGGGCACGGGCGTCGTGGTGCTCCTCGCAGCCCAGCTCATGGGACGCCGCGACCTCCTGCACCTCGCGGTCTTCCTCTTGCTCGTCCCCGCCGTCGCGTGGCTCGCGAACCGGCTCTTCCGGCCCGGCCTCTCCGTGGACCGCGCGAGCGATCCGCCGGTCGTCGAGGCCGGCCACACGGCCGAGGTCCGCCTCGGGGTCGGCCACACGGGTGTCCTCGTCGGCCGGCTCTCGATGGCCGAGCACCTCCCCGCATCGCTCGGCGAGGGGCCGGACTTCGCCTATCCGGGACGCACCGTCGGCACCGACGGCGCGAGCCGCTACCGCTACCAGCTCGCGTGCCCGCACCGCGGCCTCTACCTGCTGGGGCCGGTCGAGGCGCGCTCGAGCGACATCTTCGGCCTCGCGGAGCAGCGCACCCGGATCGATTCCGGGACGCGGCTCACCGTGACGCCGGCCCCCGTGCCGCTCGCAGCGTCCGTCCTGTCGGGGCTGCGTGGGATCGACGGCGTGATCGCGACCCGCATGCAGGCAAATCCGTCCGAGGACGACGTCATGACCCGCGAGTACCGGCACGGCGACCCCATGCGCCGCGTCCACTGGGCCGCGACGGCCCGCCAGGGCCAGCTCATGGTGCGGCAGGAGGAGTCCGCCACGTCGCCCGAGGCCACGATCGTGCTCGACCTTCGGCGGGATGCTTTCCCCACGGCGACGGGCCGCCCGGCTCCCCCGGGCGAGTGGGCTCCGGGGCCGCCCGAGTTCGAGTGGGCCGTCACGGCGACGATGTCAGTCGCCGCGCACCTCGCCGAGCTCGACTACACGCTGCGCCTCCTCGACGCGGACGGAACGCTCGCGCTCTCCCACTCGCCGTCGTCGCCCGCTCCCGACGCGCCGGACTTCTCGGGCCGCGAAGGCCTCGCCGCGCTCGCGGAGGGGCTCGCCGCGATCCTTCCGCGCAACGGCGAGAACGCCCCGCTCGCGCCGGCCATCGCCGCGCACCCGTCCGAAGGCTTCGGGGATCTGCTGCTCGACAGGATCGAGGCGCACCGGCAGCGAGGGCCCCTCGTGGCGATCCTCGGGCGCACGAGCGCCCAGGACGCGCGCGTCCTCGCGCCCGCCGCGGCCTCGGCCGAGCGCGCGCTCGCACTCGTCGTCACGGACCGGCCGGGCGCGTGCCGGGGCGCCGTCCAGACGCTTCGCGCCGCCGGCTGGCTCGCGATCGAAGCGACCGCGCATACGCGCCTCGAGTCCGCGTGGCTCGCGCTCACCTCCGGGATGCCGCCATGGTGACGACCGCGCCCGTCCGCCCGAGCGAGGCCCCGTCGCCGCGCGGGCCCCGCCTGCCCTGGATCACGCGACCGCTTGCGTGGCGTCCCGCCGTCATCGGGCTGTGCCTCGCGGCGTCCGTCGCGGGCGCGTCCCTTTCGTACGACGGCGTCCTCCGCACCTGGGCGTGGCTGTACCCGGTGCTCGTGGTCGTGTTCGCGACGTCCGCGGCCGTCGCCGTCCTACGGCTCGTGCGCGCGCCGGTCGTGGTGCCCTCGCTCGTGGGGCTCGTGGCCTGGGCGCTTGCGCTGTGCAACATGTTCCTGCGCGACACAGCGATGCTGGGCTTCATCCCGACCCCGCAGACCATCGACGCGGTCCGCGAGGCGCTCGACGAGGCCTGGAGCACGATCTCGTTCGAGGCCGTCCCGGCGGCGCCCAACGTCGGCGTCGTCGCGCTGCTCACGGGCGCGCTCGGGCTCACGGCGCTCATCGGCGAGGCGATCGGCGTCGCGTGCCGCATGCCGGCCGTCGCGGGGGTCGCGCCGCTCTCGGTGCTCGTGGTCCCCGCCCTGCTCAAGCCGTCCGGGCCCGGCGCGTGGGGCTTCGCGATCTCCGCTGCCGCCTACCTCGCGGCCCTCGCCCTCGCGCGCGCCGAGGCCGCGGCCGGGCACGGCGCCGCCGCGCGGGGCTCGGGCGCCGCGGTCTCGCCGTCGCGCGTGGTCGTGATCGTCGCCGCGATCGTGGTGGGCGCGCTCGTGATCCCCGCGCTGGTGCCCGGCTTCGACCGCGGGAGCTTCCCCGAGGGCTCGCGGCTCAAGTACTTCGGCCAGAACGTGGGCCTCAATCCGTTCATCAGCCTGGGCAGCGATCTCCGCAGCGCGCAGGGCGTCGGGATCATCCACTACGCGACCGACTCGACCCAACCCGTGTACCTCCAGACCGTCACGGTCGATTCGTTCGACGGCAGCACGTGGGGCCCGGACAACCGCGACGACCAGCGCCACAATTCGCTCGACGCCATCACCCCGAACACGGCGCAGACCGCCGCGCTCACCGCCACCACGACCGTCATCTCGACCGGCAACTTCACGAGCCCCTACCTTCCGTCCCCTATGCGCCAACGTCGGTTTCCGGCGTCGAGGGTCGCTTCGGCTGGGACCCGCTCAACCTCAGCATCAAGGGCGAGCCGGGCGGAGCCTCGAGCAGAACTACGTGGTCCGCTCCGTCACGCCGAACGTGACCGCGGCGCAGCTCGACGCCGCGCGCTCAGGCCCGCGCGGGATCGGCCGCGAGACCTCGAACGTCCCGGCGGTGTGCCGAACCTCGTGCGCACGACGGCGGAGAGCGTCACCAAGGGCGCGGCGTCGCAGTACGAGAAGGCCCTCGCCATCCAGGCCTACCTCCGGACCTTCACGTACTCGGAGCAGGCCCCCGTCCAGGACGGCTACGACGGCACGGGCATGGACGTCCTCGAGAAGTTCCTCGAGAAGAAGTCGGGCTACTGCATCCATTTCTCCGCGGCGATGGCCGTCATGGCCCGGCTCGTGGGCATCCCGAGCCGCATCGCGGTGGGCTTCGCCCCCGGGCATCCGACGGGCGGGACGGTCGCGGTGGCGGGCGTCGGGTCGCTTCCCGAGTACCAGGTCGACGCGCGCGAC
Organism: Sinomonas sp. P47F7; assembly: GCF_049332655.1. Taxonomy (GTDB): domain Bacteria; phylum Actinomycetota; class Actinomycetes; order Actinomycetales; family Micrococcaceae; genus Sinomonas. The sequence goes on along the minus strand of NZ_CP186327.1, from coordinate 1,474,542 downwards.
GCCCACGCGTGGCCCGAGCTCTACTTCGAGGGGCTCGGCTGGATCCCGTTCGAGCCCACGCCGTCCCGCGGCGTCCTTCCGCCTACGCCCAGACGGATTTGCCGTCCGGGCGAGCACGAACATCGAGAACCCCAACGACGGGCTCAAGCCGACCGCCGGCCCCGCGACCCCTGCGCCGTCCGCGACGCCGCAGGCCACGACGAGCGCGGGCCAGTCCGCGGCCGCGTGGGAGCCAGTGGGCGCGATCGCCGCGGGCGTGCTCCTCGTCGTCGCCCTCCTGATCCTCCCGGCCGCCGTCCGCGAGGCCCAACGGAGGCGTCGGCTCACGCGGGGAGTCGACGGTGCGTGGAAGAGCTTGAGGCGCTCGGCTTCGACCACGGGATCCCCCGCTCCCCTCGGACACGCCGCGAGCGTACGCGCGTCGCCTCGAGGCGTGGGAGGCCGACGACGGCGGGACCGTCCATGCGGCCCTCGCGACCCTCACGCGCGAGTACGAACGCTACGAATACGGCCGCCCGGGGTACGAGGCGGACCAGGGCGCCGCGCGCGAGGCGGTGACCGCCGTCGCCCGTGCCGGCCGGGCGAGCGGCTCGGTGCTCACGCGCGCCCGCATTGCCGCGCTCCCGCCGTCGGCCTTCGCCCGCCCGCGGCATGCGATGGGCCGCGCCGCGCGGCGGTCCGCCGGTGCCGCTGCCGGACTGCTGGGCCGCGTGTTCGGGCGGCTCCTGACGCCGCTGGCCCCCGCCGCGCAGGCGGCAAGGGCCAGACTCGGGCGTCTCACGAGGGGCCTACGGCGCCGCTGAGCGCCGCGGCCGGCTGAGCCCGGCTCGTGCTCCAGCCCACTTCTTCAGCGCGGAATCCGATGTCCGCCGCGACCCGCCGGACCCGCGACCGATTGGGAAAGTACAACCGGGCGCGAGCGGACGCGGCGGGTGCCTTAGCCCGCGTAGGGATCCGCGATGCTGTGCTTGTCCCTCCGTACGAGGCACCCGCCTCGGGTGCCTTAGCCCGCGTAGGGGTCCGCGATGCCGATGTACTGCGTCGTCGTGTACTCCGCGATGCCTTCGGCGCCGCCCTCTCGGCCCAGGCCGGACTGCTTGACGCCGCCGAACGGGGCCGCGGCGTTCGAGATGACCCCGGCGTTGAAGCCGACCATGCCGTACTCGATCTGCTCCGCGACGCGGAACATGCGCGCGTAGTCGCGGGTGTAGAGGTACGAGGCGAGGCCGTACTCGGTCGCGTTGGCGAGGCGGATCGCGTCCTCCTCGGTCGCGAAGGTCGTGATCGGCGCGACGGGGCCGAAGATCTCGTTCTTGAGGATCTCGGCGTCGTTCGGCACGTTCGCGAGGACGGTCGGGGCGTAGAAGTAGCCGTCGCCGTCGATCGGAGCGCCGCCCGTGGCCACCGTGGCGCCCGCCTCGACGGCCTCCGTCACGAGCGCGTGGACGTCCTTGCGGGCGCCGCCGTCGATGAGCGGGCCCACCTTCGCGTCCGACTCGGTGCCCCGCCCCGTCTTGAGCGCAGCCATCGCCGTGGCGAACTTGGCCGTGAACTCCTCCGCGACCGATTCCTGCACGAGGAAGCGGTTCGCGGCCGTGCAGGCCTCGCCCATGTTGCGCATCTTGGCCGCCATGGCGCCCTCGACGGCCTTGTCCAGGTCCGCGTCCTCGAACACGATGAACGGCGCGTTCCCGCCGAGCTCCATCGAGGTGCGCAGCACGTTCTGGGCGGCATCCGCGAGCAGGCGCCGGCCCACCGGCGTCGAGCCCGTGAACGAGATCTTCCGCAGGCGGTGGTCCTTCAGGAGCGGGGCGGAGATGCCCGAGGCCGACGACGACGAGACGACGTTCAGCACCCCGGCCGGCAGCCCCGCCTCCTGCATCACGGCGGCGAAGAGCTGGGTGGTCAGCGGCGTGAACTTGGCCGGCTTGACGACCATCGTGCAGCCCGCCGCGACCGCCGGACCGATCTTGCGCGTGGCCATCGCGAGCGGGAAGTTCCACGGCGTGATGAGCAGGCACGGGCCGAGCGGCTTGCGCTGGACGAGGATCTTGTTCTTGCCCTCGGGGGTCGTGACGTAGCGGCCGTAGTCGCGCACGGCCTCCTCGGAGAACCAGCGCAGGAACTCGGCGCCGTACGTGACCTCGCCCCGGGACTCGGCGAGCGGCTTGCCCATCTCGAGCGTCATGAGGAGCGCGAAGTCCTCGGCGCGCTCGGTCACGAGCTCGAACGCGCGGCGCAGGATCTCGCCCCGCTCGCGCGGCGCGGTGCGCGCCCACGCGGCCTGGGCGGCGTCGGCGGCGTCGAGCGCGGCAACCGCGTCCTCGCTCGTCGCGTCCGCGATCTCCAGGAGGGTCTTCCCCGTCGCGGGATCCTCGACGGCGAACGTCTTCCCGCCCGTGGCGTCGCGCCACTCGCCGTTGATGAGCAGACCGGTGGGAACGCGGCCGAGAAGCTCGGCCTCGCGCTCGGGCGTGACAAGCCCTGTGGTGATGGCAGACATGTCGGCTCCTTTCGCCGTGCGGGACTCAGCGTCGGGTCCCTGGGATCGCCTTCTACGCTAGGCCTTGAGCGGCGCGAGTGTCTACGCACACCTGCATCACGGATTGGGGGCAGCGCTGTGCGAGTGCACAGCGAAGAACCCCGGATTTCCGCGGATTCCAGCCCCCACCCCGTTGCGCCGTCACCTCCGCAGGGTGCCCACCCCTTGCGCCGTCACCTCCGCAGGGTGCCCACCCCTTGCGCCGTCACCTCCGCAGGGTGCCCACCCCTTGCGCCGTCACCCCCGCAGGGTGCCCACCCCTTGCGCCGTCACCCCCGCAGGGTGAGCGGACGACGGCGGGCGCCCACCCGCCGTCGTCCGCTCACCCCAACTCGCCCTGAGTAGGGGCCGCCGGCCTTCCCGACCGTGACTGAGGCCGACAGAGCGGCGTGTCGCCCGCGACACGCCGCTCTGGGCGAAGAAACGACACGCCGCTCTGGGCGAAGAAACGCCGCGAAAACTGGTCGGAATCCACGCGCCCCGCCCCACTGTCCGTGAGGCCTCACCGGGCGGCGAGAACCGCCGCGTACAGCTCCCGCTTGCTCGCGCCGGCATCGCCCGCGACCGCGGCCACGGCGTCCTTGAGCCGCGCCCCGCCGTTCACGAGGGCGTTGACCTCCGCCACGAGATCCTCTGCGCTCGCGGGCTCGGCGTTGGGCGCGCCCTCGACGACGACCGCGATCTCCCCCCGAACCTCGTTCTGCTCGGCCCACGCGGCGAGCTCGCCGGCAGAGCCGCGGAGCACCTCCTCGTATGTCTTGGTGAGCTCCCGGCACACCGCGACGCGCCGCCCGGCGCCGAAGCCGTCCGCGACCGCCCGCAGCATTGCCGACAGCCGGTGGGGGGCCTCGAAGAAGACCATCGTGCGCCGCTCGCCCGCGAGCTCGGCGAGCCGGCTCGCACGCTCCCCGGCCTTGCGTGGCAGGAAGCCGTCGAAGCAGAAGCGGTCGGTCGGCAGCCCGGACAGCGCGAGCGCCGTGAGCACCGCCGACGGTCCGGGCACGGCCGTCACCGTCAGGCCCTCCGAGACGGCGGCCTCGACGAGGCGGTACCCGGGGTCGGAGACGGCCGGCATGCCCGCGTCCGTCACCAGCAGGACCGTCCGGCCCGCACGCACGTCCTCGAGCAGCTCGGGCGTCTTCGAGGCCTCGTTGTGCTCGTGATAGCTCAGAATTCGCCCGGTCGGCTGGACTCCGAGTCCCTGGACGAGGCGATGCAGCCTGCGCGTGTCCTCGGCCGCAATGACGTCGGCCTCCCCGAGGAGTTCGATAAGGCGCCGGCTCGCGTCGCCGAGGTTGCCGATCGGGGTCGCCGCGAGCACCACACGTCCGGGTCCGGGCTCAGTTTCACGCACCCGCCCAGCCTACGCCGGTAGCATGGGCCGGGATGAGCGCCCCCACCGACACCCGCGAGCCCCAGCTCGGCTGGAACACCCGCCGCCGGTGGGTCATCGCTCCACCGGCCCCGCCGCGCGTCGTCGACGAGCTGCGCGAGCGCCTCCTCGGGCCCCTCGACCGCTGGCGCGACTGGCCAGCACTCCAGCGCACGCTGTACTGGGCGATCCCGCTCGCGAGCGCGGTCATCGCCGGCCTCCTGCGCTTCACGGACCTCTCCCGCCCGCACAGCCTCATTTTCGACGAGACGTACTACGTCAAGGACGCGTACTCATACCTCCAGTTCGGGTACGAGCGGAACTGGGGCGACGACGCGAACGCGAAGTTCATTGCCGGCGACTTCAGCAGCCTCCAGTCGACGCCCGAATACGTGGTCCACCCGCCCGTGGGCAAGTGGATGATCGCGTTCGGCATGTGGCTCTTCGGCCCGTCGAGCTCATTCGGCTGGCGGTTTTCGGCTGCCCTCGTCGGGACGCTCTCGGTTGCGCTCACGGCGTGGGCTGCGTACAAGCTGTTCCGCTCCCCCATCGTCGCCGCGGCCGCGGGCGTGCTCCTCGCCGTGGACGGCCACCACATCACGATGTCACGCATCGGGATCCTGGACGTCTTCCTCTCGTTCTGGCTCTTGGTCGCCTTCTGCGCCTTGCTCAAGGACCGCGACGACGGACGACGGCGGCTCGCGGCCCGGCTGGGAGCGCTCGCTCGGCCGGATGGGCGGGATCCTGGGCGGGCGAGGATCCGCGCGACGGCCCTCGCGACCGGTCCGTGGCTCGGCATCCGGTGGTGGCGCGTCGCGGCAGGCGTCTCCCTCGGCCTCGCGGTCGGCGTGAAGTGGTCGGCCCTCGCGTTCGTTGCCGCGTTCGGGCTGCTCACGGTCCTGTGGGACGCGAGCGCGCGCCGCAGGGCGGGCATCCGCGCTTGGCTGCCGGCCGCCGTCGTCCGCGACGCCCCGCTCGCGGCGGTGAGCATCGTCGTCGTTGGCGCGGTCGTGTATCTCTCGACGTGGACCGGCTGGTTCCTGTCCTCGGACGGCTACTTCCGCCACTGGGCAGACACGCACCCTGACCCGCTGTGGCAATGGGTTCCCGGCTCGCTCCGTTCGCTCGCGCACTATCACTTCGAGGCGTACTCATTCCACACGACCCTCACCACGACGCATCCGTACGCCGCAAGCCCGTGGAGCTGGCTCGTGCAGGGCCGTCCCACCTCGTTCTACTACGCCGAGCCGACCGCGGGCTGCGGCGCGGACCGGTGCAGCTCGGCCGTGCTCTCGCTCGGCAACCCGCTCATCTGGTGGGCCGGGACGATCGCACTCGCGGTCGCCGTCCTCCTGTGGGCCGGGCGGCGTGACTGGCGGCTCGGCGGGCCGCTGTGCGGGATCGCGGCGGGCTACCTCCCGTGGTTCATGTACCCCGACCGGACCATGTTCGCGTTCTACGAGGTCTCCTTCGAGCCTTTCTTCGTGCTCATCCTCGCGTACATGATCGGCCACGTCCTGGGGAGGCCCACGGACCCTCCGTGGCGGCGACAGGCGGGCCTCCTCGGGGTGGGGCTGTACTTCGTGCTCGTCCTCATCGTCTCGGCGTACTTCATGCCGATCTGGACGGCGCAGACCATCACGTACGTCGACTGGCGGCTCCATATGTGGATGCCGAGCTGGGTGTGAGATTGGCAGAATGGGCCCTGTGAGCAGCAGCACTTCGGAGAACGCCGACCCCGGCGAAGGGGCGCGGGATCCGAGCCGATCCGACGTGCCTGGCGGGCACGTGCGCGAGGCGCACGCAGACCGGCTCGGACCGCGCCGAGCCGACAGGGTGAACGCGACCGATCTGCTCCTCGAACGGGCCGCCGCGACGCCGGAGCGGCACGTCTACGCGCTCCGCGACGGCCCCTCGTGGCACGGCGTCGGGGCCGCAGACTTCCTCGACCAGGTGCGCTGGCTTGCGCGCGGGCTCGTTGCGGGAGGCCTCGGCGTGGGCGACCGCGTCGCGATCCTCTCCCCCAGCTGCTACGAGTGGTCCCTCGTGGACTTCGCGGTCTGGTATGCGGGCGGGGTGAGCGTGCCCATCTACGAGACCGATTCCCCGGCCCAGATCGAGTGGATCCTGCGGGATTCGGGCGCGAGCCGGGTCTTTGTCGCGCCGTCCCTCGCGGCCATGGTCACCAACGTGCTTGAGGGCTCGGCAGAGCTCGCCGAGCGGTTCATCCGGGTCACGACCCTCGAGTTCGAGGGCGAGGGAGCGACGCTCAGCAGCCTTGCGGGCCCCGGCCACGGTGTGAGCGAGGCCGAACTCGAGCGGCATCGGGCCGCGGCGGGGCTGGGCTCCCCTGCGACGATCGTCTACACGTCGGGGACCACAGGCCGTCCGAAGGGCTGCGTGGTGACGCACGGCAATCTCGTGCTGCTCGCGGACAATCTGATCCCGCACCTCGACGATCCGCTCGGAGCCCCGGATCCGCGCACTGTCATGTTCCTGCCACTCGCGCACGTGCTCGCGCACGCCGTCCAGGTGGTGTGCCTCGCGGCCGGCGCGACCGTCGCGTACAGCAGCCCCGCGGACCTGCTCTCGGCGCTGCGCAGCTTCCGCCCCACGTTCCTCCTGGGGGTGCCGCGGATCTTCGAGAAGGTCTACGCAGCCGCGCTCGATCAGGCCGCGCAAGCGGGCCGCTCGGGCGTGTTCGCGAAGGCGGCCTCCGTGGCGCGCGACTATTCCGCCGCCCTCGACGCCGAGGCGTCCGGACGCGGCGAGGGTCCCGGCAAGCGGCTGAGGCTCGCGCACGCCGTGTTCGACAGGCTCGTCTACGGGCGGATTCGGGCGGTGTTCGGCGGCACCCTCACCACCGCTGTGTGCGGCGGCGGGCCGCTGAGCCCCCAGCTCACGCACTTCTTCCGCGGCGTCGGCGTGCCCGTCCTCGAGGGCTACGGGCTTACCGAGACCACGGGGCCGTGCGCGGTCAATACGGCGGACAACGTGCGAGTGGGCAGCGTCGGGCGGCCCGTGCCGGGAACCTCAGTGCGCCTTGCCGACGACGGCGAGATCCTCGTGCGCGGCATCGGAGTCTTCGGGGGCTACCACGGTGCGACGGAGGCCACGGTGCTCGACGCGGATGGCTACTTCGCGACGGGGGACCTCGGCCGGCTCGACGCCGCGGGCTTCCTGACGATCACGGGGCGGAAGAAGGACCTCATCGTCACGGCTGGCGGAAAGAACGTGGCACCCGAGCCGCTCGAGGAGATCCTCCGCGAGAGCCCTCTCGTCGAGCACGCGATCGTGGTGGGCGAGGGCCGGCCCTTCGTCTCCGCGCTCATCGTCTTGGACCGGGACGGCCTCGCGAGGTGGTGCCGCGATCACGGGCGCGAGCTCGACCTGCGAGCCGCCGCCTCCGACGCCCAGGTGCTCGGCGAACTCCAGACCGCCGTCGACGCCGCGAACGCGCTCGTCTCGCGCGCCGAGAGCATTCGCAAGTTCGCCGTCGTCGGCCTCGAGCCGAGCGTCGAATCGGGACAGCTCACGGCCTCGCTCAAGCTGCGGCGCGCGGTCGTCGTCGCGGACTGCCGCGACGACCTCGAGACGATCTACTCCTGATCGTCCGCCGCGGCGAGCTCGGCGTCGGAGGCCTCGGACTTCCGCTTGGTGGGCCAGGCGAAGATGATCGTGAGTGAGCTGACCACGAGCACGAGCACGCCGATCACGATCGCCGAGTCCATCCAGAATTGGGCTGGGAAGAGCCGGATGAGCGTGTCGGAGAGCTGGAACGTCCAGGTCCCGTTGGCAAAGAACAGCCGGTGGAAATCCGTGAAGAACGTCTGCCAGCCCATGATGGCGAAGACCGCGAGGCCGAGAACGAGCACGAATGTGACGATCGCTCCCGCGAACAGGCCACGGCCGAAGGCGCCGCGGCGCTTCCGGAGCACGAAGTAGACGACCACGAAGAACGCGAGCAGTACCGCGCCTGCCGCGTAGGCGGTGAGGAAAACGAACTTGACGTCCGCCATGTGGCCGACCTCGCCGTCCGTGAAGAGCGGGCTCCCGGTCGGGAGCTGGAGGTCGCCGAGGTAGCGGCGTCCGGCGAAGTTGGCCAGATAGTCGAGCGCATACGAACCGTACGTGAGGCGGTCGTCGACCGAGAATCCGTAGCCGTCGCCGGGGAAGCCGGGGCGGAAGTATTCGAGCCACAGGAACGCAGGCGTCGCGACGGCGCGGACCGCTCCGATGAGCAGGAGGAACGGCAGGAAGATGGCCATGAGCACCTGGAGGACCCGGGGGGCCACGGGCTTCGCCTTCGCGGCCGCCTCGCGCTGCTCCGTCCGGCGGCGGACCTCGTCCTCCGGCGGACGCACTTGGAGCGCGGACGTTGGCGACTGCTCGCGGAGACCCGGGGTGGACGCGGCACTCACGGGCTCAGGGGCACCGTTGGCCGCCTCGGGAGCCTTGGCTTCGCGGGAGGACTCGGGCCGGTCGTGACCGGAACCGGGCTCCTCCGAGGCGCCCCGCTCCCCGTCGGCGCGGTGTGCCGCGGGGGTCGAAGCCGTTGACGTCCGCATCCATTCGAAGGCGGGCTCGTCGGTGTCTTGGGAGTCGTCCAAATTCACCTCCGGCTTCAGCTCGTGCCTGTCGTCCGTCACGTCCATCATCCACCCACGCCTCTGACGGGCCGCCCCACGGCAAACCCACGTTCGATCTGTCCCTGTGTCCCACGGTAACCGGTCACTCGCCCGCGCGTGGTCAGGAGGGCGGGCTGTGGCCGAAGCGTTATCGGCTTTCGCGGCCCGTGACGGGCGCGATCAGCCGTTCGCGTACTGGGACCACGCGATGTTCCAGTCCCCGAAACCGTCGTCGAAATTGGCGAAGTCGCCCTGCGTGTTGATGATCTGCACCACGTCTCCCGTGGTCATGTTGTTGAACACCCACGCGGCACCGTCGGGGCCGAGCCCGATGCAGCCGTGCGAGACGTTGGCGTTGCCGAGGTAGGGAATCGCCGTGTCCGTGGCCTGGTGGATGAACTCGCCGCTCGGAGTGAGACGGGTCGCATATTCGACGTCGAGCTCGCCGTAGTTGGCGGGATCGCCGGGCTTGAGCCCGATCGTGGCGGCGACGAAGTGCGCCTTGCGCTGCTTCTCCATGAGCACGAGGTAGCCCTTCGCGGAGGGGAACCGCGTGTCGCCGAGGGTGGCGGGCCACGTCTGGACCTGCTGGTCGTTGATGTACGCGGTGAACGTATGGGCCTGGGCGTCCGCGACCGCGGTGCGCTTGTCGCCGATGTGCACGGTATTGGACTTCGAGAAGTTGCCGATCTGGCCGTTCCCGAGGTCTACACCGAACAGGTCCATCTTGACCGTGATGGTGCTGTGCGCCGCCCAGTACTGTTCGGGCCGGTAGCGCACCATCGTGTCGCTGTACCAATGGAACGCACCGGCCTGGCCGGAGCTCGACGTGACGGTGATCGCCTTCTCGACGGCCTTCTTGTTCTTCACGGGCTCGCTGAACGTGAGCTGGATCGGCTGCGCGACGCCCACGTTCATGCCGTCGAGCGGGTACATCGCGGCGTCGGCCTCGTTGGCGGTCGAGACGGTCGCAAACGTCGAGGTCGCGGTCGAGGTCCGCCCGGCGCCGTCGAGGGTCGTGTAGCTCAGCGTGTACGTCGCGTTGAACGAGAGCGGATCGCTCGACGTCCAGGCAGAGCGGCCCGGGTTGAGCGTGCCCTGCACGTTCTGGCCCGTCGACGAACGCAGGCTCACGTTGTCAAGCGTGCCGTTGGCCGCCGTGACGGTCACGGGCGCGGAGGGATTGACTTCCTTCGCGCCCGTCACGGGCACGGTCTGCGCCGAAGCGGGGGCGACGACGGGGTACGCCGTGCCCGGTTGGGTCCGCACCGCCGTCGCGGCCTCCGAACCGATGGGGGAAGCCTGAAGCGGGCCGACGGCGGCAAACGTCCCGCCGAGGCCGGCGACGGCGAGCACCGCAACGAGGCCGATGACCTTGCCGCGGCGCGTGCCGAACCAGCCGCCTAGCCAGCGGCGGCCCACCTTGTGGCGCCCGTCCTCGGGCGTGTCCCCCATGATTCGCATGCAGACAATGCTAAGTCAGTACCGGTAGTGATCCGGCTTGTACGGGCCCGCCACGTCGAGGTCGAGGTAGTCGGCCTGCTCCTTGGACAGCTCCGTGAGCTCGACGCCGAGCGCGTTGAGGTGCAGCCGCGCGACCTTCTCGTCGAGGATCTTCGGAAGGACGTAGACCTTCTTCTCGTACTCGCGCTCGCCTGCGGACTGCTCGCGCTTGGTCCAGAGCTCGATCTGGGCGATCGTCTGGTTCGCGAAGGAGTTGCTCATGACGAACGAGGGGTGGCCGGTCGCGTTGCCGAGGTTGAGCAGGCGACCCTCCGAGAGCACGATGATCGAATGCTCGCCGCGGGCCTCGCCACCGTCGTGCGCCGCCTGCGCCGGGAAGACCCACTCGTGGACCTGCGGCTTGATCTCGACCTTGCGGATGCCCGGCAGCTTCGCGAGGCCCGCCATGTCGATCTCGTTGTCGAAGTGGCCCACGTTGCCAACGATCGCCTTGTCCTTCATCGCGGACATGTGCTCGGCGCGGACGATGTCCTTGCCGCCCGTCGTCGTAATGAAGAGATCGCCCTCGTGCACGACGCTCTCGAGGCGAACCACCTGGTAGCCGTCCATCGCGGCCTGGAGCGCGCAGATGGGGTCGATCTCGGTCACGACGACGCGCGCGCCCTGGCCGCGGAGGGCCTCCGCGGCGCCCTTGCCGACGTCGCCGTAGCCGCAGATCACCGCGACCTTGCCGCCGATGAGGACGTCCGTCGCCCGGTTGATGCCGTCCGGGAGCGAGTGCCGGATGCCGTACTTGTTGTCGAACTTGCTCTTCGTCACGGAGTCGTTGACGTTGATCGCGGGGAACAGGAGCTTGCCCTGCTCGGCGAGCTGGTACAGCCGGTGCACGCCGGTCGTCGTCTCCTCGGTGACACCGTGGATGCGCTGGGCGATCCGGGTCCACTTCTGGGGATCCGCCGCCTGGCCCGCGCGGAGGACGTCGAGGATGATCCGGTACTCCTCGGGGTCGTCTTCGGTGGGCTGCGGGACCGCTCCGGCGGCCTCGAACTCGACACCCTTGTGGACGAGGAGCGTCGCGTCGCCGCCGTCGTCGAGGATCATGTTGGGGCCGAGCTCGGGGTTCTCCGCCGCGCCGGGCCATGTGAGGATCTGCTCGGCGGTCCACCAGTACTCCTCGAGGGACTCGCCCTTCCACGCGAACACCGGCACACCCTGCGGGCTAGCGGGCGTTCCCGTCCCGACGACGATCGCGGCCGCGGCCTCGTCCTGAGTCGAGAAGATGTTGCACGAGGCCCAGCGGACCTCGGCGCCGAGCGCCACGAGCGTCTCGATGAGCACGGCCGTCTGCACGGTCATGTGCAGCGAACCGGCGATACGTGCGCCCTTGAGCGGCTGGGACTCCCCGTACTCCGCACGGAGTGCCATGAGGCCCGGCATCTCGTGCTCGGCGAGGCGAATCTGGTGGCGGCCGGCCTCGTGGAGGGAAATGTCGGCGACGCGGTAGTCGAAGGTCACTTAGGACTCCTGGTGCAGGACCGGCGGAAGCAGCACGGGAATGCCGTCCTCGATCGGGTAACGCGGAACAGTGCCGTCCGGCCCCGGGGCGCTCGCCACGAGCTCGTCAGCCTCTTGGACCAGGGCGGCGCCGGTGACCGGGCACCGCAGGAGGGCAAGAACGTCGGAGCGCAGCACCGGAGAGCTGAAAGACGGCATGGATCCCAGCCTACATGGCACGCCCGCAGAACCTTCGGCGTCGCCCGGCCCGGCGCTGCTCGCCTAGAGCGGCTCGCGCAGCGCCCTCAGGTGACGGCCGCTCGCGACGTCGACGCCCGGCGGCGGCGCGAGCGAGGGCTGCGGTTCGCGGACGGTGCGCTGCGCGGGCTCGGCGGGGGCGTCGTCGTCCGCTCCGTCGCGCACCGCCTCGGCGAGCGCCAAGAGGTCATCGGGGCTCGGCTGGCGGGCCGGAAGCGCAAGGCGCAGCACCTCCCAGCCGCGCGGAACCGTGAGCTTGTCAGCGTGCTTCGCGCACAGATCATAGGTATGGGGCTCCGCAAACGTCGCGAGGGGACCCAGGACTGCGGTCGAGTCCGCGTAGACATAGGTCAGCGTCGCCACCGCGGTCTCGCGGCAGGCCGATCGGGAACAATGGCGGACTTCTCGCACAGCCAGTACCCTACTCTGCCCGCCACACCCTGCGGGCGAGCGACTCGGTTAGCGCGCCGCCGGGGGCCGGACTACAGTCGATATATGCAGGATCGTTCCACCTCGGGCCCCCTTCCGGGACTCAGCATTCGCCCCCTCCCACCGGCTGGAGAACCGGGCGAAGGCCGTCGCCGCGGTTTCCGGGAACGCCGGCGGAATCGCCACGGACGAGGGCTGCGCGGAGAGATCATGCCGGCGATCCTGCCGGGGAGCCGCACGCGCGGCGAGCGTTTCGAAGACTGGGTCCTCGATTCGGCGGATCGCCTCCAGGAGCTGCGAGGCAATGAACTCGAGGGCGTCGAATATGTCGTCGAGGAAATCCCGCCGGGACTCGAGAAGATTCTGCGCGAGGGCGGCCGGCCGCCCCAGGGGAGCGTGACCCGCGCCACCCGCGGAAACCCGGCGCGCATCACCGTCTACCGGCGCGTCGTCGAGACCGAGGCGCCCACGGCCTCGGAGGCGCAGGACCTCGTCCACGACGTTGTGGTCGAGTACACGGCGGCGCTCCTCAACGTCGAGCCCGAGACGCTCGACCCGTACTACCGCGGCTATCGCTGACGGACGCGCCCCCTGCGTGGGGGCGGCGGCAATCAGCGAGGTCTCGTGGTTGCGCCCCTAGTAGCCGAGCGTCACCGCGACGGACTGCCGGCCGCCAGCGGCCGGGAGGATCGACGCGACAGCGATCCCGTTGCCTTGGGCCGCCTCGAGCAGCACCGCGCCGTACGCCGGATCGCCCGAGGCGGACACCGAGTACGCGACGGGCTTGGCGCCGTCGACCTTGTCGGGGACGGCGAGCGTCGCCGTCGTGCCGCCCGCGACGTCGAGCGCGACGGGCGCGTGGAACGCGCCGTCGGCCGTGATCGGCACGGCGCTGATCTTCGCGTGGCCGTCCGGCACCCCGAACACGAGGGTCGGCGTCGCGCCGTCGCCCACTGGGACCACATGACCGTCGCCGAGGCGCCCCTGCGCTCCCGAGATCGCGAAGTCGAGCGGATCGCTGCTCTTGAGGCCCTTGACCGAGCGCACACTCGCCGCGAAAGAGACGTCCGACGACGCCGCGACCGAATACTTCCCGGCCGGGAGCCCCGCGAGCGGGATCTCCGTAACGGTCCCGGCCTTCGCCGTGAACACCGCGCCGGCGGGCAGCGTCACGGGGCCGCTCGGCCCGAACACGCGCACCTGCACCACCGCGTCCGCAGCCCCCGGAACGGTCACTTGGAGGGCCGCGCTCGCGTCCTCGAAACCGGAGCCGGCCGCGAGGTTCCGCGCCGCAACCGGCTCTTGGAGCTCGACGGCGGTGACCACCTGGCGCGTCCCGGGCGAAGCGACCGGGGTCAGGAAGTCGACGCCGCCGGGGGTCAGGCCGCGCAACGTGCTCTGCTGGATGACGCCGGAGACGGGTCCGCCCGAGCTGCGCACGTGCACTGAGAGGTTCCGCTGGCTTGGTACAAAGCCGCCCAGGACGAACGACTTCGTGGTGCCCGGCGGGATCTGGATGCTGCGACTCCCGGCCGGCGCCTGCGGGATCGCCTGGTCCCCGTAGAAGTCAAGGTTCACCGTGGCGGGCGTCGTGCTCGCATTCGTGAGGTACATCACGGAGGTGCGGCCCACGAGCGTGCTCGCGCCGGTGAACCAGAGGTCGTTGGCCGGGGACGCGCACGAGGCCGCCGCGACGCCGCGCAGGTCGCCGTCGGTTGCGCTGTACTGGTACAGGGCCGCCGAGGATGCGGGCCGGCCCTCGAGCGCCGATGCGTTCAGGAGCGCCGGTCCGTTCGTTGAGCGGCTCGCGATCGCGGCGGGACGCGACGCGGGCGGGGCCGCGGGGGCGTTCTGCCCGTCGGAGACCTTCTGCAGGAGCGAGCCGTTCACGCCGGCAAGCGAGCTCGCGGGCATGGCCCCCGACGCCTCGCCGATGACGGCGGCCGTGAGGCGGTTCGTCGCCGTCTTGCTCGCGGGACTGAACTGCGGATCGCCCTGGACCGGCGTGCTCTGGAGCAGCTGGGCCGGCCCCGGGCACACCCCGACCGTCTGGCCCACCGGGACGTCCACGGCCGGCGGTGTCCCTGGCGAAAGCGCCGCGGACGTGGGGATCGTTCCTGCCGAGACGGCGAGGACCGTGCCCGCCCCGAGGACCACGACACCGGCCGCGGCGCCGAGCGCGCGGCGGAGTCGCCTCGTAGTTCCCGGCTTAGACGCGCGCGTCATCGGTGCTCCTTGCGGTCTCGGTGGCGGCGGCCTTGCCCGCGGCATTCTTGTCTGCCCCTCGGGTGGACCGGACTCCGTCGGGTCCGACGCGCGGGGCCCGTTCGGGCCGCTCGGGCAGGCCCGAGGGTCGCGCGGCACCGGACGGGGCCCGCCCTGGCGCCTTGGCCGGTCCGCGGCGCGCCGCCGACCGTCCGCGTCCCTTGCGCGGCTCGAGGCGGGCGCGAGTGGGAATGGCCGTCAGCGCGGCGATGAGGAGAACGACGGCGGTCACGAGCCCGAGCGGGAGCGCTGCGGGCTGGTCGTAGCGGATCTCGAGCCTGCCGCCGCCTGCCGGGAGCGTGAAGGCCTGCGACCAGCCTTGGGTCGTGGACGTGAGCCGCTGGCCGTTGATCCATGCACTCCAGTGCGGGTCGCTGCGCTCGGCGAGGACCAAGAGGCGCCCCTCGGGGCCGGCCGGAATCGAGGCGTCGACGGTCTCGGCGCCGGATCCGACGTAGCCGAGCACGGCACCCTTCGCATCGACGATGCTCGCCCGGTGTGCGATTTCGAGCGCCTTCGCCGCGTCCTGGTTGCGGGGCGTGACGCGCCACAGCCACCCGACGTCCGTCTGGCCGACGGCGACGAGCCCGGGAACCGCGTCCATCTGCGACGCGGTCACGGCGTCGCCGCCGTCGCGCTGCTGCAGGACAACGAATCCCACGCCGAGGGCGTCGAGGTCCTGGCGCGGGTCAACGCCCGTGGAGGTCGAGACGACGGCGACGGCGCGGCGCAACGACGCCTGCGCGGCGTCGTCCGCTGCGATCGCCTCCGAGCCCTTCACCCCAGTGACGCGGCTCGCCGAGGCCGCGGCGGAAAGCGAGTCAAGAGTGGTGCCCGAGCCGCGCATGAGTGCGGCCGTGAAGCCGCCCTGCGGGGTGGTGCGCAGCACGAGCGTCTTGGTCTGCTGATCGCCGAGGCCCAGATCGCTCGCGGTTGCGGGAAGCGTGCGCGCCTTGCTCGGCTTGACGGCGAGGGGGCTCCCCACGCTGCCCGCCGGCGCCCGACCGGTGCGAGGCCTGCGGCGGCCCAGCGCGCGAGGCCCACGGCGGGCCCGCCCACCGCGAGGACGAGGGCGACGGCGAGGCCCGCAGTGCCGAGCACGACCGCCCGGTCGCGCCGCTCCGCCAGCAGCTGCACGGCGGCCTCGCGGCGCCCGAAGGCAAGTCGGCGCCGAGCACGGCCGCAACGATGAGCCCGAGGACGCCCGCGGCGACACTCGGCCCGATGAACGGCGGCACGAGGCTGTCCCCGCCACCGCGACGGGAACGCGCGAGAGGATCCACGCGAAGGCGAGGGCCACGACGGCGAACGCGCCGGCGAGACGCGCGGCGAGTCCCGCCTTCCCGGCACGAGGACCATGGCCGCACCGGCGGCGAGCACAATCGGAAGTCCCAAGAGGAGCACGTAGAAAAGGGCCCACGGCACACCGCCGGGGAGCCAGCCGAGGCCACCGATGCCTGCCGAGGCGTCGAACGCGACGGGCTGGCCCAGCATGAGCTGCCAGGGGAGGCCACCGTGTACGCCACGGGGACGCCCGGGTCCGCGAGCCACGCGCGCGGGTTGTCGGGCGAGGACGCCCAGAGCGGGAGGAAGAGCGCCACCGACGGCGCGAGCGCGAACCACAGCGAGCGCGCGCGGCCCCTCAGGGCGACGCTCGCCACGAGGACGACGACGGCGGCGAGGCCGAGCAGACTCGGCGAGCCGGCAGTCGTGACGGCGAGTGCGAGCCCTCCGGCGGCTGCCGCGGTCCACGACGGCACGCCGCCCGAGCCCGCCCGGGCCGGCGATCGATCCCGACGGTGCCGCGGATGCGCGCCGCGCCGACGGCCCGGAGCATGCCGAGCGCGGCCCACGGGAGCGCGATCTGCGCGACCACGGCGCCGAGGCGTCCCTGCGCCGAGGCCTCCTGGAGCGCCGGCGCGGCGGCCCAGGCGATGGCCGCGGCGATGCGGGGCCAGCGATGCGAAGTCAAGGCGGACGCGAAACCCCACGCGCCAAGAGCCGCGAGGGCCGGGGCGAGGATGAGCGTCCAGGCGACGGCCTGGTTCGGATTGCCCGCACTCACGGCGCCGAGGAGCCACACGACGAGGTCGAACGGGTCGCCGTGCCCGGGCTGTCCGGAGCCGAGCTCGACCCACCACGACGTCGCGTGCCGCCACACGGTGCCCAGGCTCGCGGCAACGGGAAGGAGCCCGCCGCCCGCGACTGCCTCGGCGCCGAGGAACGGGAGGAGGGCGAGGATCGAGCACACGAGGGCGAGCCCCGCGACGACGACCGCGCCCGTCCCGGACCAGCCGCGCACGGCGACGGCGAGGGAGGCGAAATCGTGGTCGTAATCGCCCGTGGGCTCGGACGGCGCGTCGTCGCTCCCGGTGCCGTCGCCGATGACCCGGTCGCCATCGGAATACTCTGATTCGAGGTGGGCCCGGCGGTAGTTCCAGATGTCTTCGCGGGTCGCGCGCACTCCACGCACCGTGCGGCGGGCCACCGTGCGCGTGCGCGCGGCCCTCCGGCGGCCCTTCGCGAGCGCGGCGAGACCAGTGAGGGCGGCGAGGGCGGCACCGAGGCGGGCCGTACCGGCCGCCGGCTCCTTCGTGATGAAGCCCGCGGCGAGGCTCCAGAGCCCCCCGAAGAGCGCCGCGAGCCACTGAAGCGGCAATCCGAGCGGAGACGCGTGCTTGAGCCGCAGGTACACCTCGGCGCGCCGCTCGGCGAAAGGCGTCGGATCGTTCTCGGGCCGGTCTGCAGCGGTGAGCATGCGCGCCGCCGGGACCACGACGACACGGTGGCCGGCGAGACGCGCCCGCCAGCAGAAGTCGAGGTCGCCGGCCGTCGTGGGCAGCGCGCGGTCGAAGCCGCGCAAGGCGTCCCACACGTCGCGGCGCACGAGCATGCCCGCGGCGCTCACGGCGAACATGTCGCTGCGGTCGTCGTACTGGCCCTGGTCCTGTTCGTCGTCGTCGATGAGCGCGAGCCGCTCGGCCCAGCGGCTCGAGAAGAGCCCCACGTCGACGAGCCGGCGCGGCTCGTCCCACGCGACCTGCTTGCAGCCCGCGACGGCGACGGCCGGCGCGCGCTCGACGGCGAGGAGGAGCTCGGCCAGCGCCCCCGGATGGGGGGCAGCATCGGCCCTGAGCAACCAGAGCCACTCCCCCGCCGGGCCCGAGGACGGCGAGTCCACGGGCCGCGGCACGAGTTGGAGCGCCGTCGCGACGGCGGCACCGAAGGGCTCAGGCGCGGCGGCTACGGCACCGGCGCCCAACGCTTCGCGCAGGAGCTCGCCGGAGCCGTCCCGAGAGCGGGAATCGGCTCCGAGCACCACGTCGGGCTGCCGGCGCTGAGCGGCAACTGCGGCGAGGGTACGCGGAAGGTGGGCTGCGCCGCCGTGCGCAACGACGACTGCGGTGACGTGCACGCCGTCCAGGATCAGACCGCCCGCTTGCGGAGCCGCCGGCGCTCGCGCTCGGAGAGCCCGCCCCAGATGCCAAACCGCTCGTCGTTCTCAAGAGCGTAGTCAAGGCACTCAGATCGCACGGTGCACGAGCCGCACACCTTCTTGGCGTCCCGGGTCGAACCGCCCTTCTCAGGGAAGAACGCCTCGGGGTCCGTCTGCGCGCACAGCGCGTCGACCTGCCAGGCCAGCTCGCCCTCGACCGGCGCCGCGGGGCGCAGGAGGGTCAGCCAGGTCGGCTCGGCCGGCCGCGGGGCCGGCTGCCGGTCGAGGAGCGAAACGACTTCGGCGTCGCGCTCCTCCTCCGGCTCGTCGGCCTCGTCGTCATTGTCATATGCTGCGTGCTCGGCCAGAAACGCTGTCGCCGCGTCTTCGAGCACTGCCGCCGACATCTCGCGGTAGCGCTCGCCCGCCTCAGGGTCCGCCGGGTCCACGTACCAGTCCGCGGGGATTCCCCGAGGCTGGTGGCCCAGCGCCTGTGCGGCCGCTGCTGTATCGTTCTGGAAACGCTCCGCCTGTCCCACGGTGCTCCTCCTTGGTGGTTCGTTCTGCACTGGCCTCCCAGTTGAGGCCGCGGAGTCCGGAAGGCTTCCGGAACCGGCCCCCAAATGCCGGTGCAGTTACTGTCCAGTCCTAATTACACGCGTGTAAGTCGAGTGGAGTCAAGCGCGGGGCGGAGATTGTATCCGCCCAATTTCCGTGGGACGCGTACGCCACGCCCGGCCGCGGGTCGCGCCCGTCGCTCCCACACCGTTGCGCCGTCACCTCCACACGGTGTAGGTGACGGCGCAACGGAAGGCTCCGCAAGGGGGACAGAATAGACCCATGGACTCCACGGTCAGCGCTCTCCTCCACCGACTCCGTAGCGGCAACTCGTCCGCGCCCCGGCTCACGTGGTACGGCCCGGACGGCGAACGCGTCGAACTGTCCGGACGCGTTCTCGACAACTGGGCGGCGAAGTCGTCGAACCTGCTCGTCGAGGAACTCGACGCGGAGCCCGGCACGCGCTTCCGGCTCGACCTCCCGGGGCACTGGAAGAGCGCCGTGCTGGCCCTCGCGGGCTGGCAGGCGGGAGGCGTGCTCGTGGACGGCGAGGCGGACATCGTCTTCTCGGCCGAGCCGAGCTCCGGCCCGGCCGCGGGCGCGGCCCAGGTAGCGGTAGCGCTCGGCGCGCTCGACCTCTCATTCACGGACACGCTCGGGCCGGGGCAGCTGGACTACGCGGCGCTCGTGCGCCAGTTCGCGGACTCGTTCGATCCGTTCGACGAGCCATCCGCGGACGACGGCGCCGCTCACCTCGGCGGGGAAGCCTTCAGCCAGGCTGAGCTGCTTGAGCGCTTCGCAGCGCCCTCCGAACCTGGTGCGCGCGTGCTCATCGACGCGTCGCGGCCGCTGCCCGAGGTGCTCGCTGCCCTGCTCGGAGCCTGGGCGGCGGACGGCTCGGCAGTCCTTCGCCACGGCGCGGTCGCGGACACGCCGCGGCTGCGCGAGGCGGAGCGCATCACGGCCGGCTGAGCGGCCGCGGAACTAGTTCTCGGACCGGTCGCGGGTCCCCGCGACGGACTCCGCGGCGACGGCCGCGTGCTCGTGGTGGCCTTCGATGATCTCGTGGTCGCCCTCGTAGCCCGGCTCTGCGTCGAGCTCTTCGTTGAAGACCCAGAATCGGTACGCGAAGAAGCGGAAGATCGTGCCGAGGATCAGGCCCACGATGCTTCCCGCGACGAAGATCGAAACCTTGTCCGTCATGAGGAGCACGTACTTGGCGAACGCGACGCAGCCGGCAGCGATCAGCAGGCCCACGCCGTTCATGATCGCGAACAGGACGGCCTCGCGGATCACGTTGTTCTGCTTGCGGTGCCGGAACGTCCAGTAGCGGTTCGCGACCCACGAGAAGATGCTCGCCACGATCGTCGCGATCGACTTCGCCCAGACCTCGCCGCTGTGCAGGGGGCCGTTGAGGAGCCAAATGAAGATCGCGGAGTCCACCACGAACGCAAGGCCGCCGACCGTGCCGAACTTCGCGACCTCCCGCCAAAACAGCGAGACGAGACCGCTCAATCGATCCGAAATGGCGTTGATCATGTTCCTCCGGGGACGTTCGTTCACCGCCGCCCGCGTGATGTGAGCCCTCCCGGAGGGCACACCTGCCCCCGACGAGGGCCCCGGCACCGGGGACGCTCAAACCACCATTCTACGCGGACCCTCGAAGGGCCCCTCAGGTTGTCCACAGCATTCACAGGTGAAGCCGCTCCCCAACGGACGGATCCAGTCCCCTTCGGGTGCGCTGCTCCCCAACGGATCAGTCTGCTCCCGTTCGGTAGGCTGGGCGGGTGAGTTTTCCTGTGATCGGTGTCGTCGGCGGCGGGCAGCTGGCCCGGATGATGGCCCCTCCCGCCACCGCCCTCGGGCTCGAACTGCGCGTCCTCGCCGAGGCCGAGGACGTCTCGGCCGTCCCGGCCGTTCAGAGCGCGCCGGTGGGCGACTACCGCAACCTCAACGACCTCCGCGAGTTCGCCCGGGGCGTTGACGTCCTCACGTTCGACCACGAGCACGTCCCGACCGAGCACCTCCTGGCCCTCATGGCCGAGGGCGTCAACGTGCAGCCGGGTCCCGCCGCGCTCGTCCACGCGCAGGACAAGCTGCGCATGCGCGCCGCCGTCGACCGCCTCGGCCTCCCCAACCCCCGGTGGGCCGCCGTGCACCACGTCGAGGACCTCATCGCGTTCGGCGACGAGATCGGCTGGCCGATCGTGCTCAAGACTCCGCGCGGCGGCTACGACGGCAAGGGCGTCCGCGTGCTCGGCTCGCCGGCCGACGCCGCTGCATCCATCGACTGGTTCGGTGCCATGTCGCCCCTCCTGGCGGAGGAGATGGTCCCGTTCACGCGCGAGCTCTCGGTGCTCATCGCGCGGACTCCGAGCGGCGCAGCGCGGGCTTGGCCGGTCGCGCACACCATCCAGGTCGACGGCGTGTGCGACGAGGTCATCGTGCCGGCCCCTGGCCTCGACCCGGCCGTCGCGGAGGCCGCGCAGGCCGCCGCCCTCGCCATTGCGAACGATCTCGGCGTGACGGGAGTCATGGCCGCCGAGCTCTTCGAGACGCCCGGCCGCGGCGCCGGCTTCCTGCTCAACGAGCTCGCGATGCGCCCGCACAACACGGGCCACTGGACGCAGGACGGGTGCGTCACGAGCCAGTTCGAGCAGCACCTCCGCGCGGTCCTCGACCTGCCCCTCGGCGGGACCCGCGTGCTCGGCGAGTGGGCCGTCATGAAGAACATCCTCGGCGGCGCGAATGCCGACCTCTACGCCGCGTACCCGGCCGCGCTCGCCGCCGATGCCGACGCGAAGGTGCACACCTATGGCAAGTCGGTGCGGGATGGGCGGAAGATCGGGCATGTCAACCTCGTGGGTGCGCCCGGCTCGACCCCCGCGGAGCTCCGCGCGCGCGCAACGAGGGTCGCCACGATCGTCCGCGACGGCGCCGAGTCCACAGAATTGACCGACCCCGCGAAGGAGACCGCATGACTGCCCCGGCCGCTGACCATTCCCACGAGGTGGGCCCGCTCGTCGGCCTCGTCATGGGGTCCGACTCCGACTGGAACGTCATGGAGGCCGCGGCCGAGGCGCTCGCCGAGTTCGCCGTGCCGTTCGAGGCGGACGTGGTCTCTGCGCACCGCATGCCACACGAGATGATCGCGTACGGGGCGTCCGCGCGCGAACGTGGGCTCCGCGTCATCATCGCGGGCGCGGGCGGCGCCGCCCACCTTCCGGGCATGCTCGCGTCCGTCACGACGCTGCCGGTCATCGGAGTTCCCGTCCCGCTCAAGACCCTCGACGGCATGGACTCGCTCCTCTCGATCGTGCAGATGCCCGCGGGCGTCCCCGTCGCGACAGTCTCGATCGGCGGGGCGCGCAACGCGGGCCTGCTCGCCGTGCGGCTCCTCGCCGCCGGCACGGACAAGCTCGCGGAGCGGCTCTCCGGCGACCTCACGAGATTCGCGGACGAGCTCAAGGCCACGGCCGCGCGCAAGGGCGAGTCCCTCCGCCGCAAGGCATCGGAGGTCTTCTGATGCACCTTCTGCTGAACACGCTGCGCCCCTACGCATGGGGTTCCCGCACGGCCATCGCCCAGCTCCTCGGCCGCGAGCCGAGCGGCGGCCCCGAGGCTGAGCTCTGGATCGGCGCCCACCCGGACTCGCCGTCCCGTGTCGCCGCACCCGTCGACGGCGAACGGGAGCTTCTGGACTCCGGCCTCGACGAGCTCATCGCGCGTGATCCGGGCTCCGCCCTCGGCGCGGCGAGCGTCGAGGCGTTTGGGCCTCGCCTGCCGTTCCTGCTCAAGGTCCTCGCGGCCGCCCACCCGCTCTCGCTGCAGGTCCACCCCACCCTCGAACAGGCCCGGGCGGGGTTCGCGGCCGAGGAGGCGGCCGGCGTCGACCGCGCCGCGGCGGACCGGAACTACAAGGACGACAACCACAAGCCCGAGATGATCTTCGCGCTCACGCCGTTCGAGGCGCTGTGCGGATTCCGCTCCCCCGCGGAGGCTGCCGTGCGCTTTGAGGAGCTCACTGCGCTCCTCGCGGGCGAGGACGCCGCCGAGGTCACGGAGCAGGTCGCCGAGCTCCTGCGCGGGCCCGACGAGGAAGAGGCGCTGCGGAGCGCGTTCGCGCGCCTCATCGCGGGCGGCGAGCAGGTGAGCGCCGCGGTGGGCGCTGCCGCCGCGGCCGTCGAGGGCTCGGCGACGGACGACGCCGGCCTCCTCACCGTGGCGGCCCTCGCCAAGGAATACCCGGACGATCCTGGCGTGCTGGTCTCGCTCCTGCTCAACCGTGTGAGCCTCGCCCCGGGCGAGGCTCTAGCCCTCGGCGCGGGCAACGTGCACGCCTACCTCTCCGGCCTCGGCATCGAGGTCATGGCCTCCTCGGACAACGTGCTGCGCGGCGGCCTCACGCCCAAGCATGTCGACGTCGGGGAGCTGCTCACGACCGTGAGGTTCGAGGCGCTGCCGCTCCCGCTCCTCGCGCGCAGCGAATCCGCGCTCGGCCAGGAGCTCTACAAGCCCCCGTTCGCGGAGTTCCAGCTCCAGCGCATCGACGTCCCGGCGAGCCCGAACGGGACGCGGCCCGAGCCGGTGCCGGTCGCCCAGGCGGGCGCCGCCGTAGTCCTCGTCGTGGCCGGCACGCTCACGCTCGACACACCCAAGGGCGATCTCGCCCTGGGCCGCGGCGACGCCGCGTTCGTGCCCGACGCCGAGGCGCCCGCGCTCGCCCACGCGGGCGACGGCGGGGTGCTCGCGTTCGCCGTCACGACCGGCCTCGGCGCGGGGCTGGGCTAGGACCACCGGGTGGGTCCGGCCGGGCGTGCCCGGCCGGACCGGAGCACGCCGGGCGTCAGCGACGCACGAGCCTCCGCACACGGCCCGCGACGCCGCGAGCCTGGCCTGCTGCGGACTTCGTCTGGCGCACGGCGGCCTTCGCGGCCTTGCGCCCCTCCTGCAGGGCCCGGCGCGCGAGCGGCATGCCCTTGGCGTAGACAGGGTAGAGCGGGGAGAGCGGGAGCTCCCACGTGCCGGTCAGAAGGTCCTCGTGCTGGGCGAACTGCTTCTTGAAGTCGGAGATGCCGTCGTTGAGCAGGCCGTTGAGGTCGTACCGCGTGCAGCCATCGGCCTTCATCGCGGTGAAGGCCGCCCACTTCACGCCGTAGTTCGCTCGCGCCTTCTGGCCGGCCGCGTTGACGCCGCCGTAGAGCTCGAACGCGGTGCCCGCGCTCCTGGCGATCCACACGAATGCGACGACCTCGCCGCCGTCGAACGCCGCGACGATCGGCGAGTCCTCGCCCAGGAAGCGCCAGATGTCGCGGTAGTAGCGGTCCTCATGGATGCCGAAGCCCGCGCGCTGTGCCGTCTCGCGGTAGATCGCGAGGACCTGCTCGAGCTCTGCGTCGCTCGCGATCTTCCGGAACTCGAGCTCGCCCTTGAGATTCTTGCGGACGTTGGCCCGGGTGGTCCGGGACATCGCCGCCATGAGCTCGTCCTCGGACTGCGTGAGGTCGAGGATGAGCGTGCGGGGAATGAGGATCGTGCTGTCCGTGCGCGCGAAGCCCGCTGAGGCAAGGCCCTGCTCCCCCGGCGAGCCGGCGTCCCAGTCGGGCTCGGCGACGAGGGCCACCGAACCGCGCGTCGTGCGCACGTGGCGGGCGACGGCGTCGAGCACTGCCGCCGCGTCCTCCGGCGAGCCGACGGGTCCTCGCGAGAGGTAGGCGAGCGACTTGAGCGGCCACGGCAGCGCCCGGTACAGCACCTGCGCGCCGCCGAGGGGACGCCCGGCGTCGCCGACGATGAGCCGCTCCGTCCGCCAGTGATGCGCCGCCTTGAGCTCGCCCCAACCCCACAGCTGGAGCGGATGGCCCCCGTGCGCCGTGACGAGCGCGTCCCATGCGGCGCGGTCGGTGCACTCACGCACGGTGAGCTCGCGGGTCTGCGGGTGGCTGTCGGGGGTCATGATCCTCCTGAGGCGTGGGGCGTCGCTTGAGCCGCGCGCTAGTCTAGCCCGAACGGTGCACCGGCCCCGGGCGAAGCCCTCTTGCTCAGGCCTGACGGGCCCAGGGCTCCCACTTGCTCGCGTGGTGCTCGGCGTCCACGAAGCGCACGGTCCCGGACTTCGACCGCATGACGATCGACTGGGTCTTCACGCGGTCCTTCTCGTAGCGGACGCCGCGCAACAGGTCACCGTCGGTGATGCCCGTTGCGGCGAAGTAGCAGTTGTCGCTCTTGACGAGATCATTGGTCGTGAGGACGCGCTCCAGGTCGTGCCCGGCGTCGAGCGCCTTCTGCTTCTCCTCGTCGCTCGTGGGCCACAGGCGGCCCTGGATGACGCCGCCGAGGGACTTGATGGCGCAGGCCGCGACGATGCCCTCCGGCGTGCCGCCGATGCCCATGAGCGCGTCGACGCCCGTCCCGCTGCGGGCCGCGGCGATCGCGCCCGCAACGTCGCCGTCGAGGATGAACTTCGTCCGCGCGCCCGCGGCGCGGATCTCCTCGACGAGCGGCTTGTGCCGGTCGCGGTCCAGGATGCACACGTTGATCTGGTTGACCTTGACGCCCTTCGCCTTCGCGATGAGGTGCAGGTTCTGCTTGACGGGGAGGCGGAGGTCGACGAGGTCGGCGGCCTCGGGGCCCGTCACGAGCTTCTCCATGTAGAACACCGCGGACGGGTCGAACATGGTGCCGCGCTCAGCGACCGCGAGGACGGCGAGGGCGTTGTTGATGCCGAGGGCCGTGAGGCGCGTGCCGTCGATCGGATCGACCGCGACGTCGACCTCGGGACCCGTGCCGTCGCCCACACGCTCGCCGTTGAAGAGCATGGGAGCCTCGTCCTTCTCCCCCTCGCCGATGACCACAACGCCGTTGAAGTGGACCGTGTGGAGGAACGAACGCATCGCGTCGACGGCCGCGCCGTCGGCACGGTTCTTGTCGCCGAAACCTACCCAGTGCCCTCCGGCGATCGCGGCGGCCTCGGTGACGCGCACGAGCTCGAGGGCGAGGTTGCGGTCCGGCTCGTCGGCCCCGACGGTGAGGGAGCTGGAAAGGGTCGAGTACTGGCTGTCGATC
The DNA here is from genome assembly GCF_049332655.1 of Sinomonas sp. P47F7. Classification (GTDB taxonomy): domain Bacteria; phylum Actinomycetota; class Actinomycetes; order Actinomycetales; family Micrococcaceae; genus Sinomonas. The sequence continues at coordinate 1,449,031 of NZ_CP186327.1, read as the reverse complement.
GGCGCAGGGGACACGGTGACCTCTTCTTCGAGTCGGATTTGTTTTGATCATAGTCTGCGGGCCGCGGTGCACGGCCTGCGATGACGGCGGTCACATGGGTCGTTGTGTGACTCTCAGGTGGCGTCTCGGCAACGCCGGCCGGTGCGGGACAATGGAGGGGTGAGCAGCACCCACGAAGAGACCCACGGACAGCCCGTCAAGCCCGTCCTGACGCCGGCCGCCGCGAAGCGGGCCAACGCCTCGGTGATCGGCATGATCATGGCCTTGGCCGTCTCGCTCCTCGCCGTCATCCCTGTGCTGCTGCTCGCCGCCACCCCGCAGACGCAGGTCCAGCGCCCGGCGGTGGACGTCGCGGCCATCGCCGCCCAGGCCAAGGGCACCGCGGGATTCGCCCCGGCCGCGCCGCAGCTCCCCGCGGGCTACTCGGCAAACTACGCGCGATGGCAGACCGGGGCATCGGACGGGATCTCGCACTGGGACGTCGGGTGGGTCACCCCGAAGCAGCAGTTCGTCTCGATCGTGCAGACGTCCGGCGCCAATCCCACGTGGATCACGCAAGAGGTCAAGCAGGCCCCCAAGACCGGAACCCGCAGTGTCGGCGGGGTCGAGTGGACGCTGTACGACAAGCCGGGCATCGAGAAGAGCTACGTCGGGACCGTGGCCGGGACGACCGTTGTGGTGAGCGGCTCGGCTGGCTTCGACGAGTTCGACGTCGTGGCGTCCGCGGTGGTCGCATCCGAGGGCCACTGAATGCACCTTCACATCATGTGACGCGTCCGAGACCCTCAGCACGCGAGGGGTAGACCGATGGGTCTACAGTGGGGGTCGTGTCTGCATCCCTGACCCCTGCCGAGGCCTGGCGCACGCTGCGCGAAGGCAACCAGCGATTCGTCGACGGCACGTCCGTCCACCCCAATCAGGATTCGTTGCGCCGCAACGAGCTGATCGGCGCGCAGAACCCGTTCTGCGTCATCTTCGGCTGTTCGGACTCGCGGCTCGCGGCGGAGATCATCTTTGACCTGGGGCTCGGCGATGCGTTCGTCGTCCGCTCCGCAGGGCAGGTCGTCGATGCGGCCGTCCTCGGCTCGCTCGAGTACGCGATCGACCCGCTCGGGGTGCCGCTCATCGTGATCCTCGGCCACGACAGCTGCGGCGCGGTCACGGCGACCGTCAACGCCTATGCGACCGGGGCGATGCCGCAGGGCTTCGTCCGCGACCTCGTCGAGCGCATCATGCCCTCGGTCATCACGGCCCAGCGCAACGGCGTGACGGGGGTCAACGACACGGTCGTGGAGCACGTCAAGCAGACCGGCAAGCGCCTCGTCGAAACGTCCCAGATCATCGCGAAGGCCGTCGAGGAGGGCCGCACGGCCGTCCTCGGCGTGTGCTATCGGCTCGGCGAGGGGCGGGCCGAACTCGTCTCCGGCCTCGGCAACGTGTAACAGCCCAGAGAGGGCCCGCTCGACGGTTCGGAAGCGGCCCGCGCGGGGTCTAGTCTGGGTGCCATGACTGACTCTGCCGTGCAGGATTCTGCCGCATTCCGAATCGAACACGACACGATGGGCGAGGTGCGCGTGCCGGCCGCCGCCCTGTACCGCGCCCAGACCCAGCGCGCCGTCGAGAACTTCCCGATCTCTGGCAAGGCGCTTGAGCGCAAGCACATCGAGGCGCTCGCGCGCGTCAAGAAGGCCGCCGCACGGGCCAACGAAGAGCTAGGCGTGATCGACGGGGATCTCGCCGATGCGATCGCCGACGCCGCCGAGCGCGTAGCCTCCGGGGAGTTCGACGAGCACTTCCCGATCGACGTCTTCCAGACCGGCTCTGGCACGTCCTCGAACATGAACATGAACGAGGTCATCGCCGAGCTCGCGAGCCGTGCGCTCGCCGATAAGGGCGTCGACAAGGTGGTCCACCCGAACGACCACGTCAACGCGTCCCAGTCCTCGAACGACGTCTTCCCGACGTCCGTCCACGTCGCCGCGACCAACGCGCTCCTCAACGACCTCGTCCCCGCGCTCACGCACCTCGCGGCCGCGTTCAGCCGCAAGGCGGACGAGTTCAAGGACGTCGTGAAGTCGGGCCGCACGCACCTCATGGACGCGACGCCCGTGACGCTCGGCCAGGAGTTCTCCGGCTACGAGGCCCAGATGCGCTACGGCATCGAGCGCATCGAGGCCTCGCTTCCGCGCGTCGCCGAGGTCCCGCTGGGCGGCACGGCCGTGGGCACGGGCATCAACACGCCGGCGGGCTTCCCCCAGCGCGTCATCGCGTTCCTCGCGCAGGACACTGCGCTGCCCATCACCGAGGCGCGCAACCACTTCGAGGCGCAGGCGAACCGCGACGGCCTCATCGAGGCCTCGGGCCAGCTGCGCAACATCGCGTACTCGCTCATGAAGATCTGCAACGACCTCCGCTGGATGGGTTCGGGCCCGAACACGGGCCTCGGCGAGATCGCCATCCCGGACCTCCAGCCGGGCTCGTCGATCATGCCGGGCAAGGTCAACCCCGTGATCTGCGAGGCCGCGATCATGGTCGCGGCCCAGGTGATCGGCAACGACACCACGATCGCGCTCTCCTCGACGAACGGCGCGTTCGAGCTCAACGTCGGCATCCCGGTCATGGCCGCGAACCTCCTCGAGTCGATCCGCCTCCTGTCCAACACGGCGCGGGTCGTGGCGGACAAGATGGTGGACGGCATCACAGCCAACGTCGAGCGCGCGCGCTTCCTGGCCGAGGCGTCGCCCTCGATCGTGACGCCGCTCAACAAGTACATCGGCTACGAGAACGCGGCCAAGATCGCGAAGAAGGCCGTCAAGGAGGGCCTCACGATCCGCGAGGCGACCCTCGCGCTCGGCTTCGTGGAGCGCGGCGAGCTCACGGTCGAGCAGCTGGATGCCGCCCTCGACGTCACGACGATGACGGGTCCCAAGGCGTAAGGCCTTCCTCACCGCGCGCGACGGCGGGCCTACCTCACGAGGTAGGCCCGCCGTCGTCGTTCGTTAAGGGCCGCCGTGCGAGGCGGGGAAGGCCGCGGCCGGTAACCTTGAACCCGTGCCCATTCCAGAATTCATCGTGACCCTCCGCGACATGGTCGGCGTCCACCCGCTGTGGCTTCCCGGCGTCAAGGCCGTCGTGACGGACGACGGCGGGCGGCTGCTCCTCGTGCGCCGCGCCGACAACGGCCGCTGGACGGTTCCCGCCGGCATCGTCGAGCCCGGCGAGGAGCCGGCCGCGACGGCTGTCCGGGAGGTGCTGGAGGAGACGGGCGTTGACGTCGAGGTGAGCCACGTCGCGGGCGTCGGGACGACCGCGCCGGTCGTGTACCCCAACGGCGATCACGCGCAGTACCTCGACGTGGTCATGGCGTGCTCCTACGTGGGTGGGGAGGCCCGGGTGAACGACGACGAGAACCTCGAGGTCGCGTGGTTCGAGGTCGACTCGCTGCCGGATCTCCCGCCCCTCCACCGCCGCGCGATCGAATGGGCCCTGGACCCGGAGCGGCGCACGCACTTCGTCACCGGCTGAACCCGGCGAGGCGCCTGAGACTTGCGCCGTCACCTTTGGTGGGTCGTCACCCTGCGAAGCTGACGGCGCAACGCGATGAGAGGCGCTGCCGCTCAGGCGGGGAGCAGGAACGCGAGTGCCGCGCCCGCGAGCATGAACGGCCCGAAAGGAATCGCGGTCTTCCCGGTCCCCAGCCGCAGCACGATGAGCGCGAGGCCGAACACGCCGCCAAGCACGAAGGCGGCGGCTGTGCCCCACATGAGGTGCTCCCAGCTGAGGTATCCGAGGTACAGGCCGAGGACCCCCGCGAGCTTGACGTCGCCGAAGCCCATCCCGGCGGGGTAGACGAGCCGCAGGACGAGATAGACGCACCACAGGACCGCGCCGCCGCCGAGCACGCGGATGACAGCCGCGACGTCGAACCCCGTTCCCCCGAAAGCGGCGGCGACGCACAACGGCACGGCCGCCCAGTAGCTCGGCAGGACAATCCGGTTGGGGAGCAGGTGGCTCCGGATGTCGATCACGGTAAGCCGCGCGGCCATCCAGACGTAGTAGCCCAGGCATGCCACGACGAGCCAGAACGCGACGGGGCTGTCCTGCCAGAGCTCGGGGAGTCGGTGGGTCACAGTGTGGACACTAGCCCACGGCCGAGGCCCCAGCGCGACGTGCGCTAGCGTGGCGGGCATGATGACGCTCGAGGACGTCTGGCCACTGTTCCGCCTCCGGCTCGTGACCCCGCGGCTCGAGCTGCGGCCGCTGCGGGACGAGGACCTGCCGGAGGTCGTGGAAGCGATCGCATCGGGCATCCACGACCGCGCGCGTACCCCCTTCGCGTCGACGTGGGCGGAGGCACCGGCCGAGTTTCTCCCAGCGAACACGGCACGCTGGTTCTGGCAGCAGCGCTCAGTGTCATCGCCAGAGAAATGGACCGTCGCCCTCGGCATCCGGACTCACGACGGCGCGTTCCTCGGCGTCCAGGACATCGCCGCCAAGGAGTTCCCGGCGCTGCGGACGGTCGACACGGGGTCGTGGCTGCGGCGCAGCTCCCAAGGGCAGGGTCTGGGCACCGAGATGCGCGCGGCGGCCCTCGCGTGGGCCTTCGACCACCTCGGTGCCGAGGTCGCGATGACGAGCGCCTACGACTGGAACGCGGCGTCGCTCGGCGTGAGCCGCCGCCTGGGGTATTCGCCCAACGGCGAGACACGGCACACTCCACGGCCCGGCGTCGTCGAACGCGAACTCCACTTCCGGCTGACCCGGGAAGATTTCAAGCGCCCCGAGTGGGAGCTCACGGTCGACGGCGCGGAAGCGGCCGCCGCCTTCCTCGGCGTGACGACCAAGGACGACGGCGGCCGCGAGCCTGCCGCTGGGGGCGGAGCCTAGAGCAGGGGCTAGATTTCCGCGCGCTCGAGCAGCTCGGTGACGAGCGCCGCGATGGGCGAGCGCTCAGAGCGGGTGAGGGTCACGTGCCCGAAGAGCGGGTGGCCCTTGAGGGTCTCGACGACCGCGGCGATGCCGTCGTGGCGGCCGACGCGCAGGTTGTCCCGCTGGGCGACGTCGTGCGTCAGGATGATCTTCGAGTTCTGGCCCATGCGGCTCATGACGGTCAGGAGGACGTTCTTCTCAAGGGACTGAGCCTCGTCGACAATCACGAAGGAATCGTGCAGCGAGCGCCCGCGGATGTGCGTGAGGGGCAAGACCTCGAGCATTCCGCGGTCCATGACCTCGTCGATGACGTCCGTGCTCGTGATCGCGCCGAGGGTGTCGAAGACCGCCTGGCCCCACGGGTTCATCTTTTCCGCCTCGGTGCCGGGCAGATAGCCGAGCTCCTGGCCGCCCACGGCGTACAGCGGGCGGAACACGACGACCTTCTTGTGCTCCCGGCGCTCCATGACGGCCTCAAGGCCCGCGCACAGCGCGAGGGCGCTCTTGCCCGTTCCCGCCTTGCCGCCGAGCGAGACGATGCCGACCGTCGGGTCCATGAGCAGGTCGATGGCGAGGCGCTGCTCGGCCGAGCGGCCGTGGAGGCCGAAGATTTCACGGTCGCCGCGGACCAGCCGCACCTGCTTGTCGGCGCCGACCCTGCCCAGCGCTGACCCCCGCGGCGAGATGATCACGAGGCCCGTGTTGACGGGCAGCTCCGCGGCCTCGGGCATGAACACGGGCTCGTGGCCGTACAGCGTCGAGACCTCCTCCTCGCCAGCCTCCAGCTCCGCGACGCCGGTCCAGCCCGAGTCGACGATCTGCTCGTTGCGGTATTCATCCGCGGAGAGTCCCATGGCCGAGGCCTTGACGCGCATCGGGAGATCCTTCGAGACGACCGTGACGGAACGGCCCTCGTTGGCGAGATTCTTCGCGACGGCGAGGATCCGCGCGTCGTTCTCGCCGCTGCGGAAGCCGGCCGGCAGCACCTCGGCGGAGATGTGGTTGAGCTCCACGACGAGCGTGCCGCCGTCCGTACCCAAAGGGACCGGCGTCCCAAGGCTCCCGTGCTGAATGCGGAGGTCATCGAGGAGGCGCAGCGCCTTGCGCGCGAAGTAGCCCAGTTCCGGGTCATGGCGTTTGCCCTCGAGCTCGGTGATCACCACGACGGGGATCACCACTTCATGCTCGGCGAAGCGCAGCACCGCCCTCGGGTCGGAGAGGAGCACCGAAGTGTCCAGCACATAGGTGCGGCGGCCCTCTTCGGCAGCGATGGGCTCTTCGGGCAGTACTCCAGTGGTCGTCACGTCGACTCCAGCCCCCGGGTGTCCCCGGCGTTCTCCAGGTCCGTCCGGTTCGACCGCGAGGCCGGAACCGGCCTCCTGAAGCGGTGCGACGCAACGCCCATACTCGGCCTCCCCGAATCGGGTGGCGGTTGCCTCCCGATGGCGCCAATGTACGCCGCCCGAGTTTGCCGGGAGGTTACATCGATGGGAGTGTCCGGTTAATCACCGAACTGTGATTTTGTGACGGGGCTCACGCGCCGAAACGGCGCTGACGGCCCGCGTAATCGCGGAGCGCGCGAAGGAAATCGACCTTGCGGAAATCCGGCCAGAGCGCCTCGCAGAAGTAGAACTCGCTGTACGCGCTCTGCCACATGAGGAAGCCCGAGAGCCGCTGCTCCCCGGACGTCCGGATCACGAGGTCAGGGTCGGGCTGGCCCGCCGTGTAGAGGAAGCGCGAGATGTCGTCGACGTCGAGCCGCTCGGCGAGTTCCCCGATGTCCTCCCCGCGGGACAGGGCGTCGCGCAAGAGGTCTCGCACGGCGTCGACAATCTCTCGGCGCCCGCCGTAGCCCACGGCGACGTTGACATGGAGGGGCTCCGACGGGCTCGGCTTGTCCGTGAGCCGGGCGAGTCGCTCCGCGAGGTGGTCCGGAAGGAGCTCGGGGGCGCCCATTGCGTGGACCGAGACGTTGGGATCCTCGTCGAGCCGGTCGAGGGTCTCGGCAATGATCTCCGTGAGCTCGGCGAGCTCCTCACTCGAGCGGTTCATATTGTCGGTCGAGAGCATGTAGAGCGTCACGACCCGCACGCCGAGCTCGCGCGACCAGCCGAGGAACTCGTGGATCTTGTCGGCGCCCGCGCGGTGGCCCTCCCTCGTGGGGGCGTTGAACTGGCGCGCCCAACGGCGGTTGCCGTCCACCATGACGCCAATGTGACGCGGGATGCTGTCCGGCCGGAGCTCACGCGCAAGGCGCCGCTCGTAGTAGCCGTACAGGAATCCTGGCAAGTCCATGGTCCTCTCCCGCCTCGCTCGAGGACAGCCTATCGTCGCGCGGATCGCTCCGGCCCCTCCGAGAACGGAGCGAGCGGTTGTTCGCGGGCGGCCTTGAGGAATGCCGTCATCTGCTCGGCCGGGAGTGGCCTGCTGAAGTAGTAGCCCTGGCCCGCGTCCGCGCCGAGCTCGGCGACGGCGAGGGCCTGCTCGGCGGTCTCGATGCCCTCCATGACCACCGAGAGCCCGCACGCCTCGACGAGCCGTAGGACGGCCCCGAGGAATCGCCGCTGCGCGGGGTCCTCCGCCACGTCGCCGAGGAGCGAGCGGTCGATCTTCGCGCGGCTCACGGGGAGCCTGCGGAGGTAGCTGATCGACGAATAGCCGGTCCCGAAGTCGTCGATGTCAAGGCCAACGCCGAGCCGGCGGAGGCCCAAGAGCGAATAGGTATCCACGTCGTCGCCCGCGACGAAGGATGCCTCGGTGATCTCGAGGACGAGCGCGCCGGCGGGCACGCCGGCCTCGCTGAGCGCGTGCCGCACACCGTCGATGTACTCGAGGTGCTGGAGCTGCGACGCCGTGATGTTGACGCTCACGCTGAAATCCGGCTCGAGAGGGAGGTCGCGCAGCCATGTGCGAGTCTGGGCGAGCGCGGTGGTGAGCACGTGGTGGTCGAGCTCCCCTGCGATGCCGAGTTCCTCGGCGAGGGGCAGGAACTCGTCGGGGCGGATGGGCCCGAGGGCGGGATGGGCCCAGCGCGCGAGTGCCTCGACGCCCTGCACCCGGCCCGTCTTGAGGCTCACGATCGGCTGATACGCGACGGTGAGCGCGCCCTCCCGCACCGCCTCGGCGAGGTCGCTGCTGAGCCGGTGGCGGACCTCGAGGGCGTCGAGCATGAAAGGCTCAAAGAGTTTGAGCTTGCCGCGGCCGCCGGCCTTCGCCGCCTCGAGGGCTACTGCTGCGGTCACGAGGACCTCCTCGGCGCCTTCCCCGGCCTCGGCCGTCCGGACGCCGACGCTCACGCTCAGGAGGGGCCGCGTGAGACCGCATTCGACTCCGCGCGCGCGGCCCTGGATTCCCAGCGCCACGCGCCGGGCCTCGTTCGCGTCGGCGCGGCGGAGGAGGACTGCGAACTCGTCCCTGCCAGAGCGCAGCACGAGGCCGTTGTCCCCCACGAACTCTGTGAGCGTCCGCTGGACCTCGTCCAGGACCAGATCGGCCTGGGCCTGGCCGAGGTTGTAGGTGATCCGGGGGTACGCGTCGAGGCTCACGAGGAGCAGGGCGCGACCGTCGGGACCTTCTTGGCCCGGCGCGCGCCCGTGCTCGTGGTCAGGCTGCAGGAGCCGCTCGACTTCGAGCGTCAGCTCCCGCCGGTTGTCGGGCCAGATGAGCGGAGCCGCCAAGATCCAGTACTTCCCATTCCCTCGCGCCACAGTCCGGACGGAAATGCCCGACCGTTACCTCAGGAAACGTTAGAGGCCGCCTCGCCTGCGAGGCAAACCTGCCCCGCCGGGCCGGGTTCGCTCGGGCCTGACCCGAAGCGCCGCACGAGTTCCTCAGCGCTCATGGGCCCGCCGACGAACTCTCCTCGCACGGCGTCGCAGCCCAGTTCGCGCAGGAGTCGGAGCTGGGGTGCACGGGTCGCGCCGGAGGCCATGACCCGGAGCCCCAGGGCGTGACCCGTGTTGACTATCCCCGAGAAGATGGCGGCATCCGCGTGGCTCGAGTCGATGTGCGCCACGAGTGCCGACGTCACCTTCAGCATCGTGAACGGGAGAGCCCTGAGCACCGCGATCGTGCCGTGCTCGCTCCCGTAGGAATCGAGCCCCACGTCCACCCCGGCGTCGCGCAGCTCGGCAAGCTGGGCCTTCGCGTGGGCCATGTCGGAGAGCGGGAAGCGGCCGCCGACGTCGATCCGCAGCCCCTCGCCGTCCAGCTCGTGGGCCGCGAGCGCGGCCTTGACGTCCGCCGCGAGCTGCCCGCCCGCGAGCCACGTCGGGACCGTCCGCAGCCCGACCCGCCACGAGTGGCCCTCTCGACGCCATGCGGCGGCCTGCGCACACACCTCGTGGAGAATCCGCTGCGCGATCGGGGGCAGCTGACCGCTCCGCTCCGCCACCGGGAGGAACTCATCGGGTTTGACGCTTCCGAGCTCGGGATCGTCCCAGTGGAGCACCGCCTGGACGCTCGTGCAGCGGTGGCTCGCGAGGTCCAGGATCGGTTCATACTGGACCGTGAGGGTCCCGTCCTCGAGGGCGCCGAGGAGCCGCCGCCGAATCTGGGCGAGCCGCGCGAACGGGTTGCCAGCTTGGCCATCGAGCCGCTGGACCCGCTGCTTCCCGAGCTGCTTGCCGGTCAGCATCGCCCCGTCCGCGTGACGGAGCAGGACGTCGAGGGGGCCGAGCTCCTCGTCCCACGCGATGTCCCGCGCCATCGCGAGGCCGATCGTCGCGGAAAGCTGGAGGACGTGCTCGTCGTGGACCATCGGCTCGACGGCGGCCTCGAGGACGCGCTCGGCGACCTTCTCGGCGTCGGCCTCGTCGATGTCGGCGAGGAGAGCCACGAATTCGTCGCCGCCGAGCCGGACGGCGGCGTCCTCGATCCGGAGGCATTCGCGCAGCCTCCGGCCGAACTCGACGAGCACGGCGTTGCCTACGTCATGGCCGTGGGTGTCGTTGACGGTCTTGAAATGGTCCAGATCGATGTAGAGGATCGCGGTGCGGTCCGGGTTGGACCGGGCGAGCAGGGCGGGCCCCTGTTCGTCGAGCCAACGCCGGTTCGGCAGCCCCGTGAGGTCGTCATGCCACGCCGCGTGCCGGAAGGAGCGCGCGAGCGCCTCGAAGATCTCAGAGACGCTCACCACCTTGGGCCCGTCGGACGCGAGCATCAGCAGATCGTCGTAGCGGACTTCCTCGGGGCGGGCCAGAGCGAGGTTCGCGGCCTCGTCGAGGCTCATGCCGGGCCGGCACACTACGCGATACTCAGGCAAGAGCTGACCCGCGGTGCGGCGCGCGTTGAGGGCGCGCCCATAGCCCAGGCGGCCCGAGAGGTGGATCTCCACGAGCCGGCGCGTCAACAGGACGAGCTGGCGCGGTCCGTCCTGAACCGCAACGGCCCGGAGGGCGGGATCCATCCGGAACATGCCGTCAACCGTGCCGACCGGTGTGTCCGCAGGAACGGTCGGGATGTCAGTTCCCAGCCGGTCGATGGACGCGGCCATCGCTGGGAACCGGGGGCTGGCCCGGCGGTCCTTCAGCTGGCTACCCCCGTCCACGGCGAACCCCGATGCAAAGGTATGCGGAATGCGACCCACCGGTCTGTCCCTCACCGCAGCGCGGCAGAACGCCGCGGAGCTTGGTGCGCCTTCGAGCCAATCGGACACGCTCCTGTAGTCGGGCTCGCGCTCGGTTCCGGGCACACACTGGTCACCCGGCGGCGAGGCAAGAGGCCGTCGGCAAAGCCATCCATGGGGTCAGTCGCGAGGGGCTCTCCCCTCGGCCGGCGCGTCCCAGCGCCAGCACTAGCCCAAAGTGTATCGGGAAATCCAGTCAACCTTGTACATGTCCAATCTCACACGGAAATGCCGATATCCTTGCTCCGTGCGCACGGACTGGTTCCAACGGCTGGTTGGGCTACTCATCTTCCTGACCGTCAGCGGGGCGGCGGCCCTTCTGTGGTGGGCCGTTTCCGCAAGCCACCCGCCGAGGTTCTGGTCGCCGGTCGAGGTCACGGTCGCCGGGATCTGGAAAGTCCTGTACGACGCCGACGCCCCGAGCAGCCAGGTCATCCTCATGGCCGCGGCGACGGCGGCCCTCCTCGGCGCGAGCGTCGCCCTGCTCGAGCGCTACGTCGCCGACCGCTACCGCCGCTCGAGCGTCCACCTCCCCTCGCGGCCTCTCGCGCCGAAGGTCATCATGGCGGCGACGCGGGGAATCTTCGCCGGTGAGGTCACCGTGACCGTCCTCATCCCGGCGCACAACGAGCAGACCTCGCTGCCGCAGACGCTCGCCTCGCTCGCCCGCCAGACCCGCCGGCCGGACCGCGTCATCATCGTCGCCGACAACTGCACCGACGGCACCGTCGATGTGGCCCGAGCCGCGGGGGCCGAGGTCTTCGAGACCGCGGGCAACACGGAGAAGAAGGGCGGCGCGCTCAACCAGATCCTGCGGCTCATCCTCCCGCACCAGCGCGACAACGACGTGGTCATGGTCATGGACGCCGACACGATGCTCGGCCCGCGCTTCCTCGCGACGGCGGCACGCCGCTTCTCCGACGACCGCGCCCTCATGGCCGTGGGCGGCCTCTTCTTCGGCGAGTCTGGCCCCGGGCTCGTCCGGCAGTTCCAGCGAAGCGAGTACGTTCGCTATTCACGCGACATCCGGCGCCGCAACGGCCGCGTCTTCGTCCTCACCGGAACGGCGTCGATCTTCCGCCCAGCCGCGCTGCGCGCCGTCGCAAGCAGCCGTGGGGTTCAGATCCCGGGCCGGACCGGGGACGTCTACGACACGGCGGCCCTCACCGAGGACAACGAGCTCACGATCGCCATCAAGTCGCTCGGCGGGCTCATGATCTCGCCGGCCGAATGCACGGTCGTGACGGAGCTCATGCCCTCGTGGCGCACGCTCTGGGCGCAGCGGCTGCGCTGGCAGCGCGGCGCGCTCGAGAACCTTGGCGCCTACGGCGTGACCCCCCAGACCACCCGCTACTGGGCGCAACAGATCGGCATTGGGTACAGCGTGATCGCGCTGGGCTCCTACCTGCTGCTCATGGCGCTCATGGCGCTCTCACTCGACACGTGGGTGTGGTTCCCGTTCTGGCTGGGTCTCGGATCCCTCTTCGCCCTGGAGCGGGTCTTGACTGCGTGGGCCGGAGGATGGAGCGCGAGGCTCCTCGCCGCACTGATCCTGCCAGAGCTGCTGTACGACATGATCCTCAACGTGGTCTACGTCAAGGGCATCGTCGATATCACGCGCGGCCGCCAGGCCACGTGGACCCACCTCACCCAGATGCCCCAGGTCGCACCGCCGCAGAAAGAGCCGGTGGCCCGATGATTCATCTCCTGGCCCCGCTCCACGGGATCGCGGCCCAAGGGATCCTCTTCCCCCAAGAACTCCTGCAGAGCGAGGCGTTCGACGTCCTCGCGACGTTTGTGGCCATCAACACGCTCCTCTACGGGACGCTCGCCATAGCCAAGGTCGTCCCTCGGCCACGCCTGCCGCGACGCCGCCGCTACACGCGCCGCGAGACCCGCAGCATCTACCCAGACGGGCCTCTGTAGCCAACCTACGGTCAGGTAACTTACCAAACCGTAAGTTACACTCGCCTCATGCAGCAGACCGCGACCAGCCGCGCCGATCTCCTGACCCTCAAGCCCTCCTGGCGGGGCTGGATCCACGCCGTCGCGACGCCGATCGCGCTCGCGGCGGGCATCGTCCTGGTCACGCTGGCCCCGGGCGCAGACCGCAAGATCGCGTGCGCCGTCTACGCGCTCACGGGACTCACGCTCTTCGCCATCTCGGCGGTCTATCACCGCGGAAACTGGTCGCCCCGGATCAAGGCGGTCCTCAAGCGGATCGACCACACGAACATCATGCTCGTCATCGCCGGAACGTATACGCCGCTCGCGTTGGTTCTCCTGCCCCGTGGCACAGGCGTCCTCCTGCTCTCGGCCATCTGGGCTGGCGCGATCCTCGGGGTGCTTTTTCGGGTCCTGTGGGTGGGCGCGCCCCGGTGGCTCTACGTGCCGATCTACGTGGCCCTCGGCTGCGCCGCCTTCCTTTTCCTGCCCGAGTTCTTCGCCGCGAACATCCCCGCAGCGATCCTCATCTGCGCGGGCGGCGCCCTCTACATCGCGGGGGCGGTCTTCTACGGCATCCGGCGGCCCAACTTCAGCTGGCAGCACTTCGGGTTCCACGAGTTCTTCCACGCCTTCACGGTGGGCGGCTTTACGGTCCACTTCGTGGCGATCATGTTCGCCGTCCTGGCCACGCCGGCCTGACCGCGCCGGAGCCTCAGCCGCCGGCGGCGAGCTGCGTGCGCAGCTCCTCGGGCGTCCCGACCGGGAGACGGCACGCGAAGTCCCGGCACACGTAGGCGAGCGCCCCGCCGTCGTCCGCGGCCCCGCGGAAGGCGAGGAGCGGCACCCGAGCCTCGCCCGCGACAGGAGCACTCACGGCGACCACGAGCCCCGGGCTCGCCGAGGCCAGGGCCTCGGCGAGCAGACGACGGCGGCGCTCCCCCGGAGTGCCCACGATCGCCACCTCGAGCGGGCCGGCGAGCGAGGCCTGGGCGACGGCGAGCAGCCAACCCGCGGCCCGCGGGCCGTGCGCCGCGAGTCGCGGAAGCCCGCCCAGGATCGATGCCGCGAGCTCGCGATGCTCGGCTGAGCCGCTGTACGCCGCATGGGCGAGCAGCGCGCCGGCGAGGAGGGACGCCCCGCTCGGGGCCTCGGCGTCGTACGGGTCGAGCGCCCGCGCGCCCGCCATCGCCGCCCGCACGCCAGCAGTGGTGAGGCCCTCGGCGGCCGGCCCGTCGGAGAGGAGACCGTCCGCCACGAAGCGCTCGGTCACGACCGCAAGGAGCTCCTCCGCCCACGAGTACCAGCGTTCCTCCCCCGTCGCCGCGTAGAGCGCGAACGCGCCCTCGGCGCAGCCCGCATAGTCGGCGAGGAGCCCCTCGATGCCCGCCCCGCGCCCAGCATGGGAGACGCGGACCAGCCGTTCGCCGTCCCAGTGGACGGCCCGGAGCAGCTCCGCCGCGGCGCGGGCCGCGTCAAGGAGCTCGGGACGGTCGAGCGCCCACGCGGCGTCGGCCATCGCCGCGACCGCGAGGCCGTTCCAGCCGGCCACGGCCTTGTCGTCGCGGCCTGGCGGCGTGCGGTGCGCCCGCTCCGCGAGGAGCGCGCCGCGCGAGCGGTCGACGAGCTCGCGTTCGGCCGCCTCGATCCGGCGGCCCGCGTGCAGCGGCGCGGCCGCCTCGGCGTGCTGCGCGCCGGGCAGGCCGAAGAGCGAGGCCAGCCGCGCGCCGTCGTCCGCGCCCTCCGCGCCGGGCACCGCGGCCTCAAGCTCAGCGCGCGTCCACACGTAGTAGCCCCCCTCGACGCTGCGGCCCTCCCGCTCGGAGTCGGCGTCGAGCGAGGACGCGAACCCGCCCTCGGGGAGGCCGAGCTCGCGGATCATCCAGTCGGCCGTGAGCGAGGCCGCCGCGCGCGCCTCGTCGGCGGGGAACTCGGCCGATCCGTCCAGGCGCACCCAGTGGGCCAGGACGCGCAGGAGCTGGGCGTTGTCGTAGAGCATCTTCTCGTAGTGCGGAAGGGACCAATCCCCCGTCACCGAGTAGCGCGCGAAGCCGCCGCCGAGGACGTCGAAGAGCGCCGAGCGGCACATCGCGGCCAGCGTGCGCCCCGCAAGGCCGCGGGCGACGGCGGCCGTGTCGCCTTCCTGCCCTCCCGCCGGCGCTGCCGCGGCATAGCGGATCAGGAACTCGAGAACGGGCGACGGCGGGAACTTCGGCGCGCGCCCGAACCCGCCGTGCTCGGGGTCCTCCTTGCGGACGAGGGCGGACACCGCCTCGGTCAGGAGCTTCGCCTCGACGGGCGCCGCCCCGCCGCCGAGGTCGAGCAGCTGGGAGGAGAACACGCCGCCGAGCCGCTCCGCGAGCGCGGCCGCCTGGCGCTCGATGCCTTCGCGGCGCTCCGTCCACGCGTCCCACACCGCGTCGAGCACTTGGCGGAAGCTCGGGCGGCCGGGCTGTGGGCGGGGCGGGAAGTAGGTTCCGACGTAGAAGGCGCGGCCGTCCGGGAGCGCGAAGATGCTCAGCGGCCAACCGCCCTGCTCGCCGAGGCTCTGGCACGCGGCCATGTAGACCGAGTCGACGTCGGGGCGCTCCTCGCGGTCCACCTTGACGCTCACGAAGCGCGCGTTGAGCTCGCGCGCCGTCCCGGCGTCCTCGAACGACTCGTGGGCCATGACGTGGCACCAATGACACGCGGCGTAGCCGATCGAGACGAAGACCGGGACGTCGCGGCGGGCGGCCTCGGCGAAGGCGTCGTCGCCGTAGGGCTGCCAGTCGACGGGGTTGTCGGCGTGCTGACGGAGGTAGGCCGAGGCCTGCCCGACGAGGCGATTCGTCATGCCTCGAGTCTGCCGCACGCGCCGCGCCGGCGCACGGCCGTCCCGTCCGCCACACGACCGTCCCTTCCGCCCCACAGCCGTCCGCGACAGGCACGACCGTCCGGCACGCGGGACGGTCACGCCGCTGAGGGACGGTCGCGCCGCGCTGACGGACGGTCATGCTGTCTCGGCCGGTGCGTTCACGCCCCAACACCGTTAGGATCGGCCTCGTCCGGTCGGAACGCGCTCCGACTCACGTCCTGGGGAGGCGGCATGTCCAACGTCGAGTTCGTTCCGAAGGATCGGTGGGAATCGCTGCCCGTGCAGCCAACTGCGGCCGCGTGGCGCACCAGGAGGCGACTCCTTACCGTCGCCGTCGCGGCGGGCATCGCGTGGGCCGCCGTCCTGGCGATCCTGGCCGTCAACGGAACGGCCGACGCCGGGTTTCACCCGTGGGAGCCATGGGTTCCCCTGATCTTCGTCGTCGTGCCGTGCATCGTCGCCGCCGCGCGCCAGGCCCGAGCGGACCGGGCCGAACGCGACCGGGGCTACACGACCCTCCGCAATTGACGACCCGTGGATGGCGTGTTCAGCGCCGAGCAGCGGCGGCCGTTAGTAGCTCGGCCACCAATGACGCGCAAGGTCTCGTTGGACCAGATACAAACAGGAGCCGATATTCGGTCGCACTAGAAACCGGATACCCCTAGCACAGAACCAACGCACTGATTTCGGTGCGTTCCGGTCCTCAGTGGCGACAAGTCGGAATTACGTGGCCATCGACTAAGAATTCCGTGGCCACAAATCACACCACTGATGCCGACTAATAATGCCACCTAGATCACTTCGGATCGTTTGATCACCGATCTTGAGCGTTTGCTGCTTCGGCGATAATCTCCCTTTACCTGATGGATTCAGGTTCACCGTACTTATCGCCGATAAGGCGGTCAGCTCGACGTTGGAGAGCCGAGCGCGAGCACCGTTGCCTCTTGGGAGTTCGGAGATTGGGGGATCTGAAAAGTGAGTATCGTGATCCGCATGCATTCTTCGCGGCGTGCCACCTGAGAAGTTCCGCGGCCAGCTACACCGCGCGTCGCGATGACTAGGAGGCGGGCCCGTAGGTAGCGTGCCCAGTACCTCGATCGAACCTATACCCGAGCTTGAATCGGGAGTAGATGACTCCTCGCTCGAACTGATCCTTCACCTCGTTCGAGAATTCAGCGGCTTCCCGTTCTGTAGTGAAAACTCCGAGAACTGTATTGAAGGGAGAATCTTCTTGCAGGACGATCCACACGAAGCCCATACCGCAAATCATACATCACGCGTTGTCTAGCACCATGAGTCAAGGAGACCGGCGACCCAAGTTTGATACGTCGCCTGAGAGCAGGAGAGAGCCAAGCAATGAGAAGAATATTCACCCTGATCTGTGCGGCGATCATCACTGGGGTCGCAGCGCTGCCAACAAACGCGGCATTCGCCACCGATAGCACCGCAAGAACGACAAATGCAAGCGACTTTGGCGTGCGGAACTAACCCTTAGCAAGGGTGGAAACTGGCCCTCGCGGTGCCGGCCACCCCGTTGATTGATCTCGGCGAACTGGCTGTCCAACCCAGCCAGCTCTGCTGCTCAGGTTACTGGCGAGAGCCGAACTCGGATGCAAGGTCCTCTGGGTGGCTAACGCGCGGCCTCTGAGTTGTTAGGCCTTGCAGAGTTCAGTGGGGGGCGCGATCCGTCTCATTCGCGGCGATCTCCCCCGCGTTGCCCTCAGATTCGCCGGCAGACTCGCCGAGGCCAGCGCTGCGCTCTCCGTCCTCGTGGGCCTCGGCGGCCTGAGCCTCGCGCGCCTCCTCGACCTCACCCCGGTACCGGACGCGGCGCAGGCGGCGCACCATGTCCACGATGAGCAAGATGCTCAGCATCACGACGAACGCCGTCGCGAGGAAACCCCAGATCCCGGGGGAAACCTGATCCTCCGTGAGACCCGGCTTCAGGGTCCCAGCGGGCGTCGGATCGGGAGTCGCCGCGAGGGCCAGGAAGAGATAATGCACCCGTCTATCGTAGCCCGGCGAAGAGGTCGCGTTCGGTCTCGCCGTCGGCCGGGAACCCCACGCTGGACTTCACGAGCGAGTAGTCCTCCCACGGCCACACCTTCTGCCGCAGCGCGAGCGAGACGGCGAAGAACGTCCCGTTCGGGTCGACCTGCGTTGCGTGGGCGGCGAGGGCGCGGTCGCGCACCTCGAAGTAGTCGCCGCACTCGACTTGGGTGGTCACGGGGTGGCGGGCCGCCCACGGGTGGTGGCCTTCGGCGTCGTCCTCGGTCTCGGAGGCGATCCAGCGGGCGTACGGCGACTCGATCCCCGCCTCGAGGAGCGCGCGGTGAAACGCCCCGAACTTCCGGACGTTGAAGGGAACGTCGTAGTAGAGCTTCGCGGGCTCCCACGGCTCGCCGGCATCGGGATATTCGGGCCCGAGCGGGGCCGCGCGGAACGCCTCGACGGCCACACGGTGGGCCATGATGTGGTCGGGGTGGGGGTAACCACCGTTCTCGTCATACGAGACGATGACGTGAGGGCGGAACTCGCGCACAAGCCGCACGAGCGGCGCGGCGGCCTGATGCAGCGGCAGGGAGGCGAACGCGCCCCATGGCAGCGGCGGGAGCGGATCGCCCTCGGGGAGGCCCGAGTCGGCGAAACCGAGCCACCGGTGGTCCACGCCGATGATGTCCCGGGCTTTGGCCATCTCGAGCCGCCGCGCGCCGGCCATGTCCCGCGAGGCATGCGGGTTGCCGAGGAGCGCGGGGTTCTGGACGTCGCCGCGCGAACCGTCAGTACAGCTCACCACCATGACCTCGTGGCCCTCCGCGAGGTACTTGGCCATCATCGGGGCGCCCTTGCTCGACTCGTCGTCGGGGTGGGCGTGGACTGCCAGAAGGCGCAGAGCGCCGTCGTTCTCAGACACGCCTCCTAGAATAGTCGGGTGACCCAAACCCCCGGTGCAGCCGCCTCGCGATACGCCCAGCGCTACGGCGCCCCGCGGGGCCGACTCAGCCGCCGTGCCGCGGCAGTCATCGCCGCGGTGGCGCTCGTCGTGGTCATCGCCGGCGTGGCCGTGTTCGCGTGGAGCGGAAACGCGAAGACCGTGACGTTCCGCGACGTCGGCTTCACGACGCCGGACGCGTGGCACGCGACCGAGAATTTCGAGGTCACGAAGGATGCCTCGCAGACGGCCTACTGCACGGTCAAGGCCCTGGACGACTCGTTCGGCGTCGTGGGCTGGAAGCAGCTGACCTTCGGGCCCACCGCGGGGGCATCCGGCAACGTCACGCAGACCGCCCAGGTGGCACTCCGGACCGAGAGCCAGGCCGTCTCCGTGACCATCGACTCGTGCTGGATCGCCGGGACCTGAGCCCCGAAAGCGGGGCCCAGGAGCGAGCCCGCGGTGTGACACGCGCCGCACGGAAACTTGGGATCGCCTGTCACGCTCACTACAATGTACTAATACCCATTGCCCCGTCGGTGGCAGCAGGCGGACCGGGACGCGCTCCCGGAGCCGCCGCAGCACCCCCGGCGGGGTCTTTGTATGGATAGCCGTGCGGAACCCCGCGCGGACTGATTGAGGAGACGAGATGACCACCACCCACCATGGCGGCGCCTGGCTCACGCAGGAGGCGTACGATCGCCTGAAGGCCGAGCTGGACCACCTTTCCGGTGCCGGCCGTCACGAGATCGTCGAAAGGATCGAGGCGGCCCGCCAGGAGGGCGACCTCAAGGAGAACGGCGGCTATCACGCGGCCAAGGAGGAGCAGGGCAAGATCGAGGCCCGCATCCGCCAGCTCCAGGAGCTCCTGCGCAACGCCCAGGTGGGCGAGAAGCCCGCTGACGACGGCGTCGTGGAGCCCGGCATGCTCGTTGTGGCGAAGATCGCCGGCGAGGAAGAGCGTTTCCTGCTCGGCTCGCGCGAGATTGCCGGTGACGCCGATATCGACGTGTTCAGCGAGAAGTCCCCGCTTGGTGCCGCGATCATCGGGCACAAGCAGGGCGCCAAGCTTTCCTACACCGCGCCGAACGGCAAGGAAATCAAGGTCGAGATCATCTCGGCCACCCCGTACTCGGGCTGACCGGCCCATTCCACGGGCTGACGACGACGACGGCGCCGCTCCCCCGCGGGGGTGCGGCGCCGTCGTCGTCTGCGTGCCTTGCTAGACGTGCATGACGACCGGCTGGAAGCCCTCGGCGCGCAGGGCCTCGAGCACCTGCTGCGAGTGCTCGTGACCCTTGGTCTCCATGTCGATCGTGATGGCGACGTCCCCCATGGCGATCGATCCGCCCACGCGGGTGTGGTCGACGCCGGTCACATTCGCGTCGTTCTCCGCGATGATGCGGGAGATCGTCGCGAGGGAGCCGGGACGGTCGTCGAGCATCATGCGGACCGTGAGGAAGCGGCCGGCGGCGGAGAGGCCGCGCTGGATGACCTTGAGCAGGAGCATCGGGTCGATGTTGCCGCCCGAGAGGATCACGGCGGTCTTCTTCGCGTCGATGCCTAGCTCGGCGAGCTTGCCGTCCATGAGCGCCGCAACCCCGACCGCGCCGGCCGGCTCGACCACGAGTTTGGCTCGCTCGAGCAAGAAGATGAGCGCGCGGGCGAGCGAGTCCTCGCTCACCGTCACGACGTCGTCGACGAGTTCGCGGATGATGCTGAACGGGATCTGGCCCGGCAGACCGACGGCGATGCCGTCCGCCATCGTCGCAACCTTCTGGAGCGGCACGACGGCATCCGCGGCGAGCGACGGCGGGTAGGCCGCGGCGTTCTCGGCCTGGACGCCGATCACTCGGATCTCGCGGCCCAGCTGGGCGGCCCGGGCCTTGGCGGCCACGGCGACGCCCGCGAGGAGCCCGCCGCCGCCGACGCCCATGAGGATCGTGTCGACGTCCGGGATCTGCTCGATGACCTCGAGCCCCACGGTGCCCTGGCCCGCGACGACGTCGACGTTGTCAAAGGGGTGCACGAAGACCGCACCGGTCTCCTCCGCGAAGCGCTTGGCCTCGGCGAGCGCCTCGTCCACGTTGTGGCCGTGGAGAATCACCTGCGCGCCGTGGCTGCGGGTGGCCTGAAGCTTGGGGAGCGCGACGCCGAGCGGCATGTAGATGCGGGCGCGGATGCCGA
This sequence comes from Sinomonas sp. P47F7, assembly GCF_049332655.1. GTDB lineage: Bacteria > Actinomycetota > Actinomycetes > Actinomycetales > Micrococcaceae > Sinomonas. Next base: position 1,428,556 of record NZ_CP186327.1, on the reverse strand, counting down.
GCCGTTTGGCCGCGACCGCGACACCCTGCGCATGATTGCCAGCGGACGCTGCGACGACGCCGAGCGCTTTCTCCTCCTCGCTCAACCGCGCCATGCGCACGTAGGCGCCGCGCACCTTGAAGGAGCCTGCGCGCTGGAGGTTCTCGCACTTGAAGAACACCTCGCCGCCGACCATCTGCCCGAGTGCCCGCGACGTCTCAATCGGCGTCTTCGCAATAATGCCCCCGAGCAGCTCCTGCGCGGCCAGGACATCGTCCAGCGTCACAGCGAGGGTCGAGAGGGCAGTCATGGTTGCGTGCTCCTAGGGGATCGGGCCGGATTCAGTTGCGCCCGCGGCTCCTGAGGAAATCTCAGCAGAACCCCGGGGCGCAGTTTCAGTTTCCCACGCCCTCGCGGATATGAAGCGAACGGCCGAATTTACGACGGCGAGCGCGGGCACCGCGAAGAGCGCGCCGGGGATGCCCGCGAGATACGAGCCGGCGGCGACGCTCAGCACCACCGCGACCGGGTGCAGCGAGACTGCGCGGCCCATGACGAGGGGCTGCAGCACGTGGCTCTCGAGCTGCTGGACGGCGACCACGACCACGAGCATGATCACGGCGTTGACAAGTCCGTTCGCGACGAGCGCGAGCAGGACGGCGACGGCGCCGCTCACGAGCGAGCCGACCACCGGGATGAACGAGGAGACGAAGACGAGGATCGCGAGCGGGAGCGCGAGCGGGACGCCGAGGATCGCGGCGCCGACGCCGATGCCCACGGCGTCGACGGCCGCGACAAGCACTTGGACCCGCACGTAGCTCACGAGCGAGCGCCATCCCGCGCGGCCCGCGCCGTTCGCGGCAGGTTGGGCCGCCCGCGGCAGGAGGCCCACGAGGAACCTCCAGATGCGCTCGCCCTCGAGCAGGAAGAACACGAGCACGAACAGCGCGATGAGCGCCCCCGTGATGATGTGTCCCGCTGAGCTGCCCACGCTCAGGACACCGCTCACGAGCGTGCTCTGATTGTTCTGGAGGAGGCTCTGGGCGTCGTGGATATACGTCTCGAGCTGTCCGGCCGTGAGCTGGAGCGGGCCCTCGGCGAGCCACTTCTGGACCTCCGTGAGGCCGGCGATGGCCTCGCCCCAGAGCTGCGAGAAGCCCTCCGAGATCTGCCGGCCCACAAGCGTCAGGAGTCCCGCGACGAGCCCCATGAAGCCGAGCTCCGTGATGGCGACGGCGAGGCCCCGCGGAACGCGCGCGCGAACGAGCCACGCGACGATGGGACTCAGGAGCCCCGCGAGCAAGGCTGCGACGAGAACGGGAACCACGAGGAAGCTCACGTGGGCGAGCCCCCACAGGAGCGCGCTCACCACCGCGAGGATGATCGCGAGCCGCCATGCCCACGCTGCGGAGATGCGCAGCGCGAACGGCAGGTCGGCGTCGCTGACGCGGCGATACGGGGTCGGGGCGTCGGGATCAGAAGGGGCAGGGGCGTCGGTCCGGAGTGCGTCGGAGGCGTCCATGACCTCATCCTGCCAGACCTCCGCACCCCGAAGATGCCAGCGGTCCGCGCTCAGAGGGAGGCGCCGATGCCCCATTCCATCGAGAACTCGTCCCCGGACTCGAGCCAGCCGAGGTCGTGGCCGCTGTTGAACGCGTTGGCCGGTCCGGTCTGCGGCTCGAGCGCCACGACGACATCGCGGCCCGGGAACGTTCGCGTCACGAAGACGTGGGTGTACCGGCACTTCTCGTCCTGCCAGAGCCACACCGAGCGGCCGTCGTCCGCCGCGAGCGTGGCCCGCGCGATGCCATCGGCGAACGCGAGGTCCGTATAGGCGGCGTCGAGGTCGAGCTCGGCGACCGTGCGACCCGCGGACAGGTCCCACTCGCCGCTCGCGGCGGCGCTCGAGCGCGGGATGAGCCGCTCGTCCGAGACGAGCCGCGTGCGGGCCTGCACCGTGAGCGTGAGTTCGCCCGATTCGACGTCCCCGAGGCGCAGGTACGGGTGCGCGCCCAGCACGAACGGCGCGGACCGGGCCGAATCGTTGGCGAGGGTCTGGCGCACGTGGAGGCCGCCGTCGTCGTCAATCCGGTAGTCGACGCGGTGCCGCACGAGGAACGGGTAGCCGTGCTGGGGGAACACCGCGGCCTCGAGGCTCACGCGGTCGGTGCCCGTCTCGAGCGCGGTGTAGCCAGTGTTGCGGAGCAGGCCGTGGCTCGCGTTGCCGCGGGACGGTTCGGTGATGTCGAGCTGCTGGACCTTCCCGCCGAGCGTCCAGCGGCCGTCCTCGATCCGATTGGCCCACGGGGCGAGCGTGATGCCGGCCGCGCCGGGCGGGATGTCGCCAGCCTCGTAGGTCTCGGTGAGGAGGACGCCGCCCATCTCAAAGGACCGCAGCCCCGCGGCCAGTTCGGTGACGACCGCGGAGCTGCCGCCCCGCTCGATGCGGAACTGACGGCCGGTGGCGGCGGATCGACGGGTCGCGGCAGGGCTCAGGGCGCTCATGGTCCCCCACGTTAGCGCGGAGCGACACGGCGGAAAAGTGAGGGCAGGGCCTTCCCATCCGCCCGCAACAATGTTATGTTTTGTGAGAAAAATTGAGTTGCTGTGAGGATCCGGACGGGCCCTCCGCAGGGATCTACACGCGGACAGAGCAGGGGGGATGAACGGTGCTGGCAGCTGAGCGCCACGCGCGCATCATGGCGGAGCTGGACAAGCGGGAGGCGGTCCGAGTGGCCGAGCTCGCGGCGTCGCTTGCGGTGTCTGAGATGACGATTCGTCGAGATATCGAGCAGCTCGAGAGCCAAGGTCTCGCACGGCGTGTCCACGGGGGCGCCGCCCGCGTCGCGGACTTCGCGTTCGCCGAGCCGGGCTTCGAGGTCAAGTTCGGCCACCACGCCGACGCAAAGTCCGCGATCGCGCGGGAGGCGCTGGCCCTCATCCGGCCCGGGTCGACGCTCTTCGTGACGGCAGGGACCACAACCTTCGCCCTCGCGAAGCTCCTCCCCACCGTCCCCGACCTCACGGTCGCCACCAACTCCATCAAGGTCGCCGAGGCGCTCGGCCACTCCGTCCGCACGATCCTCACGGGAGGCGAGCGCACGCCGTCGGAGGCACTCGTCGGCCCGCTCGCCACCTCGTCGCTCGGGCAGCTCCACGTCGAGCTGTGCTTCATGGGAGTCCACGGGGTCCATCCGCGTGGCGGTTACACGACGCCGAACCTGCTCGAGGCGGAGACGAACCGGGCGGCCGCTGATGCCGCCGCTCGGCTTGTAGTGCTCGCCGACAGCTCGAAGTACGGGCTCCTGAGCCTCGCCCAGATCGCGCCGATCGAGCGCGCCGACACCCTCATCTCGGACACCGGCCTCTCCGCCACCGCCCGCCGGGAGCTCGACGACCGCATACCGCACGTCATCTTCGCCGATACCGCACTCCAAGGAAGCCAAGCATGACCACGACCGCCGGACTGTCCCCTTCCGTGACCCGAAGTTCGCTCGCCGACGGCCGGGACCTCATCTACTTCGACGACCCTGGCAGCCCCCAACGGGTTCCCGTGCCCGACGCCCGGGACCTGCCTGAGCGGCCCGACCCCGGACAGCTCCGGTTCGACGCGCTGAGCGGCGACTGGGTCGCGGTCGCCGCGCATCGGCAGACCCGCACCCACCTCCCGCCCGCCGACGCGTGCCCGCTGTGCCCCACGTCGCCGCGGTTCGCGTCCGAGATCCCGGATCCGGACTACGACGTCGTGGTGTTCGAGAACCGGTTCCCGTCGCTCGGCCCGGTCCTCGCCGAACTGCCGGGCTCGCTTCCGTGGGGCGGGAGCGTTCCGGCCGCGGGAAGGTGCGAGGTCGTCTCGTTCACGGCCGAGCACACGGGATCGTTCGGCGCACTGCCCTACACGCGCGCCCGCACCGTCGTCGAGGCGTGGGCCCACCGGACCGCCGAGCTGAGTGCGCTCCCCGGGATCCGGCAGGTCTTCCCGTTCGAGAACCGCGGCGCGCAGATCGGCGTCACGCTCCACCACCCGCACGGCCAGATCTACGCCTACCCCTACCTGACCCCGCGCGGGGCGCAGCTCGCGGCCGCCGCCGGCCAGCACTATGAGTCGAACGGCGGCACCGAGACCCTGCTCGGCTCGCTCTTGGACAGCGAGCGCGCCGACGGGGAGCGCATGGTCCTCGAGGGTGACCACTTCAGCGCTTTCGTGCCGTTCGCGGCCCGCTGGCCCATCGAGGTGCACCTCGTCCCCCATCGCGACGTGCGGGACTTCGCGGGCCTCACGGGCGAGGAGAAGGACGAGCTCGCGGAGGTCTACCTGCGCCTGCTCGCGGGCCTCGACGCGCTCTACGACACCCCCACCCCGTACATCGCTGCATGGAACCAGGCCCCGCTCGACCCCGCGCTCCGGCCGGCCTCGCGGTTCCACCTCCAGCTCACGTCGCCGCGCCGGGCCGCGGACAAGCTCAAGTACCTCGCCGGATCGGAGGCCGCGATGGGCGCGTTCATCAACGACACGCTCGCGGAGGGCGTCGCCGCCCAGCTGCGCGAGGCCGTCGCCTCCGCGGGGGGCGCCCGATGACCGCGGGCGCGGCAAGCTTGACGGCCGCGTTCCGGGAGGCGTTCGGCGGCGAGCCTGACGGCGTGTGGACGGCGCCCGGGCGCGTCAACCTCATCGGCGAGCACACCGACTACAACGAGGGCTTCGTGCTCCCCTTCGCGATCGACCTCGCCGCGCGCGTAGCCCTCCGCGCGAGGGCGGACGGCGTGATTCGCCTCCTCTCCACGGCGGGCGAGGCGGGCGTGGCCGAGCTCGCCATCGCGGACCTCAGCCGCGAGGGCGCACCGGGGTGGAGCGTCTACCCGGCTGGCGTCGTGTGGGCGTTCCAGGAGCGCGGGATCGACGTGCCCGGGTTCGACCTCGTGCTCGACTCGGACGTGCCGCTCGGCGCGGGCCTCTCGTCCTCGCACGCGATCGAATGCGCCGTCGCGACAGCGCTCAACGAAGTGACCGGAGCTGGGCTCGACGCGCAGCAGCTCGTGCTCACCACGCAGCGCGCCGAGAACGCGTTTGTGGGGGCTCCGACCGGAATCATGGACCAGTCCGCGTCGCTGCGAGGCAGGGCCGGGCACGCGGTGTTCCTCGACTGCCGAGACCAGAACGCCGAACTCGTTCCGTTCGACGCGCAGGGCGCGGGCCTCGTGACGCTCGTCGTCGACACGCGTGTGGCGCACTCCCACGCCGACGGAGGCTACGCGAGCCGGCGCGCCGCGTGCGAACTCGGGGCCGAGGTGCTCGGCGTCAAGGCCCTGCGCGACGTGGCTGTCGCGGACCTCGATGAGGCGCGCGCCCTCATGGACGCCGTGACTTTCCGTCGCGTCCGCCACGTGGTCACGGAGGATCAGCGCGTCCTCGACACCGTCGCCGCGCTGCGCGCCTCGGGTCCCGCCGCGATCGCGGGCTACCTCGACTCAAGCCACGCCTCCATGCGCGACGACTTCGAGATCTCATGCCCCGAGCTCGACACGGCGGTCGAGGCGAGCCGGGCCGCCGGCGCGATCGGCGCGCGCATGACGGGCGGCGGCTTCGGCGGCTCCGCGATCGCGCTTGTCCCGGCCGACGCCGAGGGGCGGGTCCGCGACGCGGTCGCCGCGGCCTTCGCGCAGCGGGGCTTCCGAGCGCCTCGGCTCTTCACCGTCACCCCGGCCGACGGCGCCCGGCGGCTCGCGTAGCGCACCCCGCCGACGCGAAGCGGGCCGGGCAGGGATTCCCTGCCCGGGCCGCTCTCGGAGACCGCCGCGACGCTAGTCGTTGCTGTTGAAGATCGCGAGGAGCCGCAGGATCTCGGTGTAGAGCCACACGAGCGTGACGGTGAGACCGAACGCGGCGGTCCACGAGACGCTCCGCGGCGCGCCCGCCCGGACGGCCTTCTCGATGCTGTCGAAGTCGAGGATGAGCGAAATGGCCGCGAGGACCACCGCCACGAGCCCCACGATGACGCCGAGCGGAATGCCGAAGATGTGCACGCTGCTCCGGAGCCCCCACGCTCCGGTCTGCGGGGCCAAGAACATGACGAACAGGTTGACGATGCTGAACGCGAGGTAGCCGAGCATCGCGATGAGGAAGAACCTCATGAGGCGGGGCGTCGCGCGAACCCTTCCACTCTTGTAGAGGAAGAGGGTCACGCCCGCGACCGCGAACGTCCCGAGCACGGCCTGAAGGCCAATGCCCGGCGCGGCCGCGTCGAGGATTCGGGTCAGGCCGCCAAGGAACAGGCCCTCGAGGGCGGCATAGGCGAGGATGAGTGCCGGGACCGGCTCGCGCTTGAAAGTGTTGACGAGCGCGAGCACGAAGCCGCCGATCGCCCCGAGGACCATGAGCCCGAGCGCCGCCCCCATCGGCAGGGCAAGCGTGACGGCCGCACCGACAATCACGGCGCCAAGGCACGCGAGTGTCTTGACGATGACGTCGTCGTACGTGACGCGTCCCGTCTGCACGGGGCCCGCGGACGGCGCACGGTACAGCTCGTCGAGCTGCTCGGCGCTCATGGCCGGCTGCCCGTACGGTGAACGCGGGATGGGCGGGGCGGTCGAGACGGCCCCCTTGAAGTTCTTTCCCCGGAACACGGGGTTGCCACCGAAAGCCATGGAAGACTCCTGTACTCGTAGGGTGCGCGTGTGAGGTGTGCGAGTGGCGCTTCACGAGAAACGCTATCAAGAGCACGAGCGCCGAGACGCCGAAGTTCCACCACGGACCTTCGCAGGCGGCCCCTGAGGCCTCCCAGCCGACGATGTGAGCAAGTCGTTACCGGATCTCAACCTGCGGTGGGTTCCCGCCCCACTGCTGGTCGGCTTCTCGCGGGTAACATGACCTTCCAGCAGGTGAGATGCGTCACAGTCGCACCGTGCATCCTGCCTGCGGTCAGACCGCATCGCTGGCAAGTCGCCAGCCTGGCCCCGGAACCACGGAGGTCCACATCGTGTATAGACGAGCATTAGCCGCCCACCCCTCGCGGCTGAGGCGAGCGTTTTCGGCAGGAGGGGTCCTCGTGGCCCTTCTGGTGGGGCTGCTCCTGGCGTTCGCGCCCGCAGCCGAGGCGACCACCCCGCCGTCGCCCTCCCCCAGCGGGAGCGCGTCGCAGTCGCAATTCCAGAACACCATCTCAGGGTTCCTGCGCAATAACGGTCAGCCGCTCTCGGGCGTGAAGATCACGGCGAAGGGCGGCGGCTTCGAGGGCAGCACCACATCCTCCGCAAACGGGGCATGGAGCATCTCGGTGCCAAGCCAGGGCAGCTACCAGCTGACCCTCGACGAGTCGACCCTCCCCTCGGGCGTCAAGCTCGCGGAGGGGCAGGACAACCCGCGCACCGTCACGTTCAACCAGACCTCCAACGTGAGCACGATCTTCGCGTTCGGCGCGGGCATCACGGTGCATGAGGTGAGCTTCCTCGGGAGCCTGCTCAACAGGCTCGTCGCGGGACTGAGCTTCGGGCTCCTGCTCGCGCTCTCCGCCGTCGGCCTCTCTCTCATCTTCGGCACCACCGGCCTCACGAACTTCGCCCACGGCGAGATGGTGACGATCGGCGCCGTCGTCGTCTTTTCCCTCAGCAGCATCGGGGTTCCCCTCTGGCTCGGGATCATCGGCGGCCTCCTCGCGGGAGCCGGCTTCGGCTACGTCCAAGACGCCTTCCTGTGGAAACCGCTGCGGCGGCGCGGCACCGGGCTCGTGCCCATGATGATCGTGAGCATCGGCCTCGCGCTCGCGGCCCGCTACGTCATCCTGTTCTTCTTCGGCGGCGCGACCCAGCAGCTCCCCGGGGCCCAGACCACGGACATCGACCTCGGTCCCGTCTCGGTGTCGCCCAACAACCTCGTCTCGCTCCTCATCTCCGCGATCGTCATCGGGCTCATCGGGTTCCTCCTCCTGAGGACCCGGATCGGGAAGGCAACGCGCGCCGTGGCCGACAACCCGGCGCTCGCCGCGGCGAGCGGCATCGACGTCGACCGCGTGGTGCGGGTCGTGTGGGTGACTGGCGGCCTGCTCGCCGCGCTCGGCGGCATCCTGTGGGCCTACTACCGCCCCGGCGTGACGTTCAACATGGGTCAGCAGATCCTGCTCATGATCTTCGCCGGCGTGACGCTCGGCGGCCTGGGCACGGTCTTCGGCGCCCTCGTCGGCTCGATCGTCGTCGGCATCTTCGTGGAGCTCACGACCGTCTTCGGTCTGACCTCCGATCTCAAGTACGTCGGGGCGCTGGTCGTCATGATCCTCGTGCTCCTGTTCCGGCCGCAGGGCATCCTGGGCCGCCGCGAGCGAGTGGGCTAGGAGGCTCCCATGGATTTCGGAGAAATCTTCAACGAGGCCATCGGCGAGATGGTCAGCCCGACGACGGCGGCCTACGCGCTCGCCGCGCTCGGCCTCGCCGTGCACTTCGGCTACTCGGGCCTGCTCAACTTCGGGCAGGCGGGCTTCATGGCCGTGGGCTCGTACGCATTCGCGATGTCCACGATTCACTTCGGCGCTCCGTGGTGGCTCGGTCTCCTCATCGCGGTCGTCGCCTCGAGCATCTTCGCGCTGCTCCTCGGCATCCCGACGCTGCGGCTACGCGCCGACTACCTCGCAATCGTGACGATCGCCGCCGCGGAGATCATCCGCTACGTGGTCACGACGAACAGCCTCACGGACGTCACGGGCTCCGCGAACGGCCTCGCGGGCTTCCGTCAGGACTTCCTGAAGCTCAACCCGTTCCCACAAGGGACCTATCTCGGCTACAGCAGCAACGACTTCTTCTACCGCGTGGTCGCCTGGGGGTTCGTGATCATCCTCGGCCTCGGGGTCTGGCTGCTCATGCGGAGCCCGTGGGGCCGCGTGCTCAAGGGCATCCGCGAGGACGAGCTCGCCGTGCGCTCGCTCGGCAAGAACGTCTACGCCTACAAGATGCAGGCCCTCGTGATCGGCGGTGCGTTCGGCGCCCTTGCGGGCCTCGTCTTCACGCTCCCGCGCGACGTCGTCCAGCCGGCCAACTACGGAACCGAGCTCACGTTCTTCCTCTGGACGTGCCTCTTGCTCGGCGGAATGTCCACCGTCCTCGGCCCGGTGATCGGGGCCATGCTCTTCTGGGTCGTGCTCTCGCTCACCCAGAACATCCTGTTCGGGCTCATCCAGATCGGCACGCTCCCGTGGCTCAACCCCTCGCAGGCGGGGCAGCTGCGCTACATCCTCGTGGGCGTGGCCCTCATGCTGCTCATGATCTTCAGGCCCCAGGGCGTGTTCGGTAACAAGAAGGAGCTTGCGTTCTCATGAGCGAAGCCGAGAAGACGGCTGGAACCGTCGACTACATGACAGACACGCGGCCCATCGTGGACGGGGAGGCGGGCCCGGGCTGCAAGAAGCGCGATCCCATCGTCGTCGCGGACAACGTGAGCCGCCGCTTCGGCGGCATTACCGCCGTGGACGTCGAGCACCTCGAGATCCCGCGCCACAAGATCACGGCCCTCATCGGGCCCAACGGCGCTGGCAAGACCACGCTGTTCAACCTCCTCACGGGGTTCGACACACCCAATTCCGGAAAGTGGCAGTTCGAGGGCACCAACCTCGCCGGGATGTCTTCGTACAAGGTGGCGCGCCTCGGCATGGTCCGGACGTTCCAGCTCACGAAGGTCATGGGCAAGCTCACGGTCCTCGAGAACATGCGCCTCGGCGCGTCCGAGCAGCCGGGCGAGAAGCTCCGTAACGCCCTTTTCCGTGGCGTTTGGGGCGGGCGCGAGAAGGTCATCACGGAGCAGGCTGATCGTCTCCTCGAGAAGTTCAAGCTCGACACGAAGCGCGAGGACTACGCCGCGTCCCTCTCAGGCGGCCAGCGGAAGCTGCTCGAGATGGCCCGCTCGCTCATGGCCAAACCCAAGCTCGTCATGCTCGACGAGCCCATGGCCGGCGTCAACCCCGCGCTCTCGCAGAGCCTGCTCGACCACATCAAGAACCTCAAGTCCGAGGGCATGACCGTGCTGTTCGTCGAGCACGACATGCACATGGTCCGGCACATCGCGGACTGGGTCGTGGTCATGGCGGAGGGCAAGGTCGTCGCTGAGGGTCCACCCGCCGAGGTCATGCGGGACCAGGCCGTCATCGACGCCTACCTTGGCGCCCACCACGACGTCGACCTCGGCGCCGCGGGCGGCGTCAAGGAGCTCGAGGCGGAACTCGCCGCGGACGACGAATCCGTGGTCGGGACCTCCGACGCCGGAATCCTGTCCGAGAACCACGTCCTCGCCGGGGAGGCGGAGACGCTGTCCGTGCGGCACCCCGAGGCGGATCCGACGGGCGACGGCGGCGAGCCCGCCACCGCGCACGACGGCGGCGGCTCCGCGCCCGAAGGCGACGAACCCGCCGTCGGCAGCGCCGATGCGGAGCGTCCCCGCTCAGGTCGGCGGGCTGCGGATATGCCCGCGGACGGCGCGTCTGGCGATCACTCAACCGGTGAGCACACGTCCGGCGATCACGGCACGAAGGAGCAGGACGCATGAGCGAGCAGACGGAATCCCCCGGCACGGCCGGAACGGCCACCCAGGACGGCGAGGCGGTGGTCACCGTCACGAAGCTCGTTGCCGGTTATCTCCCCGGCGTCAACATCCTCAATGGCTGCAGCATCGAGGCACGCAAGGGCGAGCTCATCGGCATCATCGGCCCCAACGGCGCCGGCAAGTCCACGCTGCTCAAGGCCATGTTCGGCCTCGTCAAGGTCCACTCGGGCTCCGTCGTCGTGCACGGGCAGGATCTCACGGGCCTCAAGGCCAACAAGCTCGTGAGCCGCGGCATCGGCTTCGTGCCGCAGACGAACAACGTCTTCACGACCCTCACGATCGAAGAGAACATGCAGATGGGCCTGTTCCAGCGGCCCAAGGTGTTCAAGGAGCGGTGGGACTTCGTGACGGACCTGTTCCCGGAGCTCGGCAAGCGCCGTACCCAGCGGGCAGGCTCGCTCTCGGGCGGCGAGCGGCAGATGGTCGCGATGGGCCGCGCGCTCATGATGAACCCGGCCGTGCTCCTGCTCGACGAGCCCTCGGCGGGCCTCTCCCCCGTCAAGCAGGACGAGACGTTCTTGCGGGTGCACGAGATCAACCGGGCCGGCGTCTCCGTGATCATGGTCGAGCAGAACGCACGCCGCTGCCTCCAGATCTGCGACCGCGGCTACGTGCTCGACCAAGGGCGCGACGCCTACCACGGCACGGGGCGCGAGCTTCTCCACGACCCCAAGGTCATCCAGCTGTACCTCGGAACGCTCGCCGACGACGAGCAGAACGGCAACTGACGCAACCTCAGGAAAAGGGCTCCGGCTCCCTTGCGGGAACCGGAGCCCTTTCGTGTGGGCGGAGGCCGTGAAGCTTAGGACAGCTTGCCGTATTCCTCGCTCACAGGCTGCGGCACGTTCTTGTCATCGAACTTGTAGATGCCGATGTAGGCCTCTTGCGGATCGCCGTTCTTGGCGAACGAGACCGGGCCGGACTTGCCGTAGTAGTGGATCTGCTTACCCTGCCGGAGGAGGGTCACGCAGCTCGCGAAGTCGGAGCACTTCTCGGGGCCGGCCGTGATGTCCTGAAGATGCGCCGCGATGTCGGTGCCCTTCGTGCTCTTGGCCTCTTCGGCAGCGAGCGAGATGAGGTTCACGGCGTCCCAGGACTCGCCCGCGTAGCTGTAGTCCTTGAGGCTCGCATCGATCGTCTTGAGCTGCGCCTTGAAGTCGTCCTTCGCGAACGTGCCCGGGATCGTACCGCGCGCGCCGGAGAGGGTGCCCGCCGCCAGGTCCTTGCTGTAGTCGGACGTGTTGCCGTCCACGAAGAACATCTGGGTCGGCTTGACGCCCTTGCCCGCCAGGAGCGGGATGATCTGCTTGGCCTGGTCGAACGAGATGACCGCGATCGCGTCGGGCTTGGCCGCCACGACCTTGTCCACCTGCGAGCTGAACTGCGAGTCGCCCTCGTTGAACAGCTCCTCGTCCACGACCTTGCCGCCGGCCGCCACGAACGCCTTCTTGACGTTGTCGCGGAGGCCCGTGCCGTAGGAGTCGTTGAGCACAATCATGCCGAGCGTCTGAGCGCCACACGAAGCCATGTAGTTGCCGAGCACGCGGCCTTGGAGGACGTCGGACGGTGCGGTGCGCCAGTAGAGCCCGTGGGCCGGCCACGTGCTGAAGTCAGGCGACGTGTTGGCCGGAGAGAACTGCACCACGCCAGCGCCGGTGATCTGGTTGATCACGGTCTTGGTCACGCCCGACGAGGCGGCGCCGACAATCGCGCTGACCCCCTGCCCGAGGAGGTTCGTCACGGACTGCGTCGCGATGTCCGTCGTCGTGTCGCCGGAGTCGCGGTGGATGACCTCGATCGGATGCCCGAGCACGCCGCCCGCGTCGTTGACCTGCTTGACGGCGAGGTTCACGCCCGCGATCTCGGGCGGGCCGAGGAACGCGAGGGCGCCGGTCTGCGGCAGGAGCGAGCCGATCTTGAGCGGCGAAGCGGACACCGTGCTTGCCTTGGGAACGTCAGACGGCTTGACCGTGGTGCCAACCGGCGAGGCGCCGGCCCCAGCGCCAGACGAGGGTGCCGGGCACGAAATGCCTCCGGCGGCCGCTGATGAGCTGCCGCTGCTGGTGGGCGTCCCCGAGGAGCCCCCGCACGCGGTGGCGAGCAGGGCAACCCCCACGCCAAGCGCTGTGAGCTTGGCGATCCGGGGTAATGCCTCATGGCGTGGAATCATTCGATTTTCTCCTCCATCGAAGGGCGCAAGGCACCCCGATGCGACGAATCAGGTGTTCCTGATCACACCGTCAGGCTAATCGAACGGTTTTGGTCACAGAAGTGGTACAGGTCACAGCCTTGTAACAGCTTTTGCACAAGATGGTCTCAAAAATCTTTCGCCCAGAATATGAATTCCAGATCAATAGTTTGTCGGCGACCGAGCCAGCCGCCGTGCCTGGTGCCCCAGCAGGGACTCGAACCCTGACTTGGCGGATTTTAAGTCCGCTGCCTCTGCCGATTGGGCTACTGGGGCGCCGCTCCAGCCTACCGCCACAGCCCCTCCGGCCAGGGCCACCCGGAGGAACGACGACGGCGGCCGCCTCCCGTGGGAGACGGCCGCCGTCGCGCTGTGGTCGGGGCGCGCAGGACTACTGCGCGGGGACCTTGGCCGGCTCGGCCGGCGGAGCGATGGTCTTCGGCTTGGGGCTCGCCGCGGCGACGAAGGACGCGCGCGGGTTGTCGAGGTTCTCGAGCGGCGTGTTGTCGCGGCCCGCGAACAGGGCCGAGAGCCAGTCGAGGCCCACACGGAACTTGCGCTCCACCGTCGGGATCGCGAGGCCGTGGTAGCCGCGGTGCGCGAGCCACGCGAGCGGGCCACGCAGGCCAATGTGGCCCACGAGGTTGATGTTCGCGACGCCCTTCCACGGACCGAAGCCCGCGACCGCACCGAGGTTCTTGTGCTTGTAGTCCTCGAGCGGGCGGTCCCAACGGGAGGCCCAGAGGTTCTTCGCGAGGACCTTGGCCTGACGCAGCGCGTGCTGGGCGTTCGGGACGCACGTGCCGTCCGGGAGGCCCTTGCCGGTGAGGTCCGGCACGGCCGCGACGTCGCCGGCGGCCCAGGCGTTCTCGACGATGCCCTCGTCGCCAGCCACGCGGAGGTCCGGGAGGACGCGGACGCGGCCGCGCGGCTCGAGCGGGAACTCGGTCGACTTGACCACGGGGTTGGCCTGGACGCCAGCGGTCCAGATCAGCGTGTCAGCGGCGAACTCCTGCGCCGGGGACTTGTCCGGCATGTTGATGAGCTTGAGCGTGCCCTCGGCGTTGGCGAGGGACGTGTTGAGCAGCACCTCGATGCCGCGGCTGCGGAGGTGCTCCACGACCCAGTCGGCCTGCTCGGGGGTGACCTCGGGCATGATGCGGCCCATGGCCTCGACGAGGACGAAGCGGACTTCCTCCTGCTTGACACGATCGTTCGTCGCGACGGTCGAGCGCGCGAGGTCCTCGAGCTCCGTGATGGTCTCGATGCCCGCGAAGCCGCCGCCGACCACGACGAACGTGAGCGCGGCCTGGCGCTCGGCCGGGTTCGAGGCGGTCGAGGCGAACTCGACGCGCTCGAGGACCTGGTTGCGGAGGGCAATGGCCTCCTCGATGGTCTTGTTGCCGATGCCCTTCTCGGCGAGGCCGGGGATCGGGAACGTGCGGGTGATCGCACCGGCGGCCATGACAACGTCGACGTAAGGGATCTCGATGGTGCCCTCGTTGCCGGGAAGCTGGACGACAGCCTTCCGGTTCTCGTGGTCAACGGACACGACCGAGCCCTGGATGACCTCGGACTCGCGCAGCGTGCGGCGCAGCGGGATGACGACGTGGCGGGCCTCGATGTTGCCGCCGGCCACCTCGGGAAGGAACGGCTGGTACGTCATGTACGGCATCGGGTCGACGACGGTGACGATGCCACCGGCCTTGGCGATCTTCTTCTGCAGCCCGAGGGCCACGTAAAGACCAACGTAACCACCGCCGGCGACAAGAACGCGCGGGCGGTCGACAAGCTCAATGGTGGAAGGCATGTCTCTACTGTACCAACTTGTGAAAACTTTCACTATCGGTTTCTGGGGCCTTTTTCCGAAGCCTCAGCACGTGCCAGATTCCGCCCGTGAGGATGGCGAGAATGAGCGCCCCGAAGCCGATCACGATAATCGCCGGCCACGGCGAGACGTCCGCTGAGGCGACCGGAGTGGGCGCGCTCGCCTCGGGCATGGCGGGCTCGCTGGCAGGGGCGCCCTGCGCCGGCGGCGCCGGAGCGGACGACGCCGGGGCCGACCTTCGGTGCACACGGATCCAGTCCGCGATCGAGCCGAGCGGGTTGGTCTGCGTCTCCGGGACGTCCGCCGTGAGCGCGGCGCCCGCGTTGAGGATGCCGTACCCGTAGATGGGATCGTGGCCCGGCGCTCCAGCGTCCTTGGCCGTCGAGATGATCCGGTTGATCACCTGCTTTGCGCTCATCTGCGGCCACTTGGACCGGATGAGCGCGGCGACGCCTGCCACGATCGGCGTCGCGCCCGACGAGCCCGCCCACGAGGCATAGGTCCCGTCCGGCATCCCGCCCACTAGCTGCTCGGCCGGGGCGGCCACGCCGATGCTCACGCCCTGCGAGGACGCGTCGATGCTCGCGTGCTCCTGCCGGTCGAGACCCGCGACGGTGAGGACGCCGGGGATCGTGGCCGGGGCCCCCACCTCGACGTTTCCTGCCGCGCGATTGCCCGCGGCAGCCACGATGACGACGTCCTTCTGCTCGGCGTAGAGGAACGCGTCATCCCAGCTCGTCGGCCAGTCCGGGGAGGAACTCCCGAGGGACATGTTGATGACCTTCGCGCCGTGGTCGACGGCCCACCGCACTGCGGCCGGGATCTGCTCCATGTCGGTGGGGCCCGCGGGATTCGGCGAGCCGAGCCACGTCGAGACCGTGAGGAGCTGCGACTGGGGCGCGACGCCCACGATCCCGTCCGGCCCGGGGGCGCCGTTCGGCGAGGGCGTCCCGCCATGGCCCCGGCCCGCGAGAAGTGTCGCGACAAGCGTCCCGTGCTCCGACTCCGAGCCGATGGGCTTCTGTCCGTCTGGCTGACCCGCGCGCGAGACATCCGTTCCCCCGACCACGGCGCCCTTGAGGTCGGGAATCCCGCCGCTCACGCCGCTGTCGATCACGGCAACCGTGACACCCGCGCCCTGAGACACGGACCACGCCTTGTCGATCCCGTATTCGGAGACCCAGTACTCGGCGTCCCGGATCGAGTCAGCCCGGGCGGGCGCCACGGGCGCGAGCAGCCCCAGCCCCACGAGCCCGAGCACGGCAGACGCCGAGACGAGGGCGGCGAGGACCCGCGGAAAGAGGCGGGCATGTCCGATACCGACCGCCATGCGTCAGCCCGCGGCGCGCCCGAGCGTGCTCAGCGCGATGCCGTCGAGGATGTCATGCTCGCTTGTTATCGCCGTGCCGATCCGACCGTCGGTCAGCCCGGCCATGCGCTCGAGCACTCGCCGCCACACGAGCGCCCCGGCCCCGATGACGTCGGCGCGGCCAGGGTGCATATACGGGAGCGCGGTGCGCTCCTCATGGCTCAGCCCCAGCAGCGAACCGCACGCGGCCTCGATCTCGGCGAGCGAGAGCTCGGAACCATGGATCCGCTCGGGCTGATAGGACGGGAGCGCGAGCGCGTGGGCGGTGATCGTCGTGATCGAGCCCGCGACGCCGATCACGGCCGTCGCCTGGGCGAGGGGCACCTCGGCGAGGGCCTCATCGATGCCGCGGTCGACGTCGTCCTGCGCCTCGGCGATCTCCGCCGCCGTCGGCGGGTCGGAGCGAAGGTGACGCTCGGTGAGGCGCACGCTGCCCATGTCAATCGAGCGGGCCGCGATCACACCGCCGGCATCGCCGAGCACGAACTCGGTGGAGCCGCCGCCGAGGTCCACGACCACGACCGGTCGGCCCGATTCGAGCGGGAGGACGCTCGCGGCCCCGGAAAAGCTCAGCGCAGCCTCCTCGAGGCCCGGGACGACCTCGGGGTCGACGCCCAGCCGCGACCGAATGCCCTCCGCGAATTCGTCGCGGTTGCGGGCGTCCCTCGTCGCACTCGTCGCGACGAACCGCACGCGCTCGGCGCCGAGGCTCCTGATGATCTCGGCATAGTCCCCGACCGCGGCGAACGTGCGCTCGAGCGCCTCGGGCGCGAGCACGCCCGTCGCGTCGACGCCCTGCCCGAGGCGGACAATCCGCATCTCCCGGTGGACGTCGGCGAGGCGCACCGCCCCGGCGTCGCCCGCCTCGCCCTGCGTGTCCGCGACGAGCAGACGAATCGAGTTGGTTCCGCAGTCAATCCCGGCGACCCTCATGCGCCGTCCCCCTCTGATGCCGTGGCTGATGCTTCGGTGTCCCGCTTGCGGACCGGCGCCGCGCGCCCCGTGAGCGACGGAAGGCCCTGCGGGCCATGCCGGCTCAACTCCTTGTTCGGCGTCGGCGATTCCGTGTCCCACGCGCCGACGCAATAACAACGGTCGGGCGTCCACCACTCCGCGATGCGCTCGATCGCCTCGTCGCCGAGCGGGTTGACGCCGGGCCCCATCGAGAGCGACTGCCCCACGAGGACGTGAAGGCACTTGACGCGCTCAGGCATGCCCCCGGCGGAGACGCCGTCGATCTCCGGGACTGGGCCAAGGCCCGCGAGCTCGCCGATGCGCCGCCGTGCCGCGAGATACGCCTCGTGCGCCGCCCGGTACGCGGCCGCGAGCTCGGGCTCGGCCGCGAGCCGCTCGTTCATCTCCGTCATGGCCCCTGCGGCCTCGAGCCGCGAGACCGCGGACGTCACGACGGGGTGCGTGAGGTAGAACGTGGTGGGGAACGGCGTGCCGTTCGAAAGGCGCGGAGCCGTGGCCGCGACGAGCGGGTTGCCGCACACGCAGCGCGCAGGGATCTCGACGAGGTCGCGCGCTGGGCGTCCCAGCTGACGGCTGATCACGTCATAGTCCTGGGCAGTCGGTGCGGCGTTCCGTTCCGGGCTCGGGTGAGTCACTGTGTCCTTTCTCGACGCGCCGGAGGCGCGGTCATTCCGTCGCGGCGCGGCGCACGGAGTCCCACAGGGCCTGCGTCCACGGGACGTCCTGCGGGGACGATCCCGCCGTCGAACCGCTCTGCGCGGTCTGTGTCCCGGCGTCCCCGAAGACCCAATAGGAGGTCTCCCCCGGCATGACCATGTTAATCCGGTCGCGGGCCTGCTGCTGGACGTAGGCGGGATCCTGCCAGCGCGAGATCTCTTGCTTGAGGTTCGCCTGGTCGCTCTGCTTTGCCGCGATGTCCGCCTGAATGGACTGGATCTCGGCGCGCTGGCTGAAGAAGACCCGCACCGTCGGGGCGAGCATGATGGTCACCGCGACGAGGACGAGCGCGAGCGCGACGATCCGGCCCGAGAACGCACGCGCCGGGACGGGCGCGCGGTCTCCGAGGCCGCGCGCCGAGTCGGGGGTGGCCTTGCTCGCGGCGTCCCGCGGCACACTGCGGACGGCGCCGCCCGCCGCGTCGCGCGCGGCCTTGCGGGCCGCGGGCGCGGAGGACGACGGCGCGGACTTGCGTGGCGTCTCGGCGGGAGCGTGCGTGGACGAGCCCGAAGTGCTGGCGCGCGCGGCCGCGGCCGACGCCGCCGACGCCCAGACCGCGCGGACGCGCCCGTGCCCCGGCTGGTCCGGGGTACCTGCGGGCGGCGCGTGGCCATGGACTTCCTCTCCTCGGGGCGCAAAGCAGCGGCGGCTATGGTCTCGTTCAACCATAGCCGCCGGGGCTGGGAATACTTCAAAGGTCACTTCCCGTGGGTCGCGACCTTGACCGGATGGGAACCGCTTAGGCCTTGAAGCGCGGGAACGCGGAGCGCCCGGCGTAGCGAGCGGCGTCGTCGAGCTCCTCCTCGATGCGCAGGAGCTGGTTGTACTTCGCGACGCGCTCCGAACGGGCGGGGGCGCCCGTCTTGATCTGGCCGGCGTTCGTCGCGACCGCGATGTCCGCGATCGTCGTGTCCTCGGTCTCTCCGGAGCGGTGCGACGTGATCGTCGTGTAGCCCGAGCGCTGGGCGAGCGACACGGCGTCGAGCGTCTCGGTGAGCGAGCCGATCTGGTTGACCTTGACGAGGAGCGAGTTCGCGGTCTTCGCGTCGATGCCCTGCTGGAGGCGCTTCGGGTTGGTGACGAAGAGGTCGTCGCCCACGAGCTGGACCTTGTCGCCAATCTCGTCGGTGAGGGTCCGCCAGCCGTCCCAGTCGTTCTCGTCGAGCGGGTCCTCGATCGAGACGAGCGGGAAGTCGCGGACGAGCTCGGCGTAGTACGCGCTCATCTCGGCGGCCGTGTGCGGCTTGCCCTCGAACTGGTACGCGCCGTCCGTGTAGAACTCCGAGGACGCGACGTCGAGCGCGAGCGCGATGTCCTTGCCCGGCTCGTAGCCCGCCTTCTTGATGGCCTCGGTGATGAGCTCGAGCGCCGCGCGGTTCGACGGAAGGTTCGGGGCGAAGCCGCCCTCGTCGCCGAGGCCAGTCGCGAGGCCCTTGGCCTTGAGCACGCCCTTGAGCGAGTGGTAGACCTCGACGCCCCAGCGGAGGCCCTCGGAGAACGTCTCGGCGCCGAGCGGGACGACCATGAACTCCTGGATGTCCACGTCGGAGTCAGCGTGCGAGCCGCCGTTGAGGATGTTCATGAGCGGGACCGGGAGGACGTGCGCGTTCGGGCCGCCCAGGTACTTGTAGAGCGGGAGGTTCGAGGAGTCCGCAGCGGCGTTGGCGACCGCGAGGGAGACGCCGAGGATCGCGTTGGCGCCCAGGTTCGACTTGTTCGGCGTGCCGTCGAGATCGATCATCGCCTGGTCGATCGCGCGCTGATCCGTCGCGTCGAAGCCCTGGAGGGCGGGGGCGATCTGGTCCACGACGGCCTCGACGGCCTGCTGGACGCCCTTGCCGAGGTAGCGGCCCTTGTCGCCGTCGCGGCGCTCCACGGCCTCGAACTCGCCGGTCGACGCCCCGGACGGGACGGCCGCGCGGCCGAGCGAACCATCGCTCAGAAGGACCTCGACCTCGACCGTGGGGTTGCCGCGGGAATCAAGGATCTCGCGGGCGTGAATGGCATCGATAAGGGCCATGGATTGAACTCCTAGCAAGGGTGAGCATTGATCAAGGGGAGCGTGATCACAGGGTGTAACTCGTGGATGACCTCAATGTCACCCACAGCCTAGTGGCCGCGACGGGCGGGCGCGACACTGTGACCGAACCAGTACCTAGGCGGGCAGACGGCGCACGGCGCCCCTGAGCGCGCGCTCGGCGTCGAGGCCGCGCCCCCGCGCCGCGCGGACGACGTCGAGCAGCAGCTCCCCGAGCTCGTCCTCGCCAGCGAACTCCCACACCGCGGCCGGGGCGGATTCGAGCCCCTCCCCCGGCGCGGCCGGCTCACCGGCGTCGAGCGCACGACGGCGCTCGGCTCGCCCCAGTGCCTTGTCGGCGAGGGCCAGGGCGGGCAGATGCCGCGGGAGACCCTCGACGCCGCCGGCGAACACGGCGTCCTGCTCGGCGGCGGCCGCGAGCGCCGCCTTCTCCTCGCGCTTCGCCGCGTCCCACGAGGCGATGATCTCCTCGACAGTCGCGGGGAAGCTCGGCTGGAGGCCGCCGTCGGCCGTGAAGACGTGGCGGTTGCGGCGGATCATCTTGGCCGTGAGCGCCTCGGCGACCGCGTCGAGCCCGAACGCGCCGCGCTCGCTCGCGATCTCCGAGTGCAGCACGACCTGGAGCAGCACGTCGGCGAGCTCGCCCTGGAGCTCGCCCTCGGGCTTGCCATCCTCGATCGCCTCGACGAGTTCGTACGCCTCCTCGACGAGGTATTCAACGAGGGAGGCGTGCGTGAGCGCCGCCGTCCACAGGCAGTGCTCCCGAAGGAGGTGCACCACCTCGACGAGGCGGTCGACGGCGACGCTCACGGTGTTCTCCCGGGCTGTCCCTGCGGCTCTGCCGCTACTCGCCGAGGCTCGCGTACGCCTCGTTGATGTACTCGACGAGGTCCTCGCGGTCCTCAAGCGGCAGGAAGGCCGCCTCCGCCGCATTGAGTGTCAACTCCAGCAGGTCATCGAGGTCGTAGTCGAAGGCCTCGACGAGGAGCTCGAACTCGTCGGTGAGCGTCACGCCGCCCATGAGCCGGTTGTCCGTGTTGACGGTCACGGTGAAGCCGAGCTCGTTGAGCATGTCGATCGGGTGGTCGAGGATGTCCTCGCCCCACTGCGAGATCGCGCCGGTCTGAAGGTTCGAGGACGGGCAGAGCTCGAGCGGGATCCCGCGGTCGCGGACCCACGCCGCGAGCTCGCCGAGCGAGACGTCGAGGATCGGGACGCCGTCCTCGTCGACCTCCCCCGAGTCCTCGACCGTGATGTCCTCAGCGATGCGGACGCCGTGGCCGAGGCGCAGTGCCCGGCCGTCGACGAGGGCGGACTGGATGCTCTCGAGCCCCGCTGCCTCCCCCGCGTGGACGGTCACGGGGAAGTTGTGGCGCGCGAGGAACGTGAACGCGTCCGCGAAGCGCGAGGCCGGGAAGCCGTCCTCAGCGCCCGCGATGTCGAAGCCCACGGCGCCCTGGTCGCGGTGCCGGACGGCGAGCTCGGCGATCTCCTGGGCCCGGTCGGCGTGCCGCATGGCCGTGATGAGCTGCCCGACGGCGATCACGCGGCCGGACTCCTCGACCTTCGCGATGCCCTCCTCGAGACCGGCCTGGACCGCCTCGACAGCCGCATCGAGGGTGAGGCCCTTGGTGAGGTGCTGCTCGGGTGCCCAGCGAACCTCGCCGTACACCACGCCGTCGTCCGCGAGGTCCTCGACAAACTCGCGGGCGATGCGGCGCAGGGCCGGCTCGGTCTGCATCACCGCGATGGTGTGGTCGAAGGTCTCGAGGTACCGCGGCAGCGAGCCGGAATCGGCCGACTCGCGGAACCACTCAGCGAGCGCGACGGCGTCAGTCGAGGGCAGCTCGTGGCCGACCTCCGCCGCGAGTTCAATGATGGTGGCGGGCCGCAGCCCGCCGTCAAGGTGGTCGTGGAGGGACACCTTGGGAAGGATGCGGAGGTCGAAGGTCAGGTCGGGTGCGTCGTCGATGATCGGCTCAGTCACGGTCCAACTCTAGGGAAGGGCCGCGGCGGGCACCAGCCGACCTGCCGGTGGACTCGTCCGGAGTGTGCGGACGGGGCGCGTAGTCGTCCGGCTCCGCCTCTTCCGGGTGCTGGCTGAGGTGCGTGCGATGCGCGACGGCGGCGCGCGTGGCGGCCTTCTCGGCCTCCTTGGCGTCGCGCCAGCGATGGAACACGGTGATCGAGTGGTCGAGGATCACGCCGAGGACGAGTGCGAATCCCACGGCGACGAGGACGCTCAGGAGCGGGTTGTGGCGCAGCCACGGGAACGAGCTCGCGAGGAGCCCCACGCCGAGCGAGTAGCCCACCCACGTCAGGCACGCGAACGCGTCGAGCCAGAAGAACGTGCGGTGCCGGAAGCGCGTCGAGCCAGCCACGTAGTTGACCGCGACGCGGCCCCACGGAATGTAGCGTGCAGTGAAGATGAGCACGGCGCCGCGCTTGTCGAGCTCGTGCCGGGCCCACGAGAAGACCTTCTGCACTCTGGGCCGCCGCATCCAGCGCCAGCGGTCCGTGCCGATCCTGCGGCCAAAGACATACGCCATGTTGTCGCCCGCCATCGCGCCGAGGAGGGCCGTGGCCCCGAGGATCCACAGGTTGGGCTCGCCAGTGTGCCGCCAGTAGGCTGCGAGAGCCACGATCAGCGTCTCGCTCGGGGCGATCATCGCGAATCCGTCGACGAAGAAGAAGACGAAGAGAATCGGATAGATCCACCACTGCCCGGCGGCATGCAGAATCGCGTGGTCGAGAAACTCCAGCATGCGGCGGTGCTCCTTGCGAATATGGGCCTTATTCAGTGTCGCACGCCTCGATGGGTGCCGCCATCCACCCGAGGGCGCAACACGCCGCACACAGAGTCCGCCCCGAGGACTAAGTGGAAACCGAGTACTCAGGGCGGACCAAGTCAGGATTGCGGCACGAACCGGCTCAGTGCCGGGCCCGCGCAGCGCTACGCGATGCGGTCGATCACGAGCCGCTGCGCTGGCCGCGAGCCCGCGGGCGCCACGAGGGCGGCCCCCTCGAGGGCCTCCTTGGCCCGGTCGAAACGCTCAGGGGTGTCAGTCAGGAGCGTCATGAGCGGCTCGCCGGCGCGGACGGACGCGCCCGGCTTGGCGTGGAGCCGCACGCCCGCGCCCGCCTGCACCGGGTCCTCCTTGCGGGCGCGGCCCGCGCCGAGACGCCATGCGGCCGTGCCGACCTTGAGGGCGTCGAGCTCGACGAGGACGCCGTCCGCGGGCGCATAGACAGTCTCCGACTCCTTCGCGACCGGCAAGGCCGCATCGGGGTCCCCGCCCTGGGCGGCGATCATGCGCCGCCAGACGTCCATCGCGCGGCCGTCCCGGAGCGCCTGGGCGGGATCGGCGTCGTGCACGCCGGCGCACGCAAGCATCTCCTCGGCGAGCCGCACCGTGAGCTCCACGACGTCCTCGGGGCCGCCGCCCGCGAGCACCTCGACGGACTCCTCGACCTCAATCGCGTTGCCCGCGGTGAGGCCAAGCGGCGTCGCCATGTTCGTCAGGAGCGCCACGGTGTTCACCCCCGCGTCCTTGCCGAGCGCGACCATCGTCTCGGCGAGCTCGCGGGCCGTCGCCTCGTCCTTCATGAACGCGCCGGAGCCGACCTTGACGTCGAGCACGAGCGCGCCCGTTCCCTCGGCGATCTTCTTGCTCATGATCGAGGACGCGATCAGCGGGATCGCCTCGACCGTCCCGGTCACGTCGCGCAGGGCGTAGAGCTTCTTGTCCGCGGGCGCGAGGCCGCTGCCCGCGGCGCACACGACGGCGCCAACCTCGCTCAGCTGCCCCATCATCTGCTCGTTCGTGAGCGCGGCGCGCCAGCCGGGGATCGACTCGAGCTTGTCGAGCGTGCCGCCCGTGTGCCCGAGCCCGCGGCCCGAGAGCTGCGGGACCGCGACGCCGAAGACGGCCACGAGCGGCGCGAGCGGAAGCGTGATCTTGTCCCCCACGCCGCCGGTCGAGTGCTTGTCCGCCGTGGGACGCGTGCGGCCGTCCGGGCCGCGGAGTCCCGAGAAGTCGAGCCGCTCGCCCGAGGCGATCATCGCCGCCGTCCACCGCGCGATCTCGCGGTGGGTCATGCCGTTGAGCAGGATGGCCATGGCGAGGGAAGACATTTGTTCGTCCGCGACGATCCCGCGCGTGTACGCGTCGAGGACCCAGTCGATCTGGTCGTCGCTGAGATCGCGGCGGTCGCGCTTCGTGCGGATGACGTCGACGGCGTCGAAGGGCTCGGCGGCAGGGGGCGTCTGGCTCACGGTACTTCCTTTCGTGGGGCGTCTGGCTCTCCCAGGACGGCTGGCTTCGGCGCAGCGTCTGGGCCCCGCTCCTCGAGGGTGTCCGGGCCGAAGGCATCCGGAAGCACCTCATCGATGGTGCGGACGCCGCGCGTCGTCATGAGCTCCATGCCCGGCGCGCGGAATTCGTACAGGAGCTGCCGGCAGCGCCCGCAGGGCATGAGCGCGCTGCCGTTTCCGTCGACGCACGCGAACGCGCGGATCCGCCCGCCCCCGCCGAGCTGAATCTGGCCCACGAGCGTGCACTCGGCGCACAGCGTGAGCCCGTAGGACGCGTTCTCGACGTTGCACCCCACCACGGTGCGTCCATCGTCGAGGAGCGCCGCGGCACCCACGGGAAAGCGCGAATACGGCGCGTACGCGCGCCGCATGGCGCCCTGGGCGAGCGCGGCGAGCTCGTCCCAGTCGACGCGGTCAGTGCCGAGAGTCGCCGCGTCAGCCCTTGACATACGGGATGCCCTCCATGGCCGGCGGCCGCGACCGCCCCACGAGCCCGGCGACGGCGAAGACCGTCACGACGTACGGGAGCATGGCCATGAACTGGCTGGGGACCGGCGAGCCGATGATCGTGATGACGCTCTGGAGGTTGTCCGCGAAGCCGAACAGGAGCGAGGCGAGGAACGCGCCGATGGGGTTCCAGCGGCCGAAGATGAGCGCCGCGAGCGCGATGTAGCCACGGCCCGCGGACATCTCCTTGCTGAACGCGTCCACCGCGACGAGCGTGAAGAACGAGCCACCGATGCCCGCGACCGCGCCACCGAGGAGAGTGTTCCAGAAGCGCGTGCGGTTGACGTTGACGCCGAGAGTGTCCGCAGCCTGGGGATGCTCGCCGACCGCCCGCACGCGCAGGCCCCAGCGGGTGTGGAAGAGACCCACGTACACGACGATCACGGCGACGTACATGAGGTAGCCCACGAGCGACTGGCGGAACAGGATGGGCCCGATGAGGGGGACGTCCGCGAGCACCGGAATCTCGAGACTGCCCAGGTGAGGCGGCTTGTTGAGGCCGTCCGGGTTGGCCGTGAGCAGGGTCGAGAACAGGAAGTTGGTCAGGCCCACCACGAGGACGTTGAGCACGACGCCGACGATGATCTGGTTCACGAGGTACTTGATGCTCACCACGGCGAGCACGAGCGAGACGAGCGCGCCCGCGACCGCGGCGGCGATGAGCCCCGCGTAGACGCTGCCCGTGACCGTCGCGCCGACGGCGGCGCTGAACGCGCCCATGAGCAGCTGGCCCTCGATCGCGATGTTGACGATCCCGGAGCGCTCGCACAAGACGCCCGAGAGCGAGCCGAATACGAGCGGGACCGCGAGAGTCACCGCGCCTGCGAGGAGGCCCGCGAGCGAAATGTACGGCGTCGCGTCGCGACCTCCGGCCACGATCCAGACCAAGAAGCCCACGAGGAACGCGACCGCGAACACGGCCACGGCCCAGCGCGGAAGCTTGCGGCCGCGCGGCGCGAGCCACACCGACCAGCCCGCGACGGCGAGCATCGCGACGCTCGCGATCCAGCCGATGACCGGCGCGCTGAGCGTGATGACCGTGACCCCGGCAACGCCGAGGATCGAGAGCAGGAAGACGACGACCGCGGCCACGAGCGCGGGCGGGACCCAGCGCGCGGCCGTGCCGCCGCGGCGCGCCTCGCGGAACCACGTGTAGCCGAGCCACGCCGCGGCGACGAGGGCCACCGCGAACGCGAGCCAGGCCGCGAGCCCCGAGGCCTCGCGGCCCGTGTCGACGAGGCCGAACGCGGCGCTCTTCGTGCCGGAGAAGAAGCCGAACATGATCGTGCCGAGGACGGCGAGCACGCCGAGGCCGATCGGGGCCTTCCAGCCCACGATCGGGGCCACGGCCTGAGCCTCCTCGGGCTGGGCGGGGGCTGTGGTTGCCGTGCTCATGCTGCTGCTCCGCTCTGGACCGAACGCTTCCCGGCCTTGCTCTTGGGCTTGCGGGGATTGAGGCCGAAGATCGCCCTGACAAGCGGCGGCGCCGCGATGAACAGGACGATGAGCGACTGGATGACGAGGACGATGTCGATCGGCGTCTGCGTGACGGCCTGCATCGCGACGCCGCCCGCGCGGAACGCGCCAAACAGGAGGCCCGCGAAGAACGTGCCCCACGGCGTCGAGCGCCCGAGCAGGGCCACCGTGATCGCGTCGAAGCCGATCGACGCCGCGACGCCCGCGGACAGGTACTTCTCCGTGCCGGAGACCTGGGCGATTCCGGCGAGACCCGCGAGGGCGCCGGCGAGCGCCATGACGAGGACGGTTGCGCGGCCCACGTTGACCCCGGCCGTGCGGGCAGCGTTCGGGTTCGCGCCGACCGCCCGGAACTCGAAGCCGACCGTCGAGCGGTTGAGAATCCACCACACGCCCCACGTCACGAGGATCGCGAGGATGAAGCCCGCGTGGAGGCGGAACTGCGGGCCGAGGAGCTCGGGGAACAGCGCGCTCTGGTCGAGGAACGGCGAGATGGGATTGGTCGACCCCTTGCGCTGGAACGCGGGCGTCGTGAGGAGGAAGAGGAGCAGGAAGCTCGCGACGTAGTTGAACATGATCGTCACGATGACCTCGTGCGCGCCCGTGCGGGCCTTGAGAAGGCCCACGATCCCGCCCCAGATCCCGCCGCCGACGATCCCCGCGAGGATCACCACGAGGAGGTGGAGCCCGATCGGCAGGTGCCACGTGAAGCCCACGTACGCGCCGAACAGCGCACCGAAGATGAGCTGGCCCTGGGCGCCGATGTTGAACAGCCCGGCCCGGAACGCGAGGGCCACTCCGAGGCCCGCGAAGATGAGCGGCGTCGAGACCGTGAGCGTCTCCGCGAGCGGGTAGAGCTGGGCCGCGAGGTCCGCGCCCTGCCAGTTGTAGATCGAGCCCTGGACGAGCGCGGCGTAGGGCCGGAAGATCTCCGCGATGGTGTCGAACGGGCGCGCGAAGAAGTAGCCCGCCGCGGTCGCCACCTTCGGGTTCGTGACCGCCATGAGGACCCCGCCGATCACGATCGCGAGGACGGCCGAGAGGAGCGAGACCATCGGCGTGCCCGTCGCGATCCGGCGGAGGAGGGTCTGGCCCCTGCCCTCCGGCGTGGGCAGGGACGGGCCCGTCGCGAGCGGCGCGTGGGCCGACTCGGGGACCTGCTGGGCCTCAGCCATGGTTCTCTCCTGTGCTGCCGTCCTGGGTTTCCACCGCGGCGCCGAAGCTGCTCGACGCGCGGCGAGCCCCGCCGTCGTCCGCGCCTTCGCCCGCCGCGCCCGCGTGGGCCGCTGCCTCCTCCGCGGTCATGCCCGCCATCATGAGGCCCAGCGTGTCGCGCGGGGTGCCGCCGGGCACGATCCCCATGAGGCGCCCGCGGTACAGGACCGCGATCCGGTCCGCGAGCTCCATGATCTCGTCGAGCTCGGTCGAGACGATCATGACCGGCGTCCCGTGGTCGCGCTCGGCGATGATCCGTCGGTGCAGGAACTCGATGGACCCCACGTCGACGCCGCGCGTGGGTTGGGACGCGATGAACAGGCGCAGCGGCCGCGAGAGCTCGCGGGCCATGACGACCTTCTGCTGATTGCCGCCCGAGAGCGTCGACGCCGGAGCCTCGGCCGAGGGAGTACGGATGTCGAACTCCTCGATCTTCTCGGCCGCCTGGGCTGCGACGCGCGCGGGGCGCATACCGAGGCCGCGCGCGAACGGCGCGCGGTCGTAGAGATCGAGCACGAGGTTCTCCGCCACGGTGAACGCGCCAACGAGTCCGTCATGCGAGCGATCCTCGGGCACGAAGCCCACGCCCGCGCCAAGCACCTCCTTGACGGGACGGCCGAGCAATTCCTTGCCGTCGAGCGTCACCGAGCCGCTCGCGTGCCGATGGAGGCCGAGGATCGCCTCGGTGAGCTCCGTCTGGCCGTTGCCCTGCACGCCCGCGACGGCGAGGATCTCACCCTGGGCGATGTCGAAGCTCACACCGTCCACGACCTTCTGGCCGTTCGGCGCGGCCACGGTGAGCTCGCGCACGGCGAACGTCGTCGCCTTCGGCTGGGCGGCGGCCTTGTTGAGGGTCAGGCTCACGGGCCGGCCCACCATCATCGAGGCGAGCTCGGCGGGAGCGGCCGACGGCGGGGCGTCGCCCACGACCTTGCCTCGACGAATCACCGTGATGACGTCCGCAACGGCCTTGACCTCGCGGAGCTTGTGGGAGATGAAGATGATCGAGGTGCCGGAGGCCTTGAGCTCGGCGATGATCTCGAGGAGCTCGTCCGTCTCCTGCGGGGTGAGGACGGCGGTGGGCTCGTCGAGGATGAGGACCTTCGCGTTGCGGACGAGGGCCTTGATGATCTCCACGCGCTGCTGCACGCCCACCGGGAGGTCCTCGACGAGGGCATCCGGATCGACGTCGAAGCCGTAGCGCTTCGAGATCTGGCGGATCCGGGCGCGGGTCGTGTCAAGGTCGAGGAAGCCCGCGGCCTTCGTCGACTCGGCACCGAGGGCCACGTTCTCGGCGACGGTGAAGACGGGGACGAGCATGAAGTGCTGGTGCACCATGCCGATCCCGGCCGCCATCGCGTCCGATGGGCCGCGGAACGCGACCGGTTTGTCGTCGACGAGGATCTCCCCCGCGCTCGGCTCATAGAGGCCGTAGAGGACGTTCATGAGGGTCGACTTCCCGGCGCCGTTCTCCCCGAGGAGGCAGTGCACTTGGGAGTCTTCGACCACAAGGTCGATGTGATCGTTGGCGACGAGCGATCCGAAACGCTTCGTGATGCCGCGCAGTTCGAGTTTCACTGTGGGGATCCGATCCCTGTAGCTGGGCTGGTCCGGGCTGGGCGCAAGGCCTGCGCCGTCCGCCCGGGCGGGCGGACGGCGCGAAAGCATTGCCCGAAAGCAGGCTAGCGAATGGACGGGGGCTACTGCGACACAGGGCTCGACTTGGAGCTGACCTTGACCGTGCCCGAGACGATGTCCTTCTTGAGCTGGTCGACCTCGCTCTTGAGGTCGGCCGAGACCGAGGAATCAAGGTCGTGGTACGGGGCGAGCGCGACGCCGCCGTTCGCGAGTGTGCCGACATACGGAGTCGCGTCGAACTTGCCGTTCGTGTCGTCCTTGATGACGGCCTCAACCGCGGTGGCCATGGTCTTCTGGACCGACGAAAGCAGCACGGACTTGTAGTCCGGCGCCGTGAGGTAGCCGTCGGAGTCGACCCAGATCAGCTTCGGGTCCGTGCCCGACTTCTTCGCGTCGAGGATCGCGGAGCCAGCGCCCGCGCCGACCGGGCCGGCGACCGGGAGGACGATGTCGGCGCCCTGCTGGAGGAAGCCCTGCGTGAGCACCTTGCCCTTGTCGATCGACTTGAAGTCGCCGACGAACACGCCGTCCTGCTTGTCCTTGTCCCAGCCGAGGACCTGGACGTTCTTGCCCTTTTTCTGGTTGTAGTACTTCACTCCGTCCGCGAAGCCGTCCATGAAGATCGTGACGGTCGGGATGTTGAGGCCGCCGAAAGTCGCGACCTTGCCCGTCTTCGATACGCCCGCGGCGAGGTAGCCGGCCAGGAACGCGGCCTGCGCCGTGTCATACACGATCGGCTTGACGTTCTTGGGGAACGTCGGGTCCGAGTAGTCGATGATCGCGAAGTGGTTGTTCGGGTTGGCGGTCGCGATGTTCTTCGTCGCGTCGCCGAGCAGGAAGCCGACGGTGACCGTGAGCTTGCAACCGGCCTGGACCATCGAGCGAAGGTTCGGATCGTAGTCAGTGTCAGCCTTGGACTGGACGTGCTTCTCCTGGATGCCGAGATCCTTGACGGCCTGCTGAAGGCCTTGGAAACCGGACTGGTTGAACGACTTGTCGTCGAAGCCGCCCGAGTCGGAGACCATGCAGCCGAGGTAGTTCGAGTTGGTCGCCGACGCACTGCCGGAAGGACCACTGGACGAGGGGGCTGCCCCGCAGCCGCTCAGAACGAGAGCCGATGCACCGAGCGCGGCAACACCTGCAAGGCTGCGCTGGGCCAGCCGATGACGAAGTGAGGTCACGTGTTCCTCCACAGAAGCGCGAATGACGCCCGGGGCGTGTGATCCGTTCCGGGCGGTACCGCAGGCCGCACGGTACAGAAGAACGATAGTGGGAAAGATCACCTTCAGACAGTGCGGAGCACGCCCGACTGTGCATCGTTCGCTATTCGTTACCGGCGAGTACGCTTCATTCGCCTTTTCGGCCTCACAGGTCGCGGATGCTTCGGAGCGCCGCGGCCGCGAGAACACGGACCCCACAGCTGATCGCGCCCTCGTCGACCACGAGGTCGCCGCGGTGCAGATCGTATTCCTCGCCCCCGGGAACGTGCGTCCCGAGACGGAACATCGAGCCCGGTACCTCTGCGAGGAACCACGCGAAGTCCTCGCCGCCCATGGACTGTGGGGTCAGCACCACGGCGTCTTCGCCGAGCTCGGCGCGCGCGGCCGCCTCGATGAGCGCCGTCTCGTGCTCGGAGTTGACCACGGGCGGGACGCCGCGCGTGTGCTCGAGCCGCACGTCGACCCCGTAGGGGGCCGCTACCTGCTCGACGACCTCGTCGAGGAGCTCACCGGCGCTGTGCCACGCCTCGCGATCGAGGCAGCGCATGGTTCCCGACAGCTGGCCGATCGCGGGAATCGCGTTGGGGGCGGAGCCGGCCGAGATATGGCCCCACACCATCGAGACGCCGCTGCGCACGTCAACGCGGCGCGAGAGCACGGCCGGGACATTGATGGCGATCTGTGACAGCGCGAAGACGAGATCCTCAGTCAGGTGGGGGCGCGACGTGTGGCCGCCGCGGCCCTGGAGCTCGATCCTGATCGTGTCCGAGGCCGAGGTGATCGAGCCGATGCGCGTGCCGATCCGGCCGACCTCGATCCGCGGGTCGCAGTGCAGGGCCATGATGCGGGGAACCCCAGACAGCACTCCCTGGTCGATGCACGCGAGCGCGCCCCCCGGCATGGTCTCCTCGGCGGGCTGGAACACGACGCGCACGGTCGCGCCGAGCGGCTCCTCGCGGTGCTGCTCGGCAAGGAGGAGCGCGGCCCCGAGCGCGCACGTCGTGTGGACGTCGTGGCCGCATGCATGGGTGACGCCGTGATTGAGGGACGCGAACGGCAGGCCGGACTCCTCGATGATGGGGAGCGCGTCGATGTCGCCGCGGAGCGCCGTCGCGATCGGGCCGTCGCCGATGTCGACGACGACGCCGGTCCCATCAAGCCGCTTCGGGGCGAGCCCAGCAGCCTCGAGGTGCTCGACAATCCTGTCCGTGGTGCGGAACTCCTGGAAGCTCAGCTCAGGGTGCGCGTGGAGGTCCCGACGGAAGGCGATGAGGTCCGGCAGGAGGGTCTCGAGGCGGGGGCCGACGAGAGGTGTCGGGTCCACTTCCGTGGTGTAGTTGCGCACGCGTTCACTCTAACGCCACGGGTTTTACCGGGCGTTTACCGGGTCGTCGAGTTACAGCTTCGCTTGTGGGGCGTCCTCGGGAAGCCTAGAGGACGTCGGTGTCGCCGCTCGCCTTGAGGGCCGCGACAGCACCCTTGACCTTCTGTGCGTGCTCCTTCGTGGTCACGAGAAGCGCGTCCGGGGTGTCGACGATCACCACGTCTTCGATGCCGATGAGCGCGATGACCCGCTTCGTGTCGGAGACCACGATGCCGCTCGCGTCCTCCGTGAACACGCGCGCGCCCTCGCCGATGACGGTCACCGCGTCGCCCTCGCGGGCGCTGTTGAGCCGCCCGATAGCGGCAAAGTCACCGACGTCGTCCCACCGGAACGCCCCGGGAACGACGGCGACGTCCCCGGCCGCCGCGGCGGGCTCGGCCACCGCGTAGTCGATCGCGATCTTCGGGAGCGTGGGCCACACGCGCGCGGTCACCGCGTCCCGCTCGGGGGTGTCCCAGGCCGCCGCGATCTCGACGAGGCCCGCGTAGAGCTCCGGCTGGTTCGCGGCGAGGTGCTCGAGCATGAGGGCCACGGGCGCCACGAACATGCCCGCGTTCCACAGGTATTCGCCCGAGGCGAGGTACTTCTCTGCGACCTCGAGGCTCGGCTTCTCGACGAATTCGACGACCTCGCGCGCGCTCGGCGCGCCGTCGACGTCGAGCGTCTCGCCCCCGCGGATGTAGCCGAAGCCCGTCGATGGGTGGGTCGGCTCGATGCCAATCGTCACGATCTTGCCGCGCTCCCCCGAGGCAGCCGTGTGAATGGCCTCGAGGACCGCGGCCTGGAACACGGAGTCCGGGCTGATGACCTGGTCCGCGGCGAACGAGCCCATGATCGTCGCCGGGTTGCGGCGGTGCAGGATCGCGGCGGCGAGGCCGATCGCGGCACCGGAATCCTTGGGCTCGCTCTCGAGCACGAGGTCCGCCGAGTCGAGCTCGGGGATCTGGAGGCACACGGCCGCCCGGTGCGCCTCGCCCGTCACCACGAGGAAACGCCCGCCGGCGAGCGGCGCGAGCCTGTCATACGTCGCGCGGATGAGCGTGCTGCCCGAGCCCGTGAGGTCGTGGAGGAACTTGGGGGCCGCGGCGCGCGAAAGGGGCCACAGCCTCGTGCCAACCCCGCCGGCGGGGATCACCGCGACGAAGCGGCCAAGGTCGCCGTCGTTCGCCACCGCGGGAGCGGGCGCAGAATCAGTGCTCATCGCCCCTACTGTACTGGAGCGAGCCGGGCTCAGTGTGAGCGCCGCTGGGGCCCCCGTGGCGGTTGTGATAATCGCCACTGAAGCCTCCCGGGGCCTGCGAACAAATTGAATAAGCTGTGAGCGAAGCCTAGATTTAGGCTGGAGCTCGACAGAGTACGCGTCCGCCAGCAGGGACGGGCGCCTTCTGCATCGGTGCCCTCGCCTCTCCGGCGAGCGCCGGCATCGGTGCTCGCAGGGAGGTTTATCAGTGCCGACAAAACCAGCTGGCACCCTGTACCGCGGCCGTGAAGGCATGTGGTCCTGGGTCGGTCACCGGATTACCGGTGTCGTGATCTTCTTCTTCTTGTTGGTGCATGTGCTGGACACCTCATTGGTGCGTGTGTCCCCTGACGCCTACAACGCCGTGATCGGCGAGTACAAGAACCCGATCATGGGGCTCGGCGAGACCGCGCTCGTCGCCGCGATCCTCTTCCACGCGTTCAACGGCCTGCGCATCATCGCCGTCGACTTCTGGAAGAACGGCCCGAAGTACCAGCGGCAGATGCTCTGGACGGTCCTCGGCGTGTGGTTCGTCGTGTTCGTCGCGTTCGCCATCCGCCAACTCTCGATCGTGTTCGGAGGCTGAGCATGAGCACCGACATCAGGTTCCCCCGCAGCACTTCTGAGACGGGGCGCATCGCGCCCAAGTACAACCGCCACGGCGGAGGCGCGAAGGGCGGCTTCGAGATGGCCGCATGGCTCTTCATGCGCCTCTCGGGCGTCGTCCTCGTGGTCCTCATCTTCGGCCACCTCTTCGTCAACCTCATGCTCGGCGACGGGGTGCACGCGATCGACTTCGGCTTCGTGGCCGGCAAGTGGGCGAGCCCGTTCTGGCAGTGGTGGGACCTCGCGATGCTGTGGCTCGCGATGCTCCACGGCACGAACGGCGTGCGGACGATCGTGAACGACTATGCCGAGCGCGACGGGGTGCGGTTCTGGCTCCTCGTGGTCCTCTTCGCGGCCGCGAGCGCGATCGTCATCCTCGGCACGCTCGTGATCTTCACCTTCGATCCGTGCCCCATCGTCAACGGCGTCCACACCGGCGCCGACTTCTGCCCCAAGCCGTAGCCGAGAAGTCCAGCGGCGCCCGCCGATCGACGGCGCCGCAGACTCGCGCGAGAGAGAGAAGCATCCAGTATGCAGGTCCACAAGTATGACGTGGTGATCGTCGGTGCCGGCGGCGCCGGGATGCGCGCGGCCATCGAGTCCGGCCAGCGCGCGCGCACCGCCGTGCTGACCAAGCTGTACCCCACCCGTTCGCACACCGGCGCTGCTCAGGGCGGAATGTGCGCGGCCCTCGCGAACGTCGAGGAGGACAACTGGGAGTGGCACACCTTCGACACGATCAAGGGCGGCGACTACCTCGTTGACCAGGACGCCGCTGAGGTCATGGCGAAGGAGGCCATCGACGCGGTCCTCGACCTCGAGAAGATGGGCCTCCCGTTCAACCGCACGCCCGAGGGTCGCATCGACCAGCGCCGCTTCGGCGGCCACACGCGCGACCACGGCAAGGCGCCGGTGCGCCGCGCGTGCTACGCCGCGGACCGCACCGGGCACATGATCCTCCAGACGCTCTACCAAAACTGCGTCAAGCACAACGTCGAGTTCTACAACGAGTACTACGTGCTGGACCTCCTCATCGTCGAGGAGGACGCCGTTCGCGAGGACGGCACGGCGTACAAGCAGAAGCGCGTCGCGGGCGTGGTCAGCTACGACCTCGCGTCGGGCGAGCTCCACGTGTTCCAGGCCAAGGCCGTCATCTTCGCGACGGGCGGCGCCGGCAAGGTCTTCAAGACCACCTCGAACGCCCACACGCTCACGGGCGACGGCATGGGCATCGCGTTCCGCCGCGGCATCCCGCTCGAGGACATGGAGTTCTTCCAGTTCCACCCGACCGGCCTGGCCGGCCTCGGAATCCTCCTCTCGGAGGCGGCCCGCGGCGAGGGCGCGATCCTGCGCAACTCGGAGGGTGAGCGCTTCATGGAGCGCTACGCACCCACCATCAAGGACCTCGCCCCGCGCGACATCGTGGCCAGGTCCATGGCGAACGAGGTGCGCGAGGGGCGCGGCGCCGGTCCGAACAAGGACTATGTGCTGCTCGACCTGACCCACCTTGAGCCCGCGCACATCGACGCGAAACTCCCGGACATCACTGAGTTCGCGCGCACGTACCTCGGCGTCGAGCCCTACACTGAGCCGGTCCCCGTCTACCCGACGGCGCACTACGCCATGGGCGGCGTTCCGACCAACATCAAGGGCGAGGTCCTCCAGGACAACGACACGATCATCCCGGGCCTGTACGCCGCGGGAGAGGTTGCCTGCGTGTCCGTGCACGGCTCGAACCGCCTCGGCACGAACTCGCTGCTCGACATCAACGTGTTCGGCAAGCGCTCGGGCATCAACGCCGCCGAGTACGCCAAGACCGCCGAGTTCGTGGAGCTCCCCGAGAACCCCGCGGACGGCACGGTCGCGCTGCTCGACTCCGTCCGCAACGCCTCGGGCACAGAGCGCATCGCGTCGATCCGCTCGGACCTGCAGGAAACCATGGACGCGAACATGCAGGTGTTCCGCACCGCGGACTCGATCGCGCAGGCCCTCTCGGACATCGAGACCCTGCGCGAGCGGTACCGGAACATCAGCATCCAGGACAAGGGCAAGCGCTTCAACCTCGATCTCCTCGAGGCCGTGGAGCTCGGCTTCCTCCTGGACCTCGCGCAGGTCATGACCGTCGCGGCGCTGCACCGCAAGGAATCCCGCGGCGGCCACTACCGCGAGGACTTCCCCGACCGCGACGACGCCAACTGGATGAAGCACACGATGCTCTACAAGGACGACGCCGCCGAGACCGAGGGCATCAAGGGCATCCGCTTCGGGACGAAGCCGGTCGCCTTCACCCGCTACGAGCCGATGGAGCGTAAGTACTGATGAGCGCGTCAACTGTAGAGCCCGCATCGAAGGTCGAGCTGCCCGCGAGCGCGGGCGGCGGCGGCGAGATCCCGACGTTCAACATCACGCTCCGTGTCCGCCGGTACAACCCCGAGGTCTCGGAAGAGTCGCACTGGGACGAGTACCAGCTCACGATGTACGGCACGGACCGTGTGCTCGACGCGCTCCACAAGGTCAAGTGGGAGCACGACGGCTCGCTCTCGTTCCGCCGCTCGTGCGCGCACGGCGTGTGCGGCTCGGATGCCATGCGCATCAATGGCCGCAACCGCCTCGCGTGCAAGACGCTCCTCAAGGACCTCGACACCTCCAAGCCCGTCACGGTGGAGCCCATCAAGGGCCTTCCGGTGGAGAAGGACCTCATCGTGGACATGGAGCCGTTCTTCCAGTCCTACCGCGAGATCATGCCGTTCCTCATCGCGAAGGGCCACGAGCCGACCAAGGAGCGCCTCCAGTCCGCCGAGGACCGCGAGCGGTTCGACGACACCACGAAGTGCATCCTGTGCGCCGCGTGCACGTCCTCGTGCCCCGTCTTCTGGACGGACGGCCAGTACTTCGGCCCCGCGGCGATCGTCAACGCGCACCGGTTCATCTTCGACTCGCGTGACGATGCCGGGGACATGCGTCTCGAGATCCTCAACGACAAGGAGGGCGTGTGGCGCTGCCGCACGACCTTCAACTGCACCGAGGCATGCCCGCGCGGCATCCAGGTGACGCAGGCGATCGCCGAGGTCAAGCAGGCGATCCTGGCACGCCAGTTCTGACCGGCCGGGCTACCGCCTAGCCTCCGAGGGGCGCCGCTGCAGCTGCAGCGGCGCCCCTTCGCGTTAGTCCGCGGCGGCGGGCGCCCGCTCCCCCGCACCGGCGCGGCCCGTGCCCCGCCGGAGGGACCTGAGGAGCCCGAGCGCCCACGGCGCACGACGGCGGCGACTCCGCGTGCGGCGCAGCTCGCCGGCCGCGGGCTGCGGCGAGGTGGACGACGCGACCGACCCTGCGGAGGACCCCGACCCTGCCGGCCGCGGCGAGGTAGAAGAGTTCCCGCCGCCGGCCATCGTGGGTACCGGGGCCGGCGCGGCGGCGGCCGACGCCGAGGACGCGCCGCTCCGCGGTGGCGCGGCCGCGTGGGGCCGGGCGCCGGCCCTGCGGGAGGCCGCGGCGCGGCTCAGCGCCAGAGACCGGGCCAGAGGACCAGACGCGCGCAGCCCGGGGCGTGCCGCGCCAAACGGAGTCGCTCGACGGCGCGCCGGCGGCACGGTATCAGCCTCGCGGATCGCGGACCACGCTGCCGCGACGAGATAGACCTGGCTCACGAGATTGAACCAGATGAGCAGCCCCACGATGATCGCGAACGAGGCGAGGAGCGGGTTCGCGCCGGCCCGTGCGAGGAGTTGACTGCTGAAGAGCTGCAGGATCGAGGTGGCGACGCCCGCGATGATCGTCCCCTCGACGAGGGCCCGCCGCGTGAGCCGCAGCCGGCCGGCGAACCGGAACATGATGTAGGCCGTGAGCCAGTTGAGCAGGAACGGCACGAGGATGCCGATGAGCCAGCCGATGGGCGCGACCACCGAGCGGTCAAGCTGCAGGAGGCTCGCGATCCATCCGAGCGCGGCCGTAAAAAGGATGCTGACGCCGGAGGTGAGCACGAGGGCGACGCCGAGCAGGAGGAGCGTCCCGGCGTCGCGGAGGCGCTGGACGACCGGATTGACGTTGAGCCGCGGTGCGTCGGTGATCCCACGGAGCCCATCGCGCAGGCTCGTGATCCAGCCGAGCGACGTCAGGATCGTGACGAGCGCCGCGACGGCGGCCGTGATGCCGAGGCCCGAGCGGTTGAGGAGGGCCTTCGGATCGGCGAGCCCGTCCTGGCCGTCGACCTTGAGCAGCCCCGGGGCAGCCTGCGAAACGCTGTGCACTATGCGGTCCACGAGCTCGGGCTGGCCCGCGAGAACGAGCCCCGCGATCGAGAAACCCGTGGCGAGGAGTCCCAAGATCGAGAAGAACATGTTGAAGCCGATCCCGGCGCTCAGGAGGGGGCCATGCCGGAGCGTGTAGTGCTGGAAGGCCCGGAAGGGGCGGAACGCGTTGAGCCGCGCAAGGAGCCATTGGACGAGCGCGAGCGCGATCTTGAACCGACCCTCGCCCTCGAGCTTCGCCCTGCCGTAGTCCTGCCGCGCCCGGAGCACGTTGGCCCGCAGCTTGACGAGCTCGGTGGGAAGCGGCTGCTCAGGCCTGCTGCTTCCCGCCGTGGTCCTGGTTCGTCGCGTTTCCGCCAAAGTCCAGCTCTTCCCGTAGTTGCCAAAGGCCGTGGGCATCATGCTCGTACAGGCCCATGCTAGCCACCGTGAAAGAGGTGCTGTAGTTGCGCAGCGCTTCCTCGGCCGCATCGAGGCGCGCCGACTCGACGTCGTGGGCCACCGTGACGTGGGGGTGGTAGGGGAACGGCAGCTCGCGTTCGAGCGGTCCGCTCTGCAGGTCGGCGTGCAGCCGGACACACTCGTCGAAGCCCTCGGAGACGTTGAGGAACACGACGTCGGACACGGGCCGGAACGACCCCGTGCCGGCGACCGTCACGCGGAACGGCTCCTGCTGGGACGCGACGCGACGCACGTGGCTGAGCGTCGCGTCCCAGTCCTCGGTCTCCGTAGTGGTCACGAGCGTGATGTGGGCGGGGATGACGTGAGCCATGGGATCGCCGAACGAGGCACGCCAAGCGCGCAGCTCCGCCGCGACGTCCTCCGGGAAGCCCAAGATGACGCCGACGAGCGGCACGTGTCCGTCCAGCGCCCCAGCCTGCGCTCCGACCTGACCCGTCATTGACTCAGACGGACGCGGCAGCCGTGGCCATGGCGGGCAGGAATCCCACCTTCCGGTACACCTCGGCGAGCGTCTCAGCCGCGACCTCACGCGCCTTCGCTGCGCCCACCGCGAGAAGCCGGTCGAGCTCCGCGGGATCCCGCAGCAGCTCCTCCGTGCGCGCCTTGATGGGCGCGACGGCGTCCACGACGATCTGCGCGACGTCGGCCTTGAGGTGACCGTACATCTTGCCCTCGTACGAGGCGACGAGCTCGTCGACCCCCTGCCCCGTGATGGTGGAGATGATCGTCAGGAGGTTGGAGACACCCGGCTTCGCCTCGCGGTCGAACCGGATGACGGTCTCGGTGTCCGTGACGGCCTGCTTGATCTTCTTGGCCGTGATCTTCGGGTCGTCGAGGAGGTTGATGAGCCCGTGAGCCGACTCCGCGGACTTGGACATCTTCGCGGTCGGGTTCTGCAGGTCGTAGATCTTCGCGGACGTCGGCGGGATAAGCGCCTCCGGAACCGGGAACGTCTCGCCGTAGTGCTTGTTGAAGCGGTGCGCGAGAGTGCGAGTGAGCTCGAGGTGCTGGCGCTGGTCCTCGCCGACGGGCACGCCGTACGGCTTGTAGAGCAGGATGTCAGCGGCCATGAGCATGGGGTACGCGAAGAGCCCCGCGCTCGCGACGTCCTGGCCGTGGCGGGCCATCTTGTCCTTGAACTGCGTCATGCGGGACGCCTCGCCGAAGCCCGTGAGG
This sequence comes from Sinomonas sp. P47F7, assembly GCF_049332655.1. Lineage (GTDB taxonomy): Bacteria > Actinomycetota > Actinomycetes > Actinomycetales > Micrococcaceae > Sinomonas. Next base: position 1,389,397 of record NZ_CP186327.1, on the reverse strand, counting down.
CTCGTGAGAACCCACGCGAGCTGGGCATGCTCGGGGACGTGGGACTGGACGAAGAGCGTCGACTTCTCGAGGTCGATGCCGCCCGCGAGGTACTGCGCGGCCGTGAGCCTCGTCCGGTTGAGGAGGTCCTCCGGGTTGTAGTCGACCGTGATCGCGTGGAGGTCCGGAATGAAGTAGAAGCACTCGTACTGGTCCTGCTGCTTGACCCAGTTGACGAGCGCCCCGAGGTAGTTTCCGAGGTGGAGGGAATCGCCCGAGGGCTGCATGCCCGAGACGAGTCGCTGCCGCCCGCTCGGGGCGGGGGCCGCGGGAGCCGAGGTGGTGTCCGTGGTCATGGTGTGGAGTTCTTCCGAAGGTCTAGAGCTTGTAGTCGATCACGAGCGGCGCATGGTCCGAGAAGCGCGTGTCCCACGCGGTGGCGCGGTCGACGACGGCGATCGTCGCCGCCGATGCCAAGCCAGGCGTGGCCATGTGGTAGTCGATGCGCCACCCCGCGTCGTTGTCGAACGCGCGGCCGCGCTGCGACCACCACGTGTACGGCCCATCGACTTGCCCCGAGAGCTCGCGGTGCACGTCCTTCCAACCGATCTCCTCACCGAAGAAGCGATCGAAGTAGGCGCGCTCCTCGGGCAGGAAGCCAGCCCGCTTCTGATTGGCCTTCCAGTTGCGGATGTCGAACGGCGTGTGGCCCACGTTGAGATCGCCCACCACGAGGGCGTAGTCGCTCAGCTGTGCTAGTTGCGGCAAGCGCGCGATCATCTCGTCGAGGAAGCGGTACTTGTCCACCTGCTTGGGGGTGTCCACCTCGCCCGAATGCACGTAGGCGCTCACGACCGTGAGCTGCTTTCCGCCATCGACCGCGAAATCCGCCTCGACCCAGCGGCCGGCGGTCTCGAAGTAGGCATCCCCGATGCCCACACGCGTGGCCGTCGGCGCGACGCGCGAGGCGATCGCGACGCCCGCGCGGCCCTTCGCATCCGCCTCGGCGTGGAGGATGTGCCAGCCGTCGAGCAGCTCATTGACGGTCTCGTCAGGTGCGCGGACTTCCTGCATGCAGAGGATGTCGACGTCGCGCGACTCGAGCCATTCGGGCATCCCCTTGCGCCACGCGGCGCGCAGCCCGTTGACGTTCACGGTGGCGATGCGCAGCGCTCCGTCTTTCGGAGCGTATGCAGGTGCGGTGCTTGCAGCTTCGAGAGTCACCCAGCCACTCTACCCTTCGTCGATGACCGTTCCCGTGACGGGCTCCCCGCCGTCGGGGCGAAGCATGTCACGGGCGTTCGCGGCGGTGATCTGGATGGTCTCGAGGGCCCTCGACACCTGCTCCGGATCCTTGCCGAGGTTGTCGCGAACCACGCGCTCCTGGACCTGGATGATCTTGAACGAATGGTCGAGCTTGAGGTCGCGGACCTCGTCGACGGTGCGGGCCTCCTCCGCCGTCGTGCCTCCCGCCATCGACGGCGCGCGCCCGAACTGGCGGGCCGCCTCCTCGAACCGCTCGCGGGCTCGGCGACCCGCGCCGCGGACCGTCACGAAGACGAACACGGCGAACACGAGCCATGCGAGCGAGATCACCGCGACGATCCACCCGATGACCTCATTCCGGTTCGCCGCAAAGATGACCGCGACGAGAAACGCGAGGACCAGGACGGAGAGTCCGAACGCGCCGATACGGAAGCCCGAGCGCGCCGGGGTGGGGTTCTGGGAGCCGAGTGACTGCATGGACCCCATTCTCCCAGACCTGCCGCGAGGGTCCGGCCGAGAACGAATCAGCGCAGGAAGAGCGCGCGCAGCCGCCGCGTGGTGAAGAGCATTCCGACGATGATCATGACCACGTAGTACGCGAGGTGCACCCACGTCGCGCTGCTGAACGTTCCGATGCTGATCTCCCGCATGAGCTCGACGCCGTGCCACAGCGGGAACACCTGCACGATCCACTGGATGGGGAGCGGGTACACGCTGAGCGGATAGAACGTGGCCGAGAACAGGAACATGGGCAGCATGACGAACGTGATGATGTCCATCTGCTGGAACGTCTTCATGTAGCTCGTGATCGCCATGCCGAAGCTCGCGAAGCCGAACGCGACCATGACCGAGGTCGGGACGAGGAGCAGGGCCCACGGCGTCGTGATGAGGCCCATGACCGCCATGACGCCCGTGAAGCCCAGCGCGTACAGGAAGCCGCGGAACAGTGCCATGAAGATCTCGCCGAGCGCGATGTCGAACGGCCCGAGGGACGTGTAGAGCATGCTCTGGTAGAGCTTGCCGAAGTGCATCTTGAAGAAGATGTTCCACGTCGAGTCGTAGATCGCGCCGTTCATCGCTGAGACCGCGAGGAGCGCGGGCGCGATGTACGCCGCGTAGCTGATCTCGGCGCCCCCGGGTCCCTCGACCGCGCCGACGAGGTTCCCGAGACCGATCCCCATGGACAGGAGATAGAAGACGGGCTCGAAGAAGCCGGAGACCAGGATGATCCAGTTCTGGCTTCTGATCACCTGGAAGCCGCGCTCGATCACGGATTTCGCGTTGCGAGCGTAGAGGGCGCTCAGCGGCCGGCGGTCGGCGGCGAGGACGTAGTCGTCATCGGTGAGGAAGCTCATGCGCTCATCCGCTTCGTGTAGTTGCGCCGCGCCCAGACGATGCCGCCCACGCCGAGCGCCGCGAGGTACAGAACGTGGACGGCCACGAGCCACCCGGGCTCACTGAGGCCGACTGACACAAGCCGACCGAGCTGGTTGCCGTGCCACAGGGGCGAGATCCAGCCGATCCACTGCATCGCCGTGGGCATCGTCTCGAGGGGGTAGAAGGTGCCGGAGAACAGGAACAGCGGCATGATGATGAACCGCTGGATCATCGAGAACTGGAAGTTCTCCTTCTGGATGCCCGCGGCGTAGGCCATGAGCGGCGTGCCCACGGCGAGGCCCGCGAGCACGCCCACCGGGATCAGCAGCCACGCGACAGGGCTCGCGGCCGCGCCGAAGGCGAGCATGATGAGGAAGAACACCGAGCACTGGACCAGGAGCCGCACCCCCACGGCCATGACGTGGCCGGCCGCGAGCTGGCCCGGGACGAGTGGCGTGACGTGGGGACCGTAGTAGATCCGGCGCCACTTGAAGCCGTCCATGACCGGGAACATCATCTCGTTCGCGCACGTCATGACGGCGCTCGAGACCAGCAGCGCCGGAGCCGCGAACGCGAGGTAGCCCACTCCCCCGAAGTGCGCGGACGGGTTGCGATCCACGATCGAGGCGAGGCCCACGCCCATCGAGAACAGGTACAGCAGCGGATTGCCCACGCTCGTGACGACGATCGTCACGAGATACGCGCGCATGCCCCGCAGCATGTGCTCCATGAAGTAGAAGGAGCCCCAGCGCCGCGCCTTCGCGGCGGAGACCTCGGGCGCGTGAGCCCCGAGGACCTCGGTATGCCGGACCTCAGTCAACGAGCGACCGCCCGGTCAGGCGCAGGAACACGTCCTCGAGCGAGGCGCGCCGCACGAGCGACGTGATGGGGTGCAGGCCGCGGTTCCTGATCTGCTCAAGCGAGCCCTCGCCGTCGTCGGTGTAGACCAGGATGCGGTCCGGCAGGACTTCGACGCGCTCGCCCGCGCCCTCGAGGCGAGGGGCGACGGCGGCATTGCGGTCCGTGCCGAAGCGCACCTCGAGCACCTCCCGGCTCGAGTGCTCACGGATGAGTGCCGCAGGCGAGCCCTCGGCCATGATCTTGCCCTTGTCCACGACGATGAGCCGGTCGCACAGCTGCTCCGCCTCGTCCATGTAGTGGGTGGTGAGCACGAGGGTGACGCCCTGTTCCTTGAGCCGGAACAGGCGGTCCCACAAGACGTGCCTGGCCTGCGGGTCGAGGCCCGTGGTCGGCTCGTCGAGGAGCAGGATCTTGGGATCGTTGATGAGGGACCGGGCGATCGTGAGGCGCCGCTTCATGCCGCCGGAGAGGGAATCGACGCGCGACTTGGCCTTGTCTTCGAGCTGCGCGAACTCGAGCAACTCGTCAGCGCGGCGCGCGAGGTACGCGCGCGGGAGCCCGAAGTAGCGCCCGTACACAATGAGGTTGTCCCGGACGCGGAGCTCTTCGTCGAGGTTGTCCTGCTGAGGCACGACGCCGAGATGGGCCCGGACCTCTGGACCCTGCGTCTCGGGATCGAGCCCCATGATGTCGAGCTGCCCGGACGAGCGCTGCGTGACGCCGCCGATCATCCGCATCGTCGTCGACTTCCCGGCGCCATTCGGACCCAGAAGGCCGAATGATTCCCCGGCGGGCACGTCGAAGCTGATCCCGTCAACGGCGTTGAAATCCCCGTACGTCTTGACGAGATCGCGGGCGCTGATCACCGTTCGGCGCGACTCCGCGCTCCCCGCCACGGCTGTCCCCCCAGCTATGCCTGGTGATTGATGTGACACTCACCGCACACTAGTCGACAAGCTGGGCTGTCGGAAGGGATTTCGATGGTTTCTGCAACACGTGTTTCAGAACGAGTGGGTCACAGTCGTTTTTCCGCGGGGTGCCCCACCGGCGAAAAGACCCGCCGTGAAGTCCATGAGCGCCTGAGCCCGGCGCGTGGGCCGGACTGCCGCCGACCAAGCGAGGAGGATCCGCACGGGCGCCGGCGACGGCACGATCTGGGCTGCGACCACCGGGAGGCCCTCGTACGTCTCGTCGCGTCGCGGGCGCTGGACGAGGAGCGCATAACCTAGGCCGCGACCCACGAGGGACCGCGTGAGCTCGAAGTCAGTGGTGCGGTAGCGGATGCGGGGCTCGACGCCCGCGGCCCGGAAGACCGCCATGGTGTGCTCGCCGCTCGGATGCAGATCCAGGAAGACGAGCGGATCCTGGGCAAGCGCGCCAAGGTCAACGGGACCCCCCGTCGCGAGCGGGTGGTCCGCGGAGAGCAGGGCGTAGACGCGCGCCTCGTACAGTGTTCGGGCCGCGAGCCCCATAGGCAGATTCATGTCGTAGATGAGCGCCGCGTCGAGTTCGCCGGCGAGCAGGCGCCGCTCGAGCGGGACCTGCTGGTCCGCGACGAAGTCGAGTTCGACGCCGGGGTGCAGCTCTGCGAACCCCTGGAGGATGGGCGGGATGAGCGTCACGGCAATCGTCGAGTAGCAGCCGAGCGCGAGCGGTCCGCGAAGGGCCGTTCCGCTGTCCCGTGCCGAAAGCTCGAGGTCCGTCGCCTCGGCAAGGAGGGAGCGCGCCCTGTCCCGCACGTACTGCCCCGCCGGGGTCAAGATCGCCCCGTGCGCACGGCGCCTGACCAGCAGATGCGTCCCGAGCGCCCGCTCGAGGTCGTTGAGGGCCGCGCCCACCGCGGTCTGAGTCACATGCAGCCGGGCCGCCGCGGCGCTGATGGAGCCCGCGTCGCCGACGGCGACCAAGTAGCCCAGCTGGCGGAGCGTGAAGCGGCTGGGCGCCCGGACCACGCCGTCGGCCGCCTGAAGCGCGCCGCTCAGCTCCGGACCGCCCACCGCCTCGCCCGCGCCCATCACAACCTCCACACCCGCTCGGCCCATTCATCAGTTCTTCTTGCTTTTGGGTGAGCTTAATTGAACTTTACCTGAGTTTGTGGCAGAGCCCACACTCGATTCAGCTACACGAAGCACACGAAGGAGTGGCATGACAAAGCACGCACCGGCCCCCGAAGCCGACGCCCCGGGCACCGTCCCGGTGGCCGACTGGGTCCGCCTCGAAGATCTGTACGCCAACCCCTACCCGATCTACCGCCGGCTGCGCGAGGAGTCGCCGGTCGCATGGGTACCGTCCGTGGGCCGGTACCTCGTGACCCGCTACGCCGACTGCCACTGGATCGAGCAGGACGCCGAGACGTTCTCCGCGGACGAGGACGGCTCGCTCATGAAACGGGCCATGGGCCATTCGATGCTCCGCAAGGACGATCCCGAGCACCAGGTGGACCGCGCGGCGTACGGGCCAGTGCTCCGGCCCAAGGCCATCAAGGAGACGTGGTCTGCGGTGTTCGAGAAGAACGTCGAGAAGTACCTCGCCGCCTTCGCGGCGCAGGGCCCGGGCGCGGACCTGCACCTCGGCTTCGCGGCGCCGTTCGCCGCGGAGAACCTGCGCGAGATCATGGGCTTCCGCAACGCGACGCAGGCGGATCTGCAGCGCTGGTCACAGACCTTGATCGACGGCACGGGCAACTACGCGGACGATCCCGAGGTGTGGACGAGATCCGCGGCGTCGAGCGCGGAGGTGGACGCCGCAATCAGCGAGCTGGTCCCCGTGCTCCGAGCCGATCCGGACGCGACGCTGCTCTCCGCCGTCGTCAATGCCGGCCTGCCGCTCGAGGCGATCCGGGCCAACATGAAAATGACGATCGGCGGCGGCCTCAACGAGCCACGCGACGTGCTGGGCACGGCGACCTGGGCGCTCCTGACGAACCCTGACCAGCTCGCCCAGGTCCTCGCCGACCCGGCGCGATGGGCCACGGCCTTCGAGGAGGCCGTGCGCTGGGTCGCGCCAATCGGCATGTATCCTCGCCAGACCACGCGCGAGGTCGAGATCGCCGGCGTGGCCCTCCCGCGCGGCGCCCGGCTCGGCGTGGTGGTCGCTGCCGCGAACCGCGACCCGGAGCAGTTCGACGACCCCGAGACGTTCGACATCAACCGCGAGAAGAGGCCGCACCTCGCGTTCGGCGGCGGCACACACTTCTGCGCCGGCACGTGGGTCGCGCGGACGTCCGTGGCGCACGTCGCGCTGCCGCGGCTGTTTGCGCGGCTCCCCCGGCTGCGGCTCGCGGACCAGCCAGCGCGCGAGGGCGGCTGGGTATTCCGCGGCATGCTCGAGCTCCCCGTCGCCTGGAATTGAGGAGGGGACCGTGCCCAGCATCACGTACATCCAGTCCGACGGCACCCACACGACGCTCGACGTCGACCCCAGGACCTCCGTCATGCGCGCCGCCGTCAACGCGGGCGTGCCGGGGATCGTCGGCGAATGCGGCGGTCAGGCCATGTGCGCGACGTGCCATGTCTACGTCCGCCCCGAATCTTTCGAAGGTCTCCCCGCGCCGAGCGAGGACGAGGAGGAGATGCTCGAGTGCACCGCCGCGCCGCGCGATCCCGGCCGCAGCCGGCTCGGCTGCCAGATCGCGTGCGGCGATCGCGAAGCCCTCGTCGTCGACGTCCCCGCGGGGCAGGTGTGAGGGTGGGCAGCGACGAGCATGTCGTGGTGGTCGGGGCGGGCCATGCCGGCGTCCAGCTCGTGGACTCGCTCCGAGCGGGTGGCTACGAGGGCCCGCTCACCCTCCTCTCGCGCGAGGCCTGCCTGCCCTACCAACGGCCACCCCTGTCCAAGGACTTCATCGCGGCCGGTTCCGCGGCGGAGCCGCTCCTGCTGCGCGGCGCGTCCTTCTTCGACGACGCAGGCGTCGACGCCCGCTGGGGCGTCTCGGCCGAGTGCCTCCTTCCAAGCTCGCGAGAGGTCCTCACCAGCACGGGCGAGCGCCTTGCCTACACGTCGCTCGTCCTCGCCACGGGTGCCGAAAGCCGTCCGCTCCGCGTTCCGGGTGAGGATCTCGCCGGGGTCTTCCGCCTCCGCACGCTCGACGACGCGCGGGCCGCCTCCGCTGCGCTCGAGGGGGCCCGCCGCGCCGTCGTGGTCGGAGCAGGATTCACGGGGCTCGAGTTCGCAGCTGGCGCCCGAGCGCGTGGCGTGGACGTCACGCTCGTGTCCCCGACCGCGCGCCCACTGCGGCGCGCCGTCTCGCGGACGGTGTCCATGTTCCTCACCGAGCGCCATGCGCTCGACCGCGTGCGCTTCGAACTCGGGGACGGCGTCGCTGCGTTCTTCGGCACAGGGTCCGACGACGGCGGGCGGCGCCGAGTCTCGGCGGTCGCCACGACTTCCGGGCGCGAGATTCCTGCGGATCTCGTGGTCGTCGGCGTGGGCGTGCGCCCCGCATCCGGGCTGGCCGCCGCGGCCGGTCTCGAGCTCGCGGACGACGGCGGGATTGCCGTCGACGGAAATCTGCGCGCGTCCGACCCTGCAATCTCCGCGATCGGCGATTGCGCGAGCTTCCCGAGCGTCCACGCCGGACGGCGCGTGCGCCTCGAATCCGTGCAGAACGCGACGGACCAGGCGCGGCACGCGGCCGCCGTCATCCTGGGCAAGGATCCGGGGCCCTACCGCGAGCTCCCGTGGTTCTGGAGCCATCAAGGGGCCACGAAAGTGCAGATCGCCGGGCTGCGCAGGGGCGACGCTTCCACGGCAGTTCGCGGAGACGTCGCGGCAGGCCGATTCTCCGTGTTCACCTACGACGACGGCGAGCTCGTGTGCGTAGAGTCGGTCAACAGCCCCGCCGACCACCTCGCGGCGCGCCGACTGCTCGGAGCAGGGCGATCCCTGGCCCCGGCGGATGCCGGCGACCCGGCTTTCGACCTCAAGGCCTATTCGCGGGCCGCCCCGGCGGCGGTGTGAGCACCCCGGCCGGCCTCGCCGCGACCGCCCAGGGCCTCCACGGCGTAGTCGACGAGGGCCTCTGCCCGCGGCGAGAGGGACATGTCCTCGGGCCAGATCGCGACGACGTGGGTGTGCGTTGCGGAAGGGCGGAGGGGGCGCACCGCAAGCGACCGGCCCTCGACGCTCACGGGGGCGCTGTTGGGGCGGGACATGAGCAGCCCGTAGCCGAGGCCTCGACCCACGAGCGCTTGAACGAGGATCACCTGCGGGACACTCGTGAGGACGGTGGGCCGGAGTCCCCGCGCCGCGAAGGCCCGGTGCGTGTTCGTGATGCTCGGGCTCGAGTCGTACATGACGAGCGGCTCCCCGGCGAGATCTGCGAGGTCCACGCTGTCCTTGCCCGCGAGCGGATGCTCGGGGTGGAGCACGGCCTCGAGCTCCGTCGCGTAGATCTCGCGCTGGGCATAGCCCAGGGGAAGGAACATGTCGTAGACGACCGCGACGTCGAGCTGGCCGGACTCGAGCGCGGGCAGCAGCTCCTCCTCCGTTCCGACTGTGACCTCGACGGAGACCTCGGGATAGCGCCTCGGGAAGCCGTCCAGGATCTCCGGGATGACGCTCGTCGCGAAGCTCGCGAAGCAGCCGAGGCGCACTGGTCCGCGGAGGGCCCCACCCTGGAGCTCGAACGCGAGCTCCTGCGAGTCCCTGAGGATCCCCCTCGCTCGGACCGCGAAGTGCTGGCCCGCTGGCGTGAGCTGGAGCCCGCGCGCCTTCCGGCGGACGCACAGCTGGACACCCACGGCCTTCTCGAGGCTCGTGATGGCCTGCGAGAGCGCCGACTCAGAGATGTGCAGGCGCTCGGCGGCGGCGCTCAGCGTCGTGAAATCCGGCAGTGCCGAAAACAGCTCGAGCTGCCGGAGCGTGAACTCCGCCATTGTCCTCCAACGCCGAAAGGAAAATAAGCCGGACTAAAGTTCTTTGCCGATTTTCTGAAGTTTACATGCAGGAAGCCGGCGGTCACCATGGTGTCACTGCCCTCTTCCTCCGGCGCCCACCCGCGCCGCACCAGCCCAGCGGCCACGAGCTGCTCCCGCAAGGCATCAGCGCAGATGCCGACACGCAAGGACACAGGATGAACACTCCCGGCGCCGCATCCGCCGCCTCGACCCAGCGCCGCGTGGCGCTGGCCACCATCATCGGCACCACGATCGAGTGGTACGACTACTTCATCTACGCAACCGGCGCGGCCCTCGTCTTCGCCGAACTCTTCTTCAAGCCGGCTGGCGAGAACATCGCGCTCCTGCTCTCGTTCGCCACGGTCGGCATCAGCTTCCTCTTCCGGCCGCTCGGAGCGTTCCTCGCGGGCCACTTCGGCGACCTGATCGGCCGGCGGGCGATGCTCGTGCTCACGCTCCTGCTCATGGGAGGTTCGACGACGCTCATCGGCCTGCTTCCCACCTACTCCCAGTTCGGATTGGGGGCTCCGATCCTCCTTCTCGTGCTCCGCATCGTCCAGGGCATCTCCGCCGGCGGCGAATGGGGCGGGGCCGTCCTCATGGCGGTCGAGCACGCCCCGGCGGGTCGGCGCGGCCGGGCCGGGTCCTTCCCGCAGCTCGGCGTGCCCCTCGGCATGCTCATCGCCTCGGGCGTCATGGCCCTCATGACCGGCGTGGTCTCCCCCGGCAAGGCCTTCCTCGAATGGGGCTGGCGCGTGCCGTTCCTCCTGAGCGTCGTCCTGATCGTCATTGGCTTCTTCGTGCGGCGGGTAGTCGAGGAGAGCCCCGTCTTCGCCGAGCTGGCGGAACGCGGGCAGCAGGCCAAGGTGCCGATCGTCGCCCTGTTCCGCAAGCACTGGCATCTCGTGATCCTCGCGGCGCTCGTGTTCGTGGGCAACAACGCCGCGGGCTACATGACAACGGGCGGCTTCATTCAGGGCTACGCGACCGGCAAGCTCAAGATGGACGCCACGGCGGTGCTCGTCGCAACAACCGTCGGTGCGGCCATGTGGTTCATCTCGACGGCCACGGCCGGGATTCTCGCCGATGCGATCGGGAGGAAGAAGACCTACCTGATCGGCTTCGGATTCCAGGTGCTCATGGTGTTCCCGCTCTTCTGGTTCGTCAACACTGGCACGCTCGGCGGACTCTACGCGGGACTCGTGCTCTTCTCGATCGGCCTCGGCCTCTCATACGGGCCCCAGGCCGCGTGGTACGCGGAGATCTTCCCGGCGTCCGTACGCTTCTCGGGTGTCTCGATCTCCTACGCGATCGGGGCGATCCTCGGCGGGGCGTTCGCCCCCACCATCGCGCAGGCCCTCCTACAGGCCACAGGCACCACCGCAGCGGTTTCGCTCTACCTGCTCATCGTCACGCTTGTGTCGATCGTGGCAGTCGCGTGCCTCCGGGACCGGCGCGGGATCCCGCTCGGCCCCGACCACGAGGAGGAGCAGTCCACGGGCGCGACGGTCTTCGGACCCAAGGCCGCGCTCGCGGTCGAGGCCGCCGAGGTCTAGGGGCGAGCGCGCGGTCCAGGGCGCACGCGTTCGGGCTGCCTTCCGGCCCGGCGGCCCGGCACGGCCTGCCCGGACCCGCGAAATCCCACGGGTTCTGGCCGACCACCAGGCCCGTTCCGTCCAGTACGCGTACTGGCGGAACGGGCCTCCGCGCCTGAACCCGGCCCGGACTGGACCCTAGCTTCCCTGCTCGGCGCGCAGCACCTCGAGGCGCTGGCGATACTCGGTCTCGTCAATCTCGCCGCGCGCGAAGCGCTCGCGGAGCACGCCCTCGGCGCCGCCGCCCTGGACGCCGTACCCGGGGCCGCCGTAACCCTGGACGCCGTACCCGTGGCCGGCATAACCGGGACCGCCATACCCCTGGAACTCGCGCCAGTGGCGGCGCCACCAGAATCGGCGCGCGAACGCGAAGATGACCACGAAGACGAGGATCCAGGCGAGCGGGATGAGCAGGAACCATGGCCCGAACCAGGCGCCGGGCCACGTGACGGTGTCAGCCATCACTGAAAGAGCAGTCATTTTGAGTTCCCCTTGCATTGAGTCTGTCAAGCGTTGAGCTTCTGTGCGGGAGTCGGCTGGTCTCAGCCGCTGGTTCAAGTCTTCGCCGGCGCGGCGTCGCCCGCGTCCGCCGGCCGGAGTGACTTGCCACCGCGCGGATACTCCCCGCGAAGCAGTGGCTCATGCTCCCGTCGCGCTCCCCTCGAGCCCCGGAAGCGAGCGTCAGCCGAGCCAGCCCGGCCGCACGAGGCCGGATTCGTACGCGAGGACCACGAGCTGTGCTCGATCCCGCAGACCGAGCTTCGTCATGGCGCGGGAGACGTGGGTCTTGGCCGTGAGCGGCGTGATGTACAGCCGCTCGCCGATCTCGGCGTTGTTGAGGCCCTGCCCCACGAGCGCGACCACCTCGCGCTCTCGCTCCGTCAGGAGGCGCACGTCCGCGGGCGGCACGGCTTGCGCGGACGGCCGCTCTGCCGCGAGCCGCTCGAGGAGCCGCCGCGTGACGGAGGGAGAGAGCATCGCGTCCCCTTCGTGGACGGCCCGGACCGCGCGCACGAGGTCCTCCGGTTCGGTGTCCTTCACGAGGAACCCGCTGGCCCCGGCCCGAATCGCGCCCGTGACGTACTCGTCGAGCTCGAAGGTCGTGAGGATCACGACGCGCGGGACGTGCGCCGCAGCCCCAGCCGCGCCGGGCGCCCCCGCACCGGCCGCAGGGGCGATCCCGGCGAGAATGCTCCGCGTCGCCTCAAGGCCGTCTCCGCCAGGCATGCGAATGTCCATGAGCACCACGTCGGGCGCGAGCCGCGCGGCCGCCGTGACGGCCTCCGCCCCTGTGCCAGCCTCGCCGACGATCTCCATGTCCGGCTCGGCGTCCAGCAGGGCCCGAAAGCCCGCCCGGATGAGCGCCTGATCGTCCGCGATGAGAATCCTGATCACCGGGTCCCCTCCCCGCCCCGCGCCTCGGGGAGCTCCGCGCGGAGCCGCAGCCCGCCGTCGTCCGCGAGGGTGAGGGTCCCGCCCACTCCTTCGACGCGCTCGCGCATGCCGCGCAGCCCAGAGCCGGGCACGGCGCCGCGGAGTCCCGCGCCGTCGTCGTGCACTTCGATGACCACGAACCCAGGCTCACGCGCGAGGCGCACCGTCACGCGGCGCGCATCGGCGTGGCGCACGGCATTGGTGAGCGCCTCCTGGACCACGCGGTAGACCACGCGCTGGAGCGCGGCCGACGGCGGCGGCGCAAGTCCCGCGGACAGGGTCACCTCGAGACCCATCCCCCGCGCGTCCTCGATGAGCGCCGGGAGGCGCTCGAGCGGCTCACCGGGCGTCACGGGCGCGTCCTGGCGCAGGACGCCGAGCAGTTCCCGGACCTCGCCGAGCGCCTCATGGCTGGCCTGCTTGATGGCCTCGAGCGCTGGCCGGAGCTCCTCGGGGCGGCGGTCGGCGAGATGCAGCGCGACGCTCGCGCGGACGTTGATGAGGGAGAGCGAGTGGGCCACGACGTCGTGGATGTCGCGCGCGAGCTCGAGCCGCTCCTGATCCCGAGCCTCGCGGCGGTGGGCCTCCCACTCGCGGCGGCGGGCGGCGAAGCGCTCGCGGCGCACCCGGAGGGCCTCCCCGAGGAGGAGCACCACAGCGGTCCACGCGGCCTCGGCGCCGGCTCTGACCCAGTCTCCGCTCGGGATCGCGCCCACGGCGCCGGCGACCACGAGGGCTGCGCCCGAGGACCAGGACCAGCGGCGCGCGCCGGCCGCGGTCGCGAACACGAGCGCGAGGACGGGCGAGACGAGCACGGGCCCCCACGCATAGCCGAGCGCAAAGTAGGCGATCGTGACGGCCGCGACGGCGGCCACCGCAGGCCCAGGCCGGCGGCGGAGGGCGAGCAGGAGCGCCGGGCCGGCCACGAGCAACACGATCGCGAGCGCGTCGAGAGGGCGGGCGTCGGGCTGGCGGAGGGACGAAACGTGCGTCCCCACGATCTGGACGACGGCGAGGACCGCGGCGCCCGCGACGCGCACGGGCCATGGCGCACGCCGCGGGCGCCACGGGCCGGGCGAGGGGTGCCGGACCAGGGGCCGGGCAGGGTGCCGGACCAGAGGTTGCCGGACCAGGGCGGCACTGAACCGGGCGGCGAGTCGCCCGCCCGATCGCCGTCCCGTGCCCGCATGGATCGAGCCTACGCGCCCGGGCCGAGCGCCGTCGTCGGCCATGGGGCGCACGGGCGACTACTCCGCCGGGAGCATGTGGCTATTGGACCTCTTCGCGCATTGTTGCCCGCAGGGGCCGCGCGTAGCGTGAAATGCACCACACCCCAGCAAGGAGGACACCATGAGCGTGCGGATTCCCCGTTGGAAGAGCGTCGCCGTCGCCGCCGCGGTCGCCGTGCTCACACTCGCGGGCGTTCCGGCCGCGGTCGCCAAACCAGGCGGCGTCCCAGCCATCCCGCTCAACTCGGAGCAGGAGACGACCGGCTCAACGAGCGACGCCTCCGGCTTCTTCAGCTTCACGATCAACGGGACGCAGTTCTGCTACACCCTCGAAGTTCGGGACCTCACGGGGCCGGCGATCGGAGCGCACGTGCATGTGGCGCCGCGCAACGTCGCGGGTCCGATCGTCATTCCGCTCACCGTCGGCGCCGGCACGACGTGGACCTCGAGCGCGTGCAAGACGGTCAGCGCGAGCCTGCTTTCGGCCGTCTCCGCTGACCCGGACGCGTACTACGTCAACGTCCACACCCACATGTGGCCCGGCGGCGAGATCCGGGGGCAGCTCAAGTAGCCGCTGAGAGCGTTGCGCCGTCACCTCCGCTGGGTGTGACCCTGCGGACGTGACGGCGCAACGAGCGATCAGGCGCGCGCGGCCTCGCGCTCCGCAGCCTCGACCACGTTGGTCATGAGCAGGGCCACCGTCATGGGGCCCACGCCGCCGGGGTTCGGCGAGAGGTAGCCTGCCACCTCGGCGACCCGTGGGTCGACGTCGCCGAACACCTTCGGCCGGCCCCCGTCCGGGTCCTCCTCGCGCGTTACACCGACGTCGAGCACGGCCGCGCCGGGCTTGACGTCCTCGGGCTTGACGATGTGCTTGACCCCGGCCGCCGCGACGATCACGTCCGCGCGGCGGAGGTGCTCCGAGAGGTCCTGCGTGCCGGTGTGCGTGAGGGTGACCGTCGCGTTGATCTCGCGGCGCGTGAGCAGCAGCGGGATCGAGCGGCCAATCGTCACGCCGCGCCCCACGACGACCACGTGCTTGCCCTTGAGGTCGTAGTCGTTGCGCAGCAGGAGCTCGATGACGCCGCGCGGCGTGCACGGCAGCGGCGTGTCGATCCGGCCGTTGACGTTGAGCACGAGCCGCCCGAGGTTGGTCGGGTGGAGGCCGTCGGCGTCCTTGGCCGGGTCGATCCGCTCGAGGATGGCGTCCGTGTCGAGGTGCTTCGGCAGCGGGAGCTGCACGATGTACCCGTGGCAGGTCGGGTCGGCGTTGAGCTCGTCGATGAGGGCCTCGACCTGCTCCTGGGTCGCATCCGCGGGCAGCTCCCTCTGGATCGAGTTCATCCCGATCGCGACGGACTGCTTGTGCTTCATGCCCACATACAGCTGCGAGGCCGGATCCGCGCCCACGAGCACCGTCGCGATCCCCGGCGTGATGCCCTTGGCCTTGAGGGCCGCGACCCGTTCGGCGAGTTCGGCCTTGATGGCCGCCGAGGCGGCCTTGCCGTCAAGAACGACGGCTCCGCCGTCGACAGGCAACGTCATCGTGCCGCTCACCACTCCTCGTGGCCGGGGTAGAGCGGGAAGTCCGCGGCGAGCTTGTCGACGCGCGCCTGGAGGGACGCGAGATCGGCGCCGCCCTTGAGCGCGGCCGCGATGATGTCGGCGACCTCGGTGAACTCGGTGGCGCCGAAGCCACGCGTCGCGAGGGCCGGCGTGCCGATGCGCAGACCGGAGGTGACCATCGGCGGGCGCGGGTCGAACGGGACGGCATTGCGGTTCACGGTGATGCCGACCTCGTGGAGGAGGTCCTCGGCCTGCTGGCCGTCGAGCTGCGAGTTGCGCAGGTCCACGAGCACGAGGTGCACGTCCGTGCCGCCCGTGAGCACCGAGACGCCCGCGTCCGCGACGTCCTTCTGGTTGAGGCGGTCCGCGATGATGCGGGCGCCCTCGAGGACGCGCTCCTGGCGCTCCTTGAACTCCTCCGAACCCGCGATCTTGAACGCGACGGCCTTCGCGGCGATCACGTGCATGAGCGGGCCGCCCTGCTGGCCCGGGAAGACGTTCGAGTTGATCTTCTTGGCGAATTCCTGCTTCGCGAGGATCACGCCGGAGCGCGGGCCTGCGAGGGTCTTGTGCACGGTCGAGGTCACGACGTGGGAGTCCGGGACCGGGCTCGGGTGGAGCCCCGCGGCGACGAGGCCCGCGAAGTGCGCCATGTCCGTCCACAGGAGGGCGCCGACCTCGTCCGCGATCGAGCGGAACGCCGCGAAGTCGAGGTGGCGCGGGTACGCGGACCAGCCGGCGATGATGACGTTCGGACGCTCGGCAAGTGCCTGCTCGCGGAGCTTGTCCATGTCGATGCGGAACGTGTCCTCTTCGACCTGGTACGCGGCGACCTGATAGAGCTTGCCGGAGAAGTTGAGCTTCATGCCGTGCGTGAGGTGGCCGCCGTGCGCGAGCGAGAGGCCCAGGATCTTGTCGCCCGGGTTGATCATCGCGGCGAGCGCCGCGGCGTTCGCCTGGGCGCCCGAGTGGGGCTGGACGTTCGCGAACTCGGCCCCGAACAGCTCCTTGACGCGGCTGATCGCCAGGTTCTCGGCGACGTCGACGTACTCGCAGCCGCCGTAGTAGCGGCGGCCGGGGTAACCCTCGGCGTACTTGTTGGTGAGGACCGAGCCCTGCGCCTCCATGACGGCGCGCGGCGCGAAGTTCTCGGACGCGATCATCTCGAGCGTGTCGCGCTGGCGGCCCAGCTCCTGCTCGAGGACTGCGGCGATCTCGGGGTCGACGTCGGCAAGCGGAAGGTTGCTGACGGAGGACACAGTGGGATTCGTGGTGGTCACGGGATCTCCTGAATTGGGCTCGGCGTGCTACTGGTCAGGCTACCGGCCGCCCTGCCCCTGCTGGAACTCGCGTCCGGGGCATGACAGCACGGTGGTGCTCGACCCCTGGCCCAGGCGTACGACCCATGGTGTCCCGTGTGCGCCGCGCCCGCCAGACAAGTGGCCTTGGCACCGCAGCACGCGTCGCTCCCCGGTGGTGACCCACCCAACGCCAGTCGCGACAGGCCACAGTCTATCCCGGCCGAGCGGGGAACAGGCTGGCGTTTCTCATGGTTACGCAGGTGGTTGACGTGTCAGCGGAACGGAGGGAGACGGCGTGGAGGCGCTCAAGGTGGTCGTGATCGGGGCGGGCCAAGCCGGGCTCAGCGCGGCGTACTGGCTCCAGCGCAGGGGCCTGCGTGCGTGGGAGGACTACGTTGTACTTGACGCCAACAGCGGCCCCGGCGGAGCCTGGCGCCACCGGTGGGCGTCCCTCACGTTCGACGCCGCGCACGGCCTCCACCCACTCCCCGGCCTCCCGCTCGAGGCGCCGGATCCGCGCGAGCCGAGCTCCGCCGTCGTCAGCCGCTACTACGGCGCGTACGAGCGCGAGTATGGGCTCCCCATCGTCCGCCCGGCGCGCGTGGCCTCAGTAAGGAGAACGACGCCTGAGCTGACAACGGACGACGACGGGCGCCTCCTCGTGCGCGCGGAGGACGGGCGCGAGTGGCTGACGCAATCCGTCATCAGCGCCACCGGCACGTGGGACCGCCCGCATTGGCCGCACTACCCGGGCCAGGAGCTCTTCCGCGGTCGCCAGCTCCACACGCACGACTTCGTGAGCGCCGAGGAATTCAGAGGGCAGCGCATCCTCGTGGTCGGCGGCGGGACGTCGGCACTCCAGTTCCTCCTCCAGCTCGACGCGGCCGGCGCGGCGACGTACTGGTCCACGCGTCGCCCGCCCGAGTTCCGCTCGGCGCCGTTCGACGCAGACTGGGGCGTCGACGTCGAACGCCGCGTCAACGAGCGCACGCGGGCCGGGCTGCCGCCCCTCAGCGTCGTGGCCGCGACCGGGCTGCTGCTCACCGACCAGTACCGCGCGGGCGTCGAGGCGGGCGTCCTCGTGTCGAAGGGGCCGCTCGAGCGGATCACGGCGCGCGGCGCCGTGCTCGCCGATGGCACCGAACTCGAGCTCGACGCGATCCTCTGGGCCACGGGCTTCCGCGCGTCGCTCGGGCACCTCGCGCCGCTCCACCTGCGCGAACCCGGCGGCGGGGTGCTCATGGCCGACGACGGCGTCAGCGCAGTGCGTGAGCCGCGCCTCTTCCTCGTGGGCTACGGGGCGTCCGCCTCGACCATCGGCGCGACGCGCGCGGGGCGAGCGGCGGCCGTTGCGGCCATGCGCGCCCTCCCGGCGGAGGTGAGCGGCGCGCGGAGCGCTTAGCCTAGACGGGTGGTACGCAACTCCTTCATTGTGACGCTCTCCTGCCCGGACCGACCGGGGATCGTGCACGCCGTCTCCGGCGCCCTCCTTGACGCCGGGTGCAACATCGCCGAGTCGCGCCAGTACGAGAGCCCCGAAACCGGGACGTTCTTCATGCGCGTGACCGTCGAGACGTCTGCGCCGCGGGCCGAGCTCGAGGCCTCCCTCGCGCCCGTCTCGCAGGCCTTCGACATGAAGCTGGGCCTCTACACGAACGGCGAACCCGTCCGGACCCTCATCATGTGCTCGAAGGACGGCCGCACCCTCAACGACCTCCTGTTCCAGCAGCGCACCGGAACGCTGCCCATCGAGGTGCCCGTGGTCGTCTCGAACCACACCGAGCTGGCGCCCATGGCCGAGTTCTACGGGGTCCCGTTCGTGCACCTCCCGGTCACGAAGGCCACGAAGGAGGAGGCCGAGGCGAAGCTGCTCGCCCTTGTCGAGGAGCACGGGATCGAGCTCGTGGTGCTGGCACGGTACATGCAGATCCTCTCCGACGACCTCTGCCGCGCCCTCGAGGGCAGAGCGATCAACATCCACCACTCGTTCCTGCCCTCGTTCAAGGGCGCCAAGCCGTACCACCAGGCGCACGCGCGCGGCGTCAAGATCATCGGCGCGACGGCCCATTACGTCACGGCCGATCTCGACGAGGGGCCCATCATCGAGCAGGAGGTCATCCGGGTGGACCACTCGAAGACCCCCGAGCAGTTTGTGCAGCTGGGCCGAGACGTCGAGGGCCGGACCCTGTGCCGCGCGGTCCAGTGGCACGCCGAGCACCGCGTCCTGCTCGACGGGACTCGGACGGTGGTCTTCGGCTGACCCCGCCTGAGATTGCGCCGTCACGTCCGCAGGGTGCTCACCCTGCGGACGTGACGGCGCAACTCAGAGAGCGGCGACCGCCTTGCGGTGGGCGCGGGCGAGGTCCACGTAATGGGACGCGTTCCGGTGCACGCCCTTGACCTCGTCGTCGGTCAGCTCGCGGCGCACCTTCGCGGGAACGCCGGCCACGAGCGAGCGGGGCGGCACGACCGTGCCTTCGAGCACGACGGCGCCTGCCGCCACGAGCGAGCCCGAGCCGATGACAGCGCCGTTCATGATGGTCGCGCTCATGCCCACGAGCACGTTGTCCTCGACGGTGCAGCCGTGGACCACCGCGTTGTGTCCGATCGACACGCCCGCTCCGACGGTGCACGGGAACCCCTCGTCGGCGTGGAGCACCACGTTGTCCTGCAGATTCGTGCCCGCGCCGACCGTGATCGTGGCGGTGTCAGCGCGCACGGACACGCCATAGAAGGCGCTCGACCTCTCCGCCAGATGGGCATCGCCGATGATGCTCGCCGTGGGCGCAACGAACGCGCTCGGGTGGATGTCGGGGCGCTTTCCGCCAAAGTCGATGACTGGTGCCATGCGCCCAGACTAGTGCCCCGCCCAGCCCGGAATACGTGTACACGCAATGCACAATAATGCAGCCGATTGTGTTCACTTCTTGACGCCAAGGCGCGTCCATGATCATGCTGTGTCGCATGGTCTCCACGCTGCGCTCGCCGACGGGCTCACCCGACAATCCAGGCTCGCAGTCCGCGCTCCGACGCCAGAACGAGCAACGCATCGTGGAGGCGCTCATGGCGGGTCCCGCCACCCAGGCCGAACTCTCCCGCACCACGGGACTCTCCACCGCCACGGTGTCCAACATCGTCAAGGTCCTGCACGAGGCATCGATCGTCGCGACGGAGCCGACCACCAGCTCGGGACGCCGCGCCCTGAGCGTGCGGCTCAACAGCAACAGCGCCGTCGCCGTGGGCATCGACTTCGGGCGGCGCCACCTGAGGGTCGTCGTGTCCAACCTCGCGTACGACATCCTCGCCGAGGACACCGTCTCCCTCCCGCTCGGGCACGAGGCCGACGTCGGGATCGCGGCCGCCGTCGACGTCCTCGACTCGCTGCTCGAGGACGCGGGCATCGACCGGCGTGACGTCGTCGGGGTCGGGGCCGGAATCCCCGGCCCGATCGATCACCGCACGGGCTCGGTGGCGCAAGGGGCGATCCTTCCCGAATGGGTCGGCTTCAACCTCCTGACCCACCTCGAAGAGGCGCTGGAACTCCCCGTATTCGTTGACAACGACGCGAATCTCGGTGCGCTGAGCGAGGTCACCTGGGGGCCGCACAGCGGCGTCTCGAACCTCATCTTCGTCAAGATCGGTTCGGGCATCGGCGCGGGCCTCATCATCAACGGCCAGCCGTTCTACGGGCACGTCGGGGTGACCGGCGAGATCGGCCACGCGACGATCGTCGAGCACGGTCAAATCTGCCGCTGCGGCAACCGCGGGTGCCTCGAGACGCTCGCCTCGACCACCACGATGATCGAGCTCCTGAGCCGGGGCGGGCGCGAGCGCGTCACGCCGGACGACATCGTCCGGATGGCCCTCGCCCGCGACACCGCGACGCTCAGGGTCGTCGACGACGCGGGGCTCGCCGTCGGCCGCGCGCTCGGCAACGTCGCCAACCTCATCAACCCCGAGGTGATCGTGCTCGGCGGCCCCCTCACCGAGATGGGCGATCTGCTCCTGGACCCCGTGCGGAGGGGTCTTGTGCGGCACGCCGTGCCCCTCATCGGCCAGACGACAACCGTGACGATGTCTGCGCTCGGCGTCCGAGCCGAGGTGCTCGGGGCGGTCGCGCTCGTCTTCCAGCATGCGGATATTTCTCACCATCCGTGAGCGCGTAATCACAACGATTGCGTTAAAGCCTTGACGACAACGGCTTCGTGACTGTTTACTCGTCAGGCAGAGACGGCCCCGCCCCAGCGGAGGGCCGGACAACGAGGTTCGACCAGGAGGCGAAGGGCATATGGCAGACCAACCTGTGATCCTGCAGATGCAATCCATCACCAAGGAATTCCCGGGCGTCAAAGCGCTCTCGGACGTGAGCCTCAGCGTCAAAGCCGGGGAAATCCACGCGATCTGCGGCGAAAACGGCGCTGGCAAGTCGACGCTCATGAAGGTGCTCTCAGGCGTCTACCCCTACGGCACGTACTCGGGCGACATCGTCTACCAGGGCTCGATCCAGGAATTCAAGGACATTCGCGCGAGCGAGCACGCGGGCATCGTGATCATCCACCAGGAGCTCGCGCTCATCCCCGAGCTGTCCATCATGGAGAACATCTTCCTCGGCAACGAGCCCGCGAAGCGCGGTGTCATCGACTGGAAGGAGGCCCGGCGTCGGTCGATCGACCTCATGGCGCGCGTAGGCCTCTCCGAGGACCCCGACACCCCGATCAAGGACATCGGCGTCGGCAAGCAGCAGCTCGTCGAGATCGCGAAGGCCCTCAACAAGTCGGTCCGCCTGCTCATCCTCGACGAGCCGACTGCCGCGCTCAACGAAACCGACTCCCAGCACCTCCTGGACCTCATCCTCGGTCTCAAGGGCCGCGGGATCACGTCGATCATCATCTCCCACAAGCTCAACGAGATCGAGCAGATCGCGGACTCGATCACGATCATCCGGGACGGGAAGTCGATCGAGACGCTCGACGTCAAAGCTGACGGCGTCGACGAGGACCGGATCATCAAGGGCATGGTCGGCCGCACCCTCGAGTCCCGCTTCCCCGATCACACGCCGAAGATCGGCGAGGTGCTGTTCGAGGCGCGGAACTGGACCGTGCAGCACCCCTCGGTCGCCGATCGCCTTGTCTGCAAGCGGTCGAACTTCTTCGTCCGCAAGGGCGAGATCGTGGGCTTCGCGGGCCTCATGGGTGCGGGCCGCACGGAGCTCGCGCGCTCGATCTTCGGCCACTCGTACGGCAAGTTCCTCGAGGGCCAGACGTTCATGCACGGCCGCGAGGTCAAGATGCACACCGTCCCCCAGGCGATCGACGCGGGCCTCGGCTACGTGACCGAGGACCGCAAGACGCTCGGCCTCAACCTCCTCGACGACATCAAGTCGACCACGGTCTCGGCCGCGCTCAAGAAGGTCACGAAGGGCCTCGTGGTCGACATGAACCGCGAGTACCAGGTCGCCGAGGAGTACCGGCGCTCGCTGCGCACCAAGGCGCCCACCGTCGACGAGGGCGTTTCGAAGCTCTCCGGCGGCAACCAGCAGAAGGTCGTGCTGGCCAAGTGGATGTTCACCGACCCCGAACTCCTGATCCTCGACGAGCCGACGCGCGGCATCGACGTCGGTGCGAAGTACGAGATCTACGGCATCATCCAGCGCCTGGCCAGCCAGGGCAAGGGCGTGATCGTGATCTCCTCCGAGCTCCCGGAGCTCCTGGGCCTCTCCGACCGGATCTACACGATCTTCGAGGGAGCGATCACGGGCGTCCTCGACAAGGAGGAAGCCACCCAGGAGAACCTCATGAAGCTCATGACCCAAGCCCGCAAGAACGCCGCGGCCTGAGACCGCCGAGAGCCAAGGAATCACCATGGACGCCCTCAAGAAGCTATTCGGCGGAAACACCCGCCAGTTCGGCATGATCTTCGCCCTCGTGGCGCTCATCATCCTGTTCCAGATCCTCACCGGGGGGCTCACCCTCACCCCGGACAACGTCATCAACCTGTTCAACGGCAACTCCTACATCCTGATCCTCGCCATCGGCATGGTCCTCGTGATCATCGCGGGCCACATCGACCTCTCGGTCGGCTCGGTCGCCGCCTCGGTCGGCATCATCGTCGCGATCACGATGCGCGACTGGCACCTGCCGTCCGGGGTCGGGATCCTGCTCGGCCTCATCATGGGCGCCGTCATCGGCACGTGGCAGGGCTTCTGGGTCGCGTACGTCGGCATCCCCGCGTTCATCGTGACGCTCGCCGGCATGCTCCTCTTCCGCGGCCTCAACCAGTTCATCGGTCAGTCGAACACGGTCCCGGTGCCGAAGGACTTCACGTACATCGGCGCCGGCTACCTCCCGGAGATCGGCCCCAACACGGGCTACAACAACCTCACGCTCCTGCTCGGCCTCATCGGCGCCGCCGCTGTCGTGTTCTTCCAGCTCCGGGCGCGCCGCGAGGCGAAGGCGCTCGGAGCCGAGGTCCCGGACCAGTGGGTCACCGTCACGCGGCTCGTCCTCATCGTTGCCGCGATCCTGTACGCGACATACCTCTTCGCGACGGGGCGCCCGGGCACGTCCTTCCCGATCCCGGGCCTCATCCTCGGCGTGCTCGTGCTCATCTACGGCTTCGTGTCGTCGAAGACGATCATCGGCCGCCACATCTACGCCGTGGGCGGCAACCGCCACGCGGCCGAGCTCTCCGGCGTCCAGTCCAAGAAGGTCAACTTCATGGTCATGATGAACATGTCGATCCTCGCGGCACTCGCGGGCATGGTCTTCGTGGGCCGCTCGACTGCCTCGGGCCCGTTCGACGGAACCGGCTGGGAGCTCGACGCGATCGCGGCCGTGTTCATCGGTGGCGCGGCCGTCACGGGCGGCGTCGGCACCGTCATCGGGTCGATCGTCGGTGGTCTTGTCATGGCCGTCCTCAACAACGGCCTCCAGCTCCTTGGCGTCGGCGCGGACCTCACCCAGATGATCAAGGGCATCGTGCTCCTGCTCGCCGTCGCGTTCGACGTGTACAGCAAGATCCAGGGCCGTCCGTCCCTCATCGGCCTCCTCATGCGCGGCATGGGCGGGAACGGCAACCGCGGCGTGCCCGCCCAGCCGGACGAGACGACGAAGACCTCCGAGGTCGTCGCCCGCGAATCCTGACCTGCCCTCAATCCGTCCACTGATTTCCACCACCCGGAAACCAAAAGAAAGCGAAACACCATGCGAATGATTGGAAAAGCAGGAAAGGTGGCTGCCATCGCTGCCATCGCAGCGCTGGCGCTGTCCGCCTGTGGTCGCTCGGATACCACGTCCTCCGGCAGCTCGAGCGGCGGCTCCGGCGGGTTCGCGCAGAACTCGCTCATCGGCGTCGCCCTCCCGCAGAAGACCTCGGAGAACTGGGTCCTCGCCGAGGGCCTGTTCAACGACGGCCTCAAGGGCGCGGGCTTCAAGGCGGATGTCGAATTCGCGAACGGCGGCGTCTCCGATCAGCAGAACCAGATCTCGTCCATGGTCACCAAGGGCGCCAAGGTCATCATCGTGGGCGCCATCGACGGCTCCCAGCTCGGCACCCAGCTCAAGCAGGCCAAGGACGCCGGCGCGACCGTCATCGCGTACGACCGCCTCGTGAAGAACACGGACGCGGTGGACTACTACGTGGCGTACGACAACTTCAAGGTCGGTGTCCTCCAGGGCCAGGCGCTCCTGGACGGCATGAAGGCCAAGAAGCCGACCGGCCCGTACAACGTGGAGCTCTTCGCGGGCTCCCCGGATGATGCCAACGCGAAGGTCTTCTTCGATGGCGCCATGAGCGTGCTCCAGCCGAAGATCGACGACGGCACGCTCAAGGTCGTCTCGGGCCAGAAGTCGTTCGACCAGGCCGTGACCCAGGGGTGGAAGGCTGAGAACGCGCAGAAGCGCATGGACACGCTCCTCGCGGCCAGCTACAACAGCACGACGCTGGACGGCGTCCTCTCGCCGAACGACACGCTCGCCCGCGCGATCATCACGTCCGTCAAGGGCGCCGGCAAGCCGGTCCCGGTCGTGACGGGCCAGGACTCCGAGGTCGAGTCCGTCAAGTCGATCATGGCCGGCGAGCAGTACTCGACGATCAACAAGGACACGCGCAACCTCGTGAACAAGGCGATCGACATGGCCAAGAAGCTCCAGGCCGGGCAGAAGCCGGACGTCAACGACGACAAGTCGTACAACAACGGCACGAAGGTGGTCCCCGCGTTCCTCCTCCCGCCGGTCATCGTGACCAAGGCGAACGCCAAGGAGGCTTACGCCAACGACCCGACGCTGAGCAAGCTCACCCAGTAGTCCAGCGTGCGGTCGCCTAGGCGGCCCGAGCACACGGCGGCCGTCCCCACGGGGGCGGCCGCCGTCGTTCGTGGCCCGCTCGGGCCCGCTTATCTGAGCGGTGAAACGTGTCCGAGGCAGACGCGCCGCGGTTCCAACTGATCGGGAAACATCAACCGGGTAGGAGCGCGGCCATCGCGCCCGGCAGCCCCCGCCCGCATGGAAGGATGGGCGTATGACCCGTCACATCCAGCACACGTGGCTCTCGCTCCAGGACACCACCGACCCGCTCGCTCCGACTGGCCAGACGGTGCGCTGGGGCGTCGTCGCGACGGGCGGGATCGCCCGGACGGTGGTGCGAGATCTCGCGATGCTGCCCGACGCCGCGCTCCAGGCCGTGAGCTCGCGCAGCGGCGAGCGTTCCGCGGACTTCGCGCGGGAGTTCGGCTTCGCGCGGCACTACGCGGACGACGGCGAGGTGCCCGGCTTCGAGAGGCTGGCCAGGGACCCGGACGTGGACGTCGTGTACGTCGCGACGCCGCACGCCCAACACCACGAAGTCACGAAGGCCCTCCTGACGGCCGGCAAGCACGTCCTCGTCGAGAAGCCCTTCACGGTCAACGCGCACGAGGCACAGGAGCTCGTGGACCTTGCGAAGGCGCGTGGGGTCTTCCTCATGGAGGCCGTGTGGTCGCGGTTCCTGCCGTCGATGCAGCGCGCGTTCGAGATCGCCGAATCCGGCGAGCTCGGGACCGTCCAGTGGGTCTCCGCCGACCTCGGGTTCCCCGCGCCGAAGGACCCGACCAACCGCATCTGGGCCGTCGAGGCCGGCGGCGGCGCTCTCCTGGACCTGACGATCTACCCCCTGCTGTGGGCGCTCGGGACGCTCGGCTTCCCCGACTCCCTCACGGCGCTCGGGACCCTCAACGGCGACGGGGTCGACGAACAGAACGTGCTCGCGCTCGGCTACAGCGGCGGGCAGCTCGCAACTCTCACGTCCTCGCTCCTTGCGCATGGGCCCCGCGCCGCGACGGTAGCGGGCTCGGCGGGCGTTCTCACGACCGTGGGAAGCATCAACAACCCGAAGGAGATCGTGGTGCGCCGCGGCTGGGATCCGCCCCGCACGGAGCGCTTCGAGCCCGTGGGCCGCGGCTACGTGTACGAGCTCCGCGAAGTGGTCCGCTGCGTCCAGCAGGGCATCGCCGAGAGCCCCACGATGCCGTGGGCGCACACGCTCAACACGATGCGGCTCCTCGACGGCGTCCGCCGGCAACTCGGCATCCGGTACCCCAATGACGAGCGGGTCGCTCGCTGAATCCTGTAGATCCAAGGCGTTTTCCTCCTCCCCCGCTCTAGCGCGCCCGCTCCCCCGGTCCTACGATGGGGGCGTTGCGTGCGCGGCCGATCCCTTCAACTTGGGGAGGTGGGGACATGCGGTTGCCGCTTCTGACGCGATTCCGCGGCCTCACTGCTCTGCGCTGCACGATCGGCGCAGCTGGTCTGGGAATCGGTTGGCTGCTGCTCTCGGGCGCCGCCGCGTCCGCCTCGAGCGATCTGCTCGGCGCTCCGGCCCCAGCACCCGTCGCATCCGTGGTTTCTTCGCTGACCGCACCGGTCGGGCACGCTGTCTCCTCGGTCGGCGCAGCGGCAGAGCCCGCCGCCTCTGGCGTCCTCCAGACTGCCCCCGGCGTGCAGGGCGCGGCGGGCGCGGCGGTCCAACAGACGACGACGGCGCTCGCCCAGGTAGTCGAGGCCGCGCCCGCGGTCGCGGCACCCGTGCTCACCGGTCCGCTGGCGCCGCTCGCCCCCGTGGTGGACGCGACGGCCTCCGGAACGGGCCAGGCCATCCAAAGCGTCGGGGACACCGCGGGAACCGTCGTAGCCACCCCGGTCCCCGTGACCGTCAGTCAGCTTCCCGTGACCGTCGCCGGACCGGCACCGGGCGCTGCCCCGCCCGCGGCCGGCGACGCCACCGATCCCGGCGCGACCGCCATTCCGGCCACCGACGCGGACCCCGCCGACACCGCCGACGCCTCGGAGGCGTCCGCGCTCCCAAACGACCCGGCGGTCGCCGCGACCGAGGCGCTCGGCGTGACGCCGAATTGGCAAGGCCTCTCGACCCCCGCAGTTCTCGTGCCCGGCGCGGGAGCCGGTCAGGTCGGTGTGCCCGCCCCGCAGCCAGGCGGCCCGCCGACGGCTCCGCCGCCCGCCCCGCGGCCCGGCGGGGCCGGCAACGGTGAAGGCTTGGGCGGATCGGGCCCCTCGGGCGGGCTCGCAGCGCTCGCCTTTGGCTTCTTCCTCGCTCCCCTGCTCCCGGTCTCGCGCCGGGCCAGGCGCGTGAGCGACCACGTGCCCTCATCCCCCGCATTCGATCCGGGTTCCACTCCCGACTGACAGGGGACGAGTCTGCCCTCGAGGCGGACACGTCCCGATCCCGCGCGCCCTTGGCGCGTTCGACTGTCCAGTCAGGAGATAACTGTGAAGACCCTTGCCCGCCGAGTTCTGCTCGGCGCAATCGTCGCCGGAGGCCTCATGGGTCTCGGCGAAGCGGCCGCCTTGGCCGACAGCTCAACCACCACGACCCCGGTCGCCAACGTGACCGTTCCCGCGACCGTGCAGACGCCTTCCGGCACGACCTCGGCGCGGCCGAGCGCGACGCTCTTTGCGCCCGTCGCGGCCGTCCTGGGCGGCACGCAGGCTCCAGCCGCGCCGGTCATCACACCGGCCGCTGGCGCGACCTCGCAGGCCGTCTCGGCGCCCGCCGCGAACGCGCCCGCCGTCAGCGTGCTCACCGTCGGCGCGCCCGCTCTGAGCGTACCGATCATCTCGGTCCCGGACGTGACGGCACCCGTCGTCACGGGCGGCGTTTCGGGGGCCCCTGCGGTCACACTCGCGGACACTGCGGTGCCCGTCGTGACGGACAGCGCCTCGCCCGCGCAGACGCTCACGGTTCCGTCCGTGACGGTCCCTGCCGTGACGGTGCCGAACGTCCTGGATCCGGACGAGGCCACTCCGGCGGCTTCGACGACCCCGGCCACGACCCCGGCCGTCACGGTCGCGGTTCCGGAGCTGTCCGTCCCGTCGGTCGGCACGCCCTCGCCGGGCGCCGAGCCACTTTCGGTGACCACGTCGCCGTCGGCCACGCTCGCCGCGCCGACGACGACCGGCGGCACGGTCACGGGCTCCGCCAACCCCGGCGCGACGCTGCTGGCCCCGGCGACGGTCTCAACCGGAACCGGCGGCTCGCTGAGCCCCTCGCTTGCGCTCTCGCCAGCGCTTATCCTCGGGGCGCCGGCCACGGCGTCGACGGGATCGGCTGGCACGGGCGTCCTCGGGCTTGGCACAGGCACAGGCACGGGCCCGGGCAGCGGGATCCTCGGCCTCGGTGGGCTTGGGCTCGGTGACCTCGGACTGGGCGCCCTCGGCGTTCAGCCCGGTTCTGTCCCCTCCGCGGGCGGCAACGGGATCCTCGGCCTCGGCGACCTTGGCCTCGGTGACCTCGGGCTAGGCGCCCTCGGCGTTCAGACCGGTTCTGTCCCCTCTGCGGGCGGCAGCGGCACGGCCGGTACGTCGACGTCTGGCACTGGCTCGTCAGGGTCCGGAACATCCGGCACTCTCCTGACCAGCACCGGAACGGGCACCACGGGCGCAACGTCGGCCTCACGGACCGGCTCGCTGAGCATCGGGTCCTTGAGCGCCGGCTCGCTGAACACTGGCTCCTCTGGTCTGGGCTCGTCAGGCACCGGAACGTCCGGCGCCCTCCTGGCCAGCACTGGAACAGGCACTGCGAGCGGTTCGACCGGAGCGAATGCCCCGGCCGGAGCGAGCGGGGCCACCGGATCGACCGCGACCGGCGCGCTTCCGCAGCTGTGCGCAGCGCTCAGCTCGGCCGTGGGGGGCATGCCTTCCCTCACCGTCGAATTCGCCCTGATTCTCGCTGCCGCCGCGCTACTGCTCGGCATCGGCATGGGACTCGCGCTCGCGGGACTCGGCGGCGGTCTCGCCCTGCGGCGGCTCCGCGCCGCGTCGCTCACCTAGGCCCGTTCCCGGGGATGCCCGCCCGATCAGCCGATCTGGGCAGAGCTGGCTGGCCTCGCGCGCGGCATCCCCGGGGTACGGATACACGAACTCACACGAAGGAATGACTGTCATGAGCAGCATCGGCAACTGGCCCGACCCCCTCTAAATCCGACCCCCGCTGCTAAGCCACAGCGGAAGGCAGACAGGCCTCGGACCGCGGCAGGTCGACATGAGCCGCGGCCCGGGACGCCCAGCCCCGTGCCCCGCCCAGACAACGGGCGCGACGTGCCGACCGATTCGGGCGGCACGCCGCGGGTCGAGGCGTGGGCCAGGGCTCGGCGCAAGGTGGTCTGGCGCGGCGCTGGGGGCCGGGCCAGGCCACCGGGGGGCACCAAAAGGCTCAGAATGGCCCCGGGCACGCGAACGCCCCGCACCGAACCTTGCTGTTTCGGGTACAGATGATCTGTACCCGAAACAGCTGGGTCCGGGTGCGGGGCGCCGCGAGGAGACCGACTACTTGCGGAGCGCGTCCACGATGCCGTTGAGCGTCGCGGAGGGACGCATGACGCCGTACGTCTTCGCCTCATCGGGGCGGTAGTAGCCCCCAATCTCCACGGCGTGGCCCTGGACGCTCAGAAGCTCACCCACGATCGCCTCCTCCTGGGCGGCCAGCTCCTCGGCGACGGGCGCGAACGCGGCGGCCAGGCCGGCGTCGTCCGTCTGCTCGGCGAGTTCCTTGGCCCAGTACTGGGTCAGGAAGTAGTGGCTGCCACGGTTGTCGATCGTGCCCAGCTTGCGGCCCGGGGACTTGTTCTCGAGGAGGAACGTGCCCGTGGCGCGATCCAGCGTGTCCGCGAGGACCTGGGCGCGGGAGTTGCCGGTCGTCGTCGCGAGGTGCTCGAAGCTCACCGCAAGCGCGAGGAACTCACCGAGGCTGTCCCAGCGAAGGTAGTCCTCCTCGAGGAGCTGCTGGACGTGCTTGGGAGCCGAACCGCCGGCACCGGTCTCGAAGAGGCCGCCGCCGTTGATGAGCGGCACCACGGAAAGCATCTTGGCGCTCGTGCCGAGCTCGAGGATCGGGAACAGGTCCGTGAGGTAGTCACGGAGCACGTTGCCGGTCACGGAAATCGTGTCCTCGCCGCGGCGGATGCGCGCGAGCGAGAACGCCGTGGCCTCCGCCGGGGCCATGATCTCGATCTGGAGGCCCTCGGTGTCGTAATCCTTGAGGTACTCGCGGACCAGGCCGATGAGGTTGCGGTCGTGCGCGCGGGTCTCGTCGAGCCAGAACACCGCCGGCGTCTTCGACGCGCGGGCGCGCGTCACGGCGAGCTTGACCCAATCGCGGATCGGCACGTCCTTGGTCTGGCATGCGCGCCAGATGTCGCCCTGCTCGACCTCGTGCTCGATGAGTACGCTGCCGGCGCCGTCGACCACCTGGACGCGGCCCGCGGCCGGGATCTCGAACGTCTTGTCGTGGCTGCCGTACTCCTCGGCGGCCTGAGCCATGAGGCCCACGTTCGGCACGGTGCCCATGGTCGTGGGGTCGAACGCTCCGTGCGCGCGGCAGTCGTCGATGACGACCTGGTACACGCCCGAGTAGGAGGAGTCGGGGAGGACCGCGAGCGTGTCGTGCTCCGCACCGTCAGGGCCCCACATGTGGCCGCCGAGGCGGATCATCGCGGGCATGGACGCGTCCACGATCACGTCCGACGGGACGTGCAGGTTCGTGATGCCCTTGTCCGAGTTGACCATCGCGATCTCGGGGCCATCCGCGAGGCCCTTCGCGACGAGCGCCGTGACGCCCTCGCGGACGTCCTCGGGGAGTTCGTCGAGGCCGTTGAGGATCGAGGCGAGGCCGTTGTTCGGGCTCAGGCCTGCGGCGGCAAGCTGCTTGCCGTACGTCGCAAAGAGCTCGGAGAAGTAGGCGCGGACCACGTGGCCGAAAATGATCGGGTCCGAGACCTTCATCATCGTGGCCTTGAGGTGCGCCGAGAACAGGACGCCCTCCGCCTGGGCCCGAAGCACCTGCGCGGCGAGGAACTCGTCGAGGGCCGCGGCGCTCATGAACGTGCCGTCCACGACCTCGCCCGCGAGGACCTTGAGGCCCTTCTTGAGGTCCTTGACGGTTCCGTCCTCGAGCACGAGCTGGATCGTGAGGGTGTCGTTAGCGGGGATGACCACAGACTTCTCGTTGTGACGGAAGTCAGCGGCGTCCATGGTCGCGACGTTGGTTTTCGACGCCGGGGACCAGGCGCCCATCGAGTGCGGATTCTTGCGCGCGTAGTTCTTGACCGAGAGCGGCGCGCGACGGTCCGAGTTGCCCTCGCGGAGCACGGGGTTCACGGCGGAACCCTTGATCTTGTCGTAGCGCGAACGGATGTCCGTCTCCTCGTCGGAGGCGGGGCTGTCCGGGTAGTCGGGAACCGCGTAGCCCTGCGACTGGAGTTCGGCGATCGCCGCCTTGAGCTGCGGGATCGAAGCGCTGATGTTCGGGAGCTTGATGATGTTCGCCTCGGGCTTCTTCGCGAGCTCGCCGAGCTCCGCGAGCGCGTCCGAGATGCGCTGGTCCTGGGCGAGATAGTCGCCGAACGTCGCGATGATGCGGCCCGACAGGGAGATATCGCGGGTCTGCACGTCGACGCCCGCGGCCGACGCGAACGCCTGGATGATCGGGAGGAACGAGTGGGTCGCCAGCATCGGCGCCTCGTCCGTGTGCGTATAGATGATGGTGGCCATGGGTGGGCGCCTCCCTGGAGCTGAAGCAGACCGCGGCGCCGGTGTGCGCGGTTCAGCGCTCGCCGCAGTATGCGTGGATGCTGCTATATCAACGTCCTTAACTTACCGGAGCGCGGCACCGGTCGAGGATCGTGACGAAAACCCGGGCGCCGGGCGGCTCATTCGGGGCGCTGGGCCGTTGCTGCCCGCCCAGCGCGGGCCCCACCCTGACGGTGTTCCGTCCTCGGCCCGATTCGTGGGCAGGGACTCTCAGTTCGGCGGCCTCGCGCCGCCGAAGCGGCGGGGCGTCGGTGCAACTGGGAACGTCGACATCAGGCCGCACGCAGCCCGCCTGCGCTCCGGCACGGGCGGCGCACCCGCCGTCGTCCGGCGTGGACGGCGGACCTTGGTTCCTGTAAGGAGCATCCCCAGATGTCAACACGTCCGCCCCTCGGGCGTTCCCTCGCCGTCGCCGTGGCCCAACTCCGGCCGCGCGCACAGCGCTCCGGCCGCCTGCCCTTGCGTTCGAGAAGCGTTCTCGCGCTCGCGGCGGCGCCCGCCGTCAGCTCCGCGCCCCTCGTGCCAGCAGGCAGCGGCGACGCCATCGTCACCTCGGGCAGCCCCGCCACCCCCTTCCCCCAGAACAAGCAGAACGAGCCGTCGATCGCCCGCGATCCCATCTCGGGAACCCTCATCGCGGGCGCCAACGACGAGATCGACCTCGCGCCCTGCGTGCAGCGCGCCAACGGTTCGGGGTCGTGCCCGTTCACGCCCGGAGTGGGTGTGAGCGGCGTGTACTTCTCGACCACCAACGGGACCTCGTGGTCGCAGCCCACGTACACGGGGTTCTCCGCGCGAAGCGGCACGGCCGCCGCCGGAGGAAAGATCGGGACCCTGCCCAACTACTTCGAGGCCGGGATCGTCTCGGGCGGCGATCCGATGGTGGCCGTCGGGCCCCAACCCGACGCGCAGGGCCACTTCTCGTGGGCCAACGGCAGCCGCTACTACCGGCACCTCGGCAGCGATGCGGCGTTCGGACGGACGGACGACGGCGATGCCTCCTAGCTCGAACACCCCACCACGGGCGTCCCGCAGCTCGGCGATGCCGCCGCACACGAGCCGACCGCCGCCGTCGTACTGGGCGTCCTGGAAGTCGACGAACGCGCTCGGGTTGTCCCATGACTCCGCCTCGGCGACGTTCGCGCCGTCGCCCGTCCCGCCGTCGTCCGACCCGAAGCTGCCGATCCCGAAGCCTCCAAGATCCCAGCGATAGAACCGCCGCGAGCCCCAGCTCGCGCCGTACAGCGCGCCGGACCCGGGATCCGCGGCAAGCCACGAGACGTGGTCGCCGACCGCGAAGCGCGCGGTCACCTCGAGCGTGCGCGTGTCGATCGTGTAGACGATGCTCCGGCTGGCCGCGCGGTACTCGGCGACGGGCACCCAGAGGAGCCCGGCGGCCGTGTCGATGCCGCCGGGGTGGTACACGTCGCCGTCGCCGAGCAGGATGTCGGCCTCGAGCGTCCCGTCCGGCGCCAGCACGAGGACGTGCCCCCGCCCGGCCCCGGGAGTGCGCCGCGCCGGGTCTCCGCCGTGCCCCGGAAGCGGCTCGGGTCGCTCCGTGAGCTCCACGGTCGAAAGGAAGATCCGTCCCGCGGCGAACGCAAGGCCCTGCGGGTGATGCGTCGGGAACGCGAGCGGGACGCGGCGGACGAGCTCGAAGCGCGTCCGTCGCGTCCACGCGGCAACCTCGGCGGAGAGACTCCCGTCGCGCGGGGGCTCAGCCCACACTCGGCGCGTCCTGCTCCGCGCGGCGGGCCACCGCCCACACGGAGTAGAGCTCGGCAGCATGCTCGGGGCGCGCCGCGAGGATGCCGCCCGCGGCGGGCCACATGGTCTCGTCGCCGTCGTCGTCGAGCAGCACGCCGCCCGCCTCGCGGACAATGAGCGCCGCGGCGAGGTGATCGATGGGGCTGAAGCGCTCGATCACGCTCCCAGCGCCCCGGCCGCTCGCGATCCCGGCGAGGGTGAGCGTACCCGAGCCCATGACGCGCATCGTGCTGAACCGCTCCCCGAGTGCGGCCAGGAAGCCGCCCATGCCGGGCCACGGCTCGTGGCCGAGGAGTTCGGTGCCGACGACCGTACCGGCGAGCGTCTTGTCCCCGCCCGGCGCGCCGGAGCGCAGGTCGAGCCGCCGGCCGTCGAGCTCAGCCCCCAGCCCGGCGACGGCGGCGAAAACCTGGCCGCGCCACACATCGCCGACGACCGCCACGAGCGGCTCGCGGTCCACCGCGAGCGCGAGCGAGAACGCCGTCCACGGCACGCCGTTGGCCAGGTTCGCGGTGCCGTCCACGGGGTCCACGTACCAGCACGGGACACCGGGCTCGGCGGTCCCGCCGAGCTCCTCCCCCACGACGAGGTGGCCGGGGAGCCGCTCGGCGATGACCTCGCGGACGCGCCGCTCCACCGCGACGTCGACTGCCGTGACGTGGTCGGCGGCGTGCGCCTTGGAGGTGACGTCGCCGAGATCGGCGCGCTGGGTGAAGTCGACGGCCCAACTCGCGAGCTCGTGCGCGACGACGATGGCCGCCGTGAGCTCATCGCCCGTGAGCCTCGAGGGCTTGGGCGCGGCACGCCAGGCGTCGGGCCCCTCGGCGACGACGCGCTGGAGGGCGCTGAGCCGGTTCGTCGTCACGGCGTCCGCGCCCACGGCGAGGACCCAGCGGATGGCGTCCTCGTCGTCGACCGTCCAGCACGCCACGCGCGCGCCGGCCGCGTGGGCCGCGTCGACGAGCGCGCGGCTGAGCACGGGGTACTCCGAGTTGACGACGTCGGGGCGCAGCGACGCGATGAGCTCCCGCGGCGGGAGGTCGCGGCGGTTCCACGGGAGCCACACGCTCGCGTCCGCGTCGAGGCTGCGCACGATCTTCATCGCCTCGAGGTTGCCGCACCACGCGACGCTCGCGCCGTGGGCCGCCTCGCGGACCGCGGCGACCGTGGGCGCCGCGCACTCCGGATCGTCCATGTCGATGAGGAGTGTCGAGGGCGTGCCCGCCACGAGGGCGAGCGCGTCGGCGAGGAGCGGGATCTGGTTCTCGCCGTCACCGAGGGCCGCGATGTCGGCCCAGTCGAGCTCGGACGCGCGCCGGTCCAGGCCCCAGAGCCGGTCGAGGGTCGGGTCGTGCAGGAGCACCACGCGGCCGTCGCGCGTGACGCGCACGTCGATCTCGACGATGTCCGCGCCCGCCTCGATCGCCGAGCGGACGGCCGCGAGCGTGTTCTCGCGGTGCCGCTCGACGTCGCCGCGGTGGGCGCTCAGCTGGGGCGCCGTGCGACGGAGCGCGCTCGGCTGCGCTGCCTGGGGGGCCGCTGCGCTCACGCGACCACGCCCTCGCGCACGAGCTTGCCGTCCTCGAAGTCGAGCCACTTCTCGATCCGCGCGTAGCCGCTCGCGCCGACCGGCGGGACGGCGCCCGTGACGAACGCGCGCAGCTCGGCGTCCTCGCGGCGCAGGTAGAGCTCGGCGAAGTGCCCCCGGGGCACCACGCGCTCGACCGTCGCCGGAAGGCCGTCGACGGCGCTGTGGCGCGCGCCGTTCGCCGCGCCGTCGCGCGAGTCATCGACGAACACGACGTCCTCGGGCCGGACGCCGACCACGCCCGCACCGGCCACGATGCGGCCGTCCTCGACGCGGCCCTCGAGGCGGTTGAGGCTCCCGATGAACGTCGCGACGAACTCGGTGGCCGGGGCGCTGTACAGCTCGGCGGGCGTGCTGAACTGCTCGATGCGGCCCTGGTTCATGACCGCGATCCGGTCCGACATCGACATGGCCTCCTCCTGATCGTGCGTGACGATGAGGGTCGTGATGCCGAGGCGCTGCTGGATCTCGCGGATGTCCTCGCGGACCTTGACGCGCAGCTTCGCGTCGAGGTTGGACAGCGGCTCGTCGAGCAGGAGCAGCTCGGGCTCCTGCACGAGGGCCCGTGCGAGCGCGGTGCGCTGCTGCTCGCCGCCCGAGATGCGCGCGGGCCGCGAGTCCTTGTGGTGCAGGAGGTTCACGAGCGAGAGCGCCGCGTCGACGCGCTGGGAGATCACAGTCTGGGACAGCTTGGGCCGCTTGCGCAGCTTGAGCGGGAAGCCCACGTTCTTCGCGACGGTCATGTGCGGCCACAGCGCGTAGTTCTGGAACACCATGGCGCTGGGACGCTGCTCGGGACCGAGGTGGACCACCTCGCGGTCGCCGACCTTGATCGAGCCGGCGTCCGGGGCGAGGAAGCCCGCGATCATGCGCAGCGTCGTGGTCTTGCCGCAGCCGGAGGGTCCCAGGAGCGAGACGAGCTCGCCCGGCTGGACAGTCATGTCGAGGCTGTCGATGATGGTCCGGCCGCCGAGGACCTTGTGCAGGCCGCGGACGTCGAGGCCTCCCGAGGGCTTGGCGGGCGTCGAGGCCGCGGCCTCGGCTGCCGGAGCCCCTGAGGCGGAAGAGGACAGAGTCGGGTTCGTGGTCATGGTGCCTCTACTTGATCTGGAAGCCCTCGGCGAGCTGGCCGCCGACGATGTGTTTGTGCGCCGCAAGGAGCAGGGCGACGGAGGGAATCGCCAGGAGGATCGAGAACACGGCTGCCACCTGGGTCGGGTAATTGAGCACGAGGCTGTACATCTGCGTGGGCATCGTCATGTAGTCCGGAGCGCCCACGAGGTACGTGCCCTGCGCCTCGTCGAAGGAGGCGAGGAAGCTCATGATCGCGGCCACGAGGATGCCGGGGAGGGCCATCGGCAGCGTCACGCTGAAGAAGACCCGCAGCTTGGACGCGCCCGCATCCCGGGCGGCCTCCTCGAGGCTCCGCGGCACCGCCGCGAACGCGGCGGACGGGATCCACGTCATGAAGACGATCGTCCCGAGCACGTGCACAATGAGGATGCCCAGGATCGAGTTCATGAGGTTGAGCGCGTAGAAGAGCGCCGCGAGCGAGACGAAGAGCCCCATCTTCGGGAACGCGTTGGCCGCGAAGAGCCCGATGAGGAAGAAGCGCCGGCCGGGGAACTCGAAGCGCGCGAACGCGTAGGCCGCGGGCAGGCACAGGGCCGCCGAGACCAGGACCGTGAGCGGGGCGAAGAACAGCGAGTTCTGCACCGCGACGCCGAGCGCCTTGTCGCCGAAGACCACTTCCCACCAGTGCGTGGTCCAGCTGTCGGGCCACAAGTGGGGGTACGTCCAGCTGTCCGCGAACGCGCGGACCGCGAGCCACGCGAGCGGGCCGATGATGAACAGCGCGAGCAGGAGCGCGAGCACGGTCGTGAGGAGGCCCGTGGCGCTCCTGCGGGCCGCGCGGGGCGTGGCCTCCGCCGGGGCGGGAGCGGACTCGCGCGGTGCTGCGGCCCGCGGCGCCGCGGGCTCAGGCGCCGCAGGCCCAAGGGTCTTCTGAGCCATCAGAGGGCCCCACTTTCCTTGGCGGAGCGGAAGTTCGCCCACACGTACACCGCGGCGATGCCGGACGCGATGATGAACACGACGAACGCCATGACCACGGCCTGCTGCGGCTGGTTGAACGCCGAGAAGTAGTTCGACATGTCGACGCCGAGCATATTCGGCGAGTTGGGGCCCGTGAAGTACGGGACCGTGAACGAGCCGAGGATGCCGATCGCCGTGAACGTCGTCGCGATGATGATCGGCACGCCCGCCATGGGCACCACGACGGAGGCGACGACGCGCCAGAAGGAGGCTCCGGCGTCGCGCGCCGCGTCGATCATGGCCTGCGGCACGGCCTGGAGGCCGGAAGTGACGAGGAGCGTCGCGAACGGCAGGGACGTCCACACCGAGCCGATGATCACGGTGATCATCGTGAAGGACCACACGGGGAAGTCGAGCCCCACGAGCGCGAACACGCTGCGGAGGAAGCCGTCCGCCGAGTAGAAGCCCAGGATCGCCCAGGAGGCGATGACCACCGGAATGAAGAGCGGGACGACGGCGAGACCGGAGAGGACCTTGCCGAGCACTCCCCCTCTGAACTTGAGGTACAGGCCGATGCCCGTCGCGAGCACGATGACCGAGGTGGTGCTCACGAGCGTCACGATCACCGTCACGCCGAGGTCGCCGAGGAAGCGGCGATCCACAAAGAGATCACCGTAGGCCCCGAACGTGGGCACGGCGCCCTGCGCCTCGTGCACGTTCTGGCCGATGACCGCGATCGTGTGGTTGAGCCCACCCGTGAAGCCCAGGCTGAACCCGAGCGCCAAGAGGATCGGAAACCCGATGAAGAGCGCAATGAGCACGATCGGCGGGAGCGCCATGAACAGGCCGCGCGCCTGCCCTGCGGACACCCGAGGGGTGCCGGCGGGGCCAGGCGCGCGGCGCGACCGGACCGTGGAGGTCACTGGCCGGGGACCTTCTGATCCCACTGGTTGTTCATGTCCTTGCCAACCTGGTCGAAGTACGGGAGGCGGAGGTTGTTGGGATCCGCGCTCGAGAACTTGGACTGGAGGTCGGCCGGGAGCTTGTTGAGCGGGATGGCCGGGTAGCCCGAGATGTCCTTGACGATCATGGCCTGCTGCTCAGGCGCCAGCACGAAGTTGGCGAGCTTGACGGCGGCGTCCATGTTCGGGGTGTTCGACGGGATGCCCAGGTATGCGGCGCCGCCCGTGAACGAGGGGTTCGAGATCTGCGCGGACTTGATCGTCGAGGGGATCGAGCCGTTCGCGACGCCCGTGGTGAACTGGTCCGACCAGACCGGGGCCATGGTGATCTGACCCTTCGCGAGAAGGTCAAGCGTCTGCTGGTTGCCGTTGGGGTAGACGCCCTTCTGGTACACGTACTGGTTGAGGCCCTTGAGCTCGGCGAAGCCCTGGTCCCAGTTGGACTCGAGGTCCTTCGCGTAGCTCGTGCCCATCTTCTGGCGCGCGTCGGCGGGGACGTACCTGTCCAGCACGGTCGCGACGAAGGATCCGCCGGAGCCGCCCGACTTCGGCGAGTTGTACGTGAACTTGCCCGGGTTGGCCTTGATCCACGCGAGCAGCTCGTCGAGGGTCTTGGGCGGCGTCGGGATGGTCTTCGAGTCGTACGCGAGCAGCACCGAGGAGCCGCGGTACGGGATACCGCCCGTGCCGCCGGCCTTGACGGTGTCGGCCGAGATGCTCGAGAGCGCCGAGACCTTCGCGGAGTCGACCGGCGTGAGCAGGTTCGCCGCGGAGGCCTTCGGGACGAAGCCGGCGTCGACGAGGTCGAAGTCCGGGGACTTCTTCTGCTCGACCGAGCTCGTGAGCTTCGCGAGGGTCTGCGCGTCGTGCTCGCCGTGGAGGTCGATCGTGACCTGGACCTTGTAGCCCGGGTTGGCCTTCTCGAACGCCGGGCCGAGGTCCTTCTCCCACAGGTTCTGGATGTTGGTGTCCCCGCTGATGAAGACGCGAACGGTCTTCGACCCGGCATCCCCGGAGCTCGCGGCGGACGAGCTGCTCTGGGCGCAGCCGGTAAGGGCAAGGGCCGTCGCGGCGATGGCCGCTGTGGCTCCGAGGGCGGTGGTGAGCTTCATGGATCTCTCCTGATACGCGGCCGGGTTCTTCCTGGCCGAGGACGTCGTGGTGGCGTCGTGCGGCGCCTCGCCCCCCGACAGTCAGGCGCCGACATTCCATAGAAGATGTTTGTCCTAACGAACTGTCAAAGATTAGGTTTCGCGGCGGTGAACGGACACGGAAGCCTTCCCCCGAACTGGAACACTCGCACTCACTACCGAAACTCGCGTCAGCTTCGCGCCTAGACTGCCTCTTGAGAGACAGGTAGCAGCGCGCCCATTTCGTGGGCCTACACGCCCATGTGGCAACCGGGGGGAAAATGGCACAGCATTCCGCATCCGCCAAGGGAGACGAACCGGGCGAGTCGGGGCTCGAGGAGTTGGGCACGCTCGTTCTCCGCGTGTGGAGGGAGCCCGAATCCGAGGAGAGCCTGCGGATCCGCATCCTTGCGTCCGACGGCGCGTGGGAGCCAGGCGAGCTGACCGTCACCCCAGATTCGGAAGCCGCTGTCAAGAGTGTGCGCGATTGGCTTGAGGCCCGCACGGGCCAGCGCCAGGCCAGCGAGGGCACCGACCCCCACGTGTGACAAGCGATTTCACGCTCCCGGTAGTGCGCTAGATCTTTCGCAAAAGTTCCAGTCAAGGCGAATAAATCTATTGACTGGATTATCTCCGCTTCGTCATGCTTATCTCGTTCATCAGGCGTGCATCGCGGGGAGAATCGCCAATCAGGACGACCCTTCTCCGCGGGCTCTCGCATCACGACGGAGGGTCTGGCCCATGGAATGGGAACTGCACCTCTTGGGCTGCTGGCAGCTCCTGTGCGACGGGCACATGGTTGCGGTCGGAGCCCGCCAGCAGCGCCTCATCACCGCGCTCGCCCTCGTGGGCCAGCGTTCTCGCTCATACCTCGCGGGCCTCCTGTGGCCCGACAGTCCGGAGCACCAAGCCTCGGGGAGCCTTCGGGCCACGGTGTTCAAAGTCCGGCACCAGCTGCCCGGGCTCCTGACCGACAGTCTCGATCCCGTGTGCCTTTCCGCCTCTGTCACGGTCGACCTCCACGAGCTGCGCCGCAGCGCCGAGGAGGCTCGCTCCGGCCGGAGCATTGCGCCCGGGATCGCGGAACGCCTCTACTCGGCCGAGCTCCTGCCCGGCTGGTACGACGACTGGATCATCTTCGAACAGGAGCGCCTGCGCGAGCTGCGCATCGCCTCCCTCGAGGCGATCGCGCGCCACTACCTCGGCACCGACGAGCCGGACGCCGCCGTCGCCGCGGCGATGCACGCCGCCGCGATCGAGCCGCTGCGCGAATCTGCGCACGCGCTCATGATCCGGGGCCAGATCCACGCGGGCAACACTGCCGGCGCCTATCGCACCCTCGCAGACTTCCGCCGCAGGCTGCGCGACGAAATGGGCCTCGAGCCCTCGCGCCGGCTCGAGGCGGCCATCGGCGGGAACTCCGCCGGGGACTTCGGGCTCCCCGGCCCCCTCGCGGCCAAGAACCGCGCACCCCGGCTTGCAGCACATCACTAACCCTGGAAGGAGCTGTGAGGTATGGCACGTCGCCTGAGGTGGAAAGTCCCGGCCATCGCCCTCTCCCTTGCCGTCGTGGCGGCGCTCGGTGCTTCGGCCCCGGGCGCCGCCTCTGCGGACGGGCGGGGGCCCGACGACGATTCGCGCGCCTCGGCGTCGCTCGAAGCGGCCTCCACGGCCATCCCGACCATTGCCCGGCCGCTCGTCACGGACGCGACCCGCTCCGACCCGACCCTTCGCCCGTCTGGCGGCAAGGCCGTCTCGACGGCGACCGCGACGAGTGGGTGCGACGGTTGCTCGGGCACGGCCACGACGCTCCAGACCGTGCGGGTCGTCGGCAACGGCGCGGCCGTCGCGGACAATGTCGCGGCGGCGTGGTCGACTTGCGCGGGCTGCTCCTCGACGGCCGTGTCGGTGCAGATCATCACTGGGCCGAGGGCCTCCGCCGTGGTGGTCAACAACCGCTCGCTCGCCGTCAACGTGATGTGCTCGGGCTGTAGGACCACCGCCGTCGCGCTCCAGTTCGTGATCATCGGCGGCTCGCAACGCGAGCTCTCTGCGGAAACCAAGGCCCTCATCCAACAGATCGAGCAGGAACTCGGCCTCAAGCTCTCCGCGGCCAAGGCGGCGCACCCCGAGGATTCATGGCGCGACGAGGCGAAGAGGGACGCGGACGACGCCGCGAATCGCGCCAAGGCGGTCATCGCCGAGGACACCCAGGCGCCTGGCGTCACCGCCCGGGTCGAGGTCGACGCCGGCGGCTGACGCCCCGCCCGAGCTCCTCTGCGAACTCCCGGACGAACCCCTCAGCCGAGGCCCCCGCCGGCAGCCCCCGAAGCTGCCGATGGGGGCCTCTCTGTGCGTTCCGGGTCGCCTCGCGGGCCGTGTTTCCCCACGTCAGACC
The DNA here is from genome assembly GCF_049332655.1 of Sinomonas sp. P47F7. Classification (GTDB taxonomy): domain Bacteria; phylum Actinomycetota; class Actinomycetes; order Actinomycetales; family Micrococcaceae; genus Sinomonas. Next base: position 1,347,936 of record NZ_CP186327.1, on the reverse strand, counting down.
GATAACGCGGCAATAACACGAGGGTAACAATCCATTCGATGGAATTACTGCAGCGGTTGACCCCAATCGCCACACCGAATCCAGATCACCAACCACCAAGGAGTTGAGTCCATTGACGAAGCTGACCATGACTGACCTTGCCGCTGAGACCGTCGAGCTGCTCCCGGGCCGCGAGACCCTCGTGTTCGACCTCAACTGGACGGGCATCCTCGCCTCGAACAGCTCGGTCGCCCTCAACGCCGTGACGCTTGCATCGGTCGCGAACAGCGCCGCCGGCCAGTTCATCACGGTCACGCAGGGCTAGTACCTGCGTCCCCGGGCGATCCGGGGCGGCCGGTCTCCCAGCGCGGCCGCCCCGGGCCCCCACGGCCCACGGAACCATCCCCCGGCAAACCCAGCCCAGTCCCCACACAGTCCCCCCACCTCCTCAGCCCGCATCACCTCCTCAGCCCGCACCCCTCAGCCCACCCACCCCTCAGCCCACCCACCCCTCCCGTAGGAGCCCCGACCATGACGCAGGAACTTGCCGCTCCGCCGCAGCGCTGGCAGCGCGCGGCCGGCATCGAGCTTCTGGGCCTCGTGTCCGGTTCGGGCCTCAACCACGCGACCTACCTCGTGCGCCGGGCCGACGGGCAGGTAGTCCAGCTCAGCGAGCTCCTGCACCACATCGTCGCCGAGGCCGCCGAGCCTCTCCCCTCCGAGGAACTCGCCCGGCGAGTGAGCGCGGGCTTCGGCAAGGAGCTCGACGTCGAAGGCCTCACGCTCCTCGCGGAGAGCAAGCTCGAGCCCCTGGGGCTCCTCGAACACCCCGACTCCGCCCTCGCCGCCCCGGCGCCGACGGCCGCGCCGCTCCTCGCGCTCACCGCCAAGGCCACGCTCGTGCCGCGCGCCGCCGTCGCCCGTCTCTCGAGGCTCCTCAAGCCGCTGTACGCGACGCCCGTCGTCGTCACGGCGTGCCTCGCGCTCGTGGCGCTCGACGCGCTCCTGTTTGCGAGGTCGAACGCCGGCGCGGCCCTCAACGACGTGCTCCTCACGCCCGGTCTGCTGCTGAGCCTCTTCGCGCTCATGAGCGTGGGGGCGTTGGTCCACGAAGTCGGGCACGCGACCGCGTGCCGCTACGGTGGCGCGAAGCCCGGTGTCATCGGCGTGGGCCTCTACCTGATCTTCCCGGCGTTCTACACAGACGTCACCGACTCGTACCGCCTGAGCCGCGCGGGCCGCATCCGGACCGACCTCGGCGGGCTCTATTTCCACCTCTGGTGGGTCCTCGCTGCGGGGCTCGGGTACCTCGCGACGGACAGCCCTGTGCTGCTTCTGCTCGTCATCATGACCCAGCTCCAAATGGCGCAGCAGCTTCCGCCCGCGATCCGGCTCGACGGCTACTTCGTGCTCGCCGACCTCGCGGGGGTCCCCGACCTCTTCGCCCGCGTGGGGCCCGTGCTCCGCAGCCTCATCCCGGGGCGCGGCGTCGACCCCCGGGTGAGCGAACTGAGGCCGATCTCGCGGTGGATCGTGACCTCGTGGGTGCTCATCGTCGTGCCGTTCCTGGCCGGGGTCGTCGTGTGGCTCGCCGTGAGCCTCCCATACATCCTCACGAGCGCCGTCGCCGCAACCATCGTCCACGTCAGCAACCTCTCCCTCGCGGTGACGGCCGGCCAGCCCGTCGAGGCGGCCCTCTCCCTCCTCGCGATCACGCTCATCGCCCTGCCGGCCATCGGATCAGTGCTGATCCTGGCCCAGGCCCTCGGGAACATCCTGCGGGCACTCGTGCGGCGCCTCACGCCCCGCATGCCCCGGCCGCTTCCGCGGCACGTCATCCCGAGCAACGCACTCCGAGTCGGCCGCCACAGCTGACCCGGCCATCCAGCTCTCACCCGTTTGAGAGTCACGACCGCACCCGGAAAGGGGGTGAACATCATGCAGAAGCTCACCAAGGCCGATCTGGCCGCCGAGTCTGTCGAACTGCTCCCGGGCCGCGAGACCCTTCTCTGGGACCGCAACATCGCCGGCATCCTGGCGTCGAACACCTCGTTCGCAGTGAACGCGGCGACCGTCCTTTCGGCGGCGAACAGCACCGCGCTCCAGGGCGTCACCGTCACTCAGTTCTGACCGCGAAAGCGCCTCCAGCGCCGGTCTCGTGCCGGCGCTGGGAGCCCACACCTAGGAGGACATCATGCAGGCAGCCCTTGCCGCTGACGTCGCCGCTGAGCACGCCGAGCTGCTTCCGCAGCGCGACACGATGCTCTTCGACATCAACGTGGCACCGGTCGTTGCAGTCAACCTGGCCATCGCGGTCAACGCCGCGACGATCGGGTCGACCGCCAACGCAGCCGCGCTCCAGATCGTCGGCGTGCTCCAGCACTAGTCGGCGCTCGTCGGACCGGGAGCCGGCGCTCTGCGGCGGGCACCCCCCGCTCTGCGCCCGGACCGGTCCACCACCTCGCAGTACCCCACCCATTCAAAAACCTGGCGCCGCGCCCGTGGCGCCACCACCAAAGGAGTGAACCACCATGACCAAGCTCACCATCACCGAAATCGCCGCCGAGTCCGTCGAGCTGCTCCCGGCCCGCGAGACCCTCTTCTGGGACGTCAACACGGCCCTCATCGCGGCCCAGAACGCCTCGTACGCCGTGAACGCCGCGACGGTCCTCTCCGTCGCGCACAGCACGGCCGTTCAGGGCATCACCGTCACGCAGTTCTGATCCCCCACAAAACTCCGGCGCCGCTCCTCCCCCAGCCCGGCGCGGGAAAAAGGAGAGGGAGGCTCGGTCGCTCCGAGCCTCCCTCTTCGCATGCGCTCGGGTGGCGCAGGCGGCGGTCAGTGGAAGAAGTGCCGCGAACCCGTGAGGTACATCGTGATCCCGGCGGCCCTCGCCGCGGCCACCACGTCCTCGTCCCGGATGGAGCCGCCCGGCTGCACGACGGCGCGGACGCCGGACGCGATGAGGATCTCGAGCCCGTCCGCGAACGGGAAGAACGCGTCGGAGGCCGCGACCGCGCCCTGAGTCCGCACGGGTGCGGTGCCCGCGCCGGTGCCGGACGCGCCGCCCGCGGCGTCGACGTCGGACTCCACGGCCACGCCGAGCGTGTTCGCGCGCTCGACCGCGAGGCGGCACGAGTCCACGCGGTTGACCTGGCCCATGCCCACGCCCACCGACGCGCCGTGGTTGGCGATGAGGATGGCATTCGACTTCGCCGCGCGGGACGCCTTCCATGCGAACGCGAGGTCTGCGAGCGTGGCCTCGTCGGCCGGCTCGCCCGTCGCGAGGGTCCAGTTCGCGGGGTCGTCGCCCGCGGCGTTGAGCCGGTCCGAGACCTGCACGAGCACGCCGCCCGAGATCTGCCGCAGCTCCGTCGGGTAGCGGTCGTAGCCCTCGGGGAGGGCGAGGAGGCGGATGTTCTTCTTCTTCGAGAGGATCTCGACGGCCTCCGGCTCGAAGTCCGGCGCGACGACGACCTCGGTGAAGATGCCCGAGAGCGTCTCCGCCATGCCCTTCGAGACCGTGCGGTTGGCCGCGACCACGCCGCCGTATGCGGAGACCGGATCGCACGCGTGGGCCTTGTGGTGCGCGTCCGCGATCGGGTCCGCCGCGCCGGGCGTCGCGATCGCGATGCCGCATGGGTTCGCGTGCTTGATGATCGCGACCGCGGGCTCGTCGAAGTCGAACGCCGCGCGCAGGGCTGCGTCGGCGTCGACGAAGTTGTTGTAGCTCATCGCCTTGCCGTGGAGCTGGTCCGCCTGAGCGATGCCAGCGGGGGCCGCCTTGTCCACGTACATCGCTGCCTGCTGGTGCGGGTTCTCGCCGTAGCGGAGCACCTCGGCGCGCTCGAGCGCGAGGCCCGCGTACGCCGGCCAGTCGACCACGCCGTCGCCGTCCTCGTCGAGGAACTGGCTCGCCGTCCACGTCGCGACCGCCGTGTCATAGGACGCCGTGTGCGCGAACGCCCTCGCCGCGAGGCGCTGGCGGGTCTTGAGGTCGAAGCCACCGGCCGCGGCGGCCGTGACCACCTCGCCGTAGAAGGCGGGATCGACGACGACGGCGACGGCGGCGTGGTTCTTCGCGGCCGAGCGAACCATCGCGGGACCCCCGATGTCGATCTGCTCGACGACGTCGTCCATCGCGGCGCCCGAGCGTACGGTCTCGACGAAGGGGTAGAGGTTGACGACGACGAGGTCGAAGGGCTCGATCTCGAAGTTCTCGAGCGTCTTCATGTGCTCGGGCACGCGGCGGTCCGCGAGGATGCCGCCGTGCACGCGCGGGTGAAGCGTCTTGACGCGGCCGTCGAGCATCTCGGGCGAGCCGGTGACCTCCTCGACCTCCTGCACGGGAACGCCGGCAGCGGCGATCCGCTTCGCCGTCGAACCCGTCGAGACGATCCGCACCCCTGCCGCGTGCAGCCCCTTCGCGAGCTCTTCGAGGCCTGTCTTGTCGTAGACCGAGATCAGGGCACGGCGGATGGGAACACGGTCAAGCTGGATCACGGGGCACTCGTCTCTCTCGCGCGCGGCAGGGCAGGCAGGTGGGTTCCACAGCATTCTAGCGAGGCCCGCTCGACGCCAGTCCCTCGGGCGCACGGCCCCAGCCATGTCGACAACCGCCGCACTGGGGCCCCGAGCCCGCAGTGGGCGGCCTTCCCCGCAGTGGGGCCCCGGGCCCGCCACCCCAGTGCGGGGAGGCAGCCCCAGTGCAGGGAAGCCACCCCATTGGCTCGAGGTCGACCCTCCCCGTTGTGCGTCGGGCTGACAATCCCGGTGCGGCTCCTTAGGCTGGAGGCGCGAGGAGGCCACGGATCGAAGGAGAACTCAATGGGATTCACGCCGAGCCACGCCATCCTGCGCCTCGTCACCGGGGCGTACCTCATCAATTCGGGCGTCACGAAGCTCTCGCTCGACGAGCAGAAGGCCGAGGCCATCCAGAACATGGCCGCCAACGCGATCCCGCAGGTCAAGCAGATCCCGGCCGCGACCTTCGGCAAGGCCGTCGCCGCGGGCGAGATCGCGCTCGGGTCCGCCCTCGTCCTGCCGATCGTGCCCACGAAGCTCGCGGCGCTGGGGCTCACGGCCTTCGGCGCGGGTCTCCTCGCGGTCTACGCGAAGACCCCGGGCCTCACCCAGGCCGACGGCGTCCGCCCGACCCCCGCGGGTGTGGCCATGGCCAAGGATTCGTGGCTCGCCGCGATCGGCCTCGCGCTCCTCATCGACCGCAAGCACCGCAAGGCGCCGAAGGCTGTCGCCGCGCCTTCCGGGAAGGGCTCGAAGAAGTAGCCGAGCACGCGCCGTCGGACCCTCACCACCGTGAAGGACGACGACGGCGCGCGCCTCAGGCGTCGCGCCGGATCCAGCGGAACGTCAGGCGGCTCACGAGGAGCCCCACGACGAGCCACACCACAAGCCACACTCCGACCCAGCCGAGCTCCCAGCTCCCGTGCTGTTCGAGCGCCTTGAACCCATCGGGCAGGAACACCGAGCGCATCCCCTGGGCGATCCACTTGAGCGGGAAGACGCTCGCAAGGTTCTGCATCCAGTCGGGAAGCATCGAGAACTGGAGGTAGACCCCGGAGATGAACTGCAGCACGAGCACGATCGGCACGACGACGGCGGTCGCGCTCCGGCTGCTCCTCGGCAGGGCGGAGAGCGCGATGCCGAGCAGCGCGGACGTCACGGTGCCGAGGACGAAGACCCACGCGAATGTGCTCCACGCGTCCCACGACGTGGGCAGGGCAACGCCGAACGCGAACTTCGAGACGACGATGAGCATGGCCGCCTGCAGGACCGCCGTCACGAACACCCGGCCGAGCTTGCCGAGGAAGTAGGAGACGGGGGAGAGCGGGGTCCCGCCGAGCCGCTTGAGCGTGCCGTCGCCCTTCTCCCCCGCGATGTCCACCGCGAGGTTCTGGACGCCGGAGAGCAGGATCCCCGCCGCGAGCATGCCGGGCAGGTAGTACGCGGCGACCGAGACGTGGTCCGGCGAGCCCGGCCCGAGGCTGATGTCCCCGCGCGAGCTGAACGCCGCCGCGAAGATCCCGAGCATGAGCATCGGGAAGAGGAACGTGAAGAAGACAGTGTCCGGCGAGCGGAAGTACCCCTTGGTCTCGTAGCCCGTGCGGGCCATTCCCAGCGACATGACGCTCATGCCAGCTCCCCTTCCTCGACGAGTTCCGCCGCGGAGGCCTGCGAGCCCGCGCCATGGACCAATCCCAGATAGACGTCTTCGAGGCTCGGACGGATGACCTCGAGTTCCCGCGGCTCGCCCCCGAACCGGCGCGCGAGCTCCGCGACGAGCTCGGCCGGGCGCTGGGTGCGCTCCTCACGCGGGGCGCCCGACTCGTCGCGCCAGCGCACCACGGGGATGCGCGCCTCCGCGCCGCCGAGCTCGTCGATGTGGCCCACCGCGACGAGGCGGCCGCCCACGATCACGCCGCCCCGATCGCCGAGGCGGGCGGCCTCGTCGAGGTAGTGGGTGGTGAGGAGGATCGTGGTCCCCTCGGCCTTGAGCTGCTCGATGAGCTTCCAGAATTCGCGCCGAGCCTCGGGGTCGAAGCCCGTGGTCGGCTCGTCGAGGAACAGCAGCTCCGGGCGCCCCACAATCGCGAGCGCGACGTCGACGCGGCGCTGCTGGCCGCCCGAGAGCTTGCCGATCCGGGTCTTGGCCTGCTTCTCGAGGCCCACGGCCGCGATCACGTCCTCGACGTCGCGGGGGTTCGGGTAGAAGCGCGCGAAGTGGGCGAGCTGCTCCCGGACCGTGTACTGGCCGCTCTCCCCCGTGGACTGCAGGACGATCCCGAGCCGCGCCTTCCAGTCGAGGCGCGCGTGGGCCGGGTCGGCGCCGAGCACGCTCACCTCGCCCGCAGTGCGGCGGCGGTAGCCCTCGAGGATCTCGACGGTCGTGGACTTGCCGGCGCCGTTCGGGCCCAGCAGGACGAACGTCTCACCGCGGGCAATGTCGAGGTCAATGCCGGCGACGGCGGTCAGGTCGCCATATTCCTTGCGCAGCCCGCGGACGCGGACCGCTAGATCGGCAGGAGTGGTTCTCATGCGACGAGCATGACGTGGTTTGGCGCGCCGCGGCAATCGTCAGGAGGCCGATGTGTGCATCCCCCGATCGGGGGATGCCGCGGAGGACTAAGCGGCGGATGTCCCGCTCGACGGCGCCGTGAGCTCCCCAGCCCCGAGGCGGCGCAGGACGTCGATGAGGAGCCGCCGCTCGACGACCTTGATGCGCTCGTGGAGCGACTCCTCGTCGTCGTCCTCGGCGATGGCGAGCGCCTCCTGGGCGATGATCGGGCCCGTGTCCACGCCGGCGTCGGCCCAGTGCACCGTGCAGCCGGTGACCTTGACGCCGTAGGCGAGCGCGTCGCGGACCCCGTGGGCGCCCGGGAATGCGGGGAGCAGCGCGGGGTGGGTGTTGAGGTAGCGCCCGCCGAAGCGCTCGATGAACTCGGGGCTCACGATCCGCATGAAGCCCGAGGAGACCACGAGGTCCGGGGCGTACGAGGCGACGCGCTCTGCGAGCGCGGCGTCCCATTCGGCGCGCGTGGGGAACGAGTTGAAGTTCACCACGAACGTCTCGAGCCCGGCCTCTTCCGAGCGCTCAATCCCGTAGGTCCCGTCGCGGTCCGCGCCCACGGCGCCGATCTCGACCTCGAGCTCACCGGCCTTGACGGCGTCGATGACCGCCTGGAGATTGGAGCCGGTGCCGGAGACGAGGACCACGATGCGCATGGATCAACCTTAGGCGACCGGCACCGCGCGCCCCTTCCGGAGCACGCCGCTAGCCGATGCTCGTCGCGGCCGAGCGCGCGAGCTGGCCCCGCTCGAGCCACGGGCCCAGCGCGTAGCCGATCACGGCGCCGACGGCGACCTCCGCCCCGACCCACACGAGCGTCCAGAGCGGGTTCGGGCCGAGCGATGTGAAGCGCCCCACGCCCGCGGACCCACCCGAGAGCCAGGCCGTCCCGGCGCACAGGGCCCCGGCCACGGCGCCCACGAGCAGCCCGAGGACGAGCGCGGAGACCGTCGCCGTGAACCACCGCGCGGGAACCTTGATGGCGAGCCACTCGTCGAGGTGATCCTCGCCCGCGCGCTGGAACCACCACCCGCCGAAGACTCCCGCGAGCACAGCCAGGACCACGGCCACGGAAGTGAGCGGGACGGACGAGGTGGGGATCGCGGCGAGGACGGGGATCGGCGGGAGGGGACCCACCGCCGTCGTGAGTGCGCCCGCCGTCGATCCGGTGCCGAGGACGACGCCGGCCCCCGAGGACCACGCGAGCGTCCAGACCGCGAGATTCGGAAGATAGCCGAGCTGGGCGAGCGTGAGCGCGGCGCCGCCGACGCCGCCAGAGCCGAGCGCCTCGTAGACCGTCACGACGTCCGCCCAGCGGATCGCCAGATCGAGCGCGAGGAGCGCCGCAGCGAGTCCGAACGCCGCGACCGCGGCCACGAAGCCCGCACGGATCACGGCCCACAGATAGCTTCCCGTCCAGCGGGAATACTGACCGGTGCGGGCGATCCAGTCCACGGCGTCCACACCGATGAGCCGAGTCCATGAGCCGGCCTCGCGCCGGGCCCCGATCACGAGGCCGAGAACCACCGGGACGAGCGGGACCGAGGCGCCGAGCCCCGTGCTCGCGCTCACCTCCGGCGTGCTGCACACGAACGCCGTGGCGAAGCCCGCGAGGGCGTACATTCCAGCGGCGCCGAGGATGGCCTGCCACAGCGTGTCGGCATACGACGCGCGGGCCAGGCGCCGTCCTGCGCGCCACGAGAGGAGGAACGGGACGAGCGCAAAGCCGAGCGGGATGAGGCTCAGGACGCTCGACGTGGGGGACGTGCCGCCGATCGGCGCGAGCCCCGCGCCGTTGAGTCGGAGCGGCACGCCGTGGGCGAGGAGCCAGGCCTGGCCCGCGAGCCGCCCGGCCGCCTCGGCCGGCAGCGAGCCGAACCCTCCCGTGAGCCAGACCGTCGCAATCGGCGCGATTGCCATGACGGCCGAGAGGATCACGGCCTGCAGGGACTCGACCGCACCCTGGAGCCACAGCGGCATCGGCAGGCCGCGGAGCCCTTGCTGATCGGCGCGCAACTTCATCGCGTTCCACTTTGCCATGGACCGCCGCGGGCCTCGCTCAGGCGCGGCCGTAGAAGCCCGCGGCCTCCTGTCCACTTCTTCCGGGCGGAAGTCCGCGTCGCGTCGCGACCCGTCGCGTTCCCGGCCGATTGGGACAGATCAACCGGACGGGAACGCGGCGGAGTTCCTAGCTGAGCGTCTCGCGGTCCTCGGCACGGAACGGGAGGATCTCGGCGTGGCGGCCCTCGCGCACCTTTTCGACCCACGCGGGATCGCTCAGGAGCACCCGCCCCAGCGCAATGAGGTCGAACTCGCCGCGGCCGAGCTGCTCCAGGACGGGGCCCAGGCCGATCGTCTCAGCGCGGCCACCCGACTGGAACGCGACTTGGAACGCGTCGTCGAGGCCAACGGAGCCCACCGCGATCGAGGGCAGCCCGGTGACCTTCTTGGCCCACCCGGCCAGCCCCAGCCGCCCTTCGGGCCCCTCGACCTCCGGGAACGCAGGCTCCCAGTGGCGGCGGGTCGACGCGTGGAACGCCGAGACGCCCGCCTTCGCGAGCGTGCCGAGGAGCGCCTCGAGCTCCGCCGGCGTGGTGGCGATGCGGGCCGAGTAGTCACCCGACTTCCACTGGGAGAAGCGGAAGATCACGGGCAGCTCGGGGCCGACGGCGTCGCGCACGGCCGCGGCGACCTCAGCCGGGAAGCGCGTCCGCGCCTCGAGCGAGCCTCCGTACTGATCCTCGCGGCGGTTCGTGCCCTCCCACAGGAACTGGTCGAGGAGGTAGCCGTGGGCGCCGTGGAGTTCTACGGCGTCGAAGCCCGCATCCTTGGCCGCGAGTGCGGCGCGCGCAAAGTCGTCGCGGATGCGCTCGAGCTCGGCGACGGTCGCTGCCCGGCCGCGGGCCTTGCCCGAGGACGAGAGGCCGGACGGGCTCAGCGTCGGAAGCTGCGGATTGAACGAGGGATGGTCCCCGCGCTCCGCGCCCAGATGCCAGAGCTGCGGGGCGATCAGCCCGCCCTCGGCGTGCACAGCGTCGACGAGCCGCTTCCACGCCGCGAGCTGAGGCTCGCCGAAGAGACGCGGCACGCGGGTGCTCGGACCCGAGTCCTCGGAAACGTAGACGCCCTCGGTGATGAGGAGGCCGACTCCCGCCGCGGCCCGGCGCGCGTAGTAGCCCGCGACGTCGTGGGTCACGGTGCCGTCAGGGGAGAACTCCCTGGTCATCGGCGCCATCGCGAAGCGGTTGGGGACCCGCAGGGATCCGAGGCTGACGGGCTCGAAGAGCTCCTCGATGGCCGCCGAGCGCTGCCCGGCCGCGCCCGTGTTCTCTTCCGTGTACTCAAGGGTCATGTTGGCGGCAACGGCGCCCACCGCCTCCGCATTTCCTGATTCCACCCCTGAGGATGTGATCTTCAGCACATACTCGTTTCCACTACCGGACGTAGAATTAACGTGTTGATGCTGCGACCAACGCCCGCCCTCCGGGGTGGGACCGGAGGGGTGGCGCGCCGTGACACCAGCGCCTTGGGGGCGTTTGCCTCACGGGCAGGTCAACAGGGTAGGAGGAACGATGACTACCGCCGCGCCGCACGCACACCACGGCGTCCACTTTGGTCGCAAGGACATCCAACTGCTCGCCATGGGGGTTGGCGCTCTCTGGGGCCTCGTCGGAATCTTCGGGTTCATCCCCGGACTCACGCAGGGCTACAGCGACCTGAAATTCCTTGGGCCGGATTCGCACGCGATGCTGTTCAACGTCTTCCAGACCTCGATGCTGTTGAACGTTGTGCAGATCGTCATTGGCGTCGTCGGCATCGTGATGGGACGCACCTCGATGGGCGCGCGCCGGTTCCTCATGTGGTTCGGCGGCCTCTACGTGGTCCTCGCGATCTACGGGTTCGTCACCGGAACATCCACCGCGAACGTCTTTGCGTTCAGCACGGTGGACAGCTGGATGATGATCGTCCTCGGCCTGCTCATGGCCGGGGCAGGTTGGTACGTGGCGAACAACGTCGAGGATCAGGCGTAGCGCCGGCAACCAGGAAGCCATCCGAAAGACGGCGCGGACCGACTAGGCGAGGTCCGCGCCGTCGTCCATGCCCCGCCGTCATCCTTCTCCGCGCCGGCGCCCGCTTCCATAGACTTCACGGGTGAGCCCTTCCGACGCCCAGCCCACGCCCGCGCCCTCGCGCGCCGTCGTCGTCCCCCTGTACGCGGCGGGATTCACCACCGCGTTCGGCGCCCACAGCATCGCCGCGGGCCTGGGCGCCGAGAGCGAGGACATCGGCCTCAACCTGCTCGTGCTCGGCGTGCTGCTCGCGCTGTACGACGTCGCGGAGGTCTTCCTCAAGCCGATCTTCGGCACGCTCGCGGACCGGATCGGACCGAAGCCCGTGATCGTGGGAGGGCTGCTCGGCTTCGCGGTCGCATCCCTCGTGGGGCTGTGGTCGGGGCAGCCGCTGCTCCTCGCCGTCGCGCGCCTCGGACAGGGCGCCGCCGCGTCGGCGTTCTCCCCCGCCTCGTCGGCAAGCGTCGCGCGGCTCGCGGGCACGCGCACGGGCCGCTACTTCGGCCGGTACGGCGCGTGGAAGGGACTCGGATACGCGTTCGGGCCCCTTCTCGGTGCGGGGGCGCTGCTCGTCGGCGGGTTCCCGCTGCTGTTCGGGGCGCTCGCGGTGCTCGCGCTCGGCGTCGCCGGCTGGGTGGCGGCGGGCGTGCCGCGCCTCGAGCCCCTCCCCCGCCCGCGGTACACCGTCGCGGACCTTGTGCGCCAGCTCACGGAGCGCTCGTTCCTCGGGTCGACGCTCGTGCTCGCGGCCGCCACCGGATCGCTCGGCGCCGCCGTCGGCTTCCTCCCTGCTCTCGCGGCGCGCTCGGGGCTCGGCACCGTCGAGTCCATCGGTGCCGTCACCGTCCTCGCGCTCGCCTCCTCGATCATTCAGCCGCGCGTGGGCCGGCTCCGTGACGCGGGCAGGATTCGCGACGGCGCGGGCATGGCCGGCGGGCTCCTCGTGATCGCGGCCGGCGCCCTCGTGGCCGTCCTCACGCCGTTCGCGCCGGGGCCGTGGTCCGCGATGCCCGTGTACGCCGCGGCGCTGCTGGTCGGCGCGGGGATCGGCATCGCTACGCCTGTCGCATTCGCACACCTGGCCGATTCGACGCCGACCGAGCTGATGGGCCGCACGATGGGCTCCGCCGAGCTCGGCCGCGAACTCGGCGACGCCGGCGGCCCGCTCCTCGTGGGTGCCGTGGCGACCGGCGCGGGGATCGGCTGGGGGCTCGGGGCGCTCGCCGTCGTCGTCGGCGGCATCGCGGCCTTCGCGCCGGGCCTGCGCGCGCAACCTTCGCAACCCTCGCGTTAACCAAGGCTTCCCCTCTGCGTCACGGCGTTTCCGCCATCTCGTTAGGAACCGCACCGACCGTGGAAGCGTGAGGATAGCGATAGTTGCCGAATCGTTCCTTCCGCAGATGAACGGCGTGACCCACTCAGTCCTGCGGGTCCTTGACCATCTCCAGGAGCGTGGCGACGAGGTCCTCGTGATCGCCCCCGCCGGCGATGGCGCTCCCGGCCCCGAGTACGTTTCCGGTGCTCTCGTGCGCCGCCTCCCGGCGATGCCGATGGCCGGGTACGCCAAAGTCCGCGTCGCGTTCGGGGCCGTCCCGAAGGTCAAGCGCATCCTGAGAAAGTTTGCGCCCGACGTCGTCCACCTCGCCTCCCCGTTCGAGCTCGGCTGGCGCGCCGTCCGCGCCGCCCACAGCCTCGGCATCCCCACCGTGGCGATCTACCAGACCGAGGTCCCGAGCTACGCGGCCCGGTACGGCGTCCCGTTCCTCGAGAACTGGGCGTGGCAACGGGTCGAGAAGATCCACCTCCTCTCGGACCGTACGCTCGCGCCGTCGTCGTTCGCGATCAACCAGCTGCGCGGTCGCGGCATCTTCGACGTCGAAATGTGGCGCCGCGGCGTTGACACCCAGCGTTTCCACCCGTCAAAGCGCGACGCCGCGTGGCGGGCCTCCGTCGCCGGCCTCGCCCCCGACGGGACTCCCCGCAGGATCATCGGCTATGTGGGCCGCCTCGCCGCCGAGAAGCAGGTCGAGGACCTCCGCGTGCTCGCCGACCTGCCGAACACGAAGCTCGTGATCGTGGGCGACGGGCCGCTGCGCCCGACCCTCGAGGCCCAGCTGCCGTCGGCATACTTCGCGGGCTTCCAGGGCGGCGAAGACCTGGCCCGGCTCGTGGCGAGCTTCGACCTGTTCGTCCACCCCGGCGAGTTCGAGACGTTCTGCCAGACCATCCAGGAGGCCATGGCGTCCGGCGTGCCGGTCGTCGCGACCGGCCGCGGCGGGCCCCTCGACCTCGTGGACAACTCCAAGACCGGCTGGCTCTACACGCCCGGCCAGCTCAACGAGCTCCGCTCCTACGTGCAGGACCTCATCGGCGACGACGCGAAGCGTGCCGCGTTCGCCGAGGCGGCCCTGCAGAGCGTTCAGGGCCGCACGTGGTCCTCGATCTGCGACCAGCTCGTGCGCCACTACGAAGACGTCATCGCGGCCCGCGCGCCGCTCGCCCTCGCCTGACCTGAAAGGACCCACATGAAGATCTCGGTCATCGGATGCGGCTACCTCGGAGCGGTCCACGCCGCGACGCTGGCGTCGATGGGTCACGATGTGGTGGGAATCGACACCGATGCCGAGAAGGTGGGACACCTCTCGCGCGGCTTCGCACCGTTCTACGAGCCCGGCCTCGAGGAGCTCCTCGCCGACGGGCGCACCACCAACCGGCTCACGTTCTCCACCGACATGGACCTCGTAGCGGACTGCGACGTGCACTTCCTGTGCGTCGGGACGCCGCAGTCGAAGACGAGCGAGCTCGCGGACCTGACGTACCTCGAGTCGGCCACGCGCTCGCTCGCCGATCGCGCGCGGGCGGGCTCCGTCGTCGTCGGCAAGTCCACCGTCCCGGTGGGCACGGTCCACCGGGTGCGGGAGTGGCTCGCACAGGCCGACGTCGAGCTCGCGTGGAACCCCGAGTTCCTGCGGCAGGGCACGGCCGTGAAGGATTCGCTCGTGCCGGACCGCCTCGTGTACGGCGTGGACGGGGCCGAGCCGGGCGCGGGGAGCGCGACGGCCGCCAACACGATCCGCGTGCTCGACGAGGTCTACGCGCCGCTCCTGCACGCGGGGGTCCCGCGGATCGTGTGCAACTTCGCGACGGCGGAGCTCATCAAGTCGGCGGCGAACGCGTACCTCGCCACGAAGCTCTCCTACATCAACGCGATGGCCGAGCTGTGCGACGCGGCCGGGGCCGACGTCACGCAGCTCTCCGCCGCGATGGGCCTCGACCCGCGCATCGGCCAGCGGTACCTCGCGGCGGGGCTCGGCTTCGGCGGCGGCTGCCTCCCCAAGGACATCCGCTCGTTCCGGGCCCAGGCCCGCGAGCTCGCGGTCGACTCGGTCGACGCGTGGATGGGCCTCGTGGACCAGATCAACATCAACCAGCGCGGGCGCGTCGCCGCGATGACCGCGGAGCTCTGCGGCGGCTCCGTCGCGGGCCGCCGCGTGGCGGTGCTCGGGGCGGCGTTCAAGCCGGACACCGACGACATCCGCGACTCCCCCGCGCTCGACGTCGCGCTGCAGCTCGCCGAGGCGGGCGCCCACGTGGTCGTGACGGACCCGAAGGCCATCAACAACGCGTGGATGCGCTACCCGCAGCTGCAGTTCGAGCAGTCGGCCGCGACGGCGTGCGAGGGCGCCGAGGCGGTCCTGCTGCTCACCGAGTGGGCCGAGTATCGCGGGCTCAACCCGCTCGAGCTCGCCGAGATCGTGGCGCGGCCCGTCATGGTCGACGCGCGGAACGTCCTGGATCGCGAGGCGTGGGCGGCCGCCGGCTGGACGCTCGTGGGCCTCGGCACGGGCGACGTCGCGCCGGCGGCGCGGGAGGCCACGACCGCGCTCTAGCGTTCTCGAGCTGCGGCCCGCTGGGTTGTCGGGCCTGCGTGGGAGGATTGCACCGTGTCCCTCTCCGCCGTGCCTCAGCCCGGGCCGAACCCCGCCGACCTGCCGATGGTCGACGTGCCGGGGCTCATCCGGGCGGTGGGCCCGGCGACCATCGCGCGTGCCACGGCGTACGCCCGGGGCGGTCACGTTCTGAATCTTGACTGGAACCCGGAGACGGGAGCGCTCTCGGCGCAGGTCCAGGGCAGCGAGGACGAACCCTATGAGTGCGTCGCCCGGATTCGCCGAGTCTCGGGCCGCGACGTGTTCGCGGGCGGCTGGTGCTCGTGCCCGGTCGCGGGCGACTGCAAGCACGTCCTCGCCGCGCTGCTCGTGGCCAACGAGCAGACGGTCCGTGCGCGCATGGGCCTCGCAGCGCAGACCCCCGCCCTCCCCTCCACGGCACCCACGCAGCCCGCGTGGCGCGCGGCCCTCGCCGAAATCCTCGCCCCGAGCGCGGCGGCGCGGCCCTCGCGCGAGGCGCCGCTCGGTCTTCAGTTCGAGCTCCGCGACCTCGACCGCGAGGCGCGCAAGCGCTTCGGCGCGGCCTACGCGCGGCAGCGCCGCGAGGGCACGAAGCTCGGGATCCGGCCCGTGAGCTTCAACCCCGGCACGGGCCGCTGGGGAAAGGGCACGCTGAGCTGGCAGACGTTCGCGCGGCGCGACCACCACGGCCTGTACAAGCCCGCGCAGTTCCGCGTGCTGCAACAGCTCCAGCCGCTCCAGCTCTCCGACGGCGGCGACCACTGGCGCGGCCCGGACTCGTGGATCTATCTCGACGACTTCGCGAGCCCGCTCCTGTGGGCGGTCCTCGCCGATGCGAAGGCGGCGGGCGTCGCGCTCGTGGCGCCGCGGAAGAACGGCCGCATCCACGTTGCGGGCCTCGCCGAGGTGGGGCTCGACGTGCGCTCCGCGGACGACGGCGGGCTCACGGTCGCGCCGTCGCTCGCCTTCGACGGCGAGGAGGTCCCCGCGGCGTCGGCGGGCGCGGTGGGCGATCACGGCGCGTACGCCGCGCTGCACCGCGGGAGCGAGGAGCTCATCGTCGTGGCACCGACGTCCCGGCGCCTGAGCGAGCGCGAACGGGCGCTCCTGCACCGGCGCGAGGCGATCGCCGTGCCCGAGGAGGACCGCGACGCGTTCTTCGCCGACCTCTACCCCGACCTCGCGCGCAGCCTGGCCGTCGCAAGCGGGGATGAGAGCGTGGACTTGCCGCGCGTCGAGCCGCCCGTGCTCGTCCTCACCGCGACGTTCGAGCCCCGCGACCGCCTGCGCCTCGCGTGGCACTGGGAGTACAGAACGGGCGACGGCGTGCGGCAGCTCCCGCTCTATTCGGCGGCGGGCGAGCGCCACGTGCGGGACGAGGCCGCCGAGTCGGACGCGATCGAGCGCGTCGCGGGGGCGCTCGAGGACAGCGCCCTCGGACGGCGTGCCCTCGGCGAGGCGACGCTCACCGACCTCGACACCGCCGACTTCGCCGAGCGCACGCTGCCGGAGCTGCGCGCCGTCCCCGGGGTCGAAGTGGCGCTGCGGGGCGAGCAGCCCGACTACCGGCGCCTCGACGGGGCGCCCGAGCTCGTGCTGAGCGCCGTCGAGAGCGAGAAGCGCGACTGGTTCGACCTCGGGCTCATGGTCTCGATCGAGGGCCGCCAGATCGCGTTCCAGGACATCTTCGTGGCACTCGCGAAGGGACGCACGAAGGTCATGCTGCCGGACAAGTCGTGGTTCCGGATCGACACCCCGGAGATCCTGCGGCTCAAGGACCTCATCGACGAGTCGCACGAGCTGCGCGAGTGGCGCGCCGACGGCGGCCCGCCCCAACCGCCCCGGTTGAGCCTCTACCAGGCGGGGCTCTGGGACGAGATCGCCGAGATCGCGGGCCAGACGGTCGAGCCGCCGCGATGGCGCGACACGGTCCGCGGGCTCCTGGACCCTGCGGCCCTCGATCCCGCGGCGGTTCCCGAGGGCCTCGCCGCCGAGCTGCGCCCCTACCAGCGCGAGGGCTTTCAGTGGCTCGCGTTCCTCTGGCGGAACGGGCTCGGGGGCGTCCTCGCCGACGACATGGGCCTCGGCAAGACGCTCCAGACGCTGGCCCTGTTCCTCCACGCGCGAGACCACGCGCGCGAGGCGACGCCGGGCGCGGATGGTGAGGGGCGCCGTCGTCCGTTCCTCGTGGTCGCGCCGACCTCCGTGGTGCCCAACTGGGCCGCCGAGGCCGCCCGCTTCGCGCCGTCGCTCAAGACCGTCGCGGTCGGGGACACGGAGCAGGCCGCGGGCGTCCCGCTCTCGGCGACCGTGGCCGGCGCGGACATCGTGGTGACGAGCTACGCGCTGTTCCGGCTCGACGTCGACGCGTACTCGGCGCTCGCGTGGGACGGGCTCGTCATGGACGAGGCCCAGTTCCTCAAGAACCGCGCGACGAAGGCGCATCAGTATGCGCGGGACCTGGACGTGCCGTTCAAGCTCGCGCTCACGGGCACCCCGCTGGAGAACAGCCTCATGGAGCTGTGGTCGCTCTTCGCGATCGTCGCGCCGGGCCTCTTCCCGGGCGCGAACCACTTCGCGCAGGAGTTCGCGCGGCCCATCGAGAAGGGCGGCGACGCGGGGCGGCTCGGGAGGCTGCGCCGCCGGGTGCGCCCGCTCATGCTGCGGCGCACCAAGGAGGCCGTCGCCTCGGAACTGCCGGAGAAGGTCGAGCAGCGCCTCGACGTCGAGCTCGCGCCGAAGCACCGGCGCCTCTACGAGCAGTACCTCCAGCGCGAGCGCGAGAAGGTGCTGGGCCTCGTCGAGGACCTCGACCGGAACCGTTTCATCGTGTTCCGCTCGCTCACGCTCCTGCGGCTCATGGCACTCGACCCATCGCTCGTGGACCCCGAACTCGCCGGCCCGCCCCCGGCGAAGCTCGACGTTCTGCTCGAGCAGCTCGCCGACGTCATCGCCGAGGGGCACCGGGCCCTCGTGTTCAGCCAGTTCACGTCCTTCCTCAAGATGGCGGGCGCGCGGCTCGACGCCGAGGGGATCCGCTACTCCTATCTCGACGGCTCCACGAAGCGCCGCGGCCACGTGGTTCAGGGGTTCAAGGAGGGCGATGCCCCGGTGTTCCTCATCTCGCTCAAGGCCGGTGGCGTGGGGCTCAACCTCACCGAGGCCGACTACTGTTTCCTGCTCGACCCGTGGTGGAACCCGGCCGCCGAGGCCCAGGCCGTGGACCGCACGCACCGCATCGGCCAGACGCGCACGGTCATGACATATCGGCTCGTGGCGCGCGGCACGATCGAGGAGAAGGTCATGGAGCTCAAGGAGAAGAAGGCCGCCCTGTTCACGTCCGTCATGGACGACGACGCGCTGTTCGGGTCGGCGCTGACCGCTGAGGATGTTCGCACTCTTTTGACCTGAGTTGGGTCACGCGATTTTGATCACGATTTTGCAACGGCTGATTCTTACCTTACGGTAGATCAAGGTTCGGTAACGAGCCGCCCCTGATGCGGGTACAACGTCGGCGATCCCCAGCACGTCGGCCATATATGCCGGGTACTGCCGTCCACCGCTCGCCGCCGTCTGTGCAGTCACCATCGTCCTGACCTCGATCTGTCAGGGGCCGGCGGCGCACGCGGACTTCCGGGGACGGAACGAGTGCCGGTGGAGCCCCGTGCATCTGTGAGAAACCCATGAAAAAGAACACTTTCACCACCGCCGCACGTCGTTCCCTCGCCCTCGCAGCCATTTCCGGTGCCGCCCTTGGCGGCGCCGCTCTGGCCGCTCCCGCCGCCAACGCCGCGAGCACGTCCACGTGGGACGCCATCGCGCAGTGCGAGTCCGGCGGCAACTGGGCCATCAACACCGGCAATGGCTACTACGGCGGCCTCCAGTTCACGCTGGGCACGTGGCAGTCCTTCGGCGGCACGGGCATGCCGAACCAGGCCTCGAAGGCGCAGCAGATCGCTGTCGCCGAGCGTGTGCTCGCGAGCCAGGGCTGGGGCGCGTGGCCGGCATGCTCCGCGAAGCTCGGCCTGTCCGGCACCGCGGGCGCCAACCCGACCCCCGTCCAGGCCGCGCCGGCCCAGGCCGCACCCGTCCAGCAGGCTCCCGTGCAGCAGGCCCCGGTTCAGCAGGCTCCGGCCCAGTCCGCTCCGCGGCACGCCGCCACGGTTCCGGTCTCGGGCCAGACCTACACGGTCAAGGCCGGCGACACCCTCAGCGGCATCGCCGAGCAGCTCGGCCTCAACGGCTGGCAGCAGCTCGCCGACGCCAACTCGAAGATCATCGCGAACCCGAACCTCATCTTCCCGGGCCAGGTCCTCCAGCTTCCGGCGGCCTAAGCCCTAGCAGCCAACCGGCTTCGGCCGGCCCTATCCCCCGTGCGAGCGCCGCATCGGCGTCGCGCGCGTCCCCTGACGCGCACGACGACGGTGCGGCGCTCGTGCGTGCGGCCCGCTTAGGGCGTGTCTGACAAATTCGGGGCGTTCGCTCTGCAATCGTTGGGGGCGTGTCTCGGTTCCAGTTGCTCTCCGATGCCCAGTGGTCGCTGATCGAGGATCTGCTGCCCCGCCCGACCGGTCGGAAGGGGCGGCCGTTCGCCGATGCCCGGTCGATGGTCGAGGGGATCGTGTACCGGTACCGGTGCGGGATCGCCTGGCGTGACCTGCCGGAGGTGTTCGGTCCGTGGCAGACGGTGTGGACCTGGCACCGGCGCCTGGCCGGGGACGGGACCTGGGACCGGGTCCTGTCCCGTCTGACGGCGGCCGCGGACGCGGCCGGGAAGATCGACTGGAGCCTGTCCGTGGACTCCACGATCGCCCGCGCCCACCAGCACGCGACCAACATCGCCCGCACGACAGGGGGCTTCGTCGAACTACATGAATCCGGCCGCGGAGCCGCCTGACCATTCGGTCGGGCGCTCCCGCGGCGGCCTGACGACCAAGATCCACCAGCTCGTCGACGGGCACGGCCTGCCCCTGGTGACCGCCTGCACCCCGGGGCAGGCCGCCGACTCCCCGATGCTCCTGCCGCTCCTGGAGGCCTTGAAAGTGGCGCGCATCGGGCGCGGCCGACCCCGGACCGTTCCGGATGCGCTGCGCGGGGACAAGGCCTACTCCTCGCGCGCGATCCGTACCCACCTGCGCACCCGGGACATCAAGGCCGTCATCCCCGAGCCCGATGACCAGAAGGGCCACCGCAAACGCCGCGGCTCACGAGGCGGCAGGCCGCCGGCCTTCGACGCCGCCGACTACCGCAACCGCAACGTCGTCGAACGCCGCTTCTGCCACCTCAAGCAATGGCGAGGGCTCGCCACCCGCTACGACAAGCTCGCAATCGTCTACCGCGCCGCCGTTGTTCTCAACGCGACGATCGCGTGGCTGCGACATTTATCAGACACGCCCTAGATCCCGACGAGTCACGTCATCTCACATGACGGAAAATTATATCCACGAATCTATTGCCAAGCCTGGTATCCCAGAGCTATCTTGTATACCAAGCGATGAGACCCCAGTCACACCCCACTGAGACTCACCGCACCCGGCGCCAGCGCCGGAAGCTGAGCCTCACAGCGCAACAGGCCAGCGGATCCCCGCGGTTCCCCCACCGCAACCATCGATCCGAAAGAGAACCATGAACAGCACCCCGGACACCGTCGTCCAGCCGCTGAATACCCCCCTCACCCTCACTACGGAACGCACGGCGGCGCCGTCGTCCGACGGCGCCGCGGCCCACCAGCCGGACCGCGACCCCCGCCTTTCGAACAAGGACCTCGATCCGCTCAAGGAGCAGAAGTGGGGCTCCTACAACATCTTCGCCTTCTGGATGTCGGACGTTCACAGCGTGGGCGGCTACGTCACGGCGGGCAGCCTCTTCGCCCTCGGGCTCGCGTCCTGGCAGGTCCTGGTCTCCCTCGTCGTCGGGATCCTGATCGTCCAGTTCTTCTGCAACCTCGTCGCGAAGCCGAGCCAGGCGACGGGCGTCCCCTACCCCGTGATCAACCGCGCGATCTTCGGCGTCCGCGGAGCCAACATCCCCGCGATCATCCGAGGACTCATCGCGATCGCCTGGTACGGCGTGCAGACGTACCTCGCGTCCCAGTCGCTCGTGATCGTGATGCTCAAGTTCTGGCCGTCCCTCGCCCCGCTCGCGGTGAACGAACACGGCTTCCTGGGCCTCTCGCCCCTCGGCTACGTCGCCTACGCGATCCTCTGGGTTGCCCAGGGCCTCGTCTTCTGGCGCGGTATGGAGGCCATCAAGAAGTTCGTCGACTGGGCCGGCCCTGCCGTCTACGTCGTCATGATCCTCCTGGCGGTCTACCTCGTGGCCAACGCCGGCTGGGACCGCGTCTCGTTCAACCTGTCCGCGGGCAAGCCGCTCGACTTCGGCGCCTCGATCCCGGTCATGCTCTCTGCCGTCGCCCTCGTGGTCAGCTACTTCTCCGGCCCGATGCTCAACTTCGGCGACTTCTCCCGCTACGCCAAGTCGTTCAAGGCGGTCAAGAAGGGCAACCTGCTCGGCCTGCCCATCAACTTCCTCTTCTTCTCCCTCCTGACCGTCATCACGGCGTCCGCCACGGTTCCCGTGTTCGGCGAGCTCATCACCGACCCGATCGAGACCGTCTCCCGCATCGACGCTCCGTTCGCCACGATCCTCGGCGGCCTGACGTTCGTCATCGCGACCGTCGGCATCAACATCGTGGCCAACTTCATCTCCCCCGCGTTCGACTTCTCCCACGTCAACCCGCAGAAGATCTCGTGGCGCATGGGCGGCATGATCGCCGCGGTGGGCTCCGTGATCCTCACGCCGTGGAACTGGTACTCCAACGCGACCGCGATCCAGTACTCCCTCGGCATCTTGGGCGCCCTCATCGGCCCGCTCTTCGGGATCCTCATCGCCGGCTACTTCGTGGTGAGCCGCCAGCGGATCTGGGTCGAGGAGATGTACACCATGAGCCCGAAGGGCCGCTACTGGTTCGTCAACGGCTTCAACCCCAACGCCGTGTGGGCCATGATC
Source organism: Sinomonas sp. P47F7 (assembly GCF_049332655.1). Classification (GTDB taxonomy): domain Bacteria; phylum Actinomycetota; class Actinomycetes; order Actinomycetales; family Micrococcaceae; genus Sinomonas. The sequence goes on along the minus strand of NZ_CP186327.1, from coordinate 1,325,880 downwards.
CTCTCCGGTGTCCCCGCCATCGCGTCGGTCCTCATCCCGACGATCGTCGGCCAGGCCCAGTGGATCTCGGACTACTCGTGGTTCGTCGGCTGCGGCATCGGCTTCGTCGCCTTCGCGGTCCTCGAGCGGGTCCGCCCGCACATCAAGACCGGCGAGTCAGAGCCCGTCCCCGCGGCCTGACCCCCAGCCCTAACCCACCCCAGCCGCGGACGACGGCGGCGCTCACCCGCCGCCGTCGTCCGCGCCACCCGTCCTTCCCACCCCGCCCGTCCGCCCAAACCCTCCCGCCCGAAGCCAGCCCGCAGCCAGCCCGAAGCCGCCCCGAGCCGCAGCCGACGAAAGAGCCCCCGATGCGCATCCTCGTTGCCAACGTCAACACCACCCAGTCCATGACCGACGCGATCGCCGCGCAGGCACGCCGCGCGGCGCTTCCAGGCACGGAGATCGTGGGCCTCACGCCGCGGTTCGGCGCGGATTCGTGCGAGGGGAACTTCGAGAGCTACCTCGCGGCCGTCGCGGTCATGGACGCCGTCACGCGGTACGAGGGCGAGTTCGACGCGGTGGTCCAGGCCGGCTACGGCGAGCACGGGCGCGAGGGGCTCCAGGAGCTCCTCGACGTGCCGGTCGTGGACATCACCGAGGCCGCGGCCGCGACGGCGATGTACCTCGGGCACAAATACTCCGTCGTCACAACGCTCGACCGCACCGTCCCGCTCATCGAGGACCGGCTCAAGCTCGCGGGGCTCGGCGCGCGCTGCGCCTCGGTCCGAGCATCCGGGCTCGCGGTCCTCGAACTCGAGTCGAACCCGGAGGCGGCGATCGAAGCGATCGTCGCGGAGGCCGAGTGGGCCGTCCGCGAGGACAAGGCCGAGGTGATCGTGCTCGGCTGCGGCGGGATGGCGGAACTCGAGGCGCGCATCCGCGAGCGCTGCGGCGTCCCCGTGGTCGACGGCGTCGCGGCAGCGGTCGCGACGGCGGAATCGCTCGTGCGCCTCGGCCTCACCACATCGAAGGTCCGCACCTTCGCCTCGCCCCGGCCCAAGCGCGTGCTCGGCTGGCCGCTCCCGGGTCAGCCGGTGACGCTCAGCTGACCCCGCGCCGAATGGCCGGGTTTTTGCGGGTGCGAGCCGCTTGCACCCGCGAAAACCCGGCCATTGCGTGAGAAGCTGAACCCATGGCTGCGAACGATCGCACGCGCGTCGCCATCGCCGGCGCCGGGCCCGCGGGACTGTTCCTCGGACTCCTCTTGGCTCGGGCCGGCGTCGCCGTCACGGTCCTCGAGAAGCACGCCGACTTCCTCCGGGACTTCCGCGGCGACACGGTCCACTCCTCCACGCTCACACTGCTCGACGAGCTCGGCCTCGGGCCCGCGTTCGCCGCGATCCCCCAGCGGCGCATCACGCAGGTCGCCGCGCAGCTCGACGCCGGAACCGCCCGCATCGGCGACCTCTCGCGGCTTCACGGCCCGCACCCGCACATCGCGCTCGTGCCGCAGTGGGACCTGCTCGAGCTCCTCGCCGACGCGGCCGCGCGCGAGCCGGGCTTCCGGCTCCTGCGCAACGCCGAGGTCACGGGCCTCCTGCGCGAGGGCGGCGCGGCGGGCGCGGCAGGCGGCCCGGCAACCGCGCACGACGGCGCCGGTCCGGGCGGCGGAAGGGTCACCGGCGTCGCGTGGCGGGATCGCGCCAGCGGCAAAGAGGACGGGGCCGAGCACACGCTCGAGGCGGATCTCGTGGTCGCGTGCGACGGGCGCTGGTCGGCCGTCCGCGACGCCGCCGGGCTCACGCCGCACGCGTTCGGTGCGCCGATGGACGTGTGGTGGTTCCGCGTCCCGCGCCACGCGGACGACCCCGACGGCGGCTTCGGCCGTGCGTCCCGCGGGCAGTTCCTCATCATGGTCGACCGTGGCGACTACTGGCAGTGCGGCTACATCATCCGCAAGGGCGCCGACGCCAAGCTGCGGGCGGAGGGCCTCGAGCGGTTCCGCGCGCGCCTCGCCGCGCTCCAGCCGTGGCTCGCGGACCGCCTGGCCGGCGCGCCGTCGTCGTTCGAGGACGTCAAGCTGCTCGAGGTGAGGCTCGACCGCCTCGAACGGTGGCACCTCCCCGGACTGCTCGTGATCGGCGACGCGGCGCACGCGATGAGCCCCGTGGGCGGCGTGGGCATCAACCTCGCGATCCAGGACGCCGTTGCGGCAGCCCGGATCGTGCGGCCCGCGCTCCTGAGGGGCGGGCCGGTGCCCGAGTCCGTTCTGCAGAGCGTGCAGCGGCGGCGCTGGTGGCCCACGGTGCTCGTGCAGGGATTCCAGCAGGCCGCGCACCGCGGCGTGGTCGGCAGGATCCTGGACGAGGACGCGTTCGACCGTCCCGGGGCCGAGCCGGACGGGGCGCTCCCGCTGCCGCTCCGGATCCTCGAGGAGTTCCCCGTCCTGCAGGCCATCCCTGCGCGCTTCGTGGCGGTCGGGCCGCTCCCCGAGCACGCCCCACGCTGGGCCCGCCGCGCGCCCGGCTAGACTCCGGCCCATGACCACGATGCCGAGCATGGACCGCGAGTCCTTCCACGCCGACCTCCGCACGCAGTTCGAAACCTTCATCGACGAGCACCGCGCCGCGCTGCACGCGTGCCTCGACGGGCTCACGGAGGCCGAGGCGCGGACCTCGCTCGTGCCGTCCCGAACCACGCTGCTGGGCCTCGTGAAGCATGCCGCGTTCGTCGAAAAGGTGTGGTTCGACGAGGCGATCACGCTGCGCTCGCGCCAGGAGATCGGCATTCCGGCGACCCCCGACGAATCGTTCATCCTCGACGACGGCGACACCATCGCGTCGGTCCAAGCCGCCCACCGTGCGGCGTGCGAGGACTCGCGGCGCGCGGCGGCGGGCTTCACGCTCGACGACGAGGTGCTCGGCAACCGGCGGGGCCCGCTCCCCCTGCGCTGGGTGTATCTGCACATGCTCCGGGAGCTCGCGCAGCACTGCGGCCACGCGGACATCCTGCGGGAGCAGCTCCTCGCGGCCCGCCACTAGGGGGACGGGACCCCACAACCCGACGGACGGGACCCCGCAACCCGACGGACGGGACCCCGCAACCTAGGGGGCGTCCGCGAGGGTGAGGCTGATGCTCCCGCCGGGGGCGTACTCGACCGTGATGCCCGCGAGGTCCGGCGTGTGATGCGTGGGGCCGAAGGCCGCGGCGCGCGGGCCCACGCCGAGCACCCGCATCCCGGCCGAGAGGCCAGCGAGGATGCCGGCCTCGGAGTCCTCGAGCACGAGGCACTCGCCCGGATCCACGCCGAGCCGCGCCGCGGCCTTGAGGAAACCCTCGGGATCGGGCTTGCTCGCGGAGACGAGCTCGGCCGTGATGAGGAGCGGCGGGAGCGGGAGACCGGCGGCGCCCATGCGCACGCGGGCCAGGGTGTCGTCGGCCGAGGTCACGAGCGCGTGCGGCGCGCCGACGAGCGCCTCGAGCAGGGCGGGTGCCCCGGGCACTGCCATCACGCCGTCCACGTCCGAGCTCTCCTCGGCGAGCATGCTCGCGTTCTCGGCGAGGTTCTCCTCGACGGGCCGCTCCGGGAGCAGGAGCGCCATGCTCAGATGGCCCTGCCGCCCGTGGATCACGGAGAGGACGTGGGCGGGGTCGAGGGCGTGCCGAGCGGCCCACCGCCGCCACACGCGTTCCACGACGGCGTCGGAGTTCACGAGGGTCCCGTCCATGTCGAGCAGGACCGCACGGGCGGTCAGGGTTGTCGCGCTCACGCGGCCTCCTAGGAAATCGTGCCTCCGCCTAGGGTAGCGTGACCTACCATGGTCCTGACTGGATCGAACCACCGATTCGGACACCGATTCGACCACCGAATCGATACCCCAAGGGAGCGGAGGCTCGGGTGAGTGCATCGCACGAGGACTGGTCGCCGTCGTCCGCACTGAATGACAGCCCCGTGCCCAAGCACGAGCAGCTCCGCGCCATCCTCCTCCGCCTCGCGAAGGACCAACTGGCGCCCGGCGCGCTCCTCCCGAGCGAGCGCACGCTCATGGACGCGTACGGGGTCAGCAGGATCACGGTCCGGGCCGCGATAGGCCGCCTCGTCACGGACGGGCATTTGGTCCGCGTGCCGGGAAAGGGCACGTTCGTGGCCGATTCCGCGGTCCAGTCCACGCTCCACCTCGCCTCGTTCACGCAGGAGATCGAGGCCCAGGGGCTCACCCCGAGCACCGTGGTCCTCACCGCGGAACGGACGACGGCGCCACCAGACTCCGCCTCCGCGCTCAGCCTCGCGCGGGGCGCCGAGGCGATCCACATCCGGCGCCTGCGTCTGGCCGACGGACGGCCGGTGAGCGTCGACGACGCGTGGTACAGCGCGGAGCACGCCGGCGGGCTGCTCGGCATCGACCTCACGGGCTCGATCTATCGCGCCCTCGCCGCAGAGTTCGGCCACCAGATCGACCGGGCCAGGCAGACCGTCCGCGCCGAGGCCGCGCCCACCGACGTCGCGGTGCTGCTCGGCATGGAGGCCGGCGGGCCCGTGCTGTCCTTCGACCGGACCTCGTTCTCCGGCGATCTCGCGATCGAGCATGCGCGCTCGTGGTACCGCTCGGACCGCTACGCGCTCAGCATGGAAGTGCGGCTCTGATCTAGCGGCCGCGCCTCTGGCGGCCGAGCACCCGCACCCCTTGACACGGGGCCGCGACACACATCACACTGAACTGGTCATAACCAGACATTACCTGCTCATCCGACAGGTCTCCCAGCCCCCTTCGATTCACGCAAAGGTGCATGCGATGTCTACCTCTGATGCGGCCGTCCTGACCGGCGAGAAGAAGCCGAACGCGGTCTTCGCCACCCTCCAGCGGCTAGGCCGCACCCTCATGCTGCCGATCGCGGTCCTGCCTGCGGCCGGCATCCTCCTGCGCCTCGGCCAGGCCGACCTGCTCGGCGCGATCCCCGGCTTCCAGGCCGGCGCCTCGGTCATCTCCGCCGCGGGCAACGCGGTCTTCACGTGGCTCCCGCTCATCTTCGCCGTCGGCATCGCGATCGGCTGGGCCAAGAAGGCGGACGGCTCCACGGCGCTCGCCGCCGTGGTCGGCTACATGGTGATCGACGGGGTCTTCAAGGCCATGAGCCCCGTGGTCCTCGCGGGTCAGACCGATCCCGCGGGCAAGCCCGCCGTCATCAACTACGGCGTCCTCGCCGGCATCATCGTGGGCCTGCTCTCAGCGGGGCTCTGGCAGCGGTTCTACCGCACCAAGCTGCCCGACTTCCTCGGCTTCTTCTCGGGCCGCCGCCTCGTGCCCATCCTGACCTCCGTCACGAGCCTCGTGGTCGGCGTCGTCCTCTCGTTCCTGTACCCGCTCTTCAACGCGGCCCTCTCGTGGGTCGGGCAGTCCGTGGCGTCCAATACCGTGATCGGCGGCGGGGTCTACGGCTTCGCGAACCGCATGCTCATCCCCGCGGGCCTGCACCACATCCTCAACTCCATGGTCTGGTTCCTCGTCGGCGACTACACGAACGCCTCTGGGACGCTCGTGCGCGGCGACCTCAACCGCTTCTTCGCCGGCGATCCGAGCGCGGGAACGTTCATGACCGGCTTCTTCCCGATCATGATGTTCGGCCTCCCGGCCGCTGCCCTCGCCATCTGGCGGCACGCGAAGCCCTCGCAGAAGAAGATCGTGGGCGGCATCATGCTCTCGACCGCGCTGACCGCGTTCCTCACGGGCATTACGGAGCCGATCGAGTACTCGTTCATGTTCGTCGCGTTCCCGCTCTACGTGATCCACGCCGTGCTGACCGGGACGTCCCTCGCCCTCGTCAATCTGCTCGGGATCCACGACGGCTTCACGTTCTCCGCGGGGCTCATCGACTTCATCCTGAACTTCGGCAAAGCGCAGAACGCGTGGCTGCTCATCCCGATCGGCCTCGCGTACGGAGCGATCTACTACTTCCTGTTCTCGTTCGTCATCAAGCGGTGGAACCTCCGGACCCCGGGACGCGAGGACGACGAGGTCTCGGTCGAGACCGAGCCCGCGAAGTAAGCGCCGGGAACCAGCACATGGAGATCATCGTCCTGCCCGACGCCAACGCCGTGGCACGCACCGCGGCGGACATCATCCAGGCCCGCGTCGAGAGGGGCCCCGCGGTCCTCGGCCTCGCAACCGGCTCGACCCCCCTCGGCACGTACCGGGAGCTGATCCGCCGCCACCGCGACGAGGGCCTCTCCTTCGCCGACGCCCAGGCGTTCACGCTCGACGAGTACCTCGGGCTCCCCGCAGACCACCCGGAGTCCTACCGCTCGGTGATCCGCCGCGAGTTCACGGACAGCGTCGACTTCCGCGTCGGCGCGGTCCACAGCATCGACGGGCAGGCGGATGACCCCGAAGCGGAGGCGGCCCGCTACGACGCCGAGATCGCTGCGGCCGGGGGCGTCGATGTCCAGCTGCTCGGGATTGGCACGGACGGGCACGTGGGCTTCAACGAGCCGATGTCCTCCCTCGCCTCCCGCACGCGGATCAAGACGCTCACGGAGCAGACCCGCCGGGACAACGCGCGGTTCTTCCCGAGCCTCGAGGACGTCCCGCACCACGTCCTCACACAGGGCCTCGGGACCATCCGCGAGGCCCGGCACCTGCTGCTCATCGGCCTCGGGGAGCCGAAGGCGCGGGCGATCGCGGCCGCCGTCGAGGGCCCGATCGCGGCGAACTGCCCGGCCTCGGCCCTCCAGCTCCACCCGCACACCACGGTGCTCGTGGACACGGCGGCCGCGTCGCAGCTCGAGCACACGGAGTACTACCAGTACACGCACGCGCAGAAGCCGGCCTGGCAGGCGTACTGAGCCACCCGCCGTCGTCCGTCCCGTCCCGAGGGCGCGCCCCGCACCAGTTCACGACCTTGATTGGCTGCCGAATCTAGCCCCAAACGGCGTGTCGCATAGCGACACGCCGTTTGGGTGCATGAAACGCGGTCGGAATCCGAAACGGGCTAGGCGAGCTCCCCGAGGGCGTCCGCGATGACGACGGCGGAGGCCGCCGACCACGCCTGCGGCCGGCACGCGGAGGGGTACGGGACGGCCCGGGCGGCGCGCCGCTCTCCCGTAGCCGGGTCACCCGAGTGCAGCTCAGGCATCCGGTACCCGAACGACTCAGCTGCCTTGAGCAGCCCCTCGGCGAGCTGGCCCGCCTCGGCCGTGTGACCGGTTGCGGCGAGGCCGCGAATCGCGATCGCGGTATCGTGCGCCCACACGGAGCCGCCGTGGTACTTGAGCGGCCAGTACCCGGCGCTCGACGTCGCGAGGGTCCGGAGGCCGTACCCCGAGTCGAGCTCGGGGTCCACGAGCCGCCGCGCGACGATCGCCTCCTCCTCGGCCGTCAGCAGCCCCGTGCCGAGCAGGTGCCCCATGTTCGAGGTCGCGGTGTCGACCGGCACGCCGTCGCCGTCGAGCGCGATCGCGACGTACGGCCCAAGCTCATCCTCGAGCCAGAAGTCGGCCCGGAATCGCGCCGCCAGGCTCCCCGCCGCGTCGCGCAGCTGGGCCGGCGACGTGCCGTCCGCCGGGCTCCCGGCCCGGCCGAACGCCTCGAGCAACTCCGCCCCGTGCACGAGCGCCTCGTGCGCGTACGCCTGGACCTCGCACAGCGAGATGGACCCCTTCGCGAGGCGCCCGTCCCGGAACTGGACCGCGTCCCCCGAGTCCTTCCACCCCTGGTTCGCGAGGCCGTGCCCGGTCGTGTCGAAGTACCGGAGGTAGTCGTCGCGCACCCCGGCGGCCACCCACGCGAGCGCGCGCTCGGCGTGCGGCAGGAGGCGTTCGACGGCGTCGACGGCCATCCCCGCGCGCCGCGCGTCGTACAGGACGCACAGCCAGAGCGGGGTCGCGTCGACCGTCCCGTAGTAGATCGGCGGGAGGCTGATCTGCTCGCCGTGGAGCGTGAGCGCGGCGCGCCGCAGCTCGTGCATGATCTTGCCCGGCTCCTCCTGGGCCTCGGCGTCCGCCGTGGTCCCCTGGTAGGACGCGAGCACACTGAGCGTCCCCTCGGCGAGCTCGGTCCCGAGCGGAAGCAGGAAACGCGCGGCCCACAGCGAATCCCGCCCGAACAGCGTGAAGAACCACGGCGCGCCAGCCGCGAGGAACTCGCAGCCGGGAAGCTTCGGGAGGGCCATCCGCAGCCCGTCGAGGTCCACGAGCGACTGCTCGAGGAACCGCGCGAGCCGGATGTCCGCGGGCCGCCGCGCGCCCGCGGTCGCGCCACGCGAGCGGCGCCGCGCCGGCCGCACCGACGACGGCGGCGATCCTGTCCTCCGCCGCGAGTCGCCACGAGGCCCGGGCAGGCTTCCCCGGGGCCGCTGTGAGCGTCCACGCGAGCACGGGGTGGGCGGGGTCGGAAAGATCGACGACGGCGCCCGGCGCCTCGACGGCGGCCGTCACCTCCCCCGCGGCCCACGTGAGCCCGCCGGCGGAGGGCTCGGCCGCAACCGCATCAGCCGGGAAGCCCGACTTCACCGCCTCCATCGGCACGAGGTCCGCCGCGAGCCGGACCGTGACCTCGGCCGTGACGGGACCGTCCGTCGCGCACGAGAACTCGATCTCCTCCTGCATCGACCCCGCCTCGACGCGGCGCGTCCGAGTGAGCCGCGTGGTCGGATCGGCGCCCGGGCCGTCGATGTTGCGCGGGAGCCCCACGAGCACGAGCGCGGCGCCGTCGTGCCAGGAGCCGGCTGGCTCGGGCTCCTTGCCGGCCACCTCGAGCACCGCCTCGCTCAGCACGCGCACGTCGGAATGCATGACGCCCTGGACGGTCGACCCGCCCGAATCGCCCGCGCGGATCTGCCCGTCGCGATCCGACCACGCCTGGGTCGGCGCGCGGAACACGAGCTCGAGGTCGTGGAGGAAAGGCTGGAGCTTCTCTGGCATGGGATTCGGATCGCTTCCTGTGAGGTGCTTGACACGTTCGGGCCGTGTAGTCAATTCTGGAGACATCCCCGGATTTGATCAATCAAATGACTACTGGCCACCCTAGTTGATCGATCAAAGCCGCGAAAGGCTTCACGACGGAGAGGAGCGGCAATGGTTGAGGGCAGTGCGCAACCCCCCGTGACTGCCCCGCGACCCACCGTCTCAACCGTCGCGGCGCAGGCCGGGGTCTCACGCCAGACCGTCTCCAACGCGCTCAACAACCCCGAACGGCTCCAGCCTGAGACCCTCAAGCGAGTGCTCGCGGCGATCGAGGAGACCGGCTACGTGCGCAGCGCCGCGGCCCGCCAGATGCGCACGGCCCGATCGGGCGTCTTGGCCTACCGGCTGGACCCCGTGCGGGACGGGATCGGCGGCGTGGTGCTCGACGGTTTCCTGCACGCCCTCACCGCGCAGGCCGAGAAGCAGGACTACCGCGTCGTGCTCTACACGGCCGAATCCGACCAGGACGAGCTCCGCCAGTTCTCCGTCCTCACCCAGGCACGCGCCGCGGACGCGTTCGTGCTCGTCGGCACGCACCCCAATGACAGCCGATATCGCTGGCTCTCCGGCCACGGGGTTCCGTTCTCCGTGTTCGGCCGCCCATGGCCCGCCCGCGGCGGCGCGTCGGAACCGGCCCACGCATGGATCGACGTCGACGGCGCCGCGGGAACCGCGCGGGCCACGCGGCACCTCATCGAGCTCGGCCACCGCAGCATCGCGTTTGTGGGCTGGCCCAAGGGCTCCGGCACGGGCGACGAGCGCCGCCGCGGCTGGGAGGAGGCCATGGCCGGCGCTGGCGTCCCCCCGCGTCAGCGCCGGTCCTTGGATTCTTCGCAGCAGGACGGCATCCTCGCGGGCGCCGAGGCCACCACGCGGCTCCTCGCGGCCGGCGCGACGGCGTTCGTGTGCGCGTCCGACTCGCTCGCCGTGGGCGCCTTCGGCGCGGTCCAGGCGGCAGGTGCCCGGGCCGCCGTCGTCGGCTTCGACGACAGCCCCACCGCGGCAGCGCTCGGCATCAGCTCGGTGCGCCAGCCGCTCGAGGACGCGGCCCAGTGGGCGCTCAAGAGCGTCCTCTCGCAGCTCGACGGGCGCCGGCAGGCCCCCGACGACTCAACTCTTCTCATTCCCGAGCTCGTGGTTCGCGCGAGCTCGTTGCCCGCTTCGGGCAGCACCTCACCCTGAAAGAAATGGAGCACGAATGAACATCACCAGGAGGGCAAGCATCGCCGCGGCCGCCGCGTTCGCCGCCGCGCTCGCACTCTCGGCCTGCGGCGGCGGGAACGCCGGCTCGACGTCGTCCTCGACGGCGGCGGCCGGCGCCGACAACCACCAGCCGCTCACCATCCTCATCGGCTCCTCGGGCGACGCCGAGACGACCGCGGTCAAGGCCGCCGTCGCGGCGTGGTCCAAGCAGTCCGGCACCACGGCCACGGTCAACGTGGCCTCCGACCTGAGCCAGCAGCTCTCACAGGGCTTCTCGGGCGGCAACCCGCCGGACCTCTTCTACGTCACGAACGACACGATCGCCACGTACGCCGGCAACGGATCGCTCGAGCCGTACGTCGACCAGATGAAGAACAAGGACAGCTTCTACCCGTCCCTCGTGAAGGCGTTCACGGTCAACGGCAAGGCGTACGCGGCTCCGAAGGACTTCTCGACGCTCAGCCTCGTGATCAACACGGACATGTGGAAGGCCGCGGGCCTCACCGACTCGGACGTCCCGAAGACGTGGGATCAGCTTGAGGCGGTCGCGAAGAAGCTCACCACGCCGCAGCACGTGGGCCTCTCGGTGTCCGGGCAGTTCGAGCGGCTGGGCGCGTTCATGGCCCAGGCCGGCGGCTGGCTCGTGGACGACAGCGGCAAGGCTGCTGCGAACTCGAGCGCGAACGTCCAGGCCCTCACGTACGCGAAGAAGCTGCTCGGCGAGGGCGCGATGAAGTTCTCGTCCCAGGTCGGCGCGGGCTGGGGCGGCGAGGCGTTCGGCACCCAGAAGGCCGCGATGACCATCGAGGGCAACTGGATCTCGGGCGCCATGACGAAGGACTACTCGTCCGTCAAGTACAAGGCGGTCGCGCTCCCGGCCGGCCCCAAGGGACAGGGCACCATCCAGTACGACGGCGGTTGGGGCATGGCCTCGCAGTCGAAGAACAAGGGCGGCGCGCTCGACCTCGTCACGTACCTCACGCAGCCCGAGCAGCAGATGGGCTTCGCGAAGGCGTTCGGCGTCATGCCGTCGGTCCAGTCGATCGCCGACCAGTGGAAGACGGCCTTCCCGGATCAGACCGCGTTCCTCGACGGCGCGGCGTCGTCGAAGTCGATCCCGAGCGTCGCGGGCATCAGCGACGTCATCAAGGACTTCGACTCGCAGCTCGACGCCCTGCCCACCACGGACCCGAAGTCGATCCTCGACAAGGTCCAGAACAACCTCTCGGGCCTCCCGGGCCTCTCGTAGCCCCCGGCCCTCCTAGGAGATCCTCATGACGAGCGCGCTGCGGCCAGCCCCGGCCACAGCCCGCCCGCGCCGTCGCGGCCCCGGCATCCGGGGCCGCGACGGGATCGCGGGCTGGCTCTTCACCGCTCCCATCCTCATAGTCCTCGGGCTCTTCCTCGTGCTGCCGATCCTCCTCGCGGCGTGGGTCTCGGTCTCGAACTGGAACGGGCTCGGCAGCCCCTTCTCCTCGGGCGTCAAGTTCGTGGGCGGCGACAACTATTCGGCACTCCTCGCGAAGCCGGGCCTCGCACAGACGGACTTCGGCACCTCGCTGCGGAACAACGCGTGGTACGTGGTGCTCGTGGTGCCGGTCCAGACGGCCATCTCGCTCTTCCTCGCGGTCCTCGTGAACCGCCGCATCCTCACCGGGCGCGGCGTGTTCCGCACCGCGTTCTATTTCCCGTCCGTGACCTCCTCGGTGGCGATCACGGTCATCTTCCTGTTCCTGTTCTCCGCGAGCGGCGCGGTCAACGGCGTGGTCCAGGCGCTCGGCGGGTCCGGGACCGGCTGGTTCACCGAGACCCGCGGCGTGGTGCGGGTGATCCTCGAGGCGCTCGGCGTCCACGCGCCGTCGGGCACGGGCTTCCTGGGCCTCACGTGGTTCGACTGGGTCTCCGGGCCGAGCCCCGCGATGCTCGTGTTCATCATCATGGCGATCTTCACGACGTCCGGCACGTTCATGCTCATCTACCTCGCGGCGCTCCAGCAGATCGCGCAGGACATCGAAGAGGCCACGCTCGTGGACGGCGCCAACGCATGGCAGCGCTTCTGGTACGTCACGCTGCCCATGCTCCGGCCCACCACGTTCACGGTCGTGACGCTGGGACTCATCGGCACGTGGCAGATCTTCGACCAGATCTACGTCGGGTCGAAGGGCGGCCCCGCCAAGACGACCCTCACGCCCGCCTTCCTCTCCTATTCCCAATCGTTCATCAACAACGCGTGGGGGCGCGGCGCGGCGATCGCGTTCATCCTCTTCGCGATCATCGTGGTCTTCACGATCATCCAGCGCGCGCTCCTCGGCGAGCGCGACCGCACGCCGAGACGGAGGCGGACCCGTGGCTGACGAACTCAGGCTCTCCCCCGCCGGCCCGGCGGGCGGCTCAGGCGAACAGACGACGGCGCCCGCCCACCCAGGCAAGCACCGCGCCGGCGAGCCCGGGGCAGCAGAGGGGGCTCCGCCGTCGTCCGATCCCCGCCCCGCCGCGCGGCGGCGACGCCCGCTCCGGGGCGGGACGGTGGGCACCTATGTGCTGCTCGTGCTGCTCGCGCTCGTGTACATCTACCCGTTCATCGTCTCCCTCGCGAACTCGTTCAAGACGGACACCGACGCCGCGAACAACCCCGTCTCGCTCGTCCCGCAGACCTTCACGACCGCCGCGTACCAGCGGCTCTTCGAGACCGACCTGCCGCTGTGGCTTGGCAACACGGTCATCGTGACGGTGATCGTCACGGCGGGGCGCGTGCTGTTCGACTCCATGGCCGGCTACGCGCTCTCGCGGCTGCCGTTCAAGGGCCGGAACGTGGTCTACGCGGCCCTCATCGCGGTCATGGCCGTGCCGCCCGTCGTGCTGCTCATCCCGAAGTTCCTCGTGATCAAGGAACTCGGGATGTACGACTCGTACTCGGGCATGATCATCCCGATGCTCGCCGACGCGGCCGGAGTATTCATCATGCGCAACTTCTTCGAGTCGGTCTCCCCCTCGATCGAGGAGGCCGCGAAGATCGACGGCGCGGGCGTGTTCCGCCGCTTCTGGTCCGTGGTGCTCCCGATGTCCCGCTCGGCGCTCATCACGCTGTTCATCCTCTCGTTCCAGGCCTCGTGGAACGAGCTCCCGCAGATGATCATCTCGACGCAGAGCCCGGACCTGTTCACCCTCACGAAGGGCACGGCGCAGCTCGCCTCGGGCGCCCTCAGTGCGGGCTCGCAGTTCCCCATCAAGCTCGCGGCGGCGACGCTCATGACGATCCCCGTCGCCGTCCTGTTCATCATTTTCCAGCGCCGGATCATGAACACGACCGCGGGCGCCACCAAGGAGTAGGCGTCCCGCCCGCAGACGCATGCTTTCGCAGAGAGGAGGTTGGTGCCCGGCGAAGGCTCGGGGCTGCCGCTGGGGGCAGCCCCGCGCCGACGCCGCGCTCCGGATCCACTGATCCGTTCCGCAAGCCCATGCCGCCGGCCATTCCGGCGGCCCATTTCGCCGACCCGTTTCACCGCCCGTTCTTCGGACTCTTGTCACAGCCCAACCCGCCGACCCGCTCCGTCCCGAACTCGCCCCCTTCACGCACCCGAATCCCCCTTTCGCCCCGCGCCCGGCGCGAGGCACCCTCCCCCAGACAGAAAGACGACGATGGATCCAGCAGCGGGGCAGACAGCCTCATACCCCAGTCCCCTCCCCCTCAGCCTCCGCAGGGTTCGCACTGATGACTTCGCCCGCATCTACGGCCTCTCCACGATCGTCCCGCCGGCCTTGGCGCAGGCCGTTGCCAACGGGACGGCCTCGGCGGCCCTCGACGCGGCCGAACGGGGCACCCAGCACTTCCACGAGGTGCTCGCCTCCGCCCATGCCCGCGGGTACACGGCGGCCGTCAACGCGGTCTCGTCCGTGCTGATCGCCACGGATGCCAGGGGCCGGTACGCCGTCCTCGTCGCCGAACCCGCAGTCGAGGCCTTCCGCCAACCCGGGACGTTCTCCGGCCATCTCCAGCTCGAGCGACTGACACTGGTCTTCGCAGCTCAGATCACCTCGATCACGGCCCCCGAATCCTCGGAGCTCGGCACCGCGCTCCTCCACGCCGCGGCCGATCTGTACAGCCGCGCGGGCTTCGCCATCCTGTACGGAACCGCCGCCGCGCCGGCACGGTCCATCCCCCCGGCGCCCTTCCGGGCCACGGGGGCGGGCAAGGCGTTGTGCCTGGACCCCGCGTTCCTCAAGAACTCCATTGGACTGGCCACGGTGGCCCCGGCACCGGGGACTCTGATCTATTACGCGGACCTCCAGGGGCAGGCCGGGGCCGACTGGGAATACCCCCTCAACCCCGGCGAGAACCGGCCCTTCACCGATCGCGCCGACGAGCCGGACCTGCGCATCCATCGCGCGCCCGGCGTGGCCTTCGGCGGCTGACCCGCCCGTCTCGGGCACAGCTAACCCGCCCAACAACCGTCTCGGGTACGGCTATTGGGCGGGCAGCGGAAGGACGGTTCAGCTCACCGTGCGGACGGTCCAGAAGTCGCTCGAGAGGCCCGTTGACAGCAAGTACTGGTACGGCAGGGTGAAGTACCCCGCCTGGCCCCAGCCCGTGCCCCACGAGTTCCGCACGCGGAAGCGCTGGCTGGCGTTGTCGTAGCCCACGGCGACGACGGCGTGCCCGCCGAGGACCTGTTCGTTCGGGGCCGGCATGGGGGCGACCCCGGTCTGCGCGACCTGCTGGCTCTCGAAGGACTCGTAGACCGTGAAGCCGAACACGAACGGGTAGCCCGCCGCGAGGCAGCCCTGCATCTGCTGGAGGGTCCGCGAGACGCGCTGATACGCGACGGCGCGGTGCTGCTTGGCGTCGATGTAGCACTGCTGGGTCGGCTGGACCGCGAACTGCGAGATGACATACGGCCACTCGGTCTCGGGGCACGCGCCCTGGGCGCCGACCGACTTGATGCCATCGCGGATCTGGGCGCCCGAGTCGCTCGCGACCGTGCCCTCCATGACCCGCTCGTTGTAGTAGACGAAGAGCCGCGACGGGGTCGTGTACCCCGTGATGCCCTGCTTGTCGGCGTCGAACTCGAGCGCCGCCGCGATCGCGTTCGCGGTGCACGAGCCGAGCTGGCCCTGGTCGTAGACGGGCGGGCACTGTGCCGTGAGATCGGCCGACGGCGGGAGGGCGCCGAGCACGGCGGGCGGCGCGGCGAAGAGGTGGTCGCGCTGGTCCGGAACGTCCGGGACCCAGCCGTAGGAGTGGTTGGTGCGGGGGGAGGATTCGGTGGTCATGGGGGAAGACCTTTCGCACGGCGGCCGCAGCCGCCCGAGCTGATGCGAGACCGCGGGTGGCGGGGGGCGCCTCCAGCCGGGCGCGCAGCATATTGCCTGAGCGCCCGGCTGGTGCCTCCGGCCTGAATGCTGGGGGTCTTCAGGCCGGACAGATGAATTTGTCCTTCGATTTTATTAATCCCGCGGTGCCCCTGTCAAGAGCTCGACGCGCGGAGTCAGGAGCCGGTCATCGCTCGCGCAGGGCAGCCGCGACTCCGTCAATGCCGGCCACGGTGAGGTCGGGGACCGAGAAGTACGAAGGGTACGCCGCCCCGCCGCGCTCAACCCACGCTGTCTGCAGGCCCGCGCGCGCGGCGCCGTGAATATCCCACGGGTGGACGGCGATGAGCAGCATCTCCTCAGCCGGCACTCCGCAGGCGTCCGCGGCGTAGCGATACGCCGACGCGGCGGGCTTCCACGCGGGGGCGTCCTCGACCGTGAGAAGTGCCTCGAAGCAGTCACGGATCCCGGCGCCCTCGAACAGCCGCTCCGCGACCGCCGTCGCGCCGTTCGTCAGCGTCACGAGGCGATACCCGTCGTCGCGCAGCGCCCGAACGCCGCCCACCACGTCGGCGTGGACGCCGAGCTCGAGCATGCCGGACATGATGTACGGCACGGCCTCGTCAAGTCCGCGGTCCAGGTTGATGCCCCGCAGCACGCCGCGCAGCACTTCGGCGCCCACCTCGGCGAACGAGGGGTTGTCCCCCGCCGCCGTGAGCGCGAAGCCGTCGCGCAGGAGCGCCGCGAACCAGAGTTTCGCGAGCCCCGCGGGCGCGCCGACGTCCGCGAAGCGCTGGCCCATGGGGCCCATGTTGGAGAGGGTCTCGTTGACGTCGAAGACGATGACTTCTGGCCGATTCGGCATGGCTTCTCCTGACTCTTGCCCGGCTTGGCTTCGGCTGGCGGAGCGTGCGCGCCCATCGTAGCCCCGGGGCCCGACGGCCGGCTTAGGGCGTGAGGCGCGCCGCCCGGATCGCGTGGGCGAGCTCCGCCGGCGCGCCCGGGTACGGCCCCCGGCCCCACACCGCGAGATACAGCTCCGGCGCCGTCCCGGCGACCGTGCCCAGCTCGGGCGGGGCCGCGCCGTCGTCCGCGCCCAAGGCGGGCGCCTCGAGCGAGGCGAGCGGCCCGCCGTCGTCCGTGCGCACCTCGAAGCG
Source organism: Sinomonas sp. P47F7 (assembly GCF_049332655.1). GTDB lineage: Bacteria > Actinomycetota > Actinomycetes > Actinomycetales > Micrococcaceae > Sinomonas. The sequence goes on along the minus strand of NZ_CP186327.1, from coordinate 1,309,269 downwards.
GACGACGCCGGGCAGCCCGACCGTGCGCCCGAGCCGCACCTGGCGCGGGTAGAAGCCCGCGAGGACCTCGTGGAGCCCGTCGAGCGCGATGGCCTCCGGGACGGCCCAGGGCGAGGGCTCGCCGGCGCCCGCCGCAAGGGCCAGGGAGAGGTCGTAGGTATGAACCGCCGTCTCATGGATCTGGCGGCGCGCCCAGAACGCCGCGACCCGGTCGCCCCACAGGGTCCACGCGGGCGCCTCGGGGCCCGCCCCACGCAGCGCCGCGACGAGCGCGGCGGCGCGGGACCGGTACCACGCCGGGAGGGGGACGCCCTCGCCGTCGAACGGCGGATCGGCCGGCGCGTGCTCGGCGCCGATCGTGGCGGCGGCCCAGCCGTGGATCGTGCCGAGGTGCAGCACGAGCTCGCGGGCGCTCCAGCCAGGGCACGTGGGGACGGCCGCGTCCCACCGCTCGACGCGCTCCGCGGCGGCGGCGAACCGCTCGGTGAGCTCGGCGAGGCGGCCGACGGCGGCGGAGAAGTCGGGCGGGAACGCGGCGGGATCGCTGTGGGTCACGGGCACACCTTAGCGCGGCGACCGCTTGCGCCGTCACGTCCGCGGGGTGCGCACCCTGCGGACGTGACGGCGCAACGGAAGGGACGCACCCGATCGCTACCAGCCCGTGAGGAGGTCGTCGCGGGCCTCGAGGTACGCGAGGGTCATGAAGTAATTGCCGTGGGTCGCGACGCGCGCCATGTACGAGTCCGGCTCCATCTCGAGCGTCACACGGTCCAGGTTGTTGGGCGTGGCGGAGTACGAATACCCGGGGAAGCCCAGGTAGTCGGTGCGCCGCCACAGGTTGATCCACACGGGCTGGGGACGCGGTGCGATCGCGAACGCCCCCTCGGGGATATCGAGCAGCTCCGTCAGGGGCGTGCCTGCTACCGAGCGCGAGGAGTCGCCGCTGTGCGCCGCGGCCTGCGCGGCCGAAGCCGCCGTGCGCTCCCGGGACGGCGTGGGCGCGTCGTGGAGATCCTTGCCCTTCCAGGGGTCGGCGGTCCAGAACGACGGCGCCGCCACCCCGGGCGTGCCGAGCACCTCGGGCCCGAACAGCTCCGGGAAGAACCGGCCGAAGTAGGGCCGCAGCTGCATACCGAACGTGAGCAGCCGCACGCGCTTGAGGAGGTCCGCTCGGCCGAGGGCCGCGAGGTGGAACAGCGACGCGACGCCGAGCACGGTCCCGAGGCTGTGCGTCGCGAGCAGCACGCGGCGGGCAGGGGCGGGTGCGCCGTCGGGCTCGAGCCAGCGGATCATCCGGTCGGCGAGCTCGGGGACGGCCCGCTCGGAGAAGCACGCGGGGCCGAACGGGTGCGCGGCGCGCGGGAGCCACGCCATGAGGTCCCACAGGAGGCCGAGCGGGCGGCTCGCGCCGGTCGTGGCCGAGTTCGCGATCGCGACCGCGAGCACGGCGAGCGCTCCGAGCACCACCGACGTGAGCACGGCCCACTCGGCGAACGCCGTGAACGCCGCGAGCCCGTCGCGCCCGCCGAGCCACGAGCCGAGGACGCCGAGGACCCACGCCCAGCGGCCCGTCTGCCCGCGCGCCTGGCGCATGACCGTGAACGCGAGCGAGACGGTTACGGTCACGCCAATGACCCAGCTCACCGTGTGCAGGAGCGGCTCCGCCCGCTGCATGAACGCGCTCGAGCGGCGCACGGCCTCGATCTCGGGCTTGAACGCCTTCTCCGAGGGGTCGACGGGAGGATTCTCGATCTCGCCCTTCTGCACGCCGAACCACGCGGGCACCCCGAGGAGCGCGATGACGAACAGGACCATGAGCACGAGAACCCCTCCGAAGGCCCAGAACACGGTCGGGACGGCGATGTCGTGCGCGCCTGCGGGGATGGAGACGTCGCGGAACAGGGGGTCGCCGCGGTCCGGGAGCGACTGCAGGCGGCCGGACCGGAGATACGAGCCAGTGCCGAGCGCGACCGCGCTCGCGAGGAACGCGCCGATGAGCAGCGCCACGAACATGAACACGCCGGGGCCGGCGCCGTGCCACGCGTGCTCGTGGCGGCGCGGCTCGCGGCGGCGGAGCACCACGTACGGCACCACGAACCCCACCCCCGCAAGGACCACGACGGCGACCGCCGCGGCGTTCGCCGCCCACCCGAGCGGGTCGAGCCAGCCGCCCACCGCGACGACGAGCGCGAGGACGCCCACGGTGAGCACCGCCGTCGCGATCCACTCGTGGTAGCCGGAGCGGACCACGCAGCCCACGGTCGCAAGGATGGTCAGGAGAACGAGGATCACGGTGGGCGTGAGCTGCCCGGCCGTGAACGGCGCGGTTTGGTCCGTGGTCGGAGTGGTCGCCTCGACGATGACGCACACGACGTACGTGAGGATCGCGGTCCCGAGCAGGAAGTACGCCCACACCTCGCGGCGCGCCCAGAAGTCGGCCACGAGCGGAGGGCGCACCGAGCGCGACCACCATGCGACCACGTAGCCGACGGCGGCGAGCTCCACCGCCGCGACGGAGAGGAGCGAGACGGGGGCCGGGCCATCGTGGGCCGCGGCGTCGCTCATGAGGAGGATGACCACGAGCAGAAGGCTCGCTGCGATGTGCAGCGTTCCCGTGGGCGAGTTGATGCGCCGCCGCACCCAGAGGGCGGGAACGGCGAGCGCGAACGCGTCGTGCTCGGCGTCGAGCCCGCGGGCGCGGGCGGCGTCGAGGGCGCGCGTGCGGAAGCGGACGTTGCTCGCGAAGCCCAGAAGCCCCACGAGGACGACGGCGGCGATCGGCGTGAGCGAAAGGGCCGCCAGGCGCTGGCCTCGCGTGAGCTCGCGCAGGCCGTCGAACTGGGACGGGAGCGCGCTGCACAGCTTCCACGAGTTCGGCACACCGGTGGGCAGGAAGCACTGGACGGCTACGAGATCGAACGCGACGGTCGAGACGGCGGCGACGAGCCAGAGCGTCAGGAGGAGCGCGAACACGCGGACCACTCCCCCGCCGCTGCCCGTGCGGAGGCCGCCCTCGCGGCTCGCGTCGGGCCGGAACGAGCGCGCCCAGTAGGCGGCGTTGGAGAAACCGAACGGCGCGATGATGAACCAGCCGAGGTTGTAGAGCGTGCGGCCAGCCTTGCCGAGCAGGCTGTTGCCGCGCAGGAAGCGGTCGAGGTTGCCCCAGCTGTAGGCCTCGAGGTGCGTCTTCTCGCCGGGCAGTGGCTCGCGGACCGTGTAGAAGCCGGCGAGGGAATCGCCAAGCGGGATCACGCCGTCCTGCGCGAGGGCGATGTTGGACGTCGGCGTGCCGAGCATGTCCTGCGGAGGCGAGTTCCGGATGCCGTGGACGCGGAGTTCGAGGACGTCCGGGGCGGACCCGTCCGGGGTGCTGGGCTGAGGGGTTGAGGCACCGGACCACGTGCCTGATGCTGCGGACATGGCTGACTTTCCAAGGGCTGTCCCCAGCGTTGGCTTCGATGGTACGGCGGGTTCCGGCGGGGTGTCCACAGGCGGCTCGCGCGGCGGTACCCTTCGGCCATGAGCATCGAGCAGTGGCGGAGGCTCACGGAGTGGCCGACCCTCGCGGCCGCCGTCGTGTTCCTCGCGGCGTATTCCATTCAGGTGATCGCGAATCTGCCGGAGTCGGAGGGGATCTGGGCGGAAACGCTCGTGTGGGCCGCGTGGGCCGTGTTCGTGGTCGACTACACGGGGCAGCTCATCCTCGCTCCCGAGCGCGGCCGGTGGTTCGTGCGGAATCTCCACGAGCTCGCCATCCTGGCCCTCCCCGCGCTCCGCCCCTTGCGGCTCCTCCGGCTCGTGACCTTCCTCCGCGTGGTCCACAACAAGGCGGGCGCGGCCCTCCGGGGTCGGTTGCTCCTGTACGTCGTGGGCTCGGCCGCGACGATCATCTACTGCGCTGCTCTCGCGGTGGAGGACGTCGAGCAGAACGAGGCGGGCTCCAACATCCGCTCGTTCGGCGATGCGATCTGGTGGGCGCTCGAGACCATCACGACCGTGGGCTACGGCGACCACTACCCGATCACGATCGTGGGCCGCTTCGTCGCGGCGGGCCTCATGATCGCGGGCATCGCGGTGCTCGGCGTCGTGACGGCGTCCATCGCGGCGTGGCTCGTGGAGAGCGTGTCCGCGCGGACCGCCGCCGAGGTGGAGGCCGAGGTGGAGGCGGAAGTCGAGGAGGTCGAGGCCGAGGTCGAGCAGATCGAGCAGACGCTCGAGGCGAAGGTCGAGGCACTCACCGAGCAGGTCGCGCGGCTCGCGGCGGCGCTCGAGGCCGCGCAGGAGCGCGAAAGGGCACGCGGTACCAGTTCTCCGTGAAGAAATACACGATAGTGAACAGAAACCCTTGATCTGCTGAATTTCTTCACTATAGTTGTGTGAGTCAGGTCACCGAACGAAGGAAAGACATGACCACGGAGAGCGTCGCACCGACCCCCTCGGCCACGACCGCCCTGCTCGCGTCAGTGGGCACCAAGGTCCGGGCGAGGCGCAAGGAGCTTGGCATGACCCTCGCCCAGCTCTCTGACGCCACCGGGCTCAGCCAGGCAATCGTCAGCCAGATCGAACGCGGTCTGGCGAATCCCTCCTTCACGACCCTTGCCCAGCTGGCACACGGGCTGGACCTACCGGTCGGCCGCTTCTTCACGGGCCAGCCGGAAAGCCTCTCCCCGGTAGTCCGGAAAGCCGAGCGGCGCAACCTGCGCGGCGTCACCCGCGAATCTGTCGGCGAGGCAATTCATGAATTGCTGACCCCCAACACCAACGGGGCCCTCGAGGTCCAGTGGATCGTGACGCCGCCAGGCCACGACACGAGCTCTACGCCCTTCCACCACGGCGGCGAGGAATTCTGCCTCGTCATTTCCGGCCGCAAGGACGTGTATCTCGACGGAGTTCGCCACAGCCTCAGCGAAGGCGACTCCATCACCTATTCCTCCGAGATCCCCCACTGGTATTCGAATAGCTACGAAGAGGTTTGCGTAGCCATCTGGGTCAGCGCCCCCCGGGCCTGGTAATTCGGCCATTTCAGGCTGACCCCTCTCACACCTCATTTCCGCATGTGCCTGCGTGCAATGCGGCATACCCTCTCGCGCCCTGCAGCGGCGCGGCAAAGGACCTCTCATGATCGAGAATGTGGTCAAAGTTGACCCCATCAAGTCACGCCGTTTCTCCGCCGAAGTGCGGAGGGGCCTCTTGGCCCTCGGCCTCGGCAATGCCCTCGAATGGTACGACTGGATGGTCTTCGGACTCCTCTCGGCCTTCATCGGACCGAACTTCTTCCCGGACCGGGATCCCCTCTCGGCGACCCTCAACACGCTCGCCGTCTTCGCCGTCGGCTTCGCGTTCCGGCCGCTCGGCGGCGTTCTGCTCGGCGTCTTCGCGGACCGGATCGGCCGCCGTCGGATCATGCTGCTCTCCATCATGCTCATGGCCGGCACCACCCTCCTCATCGCCGTCACGCCGAGCTACGCCGTGATCGGCCCATGGGCGGGAGCCATCCTCGTCGCGTCCCGCATCATCCAGGGCATCTCGACCGGCATCGAGGCGCCTCTCTCCACATCGCACGCCGTCGAGCTCGCGCCGGAAGGCCGCGAAGGCATGGTCGCGGGGCTCATGAGCTTCTACGTGAACCTGGGCATCCTCCTGGCCTCCCTCGTGAGCTTCCTCTCGAGCCTCGCCATCGGCGGGGCCGCGATGAGCGCGTGGGGCTGGCGGATCCCGTTCGTGATCGGCGCGGTCCTCGGCGTCGTGGTCCTGTACCTTCGGCGCACCCTGCCCGAGACCATGCGGCCCGACGAGCTCGCGGCCAGCTCGGGCGGCACCGTGTGGTCAGGACTCCGGAAGCACTGGCTCGGCGTCCTCGCGATCGTCTTCGTGGTCGGAGCCGCCCAGGCGTACAACTACGCCTGGAACACGGGCCTCCCGACGGCGGCCCGCAGCAACTTCAAGGAGGACGCCACCGCGGTCTTCGCGCTGACGACCGCGCTCGCGATCGTCCTCGTGATCGGCAGCTGGGTAGTGGGCAGGCTCCTGGACGGGAAGGCCCTCTCGCGCTGGTTCGTGGTCACGCGAATCCTCGCCATCCCGTCGGTCTTCCTCATGCTGCTCTACGTCCGGCCCGGCATCGGCGGCTTCGCGGCCGTGCTCCTCGGTGGCTCGGTGGTGCTCGTGCTCAACATGACCATCTACAACGTGGTGAGCGCGTCCCTCATGCCGAAGAACGTCCGTGGCACCGGCACCGCGCTCGGCTACGGGATCGGGGTCGCCGTCTTCGGCGGCACGGCCTCCTACCTCCTGGTCTGGTTCCAGTCCCTCCACGCCGACTGGATCTTCCCGACCTATGTGGCCGTGCTCTCGGCCCTCAGCGTCATCCTCTACCTCCTCGCCCGCCGCTCGTCCGGCGTCTTCGTCGGCAAGTAAGGAAGCATTGCTCATGGAAACACTCGATCTGCGCGTCCGCTCGGAAGAACTCGCGGCACCGATCGTCAACCGCTCGCAAGTCCTCGTGGTCGGGGGTGGCCCCGCCGGCGTTGCGGCGGCCGTCACCGCGGCCCGGTCCGGCGCGAGCGTGACTCTGCTCGAACGCTATTCGTACCTGGGCGGGCTCGCGTCCGGCGGGATGGTCCTCGTCCTGGATGACATGGTCAACGGCCCCGAGATCACGGTCACGGGCATCGTCTCCGAGTACGTCGAGCGCCTCCAGGCCCAGGGCCTCGCCGTCGTGCCGCCCGCCGAGGATCGCCGCACCTCGCAGGAACTCTGGAACAAGTGGGGCCGCTACGGAACGTTCGACTTCCACTCGCACTCCACGCCCAAGCCCATCTGCTACGCCGCCGCGTTCGACCCCGACGGGTGGAAGCGCGTCTCGAACGATCTGGTCCGCGAGGCCGGCGTGACGCTCCGGCTGCACTCGTGGTTCTCCCGCCCGATCGTCGACGACGGCGTCCTCAAGGGCGTGGTCGTCGAGACGAAGGCGGGCCCGCAGGCGTACCTCGCGGACGTCGTCATCGACACGACCGGGGACATCGACGTCGCCTCGCGCGCCGGGGCGAAGTTCGCCCACGATTCCTACATCACGACGCTCGTGTTCCGCCTCGGCGGCGTCGACACCGCCGAGGCCGAGCGCTTCGAGCAGGAGAACCCGAAGGAGGCCCGCGCGATCAACCGGCGCGTCAAGCGCCTGCTCGGCGGCGCGTGGGAGCTGTGGTGGCTCAAGACGCCGCTCGAGGGAGTGGTGTGGTGCAACGCGCCCCACATGAGCGGCTTCGACGGCGTGGACCCCGCCGACCTCACTGCCGCCGAGTTCGCCGCCCGCGACCGCATCACGGAGGCGGTCGCGTACGTCAAGGAGAACCTCCCCGGCTTCGCGAACGCCTACATCCTCGATGCCGCCCCGCAGCTCGGCGTTCGCCAGACCCGCCTGCTCGAGGGCGAGTACGTCATGACGAAGGAGGACGTCGTGTCCCGCCGGCACTTCGCCGACACGGTCGCCCGCGGCCGCGACTACTACTACCCGTACCGCTCCCTCCTGCCGCGCGAGGTCGACCAGCTCCTCGTGGCCGGGCGCCACTACTCCGCGACCCCCGAGGCGCAGAAGATGAGCCGCGAGATCCCGCCGTGCATGGCCATGGGCCAGGCCGTGGGCGTCGCGTCGGCCCTCGCGGTGGCGAGCGGGAAGCTCGTGCGCGAGGTCGACCCCCGCGACATCCAGGCGGGCATGCGCGGGCAAGGCGCAGACCCAGGCGACGTCCCGTCGTCGAACGCTGGGATCGACGACGCAGCGCACGACGGCGGCGCGAACCTCGGTGCCGATTCGACCCTCGCGGGGGTGGGAGCGTGAGCACCATCATCGTTGAGACGCCCACGGCGCCCTCCGGCGTCCCCACCGCCCGCGGCGCTGAGACTGAATCCGCACGGTCGCTCCCGCTCGCCGGGATCAAGATCGTGGACTTCACGCAGGTGTTCATGGGCCCGAGCTGCACCCAGCTCCTGGGCGACTTCGGCGCCGACGTCATCAAGATCGAGCGGCCCGGCTCGGGCGACATCTCGCGCAACTCCTTCCCCGACCCCGATGGCAAGGACAACCCGATCTTCCTGTCGATCAACCGCAACAAGCGCGGGATCAGCGTCGACACGCGCACGGCGGAGGGCCGCGAGGTCATTGCGCAGCTCATCAGCGGTGCGGACGTCGTGGTGAGCAACTTCCGCGCCGGCGTCATGGAGCGCATGGGCTTTGGGTATGAGGAGGTGCGCCGCACCAACCCGCGCATCATCTGGGCCTCGGGCACCGGCTTCGGACCCGAGGGTCCGTACTCGCACAAGGGCGGCCAGGACGCGATTGCCCAGGCCTACTCCGGCGTCATGTGGCGCCGGGACCGCGAGGACCTCCCGCCCTCGATCTACCCGACCACGCTGTGCGACTACATCACGGGAATGCACCTGCTCCAGGGCATCCTCCTGGCCCTCCGGACAAGGGACACGAGCGGCGTGGGCCAGAAGGTCGAGGTCACGATGTACGACTCGATGCTGCACCTGCAGATGCAGGAGGCGTGCATGCAGCTCAACCGCGGCTACGAGGTCAATTGGGGCGCGATGCCGCTCAGCGGCGTCTTCGAAACGACCGACGGCGCGGTGTGCATGGTCGGCGGCTTCACGCCGGACCCGCTCCTGCGCATCTCACGCGCGCTCGGGCTCGACGAGGACCTCACCGAGCGGCCCGAGTTCGCGAACCTCGAGCGCCAGTTCGAGAACAAGCCCGCCCTCCAGGCCATCTTCCGCGAGCGGTTCGCCACCGGGAGCACCGCGCACTGGACCGAGCGGCTCGAGGGCGAGGACCTGCTCAACGCGCCGGTCTTCACGCTCGAGCAGACTCTCGCCGACGAGCAGACGCGCGTCAACGGCATGATCGTCGAGGCGGAGCACCCGAGCGTCGGCAGGGTCCGCATGCTCAACGCGCCCATCCGCCTCTCGGAGACGCCGGCCTCCGTGCGCCGCGTCGCGCCGCGCCTCGGCGAGCACAACGCCGAGGTGCTGCGCGAGAACGGCTTCGACGAGGAGACGATTCTCCGGCTCCAGGAGCTCGGGGTGCTCCGGTGAGCGCGGGTGCTCCGGTGAGCGCAGGTGCTCCAGTGAGCGCGGCTGACCTGGAAATGGGGGCCGCGGTGGAGGGTGTGCGCTTCGACGTCCGCGGCGGCGTCGCGTGGGTCGTGATCGACCGGCCGCACGTGCTCAACGCCGTGGACGGCCCCACAACGGAACGCCTCAACGAGGTCTGGGCGCGCATCGAGGCGGATCGCAGCGTCCGCGCGGTCGTCGTCACGGGCGCGGGCGAGCGTGCGTTCTGCGTCGGCGCGGACATGTCCGCCTCCGGCGTGGACAAGACCGGGCTCGAGTACTGGGCCGACCTCGACCCGAACGGCTTCGGCGGCCTGAGCCTGCGCGCGACGCTCGACGTCCCGGTGATCGCGCGCGTCAACGGCTACGCGCTGGGCGGCGGGATGGAGATGGTCCTCGGCGCGGACATCGTGGTCGCCGCGGAGCACGCGCAGTTCGGCCTCACCGAGCCGCGCGTGGGCCGGCTCGCGCTCGACGGCGGGATCCACCAGCTCGTGCGGCGCGTCCCCTACACGCAGGCCATGTCGATGCTCCTCACCGGCCGCAAGGCCGGAGCGGCGGAGATGGCCTCGATGGGGCTCGTCAACGAAGTGGTCCCGGCCGCGGAGCTGGACTCCGCCGTCGAACGCTGGCTCGACCAGATTCGGGCGTGCGCACCCACCTCGGTGCGGGCCGTCAAGCAGATGGTGACCCGCACGGCGCACCTCACGCCCGCCGAGGCCCGCGCCACGAGCCTCCCCGCGCTCATGGCGGCGCTCACCAGCAAGGATTCGGCCGAGGGCGTGCTCGCGTTCCAAGAGAAGCGCGCGCCCGTGTGGCCGGGAGAGTAGGGATTTCGTGACCGTCACACTGCAACCCGGCGTCTGGGGCGTGGTCCCGACACCGTTCGCGGGCAGCGCCCTCGACGTCGATACCGACAGCCTCGCCCAGCTCGTGGAGCACTACGCCGAGATCGGCGCCGTGGGGCTCACGGTCCTCGGCGTGTTCGGCGAGGCTGCGTCGCTCAGCACCGCGGAGAAGGCGCTCGTCCTCGAGACGGCGGCCGAGGTGAGTCCCCTCCCGATCGTCGCGGGCGTGACCGCGTTGGCGACCCGCCCGGCCATCGACGAGGCCGTGGCCGCGGTGCGGGCCCTCGACGACCGGCTCGCGGCCGTCATGGTGCAGGTCAACTCGGCCGATCACGGCGTGCTCGCGGACCACCTCGAGGCCCTCCACCGCGCCACGGGCGCGGCGATCGTCGTCCAGGACTACCCCGCGGCGAGCGGCGTCGCCATGCCCGCGAAGACGCTCGCCGCCGTCGTTCGCCGCTGCCCGTTCGTCGCCGCGGTCAAGGCGGAGGCCCCGCCCACCGCGCTGAGCATCGCGAGGCTCACGGCCGAGCTCGACGTTCCCGTGTTCGGCGGGCTCGGCGGTCAGGGGCTGCTCGACGAGCTTGCCGCCGGAGCCGCCGGCGCGATGACCGGCTTCTCCTGCCCCGAGGCGCTCGTCGCGACCGTCGGCGCTTGGGCGAACGACGGCGCCGCGGCGGCTTTCGAGGCCTTCGCGCCGTTCCTGCCGCTCGTCAATTGCGAGCAGCAGCCGCGTCTTGCGCTCGCCCTCCGCAAGGCCCTTTTCCGCGAGCGCGGGCTCATCTCGGATGCCGCGGTCCGCCCGCCCGCGGCACCGCTGCCGGACGAGCTCCTGCCGATCCTCCGGCAGCAGCTCGCCGCCGCGCTCGCGGCTCTCGAAGCCCTTTCCGCCCCGTCGTTTCCGGTCTCGGTACGCTCCGCCGTGCCGGTCCCCAGCGCTGTCACCTCCCAGACCCCGGCGGGGGTCCGCTGATGGACCTCGGGATCACGGGCAAGACCGCGTTCGTCGCGGCGTCCACCGGCGGACTCGGCCTCGCCGTCGCCCAGGCGCTTGCGGCCGAGGGCGCGCGGGTCGCGATCACCGGGCGGCGGCGCGAGCGCGCCGAGCAGATCGCGGCCTCGCTCCCGGGGGCGGTCGCCATCGTCGCGGACCTCGCGGAGCCGGGCGGCGCGGACCTGGCCGTCGACCGCGCCGAGCAACTGCTCGGGCCCATCGACATCGCGGTCCTCAACGGACCCGGCCCCAAGCCCGGCGCGGCGGCGGCCCTCGGGCCGGACGAGCTCGCGAGCGCCTTCGATCTCCTGGTGCGCCCGCACCATGCCCTCGTCTCCCGCGTTCTGCCCGGCATGCGCGAGCGGCGCTGGGGCCGCGTGCTCGCGGTCGGCTCGAGCGGGGTCGCGGCGCCCCTGCCGAACCTCGCGGTGTCCAACACGGGCCGCGCGGCACTCGCGGGCTACCTCAAGACGCTCGCGGCCGAGGTCGCACTCGACTCCGTCACGGTCAACCTGCTCCTGCCCGGGCGCATCGCGACCGAGCGCGTCGCCGAGCTCGACTGCGCGGCCGCGAAGCGGCGCGGCGTCTCCGTGGACGAGATCCAGCTCGAATCGCGCAAGACCATCCCCGCCCGCCGCTACGGCACGCCAGCCGAGTTCGGCGCCGCCGCCGCGTTCCTCTGCAGCGCGGGCGCCTCCTACATCACCGGCGTCGCCCTCCGCTGCGACGGCGGCCTCATCCGAAGCCTCTGACCAGAAGGACCGACATGACTTCCCTCGCCTCCGACACCCCGGCCCCCGACACCCTGGCTCCCGGCACCTTGGCTCCCGGCGACGCCGGGACCCCTCCCGCCGCGCGGCACCTCATCGACGGCACGTGGACCGGCGAGCCCACCACCGAGCGGCGGAACCCCGCCCGCCCGGCCGAGCTCGCCGCCCTGTCCCCGAGCGGCACGGTCGAGGACGCCGACGCCGCTGTCACGGCCGCCGCGCGAGCCCAGCCCGCGTGGGCCGCGCTCCCGGCCCCGTCACGCGGCGCCGTACTCCTCAGGGCCGCGTCGCTCCTCGACATCCGCAGCCTCGACATCGCTTCCGACCTGGTCCGCGAGGAGGGCAAGACGTTCGCCGAGGCCACCGGCGAGGTCAAGCGCGCCGCGGACGTGCTCCGCTTCTTCGGCTCGCTCGGCTGGGCGCCGTCCGGCGACGTCCTCCCCAGCGCCACGCCGGGCACCACGATCACCACGCGGCGAGAGCCGCTCGGCGTGTTCGCGCTCATCACTCCGTGGAACTTCCCGCTCGCGATCCCCGCGTGGAAGGCCGCGCCCGCGCTCGTGTCCGGCAACGCCGTCGTCCTCAAGCCCGCCGAGCTCACGCCGCTCTCCGCGACGCACCTCGCGCGCGCCCTGCACGACGCCGGGGTGCCCGCGGGTGTGTTCAACGTGGTCCACGGGAAGGGGCGCGTGGTCGGCGAGGCCCTCGCGCGCGACGAGCGGATCGCCGGCCTCTCGTTCACCGGCTCCACCGCCGTGGGGCTTCACCTCAAGGGCATCCTCGATGCGCGCCGCGCGCGGGTCCAGCTCGAGATGGGCGGCAAGAACGCCGTGCTCGTGCTCGACGACGCGGACCCGGGGGCCGCCGCGGCCGTCGTCGCGGCGGGCGCCTTCGGCCTGACCGGCCAGGCGTGCACCGCGACCTCGCGCGTCTACGTGACCCCCGGCGTGAGGGACGCGTTCGTCGAGGCCCTCGTGCTCGAGGCCCGCGCGTACACCCCCGGGGACGGGCTCGACGGCGCGCGGATGGGCGCCGTGGTGAGCGAAGCCCAGCTCGCGCAGGACGCGGCCGCGGTGCGCGGCGCCGTCGAGCGCGGCGCGACCCTGCTCGCCGGGACCCACGACGTCGATGCCTCCCAGGGCCTCTTGTTCCCGCCCGCCGTGCTCACCCAGATGAGCCCCGACGATCCCGCCGCGACGGACGAGATCTTCGGCCCCGTCGTGGCGGTGCTCGACGTGCCGGACTACGAGGCCGGGCTCGCCGCCGTCAACTCGTCCCGCTACGGCCTCACCGCCGGGATCTGCACGGACTCCCTCGCGCTGGCCACGGACTTCGCGGCCCGGGCCCAGGCGGGGGTCGTGAAGATCAACCGGCCCACGTCCGGCCTGGACCTCAACGTCCCGTTCGGCGGCGTCAAGGACTCCTCGACCAACACGTTCCGCGAGCAGGGACGGGCAGCCGTCGAGTTCTACACGTGGGGCAAGACCGTGTATCTCGGGGTGTAGGCCCGCGTCCGCGAACGGCTCACACCGCGCAGCAGGAGAGCAGCGCCACGTCCTGCGTGTACGACTCCGCCGCGAGCTTGAGCCCCTCGGCCATGGTCAGGTAGGGCGCCCAGCGGCCCGCGAGCTCGCCGACGGTCGTGCCCGCCTCGAGCAGGTGCACGCCCGCCGCGGCGAGCTCGCCGGCGTCGCGGGCCACGGCGGTCATCCCGAGGAGGCGTCCGCTCCCCTGCTCCGCTACGAGCTTGATGAAGCCGCGCGTGTCCCGGTTCACGAGCGCGCGCGGCACGAGTTCGAGCGGGAGGACCCGGCAGTCGCACGCGATGCCGCGCGCGGTGGCCTCGCGGTCCGTGAGCCCGACTGCGGCGACGGCCGGGCCCGTGAACGCGACCCGCGGGAGGCGGTCGTAGCCCACGGTGCGGCCCGCGCCCGCGAGCGCGTTCTCCGCCGCGATGCTCCCGTGCGCGGCCGCGACGTAGACGTACTCGGGGTGGCCTGTCACGTCCCCGGCGGCCCAGATCCTCGGGTTCGCCGTGCGCAGCGTCGTGTCAACGGGCACCTCGCCCCGGGGCCCGGTCTCGATGCCGACCGCGCTCAGGTTGAGGCCCGAGGTGACCGCGCGCCGCCCCGTCGCGACGAGCAGCTTGGCGGCGCGGAACTCGCGCGAAGCTCCGGCGACGCCCGCGCGGACCACCACGCCGCCGTCGTCCGCCCGAACGTCGAGGGGCACCGCGCGGCGCACGACGTCGATGCCCTCGTCCGCGAACACCGCGCCGAGCGCTGGGGCTACCTCGGGCTCTTCGCGCGAAAGGAGCCGGGAGCGCACGAGCATCGTCACCCGGGAGCCGAGCCGTGCGAAAAGCTGTGCCTGCTCGACCGCGACGAACCCTCCGCCCGCGATCAGGAGCGACTCGGGCACCTGGTCGAGCTCCATCGCGGTCTCGGACGTGAGGTAGCCCGATCCGCCGAGCCCCGGGACGTCGGGGATCCACGGCGCCGATCCCGTCGCGATGAGGTAGTGCCCGCCGCGCAGCCGCTCGCGTCCGCCCTCGGCGAGGCCGACCTCGAGCGCCGGGTCCCGCGCGTCGCCCGTGAAGCTCCCGAGGCCGCGGTAGAGGTCCCAGCGGTAGTAGTCCACGAGGTCAAGGTATTTCTCCGCGCGCATCCACTCGACGAGTTCGCGCTTGCCCGCGACGAGGGCGCGAGCGTCGAGCTCGAGCTGCGCGGAGGCGAGGCCTGGGAAGCGGTCCGCGTCCGCCGCCGTCTGGCGCGCCTCGGCGGCGGCGAGGAGGGCCTTCGAGGGCACGCACCCCGTGTTGACACACGTCCCGCCGACCGTGCCGGCCTCGACGATCGCGACGCTCCGCCCGATCGTCGAGGCCCTGATGGCGGCCGCGAAGCCCGCGCTGCCCGAGCCGATCACCACGAGGTCATACTGGCGTTCTTCCATGAGGCCACGGTCCTCCTTCCAGCGAGGGGAAGGTCAAGCCGGGGCCTAGCTTGCGGCGGCGACCTCGTCTCTCAGCCTCTCGAGCCGCCAGTCGGCCACGGGCGCGAACGCCGGGCGCATGAGGAAGAGGATGAGCCCGGTGTGGCGGAACGTGTGGGTCACCACGGTGCCCTCGGCGGAGGCCTCGAGGACCCACTCGCCGTCCTCTCGCGAGCCCAGCCCGGACATGGTGTACCGGACGGCGGTTTCGCCGATCTCGGTGTAGCGGAGCACGGCCCGTGCGACACCGCGGATCGTGGCCCGGTAGGGCCGCCCCGCCACGGCGGGACCCGAGCCGTCAAGGCTGCTGAAGGCCGGGTTCCAGGCCGCGATCCGGGACGTGTCGGCGAGGACCGCGAGGACCGCCGGGGCGTCCCCGGGGACCGTGATGCGACCGCTATACATGGCCGCCACCTCCCACGAGCTGGCGCGAGTTCAGGAGGGACCGGGCGGCACGCTCCCATGGCATCGGCACGAGACGCGTCAGCCAGTGCGCGGACCGGGCCTCCTCGTCGTCGATGGACCCGCCGAAGAGGTGGTCGGCGAGGTCGGCGAGCTGCTCGGGCGAGTGCCCGCTGTAGGCCCGGCTGCGCACCGCGAATCGCACGTTCTGGTACGCGGCGGATGCGGGGCTGACGGCCAGCGGAGCCTGCAGGACCGCGGGCTCCTCCCCCGAGCGAGCCTGCACGGCGGCCTGAAACCTCCGGGCCTCGTGCCGGTATCGCTCGGGCAGCCAGTCCAGGAACGGGACCGTGAGCTCCACAAGGGACTCATCCGGGCGGTGACCACGAACCACCGCGACGTCGTCGAGCTCGTCGGGGAAGGCCGTGAGCACGGTCGGCGTGAGATCCAAAAGGATCAGGAGCCCACCGCCGTCCCTGAGATGGCGGAGCACCTCCTCCTTCTCGTGGCGGTCGGGCCAGATCCGCGCGAGGCGCCACGAGCCGTCGGTCCGGCGGCTCCACAGCAACCGGGACGCGCCTTCGGTCACGATGAGGTGACCGCTCGACGTCTTCAGAATGGTCGTCACGAACTACACCACCCTTTCGAGGGCGAGATACTCCTTCGCCCTGCCGAGTCGTCTGGCAGCGCGCACTTGGTCCGCCGGCGTCTCCGCGAGCACGCGGCGGTGGGCCTCGTGGGCCTCCCGGTGGCGTCCCGCGGCGGCGAACGCCTCGGCGAGGGCCGCGACGGCGCGCGTGTCCCCCGAGGGGGAACTCGCGTCCGACGCCGCGAAATGCTCGATGGCCGCCGCCTTGCTGGCCCCGAGCAGGCCCGGGGAGCCGAGGTGCCAGCGGCCCATGAGGTAGTGGGCGTCCTTGTGGTCAGGGACCCGCTCCAGCACGTCCCGCGCACGCTCCGGACCTGCAGCGCATAGGAGAGCTTGAGCGGAAGCGGCGCCTCGAGGGCCCGCAGACCCAGGAGGCGGACGCGCTGGGCGCTGAGGTCGGGATGGTCGGGGACGGTGCTGCGGTACAGCCCCGTGAGGTACTCGAGGCGGCGGCGCGCAGCACGGTCGAGACGCCCCGAGGCGTCGAAGCCGTCGGTGATGAGCGCATCGACGAGCGCCGCGCCGCGGGCGCCGAGCTCCTCCGCGCGTGCGCCGTCGGCGTTGGCCTTGGCCCGCGCGATGAGCTCACCGACGGCACGCCGCGACGCCGACGCCAGCTGCTCGGACCGCTCCTGCTTCGTGCCCCCGGCTGGCTCCTCGAGGGGCCGACCGAACGCCACATGGACGCGGCCGTTGCGGAGGCGCCTCGAGCCGCGCGGCAGCACGGTGTTCGTCCCGACCATGCCGAGCGGGACCACCGGGACGCCGGCGCTGAGCGCGAAACGGAACGCTCCGGCCTTGAACGGCAACAGCTCAACGCCGTCTCCCCGCGTGCCCTCCGGATACACGCAGAGCCCGTGACCGTCGGAGAAGACGCGCTGGACCTGGCGGATGGTCGTGGGGCTGGGCCGGTCGCGGTCCACCTGGATCCCGTACCAGGCCTCGGTCCACACCCTGCTCACGGGCCGCTCGAAGCTCTCGGCCTTGGTGAGGAACCAGGTCGGGTTCCCCCGCACGGCGTTGACGAGGAATTCGACGACGTAGTGGTCGAAATAGCTCGCGTGGTTGGGCACGAGGACAAAGGGCCCGCTGGTCGGGACGTTCTCGAGGCCCTCGATCGAGCCCATCCGTCGGAGGACTTGGCGCGACCCCCACGAGAACGTGAGGGCGCGAATTGCGGTTCTAGCGTTCACTACGCCCCCGCGAGGTACGCGCGGAGGAGCTCGATGCTCGTCAGGAGCAGGCCGTGCTTCGCGGCGAAGCCCACGAGGTCCGTGAGCCGAAGCATCTCGCCGTCCTCGCCGATGATCTCCACGATGACGCCCGCCGGCCGGCAGCCCGCGAGTCGGGCGAGGTCCACCGAGGCCTCGGTGTGACCGGGGCGCTCGAGGACTCCGCCCGGACGGGCGACGAGGGGGAACACGTGGCCGGGGCGGACCAGGTCGTCGGCCGTGCCGGTCAGGGCGAGGGCGATCGTCCGGGCGCGCTCGGAAGCCGAGATGCCGGTCGTGACGCCGTTGGCGCGCGTGCCGTCGATGCTCACCGTGAAGGCGGTGCCCATCGAGTCCTCGTTGCGCTCCACCATCGGCGGGAGGGCAAGCAAGGCGGCACGCTCGGGGGTCATGGACAGGCAGACGAGCCCCTTGCCGTGGGTGATCATGAAGTTGATCACCGCCGCCGTCGCGTGCTCCGCGGCAACAACAAGATCGCCTTCATTCTCGCGGTCCTCATCGTCGACGACGACCACCATCTCGCCGAGCGAGATGGCCTCGATGGCGGCCTCGGCGGAGGCCAGGGTGAACGTGGGGGTGAGGGGGTCAGCGTAGATCGTCATGGCATTTCCTTCTGTCTGGGGCTGGGGACCCGGATCAGGGTGTGAAAAGTGACAAACGCCGGCAGAGCTAGCGGGACCAATTCGTGATCCGTCATGGATGATGTATCACGCGAATCGTGCCGGTCAAGTCGTTGGAGAAAGCCTTAACCTCAGGTTCACACCGCGATTTCCAGCGGTTCCCCCGCCGTGCGTGTTCCGCTCCGGGTGGTTGACGCGACCAGATAGATGATGGAACATGCATGACGTGTTATCTAATTCGACGACTGACAGGCCACTCTCATGAACCGTGTCACCCGCTTCTCCATCGCCCGCCCGTGGACAGTGATCGTTGGCTGGATCATCATCTTCCTCGTCTCCGCCGCCGGCGCCATCCAGCTCGACGGCGCCCTCTCGGCGGGCGGGTTCACCAACCCGCGCGCCGAGGCGCTCACCACGCAGGCCGACGTCGAGAAGGCGTTCGGCGACCAGCCGAACCAGATCATCGTGGCCGTCGACTCGAAGACGGCTCAGGACGCCGGCAGCCTCGCCCCGCTCGTCACCGTGCTCCAGGACGCGGGCGCGTCCACGATCACGGGGCCCTCGCAGAACCCCAAGTTCCTCTCGGCCGATCGGAAGACGGCGGTCATCGTCGCCGGGTTCGGCGGCGACAACACCGCCGTCCAGAACAAGGTCCCCGACCTGCAGCGCTCCCTCAGCGGCAAGATCGCCGACGCCTCGGTGTACGTGACCGGCCAGCCGGCGCTCGACTACCAGCTCAACGTGCACTCGAAGGAGGATGCGACGCGGGCGGAGATGATCGTCTTCCCGTTCCTCATCGTTGTCCTCCTGCTGGTGTTCCGCTCCGTCGTCGCGACCCTCGTGCCCCTGCTCATGGCGGGGACGGCCCTCGCGGTCGCGAGCGCGCTCGGCTTCGTCGCGACGCGATTCACCGACATCTCGATCCTGTACTCGAACATCGTCTCGATGATCGGCCTCGCGGTGGCCGTGGACTACTCGCTCTTCATCATCAAGCGGTATCGCGACGAGCTCGCGGCGGGCAAGGACGCCGTCGCGGCCCTCGAGACGGCCACGAAGACCGCGGGCCGGAGCGTCGTCTTCAGCGGAATCGCCGTCGCGGTCGCGCTCGTCGCGCTCTTCATTCCCAACGTCATGGCGTTCACGTCCATCGCGCTCGGCGGCGTCCTGGTCACGCTCGTGGCGATCGGCCTCAGCGTGACCGTCCTTCCCGCCGGCCTCAAGCTCCTGGGCGGCCGCATCAACTGGGGCACCATCAGGCTTCCGTCCGGGCGGGGCCGCCAGGACGCCGCGAAGGGCGGCCGGCGGACCCTCGCGGGCGGTCGCCGGCCGGCGCTCGTGGGCCTTCTCGGCGTCGCCGCGATGCTCCTTGCCGCGGTGCCCGTGCTGAGCATCTCGCTGCAGTCGCCCGTCGCGAGCGCGACGGTCCTCCCCTCCGGGGACCCCGCCCGCGAGGGACTCACGGTCATTGACCGCAACATCGGCCACGAGGGTCTCTTCCCGATCCAGATCGTCGTCAGCGCCCCCGCTGGAACCAGCACTCAGGATGTGGCGGAACGCGTCGAGAGCCTCACGGCTTCGGCGAAGGCCAAGGCCGGCGTCGCGGCCGTCACCTCGGTGACGTCGACCGGCGCGAGCCCCGCCCAGGTGCAGGCGGCCCTCGGCAACCCGCAGACGGCCGCCGGCTTCAAGGGCCTCTGGAGCGAGCAGAACGGTCGCACCACCGCGCGCATTCTCGTCGACACCGTCGAGGGCCCTGACTCCGTCCGCGCCCACGAGCTCGTGAAGGAGTTCAGGGCGGACGGCGAGGCCGCCCCCGCGCCGTTCACGGTGCACGTCACGGGAGCCACGGCCCAGGGCGTCGACTTCGACGAGACCCTCGTCGGCTCGATCCCGCTCATCGCGGGACTCGTCGTGGTCCTGACGTTCGTGATGCTCGCGTTCGCGTTCCGGTCCTTCCTGCTGCCGCTGCTCGCGCTCTTCTTCAACTCGCTCGTGGTTCTCGCGTCCCTGGGCCTGCTGACGGGGCTGCTGTCCCTCGGCGGGAGCGCCCCGCTGAACTCGGTCACGCCGATCCTGCTCTTCGCCGTGATGTTCGGGCTCTCGATGGACTACATGGTGATCATCATGTCCCGCATCGTCGAGGCGTACCGGAGCGGCAGCGACTTTCACGTCGCCGTCACCACGGGCGTCCGCGCCACGCGCTCGATGATCAACAGCGCCGCCATCATCATGGTCGCCGTGTTCGTCTCGTTCTCCTCCGCACAGATCAGCATCGTCCGGGAGATCGGCTTCGGGCTCGCGATCGCCGTGATCCTCGACGCGCTCGTGGTGCGGATGTTCATCATGCCGGCGATCCTCCGGGCCGCGGGGCCGCGGGTCCTCGGGCGCGCCTCGGCCGGCCACGGTTCGGACGTCCCCAGGGAGGCTGCAGCCGTGGAGGCCGCGGACCTTCCGACGCACGACGGCGCCCCCGCACCCGAGTCGGCCGGCGTCCGCTGACGCTGACGCGCCAAGGCGACGAAGGCATGGGGTGACCGATGCCTTGGCGCGGTGGGCTGTGGCGGGGACGGCCGGCGTCGTCCCCGCCACGGCCTCATGGGGAAGGCCGGGTTCCCGCGCCCGAAATTGATGACATGCTATCGTTCTCGACAGCGTCCCACCGAACCCTGCCGGCCCCGGTGCTGGCTTCAAACCCGCAGGACCTCCCATGACCACGACCGCCAGCAAGCCAAGCCGCTCCGATGCCTCGGCCATGGCGCCGACGGAACTCAGGTACCTCGTTCTTGCGGCCCAGCGCGAAGGCAATCGCGCCCTCGTGAAGCTCCTCGCGGACCTCGACCTCACGCCGTCGCAGGCCGAAATCCTGCTGGTCTTGGACGAATACGGCCCGGTGACGCTGCGCGAGCTCGGCGAGCTCATCGTCTGCGAGGCGGGCAGCCCGAGCAGGATCGTCGAAGTTCTCGTGCAGCGCGAGCTCGTGGAGCGCTCGTCGTCGGCCCTCGACCGCCGAGCGGTTCAGCTGGGCGTCACCGCCGAGGCCGCACGGCTCATCCCCCGGCTGCGCGCGGTCGAAGAGCATCTGGACGCCTACGCGACGTCGCTGCTCTCGGCCAAGGAACAGGCCGTGCTCGGACGCGCCCTCCGCAAGTACCTCGCCGGGACGCCGAGCGCCGAGGTCCTCGAGCACCGTTTCGCGGCGAAGCGCTCACACAGCGCTTAGCCGATACACGGAGACGTGGCTGCGGGACTCTGCCGTGAAGGGATTGCCGTTCCAATCCGCCCAGCGGGACTCGAGGTGGAATCCGGCGAGCCTGGCCATGAGGTCGAGCTCGCTCGGCCAGACGTAACGGTGCGGCGTGCGCTCGATGCGTGCCTCGCGGCTCCCCGCAGGGTCCGGGTCGAACCGGACGTGGTGGGACACGACCCTCTGGTTCAGCACGTCGTAGCTGTCCACGAGCAGATAGCCAGGATCGCTGACCTCGACGGTTCCCGAGTGCCCGGGAGGGAGCGAACGCAGCTGGGGAACCCAGAGTTCGACGACGAAGCATCCGCCCGGCTGGAGGTGGCGGGCGGCGTTCTCGAAGCAGGCGACCTGCTCGTCCTGCGTCACGAGGTTGGCGATGGTGTTGAACACGAGGTAGGCCAGCGCGAAGTCGTCTCCCGCGAGCGCGCTCGCCATGTCACCCTGCACCACGGGGATCCGCTGCTCATCGACCTTCTCGCGGAGCCGGGAGATCATCGCATGGGAGAGCTCTATTCCGCTCACCGGCACCCCCGCGTCGGCGAGCGGGATCGCCACCCGCCCGGTCCCGATCGCGAACTCCACCGCGCGCCCGCCTCGTGCAAGCCCCTTCAGGACGCCGACGGTCGGGCCGAGCACGTCCTCGGCAAACATGCCCTCGCCGGGAGTGTCGTAGTTCTGGGCAACGTCGTGGTCCCACAGCTGCTGTTGGTCGGTCACGGGTCCTACTCTCTTGGGGACGGGCAGCAACGTCAACCGGAACACACGGGGAGCCAACGCGCGTTGAATCCCGCAGGGAGGCATGCCATGCGAATCTCAGAGGCCGCGGCCGCGGCCGGCACCACCGCCAAGACGCTCCGGTTCTATGAGTCGATCGGGCTCATGCCCGAGCAGCCGAGGACCAGCTCGGGTTACCGCGAATACCCGCCCGCGGCGGTGCAGCGCGCCGCGTTCATCCGCCGAAGCCGCGCGGCCGGGCTCACGCTCGAGCAGACCCACCAGATCCTCCGCCTGCACGATACCGGCGCGGCGCCCTGCGGCCATGTGAGGGAGCAGCTCGAGGAGCAGCTCGGCGCGATCGACCGCCAGATCGCCGAGCTCACGGCCCTCCGAGCCGAGGTGGCCCAGCACTACCGGGCCGCGTCGGCAGGGTCAGACGGCTGTGACGCCCGGGAGATCTGCAGCTACCTCTGAGCGCCCGCGAAAACTGGCACTGTCCAGATGACGTTTCCAGTCACAGAATTGACCTGTCTGCCACTGCGCGGCTGGGAGGGCACCGTGGAGAAGGTTCTGGACGTGATGATGCTCGGGCGAGTCCGATTCCACGAGCTGACAATGCGCGGGCGCGTGGTGCTGAGCCAGCTTCCCTTCAACGTGACGCTGCTCCTGGTGTGCCTCATCGCGGCGATCGCGGACCCCAGCGTCTTCACGGACGTGGGCTTCGTCATGAGCCAAGGCCTCGCGCTCGTGCTCCTGGGCGTGTGCTTCGCGCTCCCCTGGGATCGCCTTGCGTATGGTCTGTTCCTCATCATCCCGGTGCTCGACTTCGCGCCGATCGGCATCCTGCACTACTCGAACGAGGATTCGCTGCGGGGCCTCGGCCTCCTCGCGGTCTTCCCGATCATGTGGCTCGCGGGCTCGGGCTACCGGCCGCGCATCATGGTCCCGGTCGGCGGTGTCGCGGCGCTGCTCATCGTGTGGGTTCCGCTCTTCGTTGACGGCACGGCGACCCCGCACACCCTCGCGGCGGAGCTCCTCGTCCCCTTCATGCTGTTCACGATCGGGCTCGGCACGTCCGTCATGACGCTCAGCGCGATGGCCCAGCAGGACCGCGTCGAGGAGCTCCTGCGGCGCAGCGAGACGCGCGAACGGCTGCTCGATACCGTGCTCGAGACAGTCGACGTCGGCGTCCTGGTCCTCGACGCCGAGGGCCAGAACGCGTTCATGAACCCGAAGCAGCGCCAGCTCTACGTCGCGGCGATCCCGGACGGTGTGCCGACCGACAAGGAGGAGGAGCTGCTCATCTTCCGCGAGGACTCGGACGTGCCGGTTCCGCCGGGCGAGCGCGTGCTCGGCCGCGCACTCGCGGGCGAGACGGTCGAACACGAGGTCTTCCGCCTGGGCCGCGGCGCGGAGGCGCGGATGGTCTCGATCTCGGCGCGGGGCTTCGACGACGCCGCCGGCGAGCGCGCGGGGACTGTCCTCGCCTCCGCGGACGTGACCGACGTCGTGGCCGCCGTGCACGCGCGCGACAAGTTCCTTGCCGCGATGTCGCACGAGTTCCGCACTCCGCTCACGAACATCCTCGGCTTCGCGGAGCTCCTCCAAGACGACTCGACCCTGAGCACCGCCGCGAAGTCCGACCTCCAGATCATGATGCGCAACGCCCACCACCTGAGCCACATGGTGGAGGACATCCTCGCGGCGTCCCTCACGGGAGCCGAGGCCGCGGCGATCCGCCTCCCGCTCGATCTGGCCGAGCTCGTGCGGCAGGCCGGCGACTCCTCGGGCCGCGAGGCAGCGGGCCGCGCGATCACCCTCAGCGTCTCGACCGACGGGCCCCTCCCGATCCTCGGCGACCGCACGGGCCTCGTGCGGGTCCTCGACAACCTCGTCTCGAACGCGCTCAAGTACTCCCCGTCCGGCACGACCATCACGCTCACCTCCGCCGAGGACGGCCCCTGGGCGGTCTGCACCGTCCGCGATGAGGGGCTCGGCATCCCGCCCGAGGACCTCAAGCGCGTGTTCACGCGCTTCCAGCGCAGCGACGCGGCGGTCCGCTCGGGCATCCCGGGCACGGGGCTGGGGCTCGCGCTCGCGAAGGAGGTGGCCGAGCAGCACGACGGCGAGCTCGACTGCACGAGCGAGGTCGGCGTGGGAAGCGTCTTCACCCTTCGGCTCCCCCTGCGCACCGCACGGTCGCGGCGCACGGCGGAGGTGTGAAAGAGCGCGGCTATATCCCCTTGACGTGCGTTCTCGCCGCGAGAAGGGTGTACGGAAAGGATCGCTGCTGATCAGGAGGCGCTCATGTCCGTGAAGAGCACGAACGGAACGGCGAAAGCCGCGGGCCGGGCCGGGTCCGCCGAGGCCGCCGCCTCCCCGTCCGTGGATAGATCCGAGCTCATCCGCAACGTCGCTCTCGTGGGGCACTCAGGTGCCGGCAAGACGATGCTGCTCGAGGCCGTGCTCGCCTCGACCGGCGCGATCACGCGGATGGGCTCGATTGCGGACGGCAGCACGGTGAGCGATTCGGACCCCTCGGCGGTCCACCAGCAGCGCTCTGTAACCCTCTCGGTGGCACCGGTCCTCGTGGACGGCGTCAAGGTGAACCTGCTCGACACCCCCGGCTACGCGGACTTCATCGGCGAGCTCCGCGCCGGGCTGCGAGCGGCCGACGGCGCGTTGTTCGTCGTCTCCGCGGTCGACGGCATCGACGCCGCGACGATCGCACTATGGGCCGAGTGCGAGCGCGTGGGGATGCCGCGCGCCGTCGTCATCAGCAGGCTTGACCACCCGCGCGCGGATTACGAGGGCACCCTCGCCGCGTGCCGCGCGTCGTTCGGGGAGTCGGTGCTCCCGCTGTATCTGCCGCTGCGCTCGGCCGGCGCGGTGACCGGCCTGCTCGGGCTGCTCTCGGGCAACGTGTCCGACTACTCGGGCGACGACCTCCGGCCCGAGGTCCGCCCAGCGAACCCCGCCGAGCTCGCCGGCTGGGACGCGGCGCGCGGCGAGCTCATCGAGGGGATCATCGCCGAGAGCGAGGACGAGACGCTCATGGACCGCTATCTGGGCGGCGAGGAGATCGGCCTCGACGTGCTCATCGGCGACCTCGAGACGGCCGTGGCCCGGGGCTCGTTCTTCCCTGCTGTGCCCACGTCGGCAGCCAACGGGCTCGGGACCGCGGAGCTCCTCGAGGTGCTCACGGGCGGCTTCCCGTCGCCGATCGAGCACGCCGTCCCGTCCGTGACCGACCTCGCTGGCAAGCACGTCGGTCCGCTCATGTGCGATCCGGACGGGCCGCTCGCGGGCGAGGTGGTCCGCACGACCGTGGATCCGTTCTTGGGCCGCGTGTGCCTCGTGCGGTTGTTCTCGGGGACGCTCCGCGAGGATACGCCCGTGCACGTGGCGGGCCACGGCCTCGAGGAGCGCGGGCACCCGGACCACGACACAGACGAGCGGCTCGGCCACCTGTACTCTCCGTTCGGAGCGGTCCTCCGCGCCGCGCCGTACGCGGTCGCCGGGGACCTCTGCGCGGTGGCGCGGCTTTCCGCTGAGACCGGCGACACCGTCTCCTCTCGCGATCTCCCTCTCCTCGTAGGCCCCTGGGACATGCCCGAGCCGCTCATGCCCGTGGCCGTCGAGGCCGCCTCGCACGGCGACGAGGACGCCCTCGCGAAGAACCTCGCGAAGGTTGCCGCGGGCGATCCGACGCTCCGCGTCGAGCGCAACCCCGAGACGCATCAGCTCGTCCTGTGGTGCATGGGCGAAGCCCACGCCGAGGTGGTCTTGGACCGGTTGCGGGAGCAGGGCGTCAAGCTCCAAACGGTCGACGTCGTCACTCCCCTCCGCGAGACTTTCGCCGCCCCCGCTTCGGGCCACGGCCGCTACGTCAAGCAGTCCGGCGGGCACGGCCAATACGCGATCTGCGACATCGAGGTCGAGCCGCTCGAGCGGGGCGCAGGGTTCGAGTTCGTCGACAGGATCGTGGGCGGCGTGATCCCGGGCGCCTATGTCCTGTCCGTTGAGAAGGGCGTGCGGGCGCAGATGGAGAAGGGCCTCGCCCAGGGGTTCCCCGTGGTCGACATCCGGGTGACGCTCGTGGGCGGCAAGACGCACAGCGTGGATTCGTCCGACGCCGCGTTCCAGGCCGCGGGAGCCCTCGCCCTGCGCGAGGCCGCGGCCGCCTCGCGCATCCAGCTCCTTGAGCCCGTCTCCTCCGTGACCATCAGCGTCCCCGACGAGTACGTGGGCTCCGTCATGAGCGATCTCTCCGCCCGCCGCGGACGCCTCACGGGCACGACATCCGGCGAGGAGGGAACGGAGATCAACGCCGAGGTTCCCGACGCCGAGCTGCTGCGCTACGCAATCGAGCTCCGCGCCCTCACTGCCGGGACCGGCCGCTTCCGCCGCGAGTACCTGCGCCACGACCCGGCGGCGGGCAACTAACCCCCGAGCGGACGATGTCCTCCCCGACGCCCACGCATTGAACACCCTTCAACTAACTTCCGTCCCGAAATGTCCCACCCTAACCGCCACTTTGGGCGGGACATCCTCGGCTTCGATTTTCATTAGGATCTTGTCTGTGTTCGGTGAGCGGTTGTCGATTCGCCGGGTCGCAGAATATCCATCGGACCCGATGCCGCGCCGTCGTTGGCCGGCGACGCTGCCGCCGGTGCGCCAGCTACTCGACGAGGGCCTCGATCTCGGAGCCGCGACCGTCTTCGTCGGGGAGAACGGGGTCGGGAAGTCGACGATCGTCGAAGGGATTGCCGGCGCGTTCGGCCTGTCTTCCGAGGGCGGGTCGACGGGTGCAAACCTCCACACGCGCCGCTCGGAGTCCGATCTGTCGCAACACCTATCGCTTGCGCGAGCTCCGGGCGGCTCGCGTCGCGGGTTCTTCCTCCGCGCCGAAACGATGCACGGCTTCTTCACCTACCTCGAACGCAACCCGGCCACGTCCGGACGAGCGGAGCCCATCTTCCATGAGATGTCCCACGGCGAGTCCTTCCTTGAGCTGATCATCCACCGCTTCCGAGGACGCGGGCTGTGGGTGCTGGACGAACCGGAATCGGCCCTGTCCTTCAGCGGATGCCTCGCGCTTCTCGGCGCGTTGCAGCAGCTGCTTGCCGAGGGAGGCTCTCAAGTCATCCTGTCCACTCATTCGCCGATCCTGGCCCGACTCGATGGAGCACGAATACTGGAGGTTGGAGACTGGGGCATCCGAGAATCGGCCTGGGAAGAACTGGACCTCGTCCGCCACTGGAAGCTCTTCCTCGACAGCCCCGAACGCTACCTGCGCCACCTGACCTGACTAGGACGCGCTGACCGTCTGGTTCTCCGTCGCGACGACAAGTAGCGGACCGTACGCCTTTTCGAGCTCGGCGGCCGAGGCAGGTGAATAGTTCTGCAGGTGCAGCACGACGACGTCTTGCACGATGTCCGGCCCGAATGAGCTGAACGTGATACCCCGCGCGGCCCACGAAGCCGTGTCCGTTTGGAGCCGGTGGGTGAGGGCGAGTAGCTCGCTGAGGGAGTGAGCAACCGTGCGGACAGCTATGGGCACCGGGATCGACGGATCGGCGTGACCGGCAGCAAGAAGGGTCGGCGTGGCCCCCTTCGTGGCATTCACGGCCTCGACCTCGGAGGCCGTGGGCGGCCCCGACAGGATCACCTCAACGCCGTCTGCGGTAATCCGCAATCCAACGTAATTCGACTCGTCCTTGAGCCTCGGCGCCAAGGCGTTGGCCACCACGGAGGCCGCCTGATTCGCGGGGCCGGGCTTCGAAAAGTCGTGCGGAGCGGAACTCGTCGGGGCCGGCACAGCGGAGTCGCCCCGCGGCAGGTTCTGCGCGGGCTCACCGCACGAGGCCAGGACGCCGCACGTGGCCACGAGTCCGACGAGCGCAAGCTGGGGTATGCGGCGCATGACAAGAAGGTACCGCCCCGGCTCGAATTTGATGGTCAGTTTCCGCGAATCCCCGTGGCATGTCCTCGGCGTCGTTGGCCTTCGGAGGCCTCGAAGGACCCGGCGAAAATGTCCCGCCCTAACTGGCAGTTAGGGCGGGACATTTTCTGGCGCCTCATGCAAGCGGGGTGGGAGAAGCCGGGCCGATGGGCAGGAGAACGGTCCCGAAGTCCGTGATGGTGTACCGGCCGCATTGCACCGTGCTGTGCGGCGCTGTGCGCGCCATGGGAGGTAGGACGGGCGCGGGATGCGCACTGTCGGTCAGCACGAAGGAAACCTTGGCATGCGCGTAATCCGTACGATCGCTGAGCCATGGGTAGGCGCCGAAGCTTCGATCCACCTGGACCAGCTGGTCGGGCTCGCCCAGATAGGCCTTGGGCCCACGAATGGTCCAGAAGCCCCCCGCGCCCGTGCGATGACTGGCGGTGATCCAGGCGTCGACGCAGGCGATGTCCGGATCGACGACGGCGGCAGATCTGCTGAGAGCGCCGGTCGCGAGAGCCGAAACGCCGAGTGAGACCACCATGACGCCGCTCACCATGGGCCGGGCTTTCCTGGCGTCGAGGCGGCCGCGGAAGATCCTGCTTTGGCCGGAGAGCCGCGGGGCGAGGACGAGCATGCACACCGGGGCGAAGACCATGGGCTGGAGATAGCGGATCGCGAAGGTGCCGAGGCAGATCCCGCCGACGATGAGCCCTACCGGAGCCACCCAGCCCATCCCGGAGACGACCGCCGCGGCGGCATCTCTCGCGACGAGCGAGCGGCGGAACACGATGACGGAGACGAGTATGAGCGCAACGGCAACGGTGAGCGACACGGCTCCAGCGACCGTCGACGCACGGTCAGCCAACGCCCCGAGATAGTAAACGGCGGACCACAAAGACAACCCCGGACTCGAATACGTGGGCCCGTATGTGCTGAAGAGCGGAGTGAACGCAATTCGCGCGGCGACGCCGATTCCGCTCCCAAGAACCAGGAGGGCGCCCACTCGGAAGACGCCGCGCCAACCGACAACGCGTCGGCGGGCGACGAGGACCAGCACGAGCATCAGCGGCATCGTGGCCCAGGCCATAAACAAGGGGTTTGTCAGCGCCGACAGCGCGCTCGTGACCATGAGCGCCGGCTCAAGCCACCGCCGTCGTCCGCCGCGCTGCGCCGTGACCAGCCGCGCAACGATCCCTGTCGCCGCGACCGCCCCGAGAAGGGTCATGCTGTAGTAGGTCGTCGTGACCACCAACGATGCGAGCTCAAATGTCTCCTGGCGCGGGGAGTCTTCCAGAAGCGTCAGGGACACCATCGCGCCGAACGCAACCAGCGCGCCAGCGACCCCGTGTGATCGGGGCCGTCCACGGTGCACGGCTCCAGCGAGGACCCTCAGCACGCCGTAGAGCAGCAGGAGATTGACCACGGCGCTCAGCGCGAACGTGCCCTTGACCCCCAGCCCGAGCCCGGCGAGCGCGAAATAGAGCCCCATTTCAGGGATGAAGAGCACGGCGGACAACGACCAGTCCTGAGGCTGTCCGGCCAGGACCGACTGGCGGACCAGCGCCGGTAACACCGAGTCGCCGTCGTAGTAGAGGAGCCACGAGCGGTCCGTGGCGTCCACGTGCCACACGGCCAGGAGGGCGAGTGTGAGGGCCACGACGAATCCCGCCGACTCGGCCGCCCACGGAGGCACGGCGGTCGACGCGCGTTGAGGCGTCGCGGCGGGTGCCGGGGAGCTGGGGTCCTCCCGCGAGGACAGGAATCCAAGCGCTGACACGCTACAGCCCAGACGCCGAGCTGTGCGTGTGCGCCGGGCTCGCTGTTGAGTCGGCGAGAGGCCTGGCGCGTTCGCCCGCAAACAAGTCTCGAACTGCCCGTTCGCAAGGCTTCTCGACGTACCTGTAGGCGAGGCCCGCGAGGCCGGCGGCCGCGATGAGGGCCGGCGGCACAAGCCACCACGGGAGGCTTTGGGGCCCCGCGCCGATCGCGAGACCCACGGCACCCAGCACGAGGTAGTGGACCATGTAGAAGGAGAACGACCGCTCCCCCAGCGCGACCATTCGGGGGTGAGTCAGGAGACGGCCGTCCCCGGAGAGCTCCCGCCGCGCGGACGTCCAGATGAGCACGACGACGGCGGGCAGCACGAGAGCCTCGATCGCCCACCAGGGCGTGACGTGGAGGAGGTCCGCGATGAGCGCGAGCATGAGTCCCGTCGTGGTCGCGGCCGCGGCGGCGAACTGGATCGTCCGCGATGGGACGTGGCCGGCCTTGAGCAGGAGCGCCAGGGCGACGCCGATCACGAACTCGGCGAGCCGATACGGCGGGAAGTCGTAGGTGAAGAAGTGGGCGGCCCAGGGGTTCACCTCCACGCCAAGCGTGAGCTGGATCAACAGCCCCATGACCGGCTGAAGGATCGCGAGGAAGACCACGGTGCCCACCAGTTCCCGAGCGGTGAAGCGGCGCATCACCTTCACGATCGCCGGGAGCAGGAGATAGAAGAAGGCTTCCGCTGACAGCGACCATGTCACCGGATTGAAGGACGACGACGACATCGGTCCCCACGCCTGCGTCAGAGTGAGGCTCTGCACGAAATAGACAGGGTTGGAATTCGGAGCCACGGGGACGATCGCCGCGATGGCCAGCGTGGCTGCACTCAGGGGAAACAGTTTCGCGAAGCGGTTCCGCAGGAACACGCCCGTGCCGGCCTCGGTCGTGTCCGCCCACGTCAGAACGAAGCCGGAGAGGACGAAGAAGAAGCTCACGCCCACGAATCCGAGATCCACCACGGGAAGCTGGTACTGGCCAAAGCCATGCATGAGCGCGACGACTCCAGCAGCCACGAACCGAAGACTCGTCAGGGAATCCAGTCGCTTCACTGCGGCTCGCTCAAGATCTGCTGGCGGACCATTCGGTCGCCCCCTTTCCGCGCGGAATGTGGGGGTGGGCCACCCCGATTCCCCTACCGGAAAAGTCTCCCTGCACACCACCCCTCCGAAGGGCCGTCGGCCCGAAACCTTGCCCAATCCTTGGGCGAACCTTCGCTGCAATTGCGAGAGGGCAAGAGGGAGGAGCCGTGCGCGGTCAGCGGGCTACTGCGACGAGTACGAGCACCAAGGCCGCGACGAGGACCGCGACGCGGGCGTAGTGCAGGCGGTCCCAGCGCTGGTGCTGTTCCCGCCAGTCGGCCGGGTGGTCCTCGGCCGTCCAGGTCACCGAGCGGTTGTTGATCGGAACGAGAAGGGCGACCGACATGATGATGCTCACCGCGAGCAGCGCCGCGGCGACGAGTGATGCTGCGGCGGACGGCGTTCCCCACGCCAGCGCCGTGAGCGCCGCGATGAGGATCAGCGAGCCGATGTACCAGAACGGCATCGCGCGCCCGAGCATCCGGCCGCCGTGTGCGCGCGCTTCCAACGACGGCCCGGCCGGGAGCCGCAGCACGATCGGGTTGACGACGAACGCGACGGCGAACTCCACCCCAACCATGAGGCCGACGACGGTCGCGGTGATGACGGAGAGAACCGAGATCATGCTATTCCCCTAGAGTTAGCAACGCTAGATTTTCTAGCGGTGCTAACATATGCCCTAAGGGGCCCGGACCGCAAGGGGAGGATCGATGACTGAACCGACTGCCCGTCAGCGACGGAGCGACGAGAGGCGCCAAGGCATCCTCGATGCCGCACGTGATCGCGCCGATGCCGAGGGTTGGGCGGCCGTGACCACCCGGCACCTCGCGGACGCGATCGGCTACTCACAGCCCGTGCTGTACGGCCCCTTTCCTGGCGGCAAGACGGAGATCATGCGGGTGATCGCCTTCGAGGGCTTCGCGGAGCTCACGCGACGGTGTCGCTCGGCCGTCGGACGCGCGAGGGGACGCAAGGCAGTCGAAGCGGTCGCCGTCGCGTATCTGGACTTCGCCGCGGCCCACCCGGCGGTCTACGAGGCGATGTTCCAGCAACCGATCGACACGCTCTTCGCGAGCGAGGACACCGAGCCCGAGCTGCGGGCAGGCTTCGAGGCCCTTGCCGACGCGGTGAACGAAGAGGGCGACAGAACGAGGACCGAAGTGTTCTGGGGCGCCCTGCACGGGATGAGCCAGCTCGAACGCGCCGGACGCATGCGCCCCGAACACCGATCGCGGCGCATCTCGGAACTCGCCGCACACTTCGACCCGGACGCCCCGAGCTCCTGAAACTGGCCCAGCCGGAAGCGCGGCGCGGAGCCCCTCAGTCCTCGCTCAGGTGCACGATCTGCCAGATGTTCGGCTCGGGCAGCTGCGCGAGGAGGTAGTCGCCGTCGACCGTGTAGGGCACATCGGTGAGGTGCGCCTGGCTGTCCGGGTCCGCGACCCGAATCCGCGGGAGCCCGGCCCGCGTGCGCCGGAGCCGCAAGGTGCCCTCGCCGGGGGAGACGGGCACCGCGCGCGGCGCGTCCCAGAGCGTGTCCGGCTGGCCGTTGAGGTTGATGAGGTGGACCACGAGCCCTTGCGGCGTGCTCGTGACCCGCCTCCACACGGCCCCCGCGGCGGGCGCCTCGGTGACGGGCGTCTCGGCGTACGCGACGTCGACGTCGTCGTTGTAGCCGCCCGCGTAGGAGCCCGTGACGTCGTGGATCTCGGGGTCCATGAGGAGGGCGTCGTGCTCGACGAGGAAGTCGTACCAGCGAGCCAGGAACCACTCGGTCTCCGGGACCACGGGGTGGTTCCTGACGTAGTACGGGTCCACGAGGACGCGATCCGCCTCGCCGGCCAGGAGCTGCGTCGCGCCGTGGCTGAAGGCCGTGGCCATCGTGAACGCAGCGGCGCGGTCGGCGCTCGCCGGGTCGGCGGTCTGGGCGTAGACGTGCTGGTACGCGGCGAGCACCACTGGCTGCTCCCGCCGCGACGCCTTCGCGCGCTCGATGACCCGCACGAGCGATTCCAGCGTGACGTGCGGGGGCCACACCTCGACGTACACCGCGTCCTGCGATGTCGGCGCCGTGGCCCACGTCGGGAAGTCGTTGACGTTGTTGAAGACGAGCCGGCTCGGCGGGAGCGCCGCCCGGATCCGCTCGATGAGCGCCACGAAGGACTCCGCGAGGTCGACTCCCCGACCGTCCGGCGTCAGCGCGTACTTGGGGTAGCCGTACTGGTCGAGGTGGAACCCGTCGAAGCCGATCTCCGCGGTGGAGCGGTCGAGCTCCTCGGCGAAATGGCTGAGCCACGGCTCCGCGGCCGGGTCCACGAGGTTGAGGAAGTCGCCGAGGCTGTGGACGGTGCCCGAGGGCGTGGTCAGGGCGAGCTTCTCCCACTGGGGCCATTCGTCGTGCCCCACGCCGTACACCGCGGCATAGCCGAGGGAGGCCGCGCCGGCCGCGCGGAACGCCTGGACGAGGCGACGCACGGTCGCGAGGGAGATCGTCTGATCCAGCGCGTCCTGATACTCCTCCCCTCCCCCGAGCAGATCCGCATGGCGGTAGGCCCAGTCGTAGAACTGGATGCCGTTGAGGTGCAGGCGCCGCGCGCGGCGGACCGTTGCGTCGACGTCCTTCTCGGGCGAATAGCTCGCGACGAAGCCATAGCGCAGCCGGCGCGTGGGATCCTCGGTGACCTCGACCGCGGTGCGCAAGGCCCCGCCGTCGTACGCGTACTCGACGCCATAGGTGCCCTGGTCCAGCGCACCCAGCGAGGCGGCGCCCGGGCCGACGCCCTCGAGCCGAAGCACCGGGTCGCCGAGGCGGAGGACGGTCAGGGAGCCCGTGGTCCCTTCGGGGACGTCGAGGACGACGGCGATGTCCTCGCCGGGGCGGAAGGAGGCCTTGGTGGGCAGGAGTTCGGTCATTGAGAGAGGTTCTCCGTGGTTGGTGGCAGTCATTTGATGGCGCCGGCGGTGATCCCGGTGATGAGGTGGCGCTGGCCGGCGACGTAGACGGCCACGACCGGGATGACGGCGATCGTCGAGGCGGCGAAGACGAGCCCCCACGCGGTGGCGTGCTCCCCTTGGAACGCCGCGATGCCGAGCGGAAGCGTGCGCTTGCTCGAGTCGCTGATCACGGTGAGGGCCCAGATGTATTCGTCCCAGGCCCCGAGGAAGGAGAAGACGGCGGCGGTCGCGAGCGCGGGGCGCCCGAGCGGGAGGTACAGGCGGAGGAACTTCCTCAGGGTCCCGGCGCCGTCGATCGTCATGGCCTCGTCGAGTTCGAGGGGGACGCGCTCGAAGAACGCGCGGAGCATGAAGGTCGTGAAGGCGATCTGGCCGGCGGTGTAGAAGAACACGAGGCAATTGAGGGAGTCCACGAGTCCGAGGGACTTCGCGAGGATGAACTGGGGAACGATCACGACGATGCCGGGGATCATGAGCCCCGCGAGGAGCACCCCGTAGACCAGGTTCTTGAGCGGGAAGTCGAAGCGCGCGAACGCGAAGGCCGTCATGGCGGAGATCGCGACGGACGCGAACGTGGTCAGGATCGAGACGTACGTGGAGTTGAGGAAGTACCGGCCGAAGTCGCTCCCGTTCCACGCGTCGAGGTAGTTGGAGAACGTGAAGTTCTGCGGGATGAAATGCGGCGGGCTGGGCAGCAGGGCCGTGTCCGGCTCGAGCGACGTCGAGACCATGATGACGAACGGCGCGAGCATGAACACGGCGCCCACGGCCACGAGGACCACGCGGATCCACGCCGCGGTGATCGACCTGCCTCGGCGCCCCCGAATGCCGGCACGGGCCGCGGCCGGTGCTACAGAGGTCACGGTCACGCCTCCTTCTTCTCGCGGGTCACGCGGTACTGCACGTAGGAGACCGCGGAGATGATGATGGCCAGCACGAACGACATCGCCGACGCGAAGCCGAAGTCCAGGAACGAGAACGCCTGCTTGTACATGTAGCTGAGCGGCACCTCGGTGGTCCCGGCCGGCCCTCCGTTGGTCATGAGGAGCACCGACGGGAAGACGTTGAACGCCCCGATGATCTGGACGATGGAGACGAACACGACCGTGCCGCGGATCCCCGGGAACGCGACGTTGGCGAAGCGTTGCCACGCGTTCGCGCCGTCGATCGACGCGGCCTCGTAGAGGTCCTGCTGGACGCCGCTGAGCGCGGCGAGGAAGACGACGATGCACCAGCCGAGGTTCTTCCAGATCCCGAGCAGGGAGATGGCGGCCATCGCGGTCCAGCGCTGCTCGAGCCACGGCACCGGCTCGCCGACCACGTGCAGGATGTCCTGGAGGAACCAGTTCACGGCGCCGTTGTCGGTCGTGAAGAGGTACCGGAACAGGAGCGAGACGACGACCCAGCTCGTGACGACCGGGATGTAGTACAGGACCCGGAAGAGGGTCCGCCCGGCCATGGGCCGGTGGAGCAGCGTCGCGAACGCGAGGGCCAGGGCGATCGTGGCCGGGACGGTCATGAGCAGATACGCGCCGGCGTTCACCACGCTCATCCAGAACTGCGGGTCGCTCACCGCCCGCACGTAGTTGCCCAGACCCACGAACGGGCTCGGCGTGCCAGGCAGCACCGACCACTGGTAGAAGCTGATCTGCAGTGACCGCAGGAGCGGGTAGCCGGTGGTGAGGGCGAACAATCCGAGCCCGGGGGCGGCGAACGCCCACGGAATCCACCAGTGCCCGGGGCGGCGTGAGGAGCCACCCCGCCGCGGCTTGAGGGGCCGCGGCGGGGCGGGGGCCGGCACCTTGGAGGTCCCGGGGGCCGTGCTGAGGGTCATGCCTATCCTTGCGCGAGGAGCGGGTCGATCTGGGCCGCCGCGTCGTCGAGCGCCTGCTTGACGGTGGTCTTGCCCTGGAAGGCCAGCTGGACCTGCTTCGTGAAGATGTCGTCAACCTTGGCCCACTGGGACGTTGCGGGCCGGGGCCGGGCGGTCTTGAGCTGGTCGAGGTACGGCTGGTAGTACGGCGCGTAGGAGGCCATCGCCGTGGCCTGGGCCGATTCGGCCGAGAGCTGCCCGACCTTGCCCATGGCCTGCTGCGCATCCGGGGAGAGCATGTAGCGGATGAACTCGGCCGCGAGGGCCTTGTTCTTCGACTGCTGCGTCATGACGATATCTTCGCCGCCCACCACGCTGATGCTGCCCGCCGAGCCAGAGAACATCGGTTCGGTGGCCGGCTTGAAGTCAGGGTAGGACTTGGTGAGGCCGGGGAACGTCCACGGGCCGTCGACGATCGTGTCGTAGACGCCCTTCGCGAGGCCGTCGGACGTCTGCATCGTTCCCGTGCCGCCGAGGATGTTGGAGGGCAGCTGCT
The DNA here is from genome assembly GCF_049332655.1 of Sinomonas sp. P47F7. Taxonomy (GTDB): domain Bacteria; phylum Actinomycetota; class Actinomycetes; order Actinomycetales; family Micrococcaceae; genus Sinomonas. The sequence goes on along the minus strand of NZ_CP186327.1, from coordinate 1,273,511 downwards.
TGTTGTTGTACAGGTCGACGAGCAGCTGGATCGCCTCGACGGTCTTGGGGCTGTTGAGGTAGCCGCTCGCCTTCGTCACGTCAGCGTTCGTCATGTCTCCCCCGTTGGACCAGATGAACGGGAGGAGATTCCAGCCGCCGGACCCGCCCTCGGCGAAGATGTACTTGCCGGAGCCGGGCTTGGCGGCCAGGGACTTGAGGTCGTCGATCGTCTTGGGCGGCGCCGAGATCCCCTGTGCGGTGAGCGCGGCTTGGTTGTAGATGACCACTCGCGTGTTCGTGTCGAGCGGGAGGCCCCAGTATTTGCCCTGGTACTTGTTGGTGGCGAGCGGCCCGGGGTACATCTTGCTGGCCCAGTCCTGGAAGTCGGGCATGGTGTCGCTCAGTGGTGCGAGCACGCCGAGCTTGGCGAATTCCGGCACCGCGACGATGTCCGCGCGGAACACGTCGGGCAGGGACCCGCCTGCGGTCGCCGTGATGAGCTTCTGGTGCATCTGGTCGGACGGCACCTGGACGCTGTTGACCTTCACGCCGGGGTGCAGCTTCTCGAACGCCGGGATGAGCGTCTTTTCGAGCGCGTCGATCTCGCCTCCGCCCGCGCTGTAGGCGTGCCAGAAAGTGATCTCGCCGCTGAGCTGCGTCCCGGCGGCGACCTGCTGGGCGGACGGCGTGGATTGCGAGGCGCCCGTACCGCCCACGTCGCACGCCGCTAGGCCGGCGACGGCGGCGAGTGCGATGGCGGGCAGGGCCAGAGACCGCTTCATGAGGGTGACCTTTCGTGTCCTCCGGGCAGCTTTGCCCGGAGGGTGGGTGGGGGATGGAAGGGGGATGGGTCGTGTGGGGTGGGTGATGGTGGCCGGGTGGTGACCGGGTGGGGTGGTGGGGTGGGGCTATGCAGTGCGGATGAAGGCTGCGAATTCCCAAGGCCTGAGGGTCAGGCCCTGGGTGTCGGGGTAGTTGCCGAGGATGCGTTCGGCGGAGCCCCACGAGGGGTCGCCGATGTCGGCGTGGCGCTCGTCCGGCGTGAAATTGCCGAGGACGAGCAGTTCGGTGCCCGCGTAGCTGCGGGTGTAGGCGTAGACGGCTTCGTCGTGGGGCAGGAGCATCGCGAAGTCGCCTTGGGCGATGACCGGCAGGCTGTGCCGGAGCTCGATGAGGCGGCGGTAGAAGCTGAAGACGGAGTCCTCGCGGTCCACCTGCTCCTCGGCGTTGATCTCCACCGAGTTGGGGTTGGCCGCGATCCACGGCGTCCCCGTCGTGAATCCGCCGTGCTCCCCCGCCGTCCACTGGACGGGGGTCCGGGCGTTGTCGCGGTTGAGCGGCGCCATGGCGGAAAGGACGACGGCGGGTTCCTCACCTCGGGCGCCGATGGCCTCCCGGTAGTGGTTGAGCACCTCGATGTCTCTGTACTCGTCGATCGAGGCGAAGCGCATGTTCGTCATGCCGAGCTCTTCGCCCTGGTAGATGTACGGCGTTCCGCGGTGGAAGTGCAGGATCCCGCCGAGCATCTTCGCGGACAGCTCACGGTGGGCGCCGTCGTCCCCGAAGCGGGAGACGATGCGCGGCTGGTCGTGGTTGCTCCAGTAGAGGCTGTTCCAGCCGCGCTCGGCGAGGCCGTCCTGCCAGCGCCCGAGCGACGCTTTGAGGTCCGTGAGCCGCAGCGGCTTGGGCGCCCATTTGCTGCCCTCGTGGTCGAGGCCCACGTGCTCGAACTGGAACACCATGTCCACCTCGGCGCGCTCCGGATCGGTGAAGAGCGCGGCGTCCTCGACGGTGACGCCGGGCATCTCCCCTACCGTCAGCAGGGCGCCCTCGCGGCCGGCGAACACGGCCTGGTTCATTTCGTGGAGGAACTCGTGGATCCGGGGCCCGCAAATGAACGACGCCGCGCCGTCGCCAAAGAGCCGCCCCTCGCCGACGGGTCCGTCCGGCAGCGCGAGATCCTTCGAGATGAAGTTGATGACGTCCATCCGGAACCCGTCGACCCCGCGGTCGAGCCACCAGTTCATCATCGAGTACACGGCCTCGCGGACCTCGGAGTTCTCCCAATTGAGGTCCGGCTGCTTCTTCGAGAAGAGGTGGAGAAAGTACTCCCCCGTCGCCTCGTCGTACTCCCACGCGGGGCCCGAGAAGAAGGAGCCCCAGTTGGTCGGCTCGGCGCCGGGCGTGCTGGGCTCGTGGCCCGGACGGGCGGGGCGCCACCAGTACCAGTCCCGCTTCGGGGAGACGTTCGACGCGCGGGACTCGGCGAACCAGGGGTGCTCGTCGGAGGTGTGGTTGACCACGAGGTCCATGACGAGCTTCATGCCGCGTTCGTGGAGGCCGGCGATGAGCCCGTCGAGGTCGGCGAGGGAGCCGAAGGCGGGGTCGACGTCCTGGTAGTCGCTGATGTCGTAGCCGTTGTCGTCGTGCGGGGAGCGGTAGACGGGAGACAGCCAGATGACGTCGACCCCCAGCCGCTTGAGGTAGTCGAGCTTGCTGATGATCCCGGGGATGTCGCCGATCCCGTCGCCGTCCGAGTCGGCGAAGCTGCGCGGGTACACCTGGTACACGACGGCGCTGCGGAACCACTCCCGCAAGGCCTGCGCGGCGGCTTCGGACGGCTGTGCTTGCACGGTCACGGATGCACCTCGAGGTGTTGGGCCGCCCGACGGCGGCGCTGCTGTCGATGAAGGATCAGTTGGTGATTGACCCCACATTGGAAGTTTTGCCACAAAAGTCTCAACTGTCAATAGGCCAAGATTTCCCTCTTGAATCGACGTGTAGGTTCTGGCGCAAAACTCAGGATTCTGGAAGAATCGAGGAGCGCCAGGACGGTCTGGCCCGAAGGAGGACGCGTGGACGCCACGCCTGTGCATCCCAGCTGGCTCGGAGATCCGAGCTCCACGCGGGATGTCCTGTACCGGCTGCTCATCGACGGGCCCATGTCCCGAAGCGCGCTGGCCGAGCGGCTCGGGCTCTCGGCCGCGAGCCTGAGCCGCGTCACCAAGCCGCTCCTCGCCTCCGGAGAGCTCCGCGAGGTGCCCGGACGACACGTGGGCCCCACCGGCCGGCCCACCCAGCCCCTCGAGGTCGACGCGAGCCAACACCGCTTCATCGGGGTGAAGGTCACCGGGAACCACGCGTACGCGGCGCTCGTCAATCTGCGGGCCGACGTGCTCGAGTCCGAGGACGCCCCGATCCGCGCGAAGGATCCCGACTCGGTGATCGCCGTCCTGACCGCGCTCGCGGAGAACCTCCAGCGTCGCGGCGGCGCCGCGTCCGGTCTGGGAGTCTGCCTCGGCGGGCAGGTCCGCGAGGACGGCAGCGTGGGCTACGCGCCGTTCCTCGAGTGGGAGAACGTGCCGTTCGGCGAGCGCCTCCGGGCCGCCACGTCCCTCCCGGTGGCCGTCGCCAACGACCTCAACGCGCTGACCCTCATCGAGCACTGGCATGGGGCTGGCCGCGGGGTCGAGAACCTCGTGATCCTCACGATCGGCGCGGGCGTGGGCTACGGCCTCGTCATCAACAACCAGCTCATCAACGACGTCAACGCGGGCCTCGGCCAAGTGGGGCACACCCCCCTCGACCCGACGGGCCCCGCCTGCAGCCTCGGGCATCGCGGCTGCGCGAACGTCGTGCTGAGCATCCGGAACATCGAGGCCCAGGCGGCCGTGTCTCTCGGTCGGAGCGTGCCCTACGAGAGGCTCATGAAGCTCGCGGCCAAGGATCCCGTGGCCCGACAGGTCGTGGACCAGGCCGCGTTCTCGCTCGGCCGCCTCATGACGATCGCCTCGGCCTTCACGATGCCCCAGAAGATCGTCCTCACGGGCGAGGGCGTAGGCCTCGCCGTCGCCGCGCCCGACGCCGTCCGAGCCGGCCGGGCCCACGACCGGGAGAAGCACACGCCCGCCGTGCCCCTCGAGATCGTCGAGGTCAGCCACACCCACTGGGCCCGCGGCGCAGCGATCGCCGCGATGCAGCTCCCCGCGCCCCCGCAGACCGCGGACCGAATCCCGGCGGCCGCCAGCAGCAGCACGCTCGCGGCCCACTGACCCACCCTCGGCGCTCACTCCGCCGCGTACGCGTCGACGGCCTGCTGCACCACCGAGCTGTAGGCGTCCCAGGCTTGGGGCGGCGTCGCCACGACGAGCACGCTTCCGCCCCTCGCTCCCTCGACGAAGCACGCGATTTCGCGGTAATCGTGGGTGCCGCCCTCGCTATCGCGGGTTCGGTACGTGTCCTCCACGCACGAACCCTGGCCCCCGCGGAACGCCATCCCGGTCCGGCTGGACAGCTTCTGGGCCGGTTCGCCGTTTTCGTCCACGAGGTGGTCGAGGCGGAACTCGGGCCACGTGGCCACTGACTCGTCGCCCTGCTTCGGCGTCGCGTTGAAGTAGACCAGGAGGCCCGCGCTCGGCGACGTGATCTCGGCGGAGACGCTGCCCGGGTCGGCCTGGGCAGGCGTTGCCTCGGGCGGGAGGGACATCTTGGCGGTTCGGTCCGGGAGCTCCTCGACCTTCCATAAGCCCGGTGCAGGGCCGGCGCGGAACCACGCGAAGGCCTGACCGCGAGGCGCCGGCGCGGTCGTCCCGGAGCCGCCGCCGGTCGGACCGACGCAGCCCGAGACGACCAGCATTGCGGTGGCCGCCATCGCGGCGATCAGTCGCCGATCGATCAGTCGCCCATCGATCAGGCGCGCGTTACTTGTTGCCGTCGCCATCGTCCGGACCACCGTTGTCGTCGGCGTCGTGGTCGCCTCCGCCGGGGTGAAGCGGCGGCGGAACCATGTGCGGTGGCGGTGCGGGGGCGGGAGGCGGGACGACGGGTGGCGCCACAGGGGCGGGTGGCACCGGCGCGGGGGTCGGTGTCGGCGTCGGCGTCGGAGTCGGTGTCGGCGTCGGCGTCGGAGTCGGTGTCGGCGTTGGAGTCGGTGTCGGGGTGAGGGTGGGCGACGGCGTCGTGATCGACGGGCTCGGCGCCGGGGCCGCCGGCGGGCCGGGGCAGCCGGTCAGGAAGAGGGTTGCGCCGAGCGCTGCGGCCGCTGCTGCGGTGCGTGGAAGCTTCATGATGCCCTCCGAAGATGCCCGACGACGGACAGTCGGTCACCTCATCCAAGAGGACGCCACGGGCCCCGTGCAGGTTCAAACGGGACGGT